>JAMCPD010000018.1 GCA_023379935.1 Actinomycetota bacterium | reverse complement strand
CCGCTCGTTCGAATTTAGAGAACGAGGCAGTGACCGCCCTTAATCGGGAAGCAGCCTTGACACCTGTTGGGGTGTGTGGATGAATATATCATCCCGAGGCTGCACGGCTGGAGCACCAGCCGCTCGTGTGTCACTAAAAGACACTTGAAGAGGAACGGTTTGAAAGTGAAATCGGATTCAATTAACAGTTTGTCAGGTAAGGTGAAGTCCGCCTGGAAGGTTGCGGCTTATGGCACTGTCAGACTGTTGATTGTGGCGATAGTCAAGCTGTTATGGAACCCAGAGATAAAAGGCGCGGAGAATATACCAAAGAAAGGTGCTTACTTGTTAGCACCATCACACAGGTCGTTTATTGATTTTGCCCTTGTGGCTTTGTTGACACGCAGGCGTCTTCGTTATATGGGCAAAGACTCTTTATGGAAATACAAACCGGCGGGCTTTGTACTGAGTACTTTTGGAGCTTTTCCGGTAAAAAGAGGCACTCCTGATCGCAAGGCATTCAACTCTTCTATAGATGTGCTCAACAACGGAGAGGTGCTGGTAATGTTTCCGGAAGGTACGCGAAAAACCGGTTGGAAGATAGGGGAGTTGTTTGATGGAACTATTTACATAGCAATGAAGGCCAAAATTCCTATTATCCCGGTTGGTATAGGGGGATCAGAAAATGCTTTGCCAAAAGGTAAGTGGTTACCAAGGCGGCAGAAGGTAGTCATTGTAGTAGGAAAACCGATGTGGTTTTCGGATGAACAAAGTTCACTTCAGAGCTCTTCTACGATTCCACGTTCAGTATTGAAACAAAAAAGTGAACAGTTGCAAAATAAGTTACAGGAGTTATTTGATAGAGCATGTCAAAATAGTAAGTTTGTCTAAGTTGGTGGTCGTCTGAATGTTTCTTCCAAAAATGTAGTGGTTATGACTTTTGCATAGCGCAGTCCGAACATCAGATCGTTTCCTTTCTTGGAGTGCCCCGAAGATCTTGGGTGCCACACGCTGGGGCATTCAATAATCTGGTATCCGTGTTTTATCGCTCTTATTATCAACTCTGCCGTCTGATATTGGGACTGTTTAAGCGTGATATTTTTAAATATATCTGCCTTCAAAGCTCTAAAACCGTTTGAAGTATCGGTCAGGTGCTGGCCGGTGAGTAAGTTAATTACGGTTGAAAATAAGCGTACGCCGATCTTACGAAATGTGTTGGTGGTTTCATCTGTTCCCAGTCTACGCGAGGCAATAACAAAATCAGCCTGGTCCGATAAAAGCGGCTTCAAGAGCTGAGGTATTTCTCTAGGATCGTTTTGCCCATCAGCATCTATAGTTACTATATAACTTGCGCCGTTTTTGACGGCAAGTTCATAGCCAACTCCCAAAGCCACACCTTGACCTTGTCGTGACGGCAGACGGCATACATATGCGCCGTGTTCAAGTGCTATGCGGTCGGTTCCGTCGTTACCGCCGTCTACAACTACAAGTGTTGATATTTTCAAGTTACCTGTTTGATCGTTTTCATCCGGATTGAGGCCTGATTTAGGGTGGGCTATCTGTTCAGGTATGTAATCTATGACGGCAGCTATGTTCGCAGCTTCTTGGTAAGCCGCCATTACAACTACGATTGGAGAAAACTCGACTCCGGTGTAACGGCGATAGAAGTCTTCTATTGCCAGTTGAGCGTAAGGCTGGTTGGCGGTTATTAACCCGATCATTGGCAATCGGCTATGGCGAAACGGGTGCCAATGTGGCTATCTCTACAGCGGTAGTCAGGGCTTTGAGTAAATTCCGCAGTTGCAGCGGTAAGGGAAAGTATTCTTCTTCCAGACAAATTTGTACCTCTTCTACTCCGTTTCTCGGACTCAAATATGCTATTACTTCGTCAACTAAATCTTCAGGTGCTGATGCAGACGCCGTAATGCCCACAGTAGCATGCAAGTCTTGAGGAATTTGGGCTGTGTTGTCAATTCTCAGCACATTTTTACACCCTTGCGCCTTGGCTACTTTTTCCAAGGCAATAGTGTTGGAAGAGTTTTCTGACCCTATAACTATCACAGTATCACACCGCTTGGCGATTTCCTTCAATGCAGTTTGACGATTGGTTGTCGCAAAGCATAAATCGGAGTGCTTTGGTGCCCAAAGTCGCGGAAAAGACTGTATGGCTCTGGCTTTTATTTCCCGGCACTCATCTTGGCTGAGTGTTGTCTGAGTTATAAGGGCTATGGGGGTATCGAGGTCCCAGGAGTGTGTTTGAATTAGACTGTTCATATCTGCCATATTTTCTATCAGGTGTATTGCATTCGGTGCAACTCCTGTAGTTCCGATAGCTTCGTCGTGATTGTGATGAGCTATGTATATGATCTGATAACCCTTGGCTGACCTTGTTTTAACTTCATGATGTACTTTTGTAACTAAAGGACATACCGCATTTACTAATATTCCCGCTTTGGCGCGCGAAGCTTCAACCAGTTGCGGAGCACTGCCATGTGCACTTAACATCAAGGGTGCTCCTTTTGGGACCTCGTCTATGTCATCGACAAATATAACGCCCTTTGCCTTGAAATTCTCCACCACTTTAACATTGTGGACTATCTCATGGTAACACCACACAGGCGGTTCAAATATTCTAAGCATCCACTCCAAGGCTGTTGTCGCCATATCAACTCCAGCGCAAAAACCGCGGGGACTGGCCAGAAGTATCTTATCTACTCTCATTATCATTAATAATAGCCCAGCAGCAGGGAAATATGGTTATAATAAAATTGCCAAAAATTAAAGTTTGGTATTATAATTTTATTATCTAAGATACATTAAAGGAGGAAGGTGTAGCGAATGAGCTATAAATCACAAGGAGTTGGCTGGTGGCAAGCATCGGATGGTAACTGGTATCCGCCGGAGCTGCACCCGGATCCAGAGTATCGTTCTAGCGTTGAACACTCGGGTGGGCTTAGCCAAGGCCGGTTAGGCAGGCTTAAAGGTTTACCTGCAGTTATTAAACCCAGGATGCTTGTTCTGGCTGCGGTTGTCGTTATTGTTGGGGTAACTGCCGGTTTGATCGTTGTTGACATCTCCAACAACAACTCTCCGCAAGCTGTAGTTTCAGATTTCCTCCATGCCGCTCAAAGCGGTCCTCTAACGAAACTGTGTACATATGTGAAACCGGATACACAAAAATCGTGTGTAAAAGGGCTAACAGTGGCAGAATCCCTTGGGGTTAAAACTCCACTTCTTACCGGTAGTGTTAGCTTGGGGGATGTTGTGACTAACGGCAATTTTGCTGTTGTGGTAGTTACTGGTCACTTTTGCAATAACAAGGAACCAGGCCAATCGCCATCTTGTATGTCAAATTCCAACCCCGAAGCAGGGATCACCGGTGTTAGTTTCAAAAGTGCATTGAGTAATGCTGTAATAAATGCAAACTCATCAACACTGGATGAAAGTCCTGATGTGCCATGTGTGAAGATAAATGGAAAGTGGTACTTGGACGTATAAGGTAACCGGATGAAAAAGATCCACAAAACTCCGCAAAAGCTGTTGTGGTGGCAATGTCTCCCTCCCGGTTGGCCGCTTCAAACCACCGGATGAGGAACATCACAATGGAGAGCGGGTGACGGGAATCGAACCCGCATCATCAGCTTGGAAGGCTGAAACTTTACCATTAAGTTACACCCGCACATGACCGCCGGTTTCTTTTGTATTGCCGGTTTCAGTTAACCGTTTACAAACAAGCCTGATACAAAACAGGCCATCATATAAACCGCGAACAAAAAGTCGGGCCGGCGGGATTTGAACCCGCGACCTCCTGCTCCCAAAGCAGGCGCGCTACCAAACTGCGCTACGGCCCGTATATACTCCCTTATATGTTTATAAGTATGCTACAATAGTCAATACTACTATCAAATACTATAACTGCTTTTACTGTGCTATTGTGTATTTAGAAATTTATCGCGCATTAATTGAAGATAATAGTATGAGGTATTCATAAGTAGTGAATACTTATGAAGTTTGTAAATGACAAAAGGTCTTATAGCGTTAGGGTGAAAGTAATTAATGAAAGTTGTAAAACAAGCCGATAAGCGGATTAATAAGTTTATAGTTGTACTGCTCCTTTTGGGAGCGATAACAATAATGCCGGGAATAAATGCTGTCTATGCCCAAACTCCTACTACCGCTATAACAATTAAAGAATCTTCATATGCACAAGGAGCATCCGAAGTAGCATTCGGGGTAAGCTTTTCTGTCGACACTTCCTTGACTGCAGGGCAGCTGATTAATCTTTATTATCCAATTGGTCTTGTTCTTCCGTCATCAACAAGTGATTATTTCATATCTGACAGCACACATGGCTCTGATTCGGGTACAGCGACAGGCGTTATCTTTGGTAATGGTTATGTCGGTGTGAAAATACCAGCGCCCATATCGGCTGGGGATGCTGTTATACTTAATATTTATGGTGTTACAAATCCCACAGCCGGCTCTTACAGTGCATGGATTACAACTCAAACTGATACCACGTCCAAATGGGGGACCTTTACTGTAGTCGCTCCAGGGTCAGTATCTACTCCAAGCGTTACTTTAAGTACCGAATCTGCAGATGCCCAAGGGGTGGAATATCAGGTAGGGTTTTCGCTTTCTCCGCTAAACGGAGCTTTGATAGGCGGCATGGGCAGTATAACACTGTCGGCTCCGCCCGGGACGATATTCCCTTCTTCTATAAACGACTACTCACTTGTGGATACCACCTCCCCCGCCGCCAGCGGTACTCCAACGAATGTGAACCTAAACAGCAACTCTTCGACTGTAACAATGACTATGCCTCATTCGACTACCGTTGAAGCAAAAGAAGGTGATTCACTGCAGCTAACTGTTGAAAATGTCGGCAATCCCGCTCCCAGTCCTTCGGGAGGCTATACAGTTTACGTGAGCACTTCATCGGACAATCTGCCTGTTCCTTCACAAAATTACACCATTGTGAATTCATCTACCGTAACCAGCCCAACGGTAACGCTAACCAGCTACTCTGCCGGCGCTCAAGGAGTTACCTATGTTGTTAATTTCTATACCTCGCTTACTTATGGAGAACTGGTAGCCGGATATGGATCTATTACTATATCGGCACCTGCCGGTACCATACTTCCTTCACCGTCAAGTGGCGCCGGCGCTTATATGATAGGTGCCTCAAACTGGCCTCAATGTACTTCTACGTCTCAACAGTACTGTGTTACTCCCACTGTGATTACCACATTTGATAATTCCACCCGAGTTACACTGTTTTTGGGGATTACGGCACCCGCCAACATATCCGCCAGTTCCCCATCATCTCCGATAGAGGTTGAACTTATTATAAATGGAGTAACAAACCCCGACTCTCCTTCCAACAACTATACCCTTTCCGTAAGTACCTCTTCCGATATTGTTCCCAGCCAAACACCCAGCTACTCTATCTTACCTCAAAGCTCTGTTTCTGCTCCGACTCTTGTTTCCACGACCACCACGGCAGCCGGTGCCACAGGGGTTACGTATCAAGTCGGTTTTACAACCTCTTCTCAAGGTGAGTTGATGGGCCAACCGACTTCGTTCCAAGGGACTTACGGCTCAATTAGCTTACAAGCGCCGTTTGGCACTGTCTTCCCCTCCAGTGCATCTGATTATACTGTTGTTGCCGGATCCACAACAGTTTGTGGAAGTGGACCTTCCGTACCCTCCGGTACACCTACTTGTCCAAGTGTTGAACTGGCTGCAAACGGTTCCACAGCAACCGTTGGTCTAGCACCATTGCCACCTGTAAAGAATCAACAGCCACCTCCTCCTCCTCCTGTTCCTGTTAATACCGCAGTTACCGTAATGATAGGAGATGTCACTAACCCGCCGGTTACATCTACTGCTGACACCATCAATGTCAGTACTTCTTCAGATATAGTTCCTGTTCCAACTGGAAGTTATTCAATTACCGCCACCAATGGGCTAACATCTGTTTCTGTTGCACCTTCTTCCACTACTGCAGGAGCATCCAGTAACTGGACGATTAGTGTTACCCCATCTTCTACCGGAGAGTTGATAAAAAGCCTTGGGACAATAACGATATCCGCTCCCGTATGCACGGTGTTTCCCACTTCCGGCTATTCTATTACCGATTCTACTACTCCGTCGGGTACAGCTACTCCATCGAACGTAACTCTGCTTGCAAATGGTACCGCCGTTGTGCTTACCGTAGGTGGGACTGTTATTGGGGGTGACAGTTTGTCCATAGTAATAAATAAAGTTACCAATCCTTTAGCCAGTGGAACTATTGATGTCGCAACCTCTTCCGATCAAATCCAAGCGAGTTCGTCATTGACCGTTTCCGGCACCCCAAGTTCTCCTTGTTCAAATTCCGGATCATTTTCAACCCCGGCTGCTAGTGTCAATACAACCGGTTCAACCGCTACGCCTGAATCGCCTGCCGGGGCTGTATCGGTAGCTTATTCAATCAATTTTACACTGCCGTTTGACATACTGTCTGGAGGACCGGGAACAGGAGGTGATGTTACTCTAGTCGCTCCTTTTGGAACTGTATTTCCCTCTTCATCCAGCGATTACTATCTTAGCGATAGTTCAGCACCCTCCAAGAGTGCCAGCGCGTCAAGCGCGGTACTGGCTGACAGTGGGTCCATGGTGACATTGACATTCTCACAACTGCTTGCTTCGGGCGATGTTGTCACTTTAACGGTTGGGGATGTGATCAATCCGCCCACCCCAAACTCTTCATATGCATTGCAAGTAATGCTGGCAGCTGCGGCTACTTCAAACTCTGTGTGCACGCCGACTTCACCATGTGATGAAACATCATTTGTCCCCTCCACCACTTATAATGTCACCGCTTCCACAAAACTGACTCCGCCAACAGTCGTTCTCAACTCCACATCTGCATCCGCAAGCCAGATTGTTTATACTGTCGGCGCGGCAGGTACGATGACTGGTTCTACGGAAGGGGAGCTGGGTGGGCACGTAAGTGCCGGTAACATTGCCAACCTGGGCACAGTTACCATTGTGACGCCACCCGGTACAATACTTCCCTCCAGTTCATCTTCATACCAGATAACAGACACCACCAACTCATCGGCAGATGGAACAGCTACAGCTGTTTCTGTGTCAGACAACTTTACTGTGGCGACGGTAACGGTTCCCCATCGTATAGCGGCAAGTGATACCTGGTCTATAGGGATTGTAGGAGTATTGACACCCGGTACACCGGGAAGTTCCTATACTATATCCACCTATACCTCTACAGATATAACGCCTGCTACTTCTACCAGTTACTCCGTCACACCTATTACGACACCGCAAAACTTAAAAGTTATCGCTCTTTCAAGCACAACCGGTAATGCCGGGGGAACTACTTATCAGTTTGCTTTCAGTCCATCTGCTACGGGTGGGCTTATAGGAGGAGTTGGGAATATTACAATAGCGGCTTCACCCGGTACGATCTTCCCCCCTTCAACAAACGACTATACGATAACAGATACGACTACTCCCAGCGCTACCGCCGGGGTCATTTCAGTGGCTGTAGCAGCAGCGGGAGCTCAAGCTAGCGTTACCATAAAAAATACCCAAAATAGTATTGATGTAAACTCCATAAACCCGGGTGACAGTCTGACTTTAACCGTACAAGATGTAGTCAGTACTCTTCCCGGAACCAGCTCTTTTGATTTGAGTACTTCATCGGATATTTCCATGTCCACATCGCCGGCTTCATATACTACGACAACCCCCAACTCTGTATCCAAACCGCAAGTCGGTCTTTCTTTTGACGGTACTACCACACCCGGGGTCTCTTATACCGTGCAGTTTGCCACATCTACCACAGGAGGCCTTATTGGTGGATTTGGTTCTATTACGTTGTCGGCTCCGCCCGGGACTTTCTTTCCGATATCATCCAATGATTACACTTTAACTGTAGGCGGTACCGCTTTGAATACCCCGTCGATTGCCGTGATGCCTGGCAGTTCAACAGTGATGATCACCCTGTCTTCAAGCCCGCCTTCGGGTTCGTCTACAAGCTCATCTATTCCTGCCGGAACTGCTGTCACCTTGTTGATAAACGATATGGAAAGCCCTGCAACACCCGGTACTTACAGTCTTACAGTAAGTACTTCATCAGATATAACTCCGGTTGCTACCGCTCCATACACCATCACTCAGTCCAATACCGGTTCATATACCCCATTAGTCCCGTACCGTATATGTGATACCCGTGCCGGTAATCCAAGCAAGTTATCCGG
The DNA here is from genome assembly GCA_023379935.1 of Actinomycetota bacterium. Lineage (GTDB taxonomy): Bacteria > Actinomycetota > Acidimicrobiia > Acidimicrobiales > JAMCPD01 > JAMCPD01. Next base: position 140,975 of record JAMCPD010000018.1, on the reverse strand, counting down.
AACTGATGCACAATGCAACGGCACCAACAATGCCGGTGATCCATTAGGATCCGCTCTTACTACGACCATACAGGTTGCCGGTACTAATCCAACGGGCACAACAGGTGGCGGCGTACCGCTTGGGGCTGTAGCTGTCGTACTTAATGTTACCGCCATTCAACCGACCACGAACGGTTTTCTCACCATTTGGCCCGCAGGTTCTTCCCAGCCGACAGCTTCAAGTTTGAACTTTACGCCTTCCGATACAGTTCCCAACCTGGTTGAGGTTGCTTTAGGCAGCAGTTCTTCATGCACCGGATGCATCTCTATCTATAATCATTATGGTGTTACCAATATAGCTGTGGATGTTGAGGGATACGTGACTTCAGGGTACGCTGTCCAGCCTAATACCTCTACACCGGCCCCCTTACTACCCGGGGTAGGGTTGCTGAATCCGATTGCTCCGTATCGTATATGTGATACCCGAAGCGGTAATCCAAGCAAGTTATCCGGTGTTGATGCACAATGTGACGGCAAGAATAATTCCGGCATGCCGGTTGGTGCCGGTCAAACTTTAAACGTAACAGTTGGAGGTACTTATCTTTGTACCACGACGTCCTGTCCCGCACCTACTTCAACAACTCCACAGGTTCCCTCCAATGCGGCGGCAGTTGTGTTGAACGTTACTGCAATTGGTGGAAGCGCACCCCTTAGTTATCTTGATGTATGGCCAACCGGGTCGACAAGACCAACAGCCTCCAACTTGAATTTTGTCGCCAACCAGATTGTGCCGAATGCTGTAGTTGTTCCACTGGGTACAGGTGGCAGTATCAGTATTTACAACAATAGTGGTTCGGTCAATGTGGCGGTGGATGTGTCCGGATGGTACAGCCCCGGCCCAAGTACTACAGCCGGGGTAGGCGGTACTATGTTTACAGGTATCACACCGTATCGAATATGTGATACAAGATCTGCTACCTCAACTCCTTCTCGGGTTAGTTACACCACCGAATGTACTGGAAAGACTTTGGGTGGCACTGTACAAAACTCTAGCGGGCAGACAACCAACCCCGAGAACTTATCTGTCCAAATGACAGGGGTGGGACCAATTCCGTCAGTCGGTGTTCAAGCTGTAGTTCTAAATGTAACTGTGACCAACACCACAAAACCCAGTTTTCTCACAGTTTGGCCTTCAGGTGCTTCTCAATCAACTGTTTCAAGTTTAAACTGGTTGGCAAATCAGACTATTCCAAACTTTGTAACAGTCGGGGTGGGTTCAAACGGTCAGGTGAATTTCTATAATCATGCGGGGGCTTGTGATATAGCTGTTGATGTTGTTGGATGGTACTCATGAGTTGTGACGGCAACACCCTCTAAGCATTACTTTACCATTCCAAATGCCATATCAGCTTTAAGAATACTCTTAGCGCCGGTCATTGTTTGGCTGATGTTGGACGGACATCATTGGTTGGCAGCCTTTTGGCTGCTTGGATTTGCCGGTATAACAGACTTTCTTGATGGCTACCTAGCGCGTCATTTGGGGCAGGTAAGCGACTTCGGAAAGGTTGCCGATCCTGTGGCGGATAGGATTTTGATTGTTTGTGTCGCAGTTGCGCTAGGTCTGGCCGGTTTAGTTCCCTGGTGGATCATTGTTACTGTTTTGGTCCGTGAATCTATAGTTTCACTGGCTGTTTTGATCCTTGGGCTACTCCGTGCACCGCATATCGATGTAGTTTGGGTTGGCAAAGCAGGGACGCTTGTTTTAATGTCCGCACTACCGTTTTTTCTCTTACATGCCTCCGTTGCGAGTTATGTTAGTATAGATAAGGTGGTGCTGTTTTTAGCATGGACTTTTGTGATAGGAGGTTTAATACTGGGTTGGTATGCACTAATGCTTTACATTCCCTTAGCTGTTAAGTCTTATGGACTGAGAGAAGCCGTAGCTCAAAATAAAGACGATAAAGACGGTATTTTGTGAAAGCTGTAATAATGGCGGGCGGTGAAGGAACCAGACTACGCCCCATGACATCTAATCAACCGAAACCTATGCTACCAATGGCCAACAAGCCAATGATGGAGCATGTTGTGATGTTGTTGAAAAAACACGGCTTTGATGAAATAGTAGTAACTGTGGCTTTTATGGCCAATGCAATACGGACTTATTTTGGGGACGGTTCCGAGTTTGGGGTGCAGATGGTTTATGCAACTGAAGAAACCCCACTCGGCACCGCAGGTTCCGTTTACAACGCAAAAGACAAACTGGATGAACAGTTCTTAGTCATTTCCGGTGATGTGCTGACAGATATTGACCTAACGAAGGTTTTAAGTTTCCATAATCAAAACAGGGCGCTTGCCACTATAGCTTTGAAATCCCTCCCAAACCCGTTGGAGTTTGGAATAGTCATCACCAAAGAAGATGGCACCATTGAACGGTTTTTGGAAAAACCTACATGGGGGCAGGTATTTTCTGATACCATCAATGCCGGTATTTATGTATTGGAACCGGAGATATTTGACTTCATACCTCCCGACAAACCGTCTGATTTTTCCGCCGATGTGTTTCCCTTGTTGCTTAAAGCCAAAAAGCCACTTTACGGTTATATAGCAGAAGGTTACTGGGAAGATGTGGGCACGTTACAAGCTTACTTGCAGGCACATAAAGATATTTTAGACGGCAAAGTTGGCGTAGATGTTGCAGGGTTTGCCCTGAGGCCAAGTATATGGTTGGAAGAGGGTGCAGAGGTTCATCCGGATGTTGAGATTACCGGACCTGTTTTAATTGGTGCAAACTCCCGTATTGCCGACGGCGCCAACCTGGGAGAGTACACGGTTATCGGAGCCAATGTAACCGTTGGGCCAGGGGCGTTGCTTCAACGTTGCATAGTACATGACAACTCTTATCTGGGCCCGGGTATACGTCTTTTAGGCTGTGTAATTGGACACTCTTGTGATCTTCGTGAAGGTGTTGAGTGTGGAACAGATGCTGTGCTTGGAGAGGAATGCTTTGTAGGCGCACACGCACAGATCAGTGCCGGAATAAAGGTATATCCGTTTAAAACTGTTGAGGCGGGAGCCACCGTCAACTCCTCAATCGTATGGGAGTCAAAAGGGGCCAGGAACCTTTTTGGCAGGCAAGGAGTGTCCGGCTTGGCAAACGTAGATTTGACACCCGAGTTGGCGGTTAGACTGTCAATGGCTTATGCCGCTACTTTACCAAAAGGAGCTACCGTCACCTGTTCAAGAGATTCAAGTAGATCAGCCAGGGCCTTGAAACGCGCAATGATGGTTGGTTTGAATTTGGCGGGAGTCAACGTTAGCGACCTAGAGGCGGCGACTGTCCCTTTGACCAGATTTCAGACGCGTATAAGTTCAAGCCAAGGTGGGATAACCGTCCGGTTGCTTGCCGGGGACCTGCAGTCGGTAATAATCAAGTTTTTTGATTCGGACGGTATAGATATCAATGAGGCTGCGCAGCGTAAAATAGAGCGTTTATTTTATAGGGAGGACTTTCGCCGAGCTCCGGCATCAGAAATAGGTGACATAGACTTTCCCTCCCGCGCACTGGAGTTTTATACGTTGGAGTTGATGAAAAACGTCAATGTGGAGGCTATTCGTTCCGCCGAGTTCAAGATTGTTCTTGACTATTCTTACGGTACTGCCAGTTTTGTTATGCCTGTGGTGTTGTCCAAGCTGGGGGCTGAAGTGCTGGTTATAAATCCGTATGCTTCAACCAAGGAAATACTGAGTTTTGACAAGTCCGCTCATGCTGCGGGAGTGGCGGAGTTGGTGAAATCTTCTGGAGCTCAACTTGGTGCAGTTATATATCCAGGAGGTGATCATATAGCCATCATTGACGACACAGGGCGGCTTTTGACAAACGATGAGGCCTTGGTGCTGTTACTTTCTTTGCTGATCAACTCAAACCGATTTACCTCCTCCCATCGACCGGTAATTGCACTTCCGGTTGCAGCCAGCCGGGCCGCAGAAGAAATTTGTAAAAATGTAGGGGGGCAAATACTTTGGACGAAACTGTCTGATGCTCACCTGATGGAAACAGCGAATTTGAGGGAAAACAAGGTAGACTTTGCTGCCAGCCAAGCCGGAGGATTTATATTCCCCCGGTTCTTGCCTGCCTATGATGCTGTAGCTACTTTAGTTAATTTACTTGAGTTACTCAGCTCTGTACAGATGAAGATATCCGATATCCTATCCGCCATTCCCGCTAAAGCCGCTATCGTGCACAAGGGTGTAGTTACACCTATTACACAAAAAGGTGCGGTTATGCGTAGTCTTATGGAGAGAGTGAAGAACAAAAAGTTGGTCCTTATTGATGGTATTAAAATCATAGAAGATGATACCTGGGTTTTAATCGTTCCCGATCCAGAAGATCCGATAACCCATATTTGGGCGGAAGCATCTTCTATGGCTCACGCAACAACCCTTAGAGATCGATATGCGACATTGATAGAGCAGTTCGTTAGTTGAGCCAAGGATATTTATATATTTTTAAACTGTATTTTTCCAAGTTATGAAAAATGCGTTAGAATAATCAGTTGTGGAGTTTCCGGAAGATTTATATTACACGAGTGATCACGAATGGGTTGGGTTGGAAGATGGTAGGGTTAAAGTTGGGATAACTGATTATGCTCAAGATGCCCTGGGAGATGTAGTGTTTGTAGAACTGCCGCAAATAGGTAAGAAGGTTGATAGCGGAGCTGTCCTGTGTGAATTGGAGTCAACCAAGTCTGTTTCTGAAGTGTATGCGCCGGTTTCAGGGACAGTTCGCGAAGTCAATACCCTTCTAGAGTCCAACCCCGAATATATAAATCAGGATCCCTATGGTCAGGGATGGCTGTGTATCTTAGATGTATATAGCGCCGAGATTGACAAGTTGGCCCCTCAGGGTAGGTTGTTGGATAAAGAGCACTATCGTGAGCTGGTCTCTTCGGAGTCTGTTCACGACGATGCATCCGGGAATGGAGCGGAGTGATGTTTTGCCAAAACTGTGGACACCGCAACTCACCTGATGCCAATTTTTGTTCATCGTGTGGAACTATACTGACCAAATCCTCTGGCGAACCAACCACAATAAACTTTGTTCCGCTGGACACTCCTTCGGAAATAACCTCTGAAGAGATTGCGGTTCCGATAGACGACATCCCTTCAGGCTTTGCTGTATTGGTAGTCAAAAGAGGTCCAAGTGCCGGTATGCGTTATGTGCTGGACAGCGAGAAAACCTCAGTTGGCCGACATCCCGATAGCAACATTTTCTTAGATGATGTCAGTGTTTCCAGAAGGCATATGGAGTTTATAAAACATGGGGACAAGTATCTGGTACGTGATCTTGGTTCACTGAATGGGACCTATGTCAATCAAAAGCGTACAGAAGAGGTTGAGTTGTTCAATGGTGATGAAGTGCAAATAGGAAAGTTCAAGTTCCACTTTTTCGCTCCTTTTGTGTCCGATTCGGCAAGTGGATCTGATAAAGTTACACCTCCGCCAGTACCATGAAAAATTTAAATGAACAAGATTACCTGTCTATAGGAGATGTGCTTGCTCATTTGAAAAAAGAGTTTCCAGATATTACGATCTCTAAAATCCGCTTTTTAGAGAGTCAAGGGCTACTTGACCCTCAGCGTACTCCCTCAGGCTTCCGTAAATTTTTTGATTCTGACATAGTAAGGTTGCGTTGGATTTTGTATCAGCAAAAAGAGCACTTTTTGCCTTTGAGGGTGATTAAAAGGAAGCTTGAACAAGGCGGGCCGTTCGAACAACAAGAAAGCCTTTTCAATCCGAATACTTTATCCGAGGATTCACCTGCTTCCAACTCCTTGCCCACTCCACTTTTGATTACGCAAGACTCGAAAGATGTTGGGGGTGGCAGTGAAGGTACCGTAAACCCCGACAACGGTGCAAGCAACGCTGCTGTTACAAGCATTAATCCCAATGCCAACTCTTCGGATGCAAAAGGGATTTCGAAGAATGGAACATCGACACCCACACCAACATCTCTGCCTCCAGCTGATACCCTTGGACCTGATACCCTTGGATCTGCTCCAACAGTTCTTTCCAGTTTAGATGCCGGTTCTGATGAAGATACTGTTGTCGGGTTTAATGCCGGATTTAGCATAGAAGAGGTGTGTGATCTTACCGGAATTACACTAGGAGGACTGACCGAACTGGAAAGTTTTGGGTTTCTGCAGCCGAAAATGATAGGAGGTGAGCCTGTTTATGATGAACTGTCTGTTGAGGCTGTCAAGATACTCCTTTCCTTTCGTGCTTTCGGTATCCACCCACGCCATCTTCGTATTTACAAAAATGCCATTGACAGGGAAACAGGTTTTTTGGAACAGATAATTGCTCCTTTGCTTCGCCAGCGTAACCCAAAAGCCCAGCAAAAGGCAGGTCAAATGTTGAATGAGCTGGCCAGCCTTGGTCAACAACTCAGGTCAGTCTTGTTACAACAAGCCTTTAAGAATATTTGAACTTATTTGCATGACAAGTAGGTTGAAAAACGACTAAACTTTTTAAACATGGTGGAAGTTCGGCTTTCTGCGGTAAGAGTTGATTTACATTCAAATACACCCGTGTTGCTGCTTGAAGAGACTGGAGGAGCACATAGAATACTGCCGGTTTTTGTCGGAATCCCTGAAGCAACGGCAATAGCACTTGTACTTCAAGGTATATCAACACCGAGACCGATGACGCATGATCTTATAGTGGATTTTTTTAATGCTTTGGGTGTCAAGATAGAAAGCGTTATCATAACAGAACTGCAGTCCGCCACCTTTTATGCGGATATATATTTAAATGCATTTGGAACGGTCCATGCTATTTCAGCGCGCCCTTCTGATGCGGTGGCTATAGCAGTTCGCACAGATACCCCCCTCTATGTTGCTGATGATCTGATGGATTCTGAGGGTATGATTTTGAACTTAAACGATGACGAAGGAGAGGATGACTCTGACGAGTTGGTGGGCCAGTTCAGGCAGTTTCTCAACGAAGTAAAACCGGAGGACTTTACCTCTTGAGTAACTACAACCCCAGCGGATATACAGCTTTGTCGACGACTTCAAGGTTACGTATTTCGCTGGTCTTGTTGCCGGTTCTAGCAGTTTTAGCAGTGTTGTTTAGCGCTTGTTCTACCTCAGGGCCCGCTGGGATAAGCCATCCCCGTTTGCCATCCTATCATCATCAACATCTTCCAACCACGCCGACCACTTACGGCACTTCAAACAGCAGTACAACGACTACCGCCGCTCTTTCGGTGTCAAGATGTCGCACCGATGGACTTATCGCTCAAAAAGGCTATGCCCAAGTAGCAGCGGGTGAAGTTGTTGTGACTTATATCTTGAAGAATGTTGGAACCTCCCGCTGTTCTTTGTATGGATATCCGGGATTGGGTTTGTTGACATCAACCGGAAGCTTGATTCCCATGACTGTGATCAAGCAACCGGTGATAGGTTCGTCGCCTTTGACGGTTGTGTTGAGCCCACAACAATCAGCCTCCTTTTCCTTGAAATACTCGAATGTCTCTGAGGCTGTTTGCCCGAGTTCAAGTGAGCTTTGGATAACTCCTCCTAATGCCTATCATCATTTAATGCTTTCGGATCATATTACTCCCTGTGGGGGCAGTATAACGGTTTCGCCTGTGACATCAGCTCCGATATTAGCTGGAACAGGTTAATGACAACCGGTATGCCAGCATACGATTTGTCGCATAAGACCAACTCGAAATTGCATCGGTTGGGACTGCACTGGACTGGTCTATCGCCACTTCTGCAAGATGCCATTCTCTATTTTTTGTCGGCTTTATTCGCACTTGGCACTATAGTTGTCTCAAGCTTTCCACTATATCGCCAATGGGGGATGATAGCGGTTATTCCTTATACCATAGGGGCGATGGTATGTTTGATAGTCGCTAAGACTGTATCAGATTCCAGGCATATCAAGATTATAAGAGTGGTGCTGTTTTTCACCATGCTACTTGGTGTTACTTTAATCCCCCTGGCTCTGGAGGTTCTGTGGACAGCACAAGGGGCATCGGCTTTGCATGCTCAGCCTGAAGTTTTTGTGGTTGGGCGGGCAGGAAAGTTGTTGCTTCACGGCCATGACCCTTACCAAATTATCAGATCACATGCGTCTTTACATATATCACCTAATGGATACAAGGCCTATTTCCCCTATTTGCCCGGTATGGCAGTACTGGGTGCTTTGAAGGGGATCAAAAGTTTACCCCTAATCTTTCGTGATCCCCGTATCGTCTTTACCCTCCTTACATTGTGCGTCAGTGCTTTGGCTGTATACTACTGGCGATCCTGCTCAAAAGAGTTGCGTTTTAGAGCCCTACAACTGCTTTGTATATTACCGACTGCCGCTTTACCTTTGGTGACCGGCGGAGATGACCTACCGGTTTTGGCGTTGTTGTTTCTCGGGTTGGTACTGCAACGTCGATCAAAACCTATAGCGGCAGGGCTGGTTTTGGGGATAGCCTGTTCTTTGAAATTAACTGCTTGGCCCCTGGTAGTACTGTTAGCGGTGGCAGTGTACTATAAGTACGGGAGAAAAGAGTTTACACGAATGGCTGCATCTATATCCGTTGTTTTATTGCCTGCAATCACTGTCGTGTTTGTCCGAAACCCGGTGGCATTCATCGATAACGTTATTCGTTACCCTATGGGGTTTACCGGCATTCCTTCACCGGCAGCCAGTCCGTTGATTGGGCATTTGTTGGTAATGACAATGCCTCAAGCAAAACATCTGGTCATTTTAGGACTGCTTCTCGTCGGGGTTGTTTGTGTCGCTGTTTTACTTATTCTTCATCCTCCTCGCAGTTTGTCAAGTGCAACTTTAATCGCCGGACTTTCCATGCTCATTGCGATTGTTTTGGCACCCAATACGCGATTTGGCTATCTCATATATCCTATAAACATACTGTTGTGGGCTTGGATGATGCTTTCGTCAACCGTTCCTCGTAAGTGTCTTTTAGTGACACCTGGTCGGCGCGAACGGTCTTAGCCGACCTGGATCGCCCCGAGATGGTACCGGGCGCTTTGGGTCTTACACGGACAATTTGTCCGAATCCCTCACGTCGTAATGTATCATTCAGGGTTTCCTCGCACTTGGGTTCCTTGCCATTGACGCTCCACACGTGGTAGCTCACCACACCGGCAGACTTCTCCGCCTCTTCGATGCTATAGAACCCTGAGGTTCTCCGCTCGGATGTGATTACACCTGGACTTGCCTGTGTTTTACGTCGGGCTCGTTGCCCGAGTGCTCTTCTTCCAAGGACAACCGCAGCTGCGGTATGCCCCGAGATCTTATGAGTTTTGGATGAAAGAGCATCTTGCCAATACTCTTTTCCCCAAATAGACGAATATGCAGCAGGTACACCTACTACGGCTATACCATGCCTTATTGCCATAGATGCCAAACGGTCTCTGAACTTAGCAGTGGGCATTCCACAGACTGTCCTTCTAAACCAAGGCGAAGATGCCTGCTTTTCACGACCTATTGAGCGCATTTCATCAAATCCAAGATTTTCCACCACAATCATAGAACATTCGTAATACTTGGCAATATTCAGAACATCTGTGATTGCCTGGCGGAGATGACCATCCCTGCGAGATGCTGATAGATCCTCCGTAATAAATGGAATATGATTCAGACGGCTGATCATGTTACCTGAACGGTCGAGAACCACAGGAGCAAGAAACCCGTGATTCAGGTCCACACTAAGAACTCGTAATTTTAGGTCTTTCAACAGCTTGTTTAAGTCGGGAACACATTCAGAAGACTCTGGGGTAAAGCTGGCATCCAGATAGATTCGTCCTTTGGCTGCAAAGACCACCTCATAGGCGACAGCTCGGTTGGCATTCACCTGGGAGAGCCACTCTTTACCGCGGTAGCTGAAGATGGCTTTGGTATCCAACCGGTAACGGGTGGTACCTCGGGTAGTGCTGTTTGCCAGACGAGAGAACTTCTCCGGTAGATCAATATCAACTGTGCCATCTGGAGAGACTCTTATGGTCTGGTTACCATAGATCACTCCTTTTTCCCCGTTTGCCCCGAACGTGAATCTCTTGGCACGCCATTTGGCACACCAGTTGAATTCTTCCGATCCTGCTTCATCCAAGTGCAACCGGTTCTTGAGAAGCTGTTTTCCTCCCCTGGTTATATGTACCACTGAATTGTCCAGATTCTTTTTTAGACTATCTCGCTCAGATTTTAGATGATCCAGCCTCTGGCGTTTCATGGCGTGTTCGTGTTTGGTTCTATATCCGAAGATAAGTTTTCTGGGCTTCTTGCTCTCAGCCTTGGCGTTTTCGGCCTCTTTCTTTCTAATAGCCTCTCGCTCTGATTGGCTGTGGACTGGAAGAACAAGTTTCTTCTCGATTGTCGAGATAGCACTTTCGAGATCTGAGAGATGACGCCTTTGGTTGCGGCGAGCGGTATTCCAAGAGTCATTGGATTTCTTTGTGATGTAACCTGCCCATCTGGAGGAACAATCTTCGGTAAGTACTCGTTTTCTTTCTGCCCAGCCATCTTTAATGGAATTACGCCCATCAACACAACATCTGGCCAGATCCTTTCCTTGAAGATGGTCGAAATATCTTCCAAGGATTTCCAACACCATACGATCATGTTCAGTTACTGGAATACGTGTGCGTATTCGCATAGCCTGGAAGAAAGGAGCCTGAGCAGTCCCATGAACAGGGTGAAGGATTCTGCGGCTCATGAGGGGATCTGTGCTCCAATACGTGATAGAGCTGCCGGACCAATGTCTGCTTTTGCGCAGTTGAGGGCTTTTATCGCTCTGTTCCTGGCACTTCTTCTTCCATAGAGTCGGGCGCAGAAACTCGTCAACACTTCGGTCATGTCCCTGACCAAATCGTCATCCACTTCTCCGTCGTCCAATACCACCAGTCGCCTGCCACCTGCTTGAAGAGCGGCCTCTACAAGCTCAGTATTCATCCGACCAAGGCGGTCTCGATGCTCTACCACTATTGTAGTTACTTCGGGATTTGAAAGTAACCGCCTGATCTTTTTCCTGGAGCCATTCATTCCCGAACCTACTTCACTGACAACCTCCACGACCCGCATTTCAGTCGTCGTCGCCCATTCAACGAGTCTTGCTATTTGACGGTCAAGATCACCTCGCTGGTCATGGGATGATACTCGTGCATAAAGGCCGATGCCGGCGTTCTTCTCGGTAGGCATGCCTTGAGGATAGACAAGAATAGTTCGAGGACCGACCTTCTTGGCCGGTACGGGAAGAATTCCTTCGTGAAACCAGCGATAAGCGGTATGGTCATTAATATCTTGTAATGTTGCCTATTGCTTCAGGTTCATACTTATAGTATAGCACATTAGAACGCACGTATGGTGTTTCTTGTACATTTATTTGTCAACGGTTGGCAACCCGTCAATCGCAACAGACTGCCACACAAACAACGGCTTCGGCAAACAACGGCTTTTCAGATATTTTAAGCTCGGATATTCAAAAGCCTGGATATTTAGTTACCGGGCATTTGTAAAATTTCTACACTGAAATAAGTTTTCAAACTACCGGTAGGAATGCTAGGGACAACAGCGGTAGAAGTTGTAGATGTCTTGGGTGTAAATGCGGGCAGGTTTCCGGGAGTCAACAGCAGGGATGGTGTGGTGAGTGAGTTATCTACCGTTATCCCCACCTCCCAATACCACCCGTCGGCTGCACCGCGCTTCAACAGCAGCTGCTCTCTGCTGTTGTCGGGGCTGTTGTTGGGGCTGTTGTTGGGGCTGTTGTCGACAGGCGGCGATATGGACATAGTTGACCATCCCAGTTTGGGAAGTTCATGAACAAAGAAGTTCACAGTTTTGTGAAAAGGTTGGTTTACGAAAAAGTATACCGCCCGATCATAGCGACCCAGATTGTGGTCAAAGTTCTTTCGGTTTAACACGATTGACCCCTTTGGAATCACTAAGGTATTTAGAACTGTCGAAGGGGGGAATCCGACAGTATAAAGCGGCCTGAATGCATTTTGTATACTTATGGCATCCCCCCCGGTTATTTTGCTCAAAGCGGCAGGTGATGATGGATGATTGGAGATAATTATGCCGGAAATTGCCCCGGCTAAGAGTATTATCATTGCGGCTATGAGTGGGATCGCAGCCGAAAGTGTTGATGGCGACTGATTTGATGGTGAGCGTGCCGAAAAGCTTGTCGGTTTATCAGTAATCATCTTGGAAAATTATAGCACAAAGTCGTTCCAGTAAAGCCGCCTCAACAAAGTTATGACGTTTCCAAAATCAGGCTATAATTTCTTTTTGTGGAGCAGAATGGAGCGTAGAAGTGTACTTGGGTTGTTGGCAACGACCTCAGGGTTGATCATTAGCGGTGGATGTGCAACTAATACAACCACCGCTAAGCGGAACCATTTTTACGGTGCTGCTCCTGGAACTCCGGGATCGTTACCAAACCCCTCCTTGGCGCCGGGCACGGATACAATTCCCGAGATAGATCATATAGTCGTTGTGATGTTGGAGAATCACTCCTATGACAGTATTCTTGGAATGTTACCAAGAGGGGACGGTTTTGCCTTAGGTCCGGGCGGGGTTCCCACCAACACAAACCCTGCTCCGGCTGGACGGGTTGTACATGCATTTGAAATGCCGACGGCCTGTCAGGAAATGGGTAAACCTGTTCAAACCTGGAATGCGAGTCATATCCAGTGGGATCATGGGTTGAACAACGGCTTTGTGCTGAGTCGTAGCGGTTACGTGGCTATGGGATACTGGACGGGGTCAACCTTACCCTTCACTTACGCTCTGGCCGACACATTCCCCATAGGGGACCGTTATTTCTGCTCTTTGTTGGGACAAACTTATCCAAACAGACGATACCTTTTGGCTGCCACCTCACTCGGCATGGTTGATGATACCTCACCGTTGCAAGGACGACCACCGCGGGGTACGATTCTTGAACAACTTATTGCACATGGTATATCGTGGCGCAACTACTACTCGTCGACCTCTTCTATTGATGTATGGCTTTATTTGGCCGAAAACCCTAAAATCCCTCCGAATGTTGTAAAGATAGAGCAGTTTTACTCTGATGCACAACATGGGAAGCTTCCTGCCTTTTCCCTGGTGGATCCTAACTTCGGGACAAACTCCGAGGAAAACCCACAGGATGTCCAGCTCGGTGACGCCTTTTTGTCCGGCATTGTAAACGCTGTAATGCATGGACCGAACTGGGATAAGACCTTGCTTATATGGGTTTATGACGAGCATGGCGGTTATTATGATCATGTTCCGCCGCCTCCTGCGGTAAAACCGGATAATGTAGCGCCTGAGATAAAGGTTCCTCCCGATCAGCCGGGTAGTTTTGACCGTTATGGTTTTAGGGTGCCGATGGGGGTGGTATGTCCATATGCAAAACCGAACTATGTTTCTACGGTTGTTCACGATCACACTTCAATACTGAAACTAATTGAGACAAAATGGAACCTACCTGCTTTAACCTACAGGGACCAGGCGGCGGACAATCTGTTGGACTTTGTGGATTTCAAAAGTGCTCCGGCATTTTTGGACCCTCCCCGTCTAAGCCCTCCTGTTTCTCAGTTCTCTTGTACTCCCGGTGATCCCGGTCAAATACCGCCGGTTGGGGCGGTTACCTAAAGGTTGAACAAATTCTGTGAGTTTGGCGAAAACTGCTTGTTAAGTCCGGTAAACAATATTTTTGTAAAATTAGTATTGACAAGATCAACATTATGTGATTATAATGCCTTAACTATTTCAATTGGCGACTAGGAGGTGTTGTGTGAATATCAATAGGTTGACGCGTAGAGAGGTTTTGGGCGGTGCGATAGTGGCAGGAGCCGGGATTTCTTTGGCGGGATGTGGTAGCAGCTGGTGGCCATTTGGCGGAGGCGGCAGTGGAGGTGGTACACCGGCGCCGGGAACTCCGGGATCGTTACCAAACCCCTCCTTGGCACCGGGCACGGATACAATTCCCGAGATAGAAAATATAGTTGTGGTCATGCTGGAGAATCACTCCTATGACAATATTCTTGGAATGCTTCAAAGAGGGAGCGGTTTCACATTGGGGTCTAATGGGTTGCCGACAAATACGAATCCCGGTCCAAATGGTGAGGTTGTGCATGCGTTTCAAATGCCGAGTGGTTGCCAAGTTGGCGACCAGCCCCAGCAGAGTTGGAACGATTCTCATATACAGTGGGATGGAGGCAAGAATGACGGTTTTGCGACCAGCCCGTCGGATGCGACATACGCCGCTATGGGATACTGGACGGAATCAACCCTCCCCTTCACCTATGGCTTGGCGAATACTTTTCCGATAGCAACCAACTACTTCTGTTCTGTGCTGGGTCCGACCTTCCCAAACAGAAGATACCTCATCTCAGGCACCTCCTATGGACTGATAAACGATATACCAACGCTTACACTGTCTGATATCACCCAGAACCTTACGGGGCACCCGCCCAATGGGACTATCTTTGAGCTGTTGGTCAAGTATGGCATTACCTGGAAGGACTACAACTCCGGGTTGCCCCTTACCGTAGCGCTGTATCCTTATGAGATGCTTGAACCGTCTATTTTAATCAATTTGCCCAATATAAGCCAGTTTTATACCGATGCCGCATCAGGCAACTTGCCGTCGTTTGCACTGGTAGAGCCAAACTACCTTGTAAACTCTGAAGAGAACAATATACCATCGCCCGCTAACGGACAGTCAATTGAGTTTGGCGATGAGTTCTTGGCCAGCATTGTAAATGCTGTAATGCGAGGGCCGAAGTGGGATAAGACCTTACTTATATGGGTTTATGACGAGCATGGCGGTTATTATGATCATGTTCCGCCACCGCCTGCGGTGAAACCGGATAATGTGGCGCCACAGCTGACCTCATCGGATCAGCCGGGCAGTTTTGACCGTTACGGCTTTAGAGTGCCGATGGGGGTGGTAAGTCCATATGCGAAGGCGAACTATGTTTCTTCTGTTGTCCACGATCACACTTCAATACTGAAACTAATTGAGACAAAATGGAACCTACCTGCTTTAACCTATAGGGATGGGGCGGCCGACAATCTGTTGGACTTTGTAGACTTCCAATCTCCGTCATTTTTAACTCCTCCCACTTTGCCTGCTCCTGCCAGTATTGCCGGACTGAACAGTTTATACTGTAGTCCCGGACAGGTCCCGCCGGTTGGCGCGGTTACAGGGTAGCGGTTATAGCTGAAAGTCCATATCACTCTGTTTGACTTGATGGTAGGTGAGTTCCGTATCATCAACAACAATAGGTGTACTGGCTTTTTCGCCGTGAATTACCACCTTTATATCCGACCATGGAAACGCAAAACTACTTTTAGCGGAGGTTTTTGTGTTACCTGCCGCCGAAGGGATGAATTTAGTCTTTCTGGTTAACTTCCAACAACGCACGCCAAGAATGCCTTTTTCAGGAGTGTCTTTTTTGGTGTCCCGGTCAGAACCGGGCTCTAAGGTAAAGCTGTCGAGCCTTGCCGGACCGTAACCGTCTAAGGCATCTGAGTAGAGATCACCTTTAGCCTTATCCGTTTTTGGGTCCGGCCAAATGTGAAGGATGAGAGAGTTGTTGTGAAGTGATCCGCCAAGCGCTCCCACTTGTTCACAAGGCAGGATAGTGCCACTTCGTACAAGCACAGGGGCATCTTCAATTCCAAAATTGATGCCAACTACTTTAGGAGTTGCACCTAAGTTGTCGATCAGCACATCATTTGACATTACATACCATGATCCGGTTGGAAGCCTTACCAGACGGCTTGTTACACCTTGTTGAAGGATTGGGGCAACCAGCAACTCGTCTCCAAGCATAAATGAATCGCTTACCCAAAGTTCATCACATGCCGGACAGTCCCAAAACAACGGGCGATTTACAGGAAGACCAGTTTGGCATGCAGATGCGGCAATGGTATACAGATACGGCAGTAAGTATGCCCTAAGGCGTATAAACTTTACT
The DNA here is from genome assembly GCA_023379935.1 of Actinomycetota bacterium. Classification (GTDB taxonomy): domain Bacteria; phylum Actinomycetota; class Acidimicrobiia; order Acidimicrobiales; family JAMCPD01; genus JAMCPD01. The sequence continues at coordinate 125,001 of JAMCPD010000018.1, read as the reverse complement.
ATTGCGGATCTCCACGGTTCTTCAAACAGCCAGGGCTCTCTGTGCTTTGTCCCCATGATTGAATGTGTTCTGCAAAAACCCATAAATACAGCCATACTGAGCCAGCGCGTGTAAAGCTCAGGGCTTGGTGAACCGGAAAATCCGCCAATATCGGATCCGGCGAATGCTATTGCCGAAAGCCCCATTCCCAAAACGGTCGGTATTGTCTGAGCCAACGCTTCCCATGATGAATCGGTATCTCCTGTCCATACCCAAGCATATCGTTGTACCCCCGCCCACCCACTTCTGGACAGTATCCAGGGGCGCCTGTTCGGGCGATGGTTTTTGAGAGCTTGATATCCTGTTTGGTTTAGAACAAGTCCATACAGGTTATGTACCTGAGCATGATTTCCGCCTTGTCCTTCAAGTGAATGAGAAGTTGCATCAGGCAAAGTTCTATCCCCGGCAATCTCCAATGTGGTTGGTTCGTTCATGTCATGCCATATTCCCGCCACACCGGCTAAAAGCAGTATCTTGTAATGAGTTTGCCACCACTTTCTCACCTCAGGGTTGGAAAAGTCGGGGAAAGCACAGAGCCCCGGCCATACAACTCCGGTTGCAACTTGTTGGTTCGGCAAGAGACAAAAGTAGTTGTTTTTAATTCCTTCTATATATAGCGGATATTGGTTGTCGCACTTTACGCCACAGTCAACAATTGTTACTATCTTTGTGCCCAATTTTTCAAGACTGTTGCACATCTGGGAAGGATTTGGAAATTGAGTGGGGGAGAAGGTGAACAGCTTGAAGTTATCCATGTAGTCCAGATCCAAGTGCATGGCAGCTACCGGTATTTTTCTGTCATGAAACTGTTTTGCAACTTCTACCAGTTCATCCTGGTTTTTGTAACCCCATCTCGAAAAGTGATATCCAAGCGCCCAGCGGGGCGGTAAAGGCGGTTTGCCGGTCAGATCTGTCCAACGACTCATCAAATCCGTTGCTGAACTGCCAATACAAAACCAGGTACGCAACTCTCCCGCACTGAAGCTCGCCCGTATTTTCGAGTAGCGAAAGTGAAATCGGCTGCGATAGGGATTCTCATGAAATATCAGGTAGTTATAGTTTTTCCCAAAAACCATATACATTGGTATTCCAAGGTATAAAGGATCTTGGCCCGGCCCATATACACCTCCGGGATCCCTGTTGAAAAGTGTATATTTTCCACCTTTCAAGTCAAGCCCCGAGGCCTGTTCCCCCAGCCCGCATATGTGATCGTCGGGTTGACAGATGCTGTCGGTCGTCCAGTGATCCCCCCGTCGGGTTGGAGGAAGCTCTTTTCTTACAACAACCCCCTTGTCGTCTAAGATTTGTACTTCACCAAGCGGGGAAACCTTTACCGTGAGCTTAGCGGTGCTCAAACTCCACCAACCGTTACTGTCTTGTATTTCTATCTCCGCCGATGGCCAGCGAAATGAGTTGTCCAAACCATACGGCGGCGAAGGAATTCCCGGTTTCCATGTTGCCACAAACAGTTCAGGGGAGAAAAAGCGTATTTCCAACACGGCATCCATGAAGTGAAAAACTGCAGCCGAAACTGTTCCTGAAGGTCGCGTTGAGCTATTTTTCACCTTCAAATAGGCTACTTGAGCCGGGTTCGTATCCACTCTCAAGAGACGTCCCGGTGTTCTGGAAGGCTCATTCCACTTGAACAGTTCAAGGTATTCCGGCAAGGCAACCTTCCTGTAACGCCACTGGATCTGTTCACGTTCTATGCTATAGGCGACTGCTTTCAGCCCTGTTGAAACTCCAAGAGTGCCAAGTCCGTTTAATGCATTTAAAGCCTTGACACGAAAGCGACGCGCAGAACTTAGAAGTTTTAGAACGCGGCCAAAGGATTGATTAGCGGACATAATAGTCTTATCTTAGAGCCTAATATATTCATGTACATATTTTTTTGCCATCCCAAGCGCGTCTAACAGTTCATATCCCCTTGCCAACCAGGCTGTCAATGCAGCGGAAAATACGCATCCCGTACCGTGAAAGTTCCGGTTTTCTTGGAAGCGTTCATCTTTAAGCAGCGTTGTTCGCCTGCCGTCAAAAACGAGATCAATCGCCTGGTCACCTTTTAAATGGCCGCCTGTTATGACTACTATCCGAGCTCCCGTTTTATGAATTGACCGAGCCGCTTCCTCCATTGTATCAACATCTCTTACCTCGATACCCGCCAGTATTGAGGCTTCCGGTATGTTGGGTGTAACGATAAAGGATAGAGGGAAGAGAGTTTTTGTATAAAGGTTTTTATACAAAAACTCAATATGTCCCCCACCGGTTGCCTTGCCTGATTGAGCCGACTTTTCCAACAGGTAAGTTCCCGATGATGACTTTAAAACCGGATCCACTATGAGCTTTCCGATAAGAGAGTTTTTTGTATATTTTGCCACAAGTTCACCGATCTCAGGTGTCCCGAGCATCCCGGTTTTTGTATATAGAGGATTAAATTCATCCAAAACGGTTTGAAGTTGTGTTTCAACCTGTTCCTTGGACAAAGGATATATTGAACCGAAAGAGGTGCTGTTTTGGGCGGTGACAGCGCTAACCACTGTAGTCCCCAAGGTGTTTAGCAATGTAAAGACCTTCAGGTCAGCTTGGATACCCGCACCGGCGGTTGGATCAGAACCGGCTATTGAAAGCACTACAGGCATACTCGGGTGCATGGAAGTTACGCGCCGGCGCATAGCCTAAACTATGTCCGGCTTTCCTTCAAAAGGAGTCGATGGGTTCCCATACCAGCGTTTAGGTATCCTGCCGGCATTATAGGCACTATGTCCGGCCTCGGTTGCCAAGGCAATTGCTGTTGCCATTTTTGGGGGGTCCTTCGCACGGGTAATAGCCGATGCGCACAGTATGCCATCACAACCCAGTTCCATTGCAAAAGCGGCATCGGAAGCAGTTCCTATCCCGGCATCTAATATAACCGGAACGTTTAAATCTTTCAAATCATCGACAATAAGGGATATGTTGTGAGGATTCCTTATCCCTATACCGCTTCCGATGGGCGATCCAAGCGGCATTATACAAGCGGCACCCGCCTGCGCCAACCGTTTTGCCAGTACCGGATCGTCGTTTGTATATGCGAGAACCACAAAGCCGTCATTGACCAGCTGTTCGGTTGCTTCCAATAAGAAGATCGGATCGGGCAACAGCGTGCGTTCGTCAGCAATAACCTCCAACTTGATCCAGTTTGTCTGGGTGGCTTCACTTGCCATTTTGGCCGTCAAGACAGCTTCGGCAGCGGTAAAGCATCCGGCGGTATTGGGCAAAATTTTAATATTGAGTTTTTTTAGTACCTCAAGCGGTGATCCTTTGGCTTTTGCATCGATGCGGCGCATTGCTACAGTTGCCAACTCAATAGCCGATGCCCTAACTATCTGTTCCAAAATATCCAAGCTGGTCACTCCTCCCGTTCCAAGGATAAGCCTGGAAGTAAACTGTTGTCCTCCTATACTTAGTTTATCCGCCCGCTGCAACCGTAAGCACCTCTACGTGGTCACCTTCTTTTACCGTCACATCTGCCCATTTGCTTTTCGGAACTATCTCATTGTTTATCCCAACCGCTACACCGTCCGTCGGGATTTGCCCCTTAAAAGTGGCCAGGATAGAGCGGACATTGCTCTTTTCAAAACATTCAACAAGCTTACCGTTGAGGGTTATTGTTATGCTAGAGGGCGGTTTCGAGTTCAAAGTACAACACATCGGTATTTTTTTAGTATATACCATTGTGTTGTATAGTAACCAATAGATGAGATAAAGTAGATAAATGTATTGAGCCAAGCCCACAATGTGACCAGGAGGTTTTTTCAAGATGCACCCGTTTCGTTTTGCTGTTCAGGCAAGCAAGGCAGCCGATGCCAAGGCTTGGCGTTGCCTGGCAAGAAAAGCTGAGGGACTGGGTTATTCGACACTGTATGTACCCGATCACTTAGATGACCAGTTGGCACCGGTTGCCGCTTTGTCTGTTGCGGCGGAAGCTACAACTGTGCTTCGGGTCGGTTCATTAGTTTTCGATAACGACTATCGCCATCCCGTTGTGCTGGCCAAAGAGGTGGCAACCTTAGACCTTTTTTCAGAAGGCAGAGTTGAATGTGGGTTGGGTGCGGGCTGGATGATGAGTGATTATAACCAAGCAGGCATTGATTATGATTCACCTTCAGTACGTATTGCGAGGCTAAAAGAGGCTGTTCACATAATGAAGAGTTTATGGTCAACCCCCACCGTTACCTTTGAAGGCACCTACTATAAGCTGAACAATGCCCAGGGACTGCCCCGACCTTATACCAAACCACACCCACCGATTATCATAGGAGGAGGAGGCCCCCGCGTGCTTAGGCTGGCTGCGCGCCAAGCCGATATTGTAGGTATCAATCCCGCTCTTTCGGCGGGGCACATAGGACCAGAACTGGCTTTGGAAATACTGCCCGAGCGCTACAGACAAAAAGTCTCTTGGGTCGAAAAAGCGGCAGGGGAGCGGTTTTACGACTTAGAACTGCAATGTTTGACATTTTTTGTCAAGGTAGGACCTGACGGAAAAGGCTTTTTGGAACAACTCGCAAACGGTTTTGGTATTCCTGTTGAGTTGGCAACAAAGAGTCCCATAGCGCTTGGCGGCAGTGTGGAAGAAATAGTGGATACACTCAAATCCCACGCTTGCGATTACGGACTAACCTATTGGGTGATTCATGACGATTCGATTGATGCATTTGCACCCGTGGTGGCTGAATTGGCCGGCTCTATTGCCAGCTGAGATAGTCCCTGATTGCCTTTCAATTTCGACAAGGCTTTGCTGTGTTCCTTGTTCCTTATATTTATACTACAAATAGTCACTGTAAGTAGTTATACCTATAGGTAATTATCACTATAGGAAAGATCTTCCAAACAGCGCATAATTTTATTTATGAGCGACATTGAGGTTTTCAGGCGTATCCACCTGCAACGCTGCATTGGCGATGCAGCTAAGAGTGAAATATACTCGACAAATCCCAGCAGTAAAAATGGAGCCGGTAAAAATGAAGGTTGGACTGATCACCCCGAAACAGGCCAGGCAATGCTTATTGCCATCTCCGTTATGGCCGTTCTCATACTAATACCTCTTGTTGTTTTCAGCTCTGCCTCAAATCGTGTACCACTCACAATTGAACTTGATAATCAACAGGCCTCTTTGGCTGCTGTCCGCAGTGGGCTTTCTGAGTATATGGCACGAGTTCAGGCAAATCCTTATTATCCGGCGGAGTGCAATGAGGGTGACAACTACACCTACACTACATCCCAAGGCACGCAGGTATGCAACCAGAATTCGGGATCCAGCGCTTTCAATCCGGCATTTTCAAGATGGGTACAGATTCCTTCTTCTACAAATGAGTACTATACCTATCGTGTTCTTTACCAACAAAGCCCACTCCAAGAAGTTGTGATTGTTGTAGGATGTGCCGGACTCTTGTTTCCTGCTCCAACAGGTTCACCTCCGACAACAACCGCTACATGCGGAACAAACTCTCAGTCAAATACTACAGCATTGGCACAACAGCTCGGACCATTTTCGATCTTTGAATATCCGTACTTTACCAAGCACAACATTACGGATCCCGCGGATCCTAACTTATATTCTACTATAACTGGCAGTACTTCAGCTCTAACCTACAACGGGAATGACTATACCAATGCTGTTATCTCTTCCATAAAGAGCCAAATCATACCATCTAACTCTGTACCTTACAACCAAGTGTCGCCTGCCGGACAGATAGATCAGCATGGGTGCGTGGTGCTTGGTTCACAACAAAACCCCGTGAATGTCACAAACGGAACGAACAACCAAAGCGGCACACCATACGGACCGATATTTTCCACTCCCCCTCTGGGAAATTCGGGAGTTACAAACTGGACGAGCGCACCTGTAACCGTAAATATAAATGGTACTTCATACGGTGTTGTCTGCGCACCAGCCTATTTTCAAAATGAGCTTGTAAATGGAAGCCATGGAGTGTCATCAGATGATACCTTCTATTATTGCGGCAATCCTAACTTTACCGGGTCGGTACATACATACAGTGTGAAGACTCCGGACAACAGTAGCGGAACCGGTTGGATTCAGCTTTCTAACCCGGTCTGGTATCTGTGGTACCAGAATTCCAGTAATTGTGGTTATACTTTACCGTCAAGTATGGATCCTGCCCAAGCTATGGCTTACCAGGAGCTACCTCACGAAACCAACTTCGAATCGGCGGCCATAGCTGATGGTTGCTATTATACGGGTCAGACCTCCATTGTATTCACTGGAACTACAATGGCTGTATCCAGTCCAAACTCAACCGCCGGCACCGCATCGGGAGATACCAACCCCAACTGCCTTGGACAAAATGCCTCGCTTCCCGCAAACGGCATCATCTATGTGGCACCCGGAGGAAGCGGCTACCAGGCTCTTGGACCTCCACCGCCGCCGGGTTACGGACCGCCAAGCTATACGGTAGGTTGTTCAGTGTCAAACCTCAGCTGTTCAGCTGGTTTTTCCGGTACCTGGGAACCGGGGGCACCAAATCTAGCAAGCGGTAGTTCAAGCTATAACAACAGTGCTTATAATGGAAACGGCAACTCAGGAGGACTGTATTGGGAAACAAACGACCCGGCAACCTCCGGTGATTTATTTGTGCAAGGAACCCTTCAAAACTCTGTTACGATGGTCGCAAGCAACAATGTTTATCTGACAGGCAGTGTATGCATATCCGGCGACACTGGTTGCACCAATACCAACTACTACTGCTCGGCCGATACGTCCAACTGCACTGGCGGTAATGTCCAAGATCAAGGTCAAGGCAACAGTCTGTCGGGCTATTATGCCAGCCCGTCAAACATACCGGCAAATTCTAATGTTTATATAGGTATTGCAGCCGGCAACATGGTAAAAGCGTATAATCCTGTGGAAAATTCACAAAATAACCTTGGTGGTGCTCCGCCGTATCAACCAGGCTTTAACGCATGGCCAAGCTTAAACGTAATCTGCCAGCCCTCGTGGTTTTTGCTATGTTACCAGCAACTTTCAGTAACTGCTACATGGTCTTTTTCCGGCCCGACCAACTACGAAACAAGCCTTGAAGGATATCCCCACAAGTACATTACGGTTGACGGGGTGCTTTTAACTCTGAAAGGAGGACTTACCGTACAACAAATTGCATTTGCGGGCGGTGCGGGATCTACTTACAATTTGATGGCAGACCCCAGTTTCTGGGATCATATTGATGCTCCGTATCCGCCGCTTGCAACCTTCAATACCAACGGTGCTGTAGTTGAAGACTTTGCTCCGAATATGGACTGCAATGTAAACGACAACTGGCTGTTTGCACTGTTTGGAGCAACGACTGGGTGTGGTACGCCAACCGATTTAGAGATACCGTTTATATGTGTTGATGTCCTTGGCATTGTTTGGCCCGGTGGATGCAATAACACTGGAGGCAAACCCTCGGCAAGTGGCACCTCAGCGACAAATACCTGTGCCGGAACCCAAAACTCAGCCCCCACCAGCGGTAATGGATGGTGGGGATATAACGATGTGACTGGTCTTGGTGTAGGTTATTCTTGGTATCAATGGGTGATTTCGACCTCCCAGGGATATACGCCTTGTTATAATCATGATTCGCGCTTGAACAGTATCTTACCCAACGGATTTCCGCCTCCTATTATTACGGTACAAAGCACATCACAAATTGATCCCTCTACCGTAACGAATATCGGCGGAGGTTCTCTCAGCAACAGTTCTTTATGGTGAGATTTGATGAAAAGTAGTAGTACAATGCGAAACAACCCGTTTTTTAGTTTTAAAACCGGCAGGTCTTCGGTTGACGGTTTTACTTTATTGGAAGTGATAGTAGCAATCGCTTTGATTATTATTATCTTGCTTCCCGCATCCTTCTTGCTGACCTCCGGTGCGCGCCTTGCCAGTGAAGCTAAACTGCGTGTTGCCGGATCTAATCTTGTATCACGCCAGATAGCTTGCATTCAATCACAACCCATTGCTCTGATAGTTACAGTTAATGAGTGTGCAGGCTCATCGTTGCCGCCCGGGGACAGTTCTTCTTCGCCTGCCATAGCCACCTCCACAACCACAGCAGGCGGTACAGTATATACGCTGGTACAGGAAACTTGGTGGCAAACCAACACTACGACCAACATTACATGTCTTGATGCAACCGTAACTGCCTCTTGGCCGAATAATCCCGGCCCAGCCGATACAATCTCACAACGCGCGCTTGTGGACTGTGAACCATCTCCGACGATTACCTGGTTTGAAGGATATTTAGGTTCATCAGTGAATACCCCCTGTTTTAGCGGGTATTCCAATCCGGCTCCTTCTACCAACTCGTCCTGTCAAAATCCTGGACCTGGCCAATCGGGTGCCTACTATGATGCCTCTCCCGGTTTCAAAAGCCCTGTTGTGCCGATTATCATATATTTTATACCCCCAAGTTCCGGTACAACATCAGAATATGTTGCAATTTCCTCAGTTTCCTTTAGCGGGAGTACCAGCGACTTTTCTCTTGTTTCGGTTCCGTCTTCAGAAAATCCAACCGGCATACAAGCTTGCAGCGATGGCACGGTGTTGACTGTTCCACAATCAACCACCTCTACATCCAATCAGTGTATTTTTGGGGTACAGTTTACGCCGCCCTCCAATGCTACCGTGGCGACGACCCCCGGTGCCGCTATTGTACTTGATGACAACGCGATAGGTTCTCCCCAAAACATTGCATTCAGCGGATATATATCCCCAGACCTACTCACACTATCATGAAATATTTGAATCTACAAGCAGGTGAAAATGGGTTTACGCTTGTTGAACTGTTGATAGCTTCAACAATTTTTCTGGTTGTCCTGGTTATGACTATCGTCACCGTTCCCTTGTTTGACTCCGAAGGAGCATCAGTATCCCGCGGGCTGACTGCGGAAAATATAGCCCAAAATGTTTCTCAACAGATTGAAGACTATCTAACTTTTTCAACCGGACAAATCTTAGGTGGTATTTCATGTTCCAACTATCCCGGTATTACACAAGGTGAAGACCTTTCACCAAGTAACCTTTCATCAGCGAGTCCTACCACTTCAATCGTTTTTACCACAAATTTGGGACCGAACTATACCTCCAGCACATTCCCACTCTATCAAGCAACTTTAACTTTTGGATATGGTCCGGTCGTATTTGGAGTTCAAACTTATACTGTAACACTGTCGGCAGTACAGCAAAGTTCAACCGATACAACAAACGGATGTCCGGTTTTTGGAGGGAAAACGGTTTACCCCCTTGATAATCTCCAGATAATCGCAAATCCGGCAAATACACCTTGGGTTATACTTTGTTCACCCGGTGTATATCAAACTACCGTAAATTCCTCCTCTGTGTTTAAAGGTATTAATGCTTGTCCCACAGATGTAACATCTTCCACCACCACCACAACTTCAGCGGCAAATGGGGCGCTGTGGACGAGTGGTGCTGATGTTGGATCACCTGCTGTTGCAACCGGTAATCCGCCTTCAGTTCCTAAAGCTTTGCTTGACTGTGTCCAATCTGTTCAGATTGAGATTACCGCTCAAGAACTTACTAGGACAAATGTAGGCGGCCAATCCCGGAGCACAATGAAATCAACTGTGAACTTACTTAGTTTTTATCCCGCAGGATGTGGTCTTAGTGATTAGGAGGTTATGTCACCATGAATTTTGAAGCTATAGTCAACCCAAGAAACGGATATTCTTTGCCAAAATTTCCCTTACTAAAATCCCTATGGCGTTCGGCACCTGTTGTGTTTGCCGTAGCTCTTTTTGCCATGGTTGTGTATGGGATTCCTCCACATCCTGTTTCTAGACCCTTGCCTCAACATCTCCATGCGCTACCGGTAAGTACAACCATATCCTTAGGTTGCCAAACAACAATTACAGCGTACGGGAGTGTGAGTGCAACCGTAGCGGGTGGAGCCGGACAAAGCGTAAACAGCGGACAAGGCGGAGATGGTGAGGTGGTCACCGGCACATTTTGGGTAAACCCGGGCGATGCCATAGGTTGTTGGACTAACTCTTGGGGCTATGGGGGAGGAGGGGGCGCTGGCGGCGGGGGAGGTGCGCAAAACGGGGGTGCCGGCGGAAACGCATCTGGTGTGACATGCTACAATGCAAGCGGAGGAAACTGCCCGTCTTGGCCCGGCGTAACAGCTATTGTAGGAGGCGGCGGCGGGGGAGGAGGAGGTAGCGGTGGAAACGGTAGTCCTGACCAGTGTGGAGGTAATGCCGGTTGGGGCAACGGCGGATCAGGAGGTGGAGGTTGTAACGGCGGTGGAGGGGGCGGTGGCGGCGCCAATCAAAGCGGCCCCGGGGGAGGAGGAGGTAGCAGCGGTGGTGGGGGGTACTGCTGGTGGAACTGGTATGGAGGCGGGGGAGGAGGGGGCGGTGGTGGCGGCTACAATGGCGGCGGAGGCGGGGGGGGCGGAAATGGTTGGTGGTGCGGAGATAGTGGCGGAGGTGGAGGCGGGGGAGGATCGTCATATTGGGCATCTTGGGTTACCGTAAATTCTACCGGATGGAACACTGCCAGCAACGGTTATATCAACAACCTCACCTTTACATATGCCGCTCCGACAATTAGTTCCCTTTCGCCGACTTCAGGGCTGTATACCGGTGGCACGCAAGTTACAATAAACGGAAACTACTTTGAAGGAGCAGGTACGGTTAGTGTCCAATGGGGTTCTCAAACCCTGTCATGTTCCTCTCTCTCTATGACCAGCTGTACCGTAACTTCTCCGGCCGGAACGGCTTGTAGCAGTGCACCTGTTAGTTTGACTACTTCATATGGCGGTACGTCCAATTCTCAATCATTCTACTACATTCCCCAACCCACCCTTACTTCGATTAGCCCCAATGGTGGGCCTAAGGCTGGCGGCAATTCGGTTCAGATAAATGGAAGTAGTTTGTGGTGCTCCGGGCAACCGACCCCGGTTGTCAATTTTATAATCTCCTGCGGTGCATCAAGTCACACACTTCCCGCCACGGTCCTTAGCTATACGTCAAGCCAGATTGCCCTCACAGTACCGGCATCTCCGTGTAGCGGCCTTGCCTCGGTTGTAGAAAGTTTTGGCAGTTATACAAGCAACTCTCTATCCTATTGGTATATACATCTTGGACCGCCTGTAGTGTTGTCGTTAACCGGTATCTTGCCTAATGGCAGTCAAGCCAGTTGGGATGGTGTGGCGGGTAATCAAGTAATTGTGCAGGGTGACAACTTTGCTGTTCTAACGGGAGATAAACATCTCGTACCAGCTAGTGGGCTTCAAGTACTGTTTTGTACGAGCCCGGGAAACTGCGTTACCATTCCCTATCCTTCACCCGGTTTTACTCTAAACAGCCCCACCCAGCTTACACTGAATATCCCAACAGGGACGGGTTTTTCAAGCGGAGATGTAGTGGCGGTTGTAGTGCAAGCAGCAAATGGCTCAAGTCAAACTGGACCTCCTTATGGATGGCAGTAAAGTAGATACGGATTCCATTTGGAAAGCTCTAAAACAGTCCGGCTGTTTTAGATATTGTGAACAATACACACAGTATTGCTTATAACGGCTATACTTAGTAGTTGTGGTTAACAAAAATCCTGGTAGCGCGCTGTTAGGTAAAGATACTGGCGATAGCCCTGCCAATGATCAAACCCTGAAAGGTGGAGCTCGGATTACGGTTTTGGTGGTTGATGATCACGCGCTGTTTAGGGAAGGGACAAAGGAGATTTTGGGGAAGTTCAAAGACATTCATGTGGTTGGGGTGGCATCTAACGCCAAAGAGACACAGGAGTTGGCCACTGCCTTAAACCCTGATGTCATTCTGCTTGATGTCCGTTTATCAACTGACAGCGGAATAGATATTGCACGCGAACTGTTGGATGAGGATCCTACAAGAAAAATATTGATGCTTTCCGCATACGACGAGAGCGACTATATTCGTAGAGCGATGGCAGTAGGAGCCGCCGGCTATATGCTCAAAACTGCATCTGGATCTAAATTGGCCGATGCCATAAGAACTGTACACTCAAACTCAACGGTTTTGGATGTAGATTTGGCAAAAGCATTGATGGAGGTCTCTATCGATAATAGCGGTAGCAACACCAACGAGCGCTTGAAAAACAGTGATATCTTAGGTCAACCCAACCCCGTGTCCTTAGATGCTTCAAGAGGCCAACCTGATCTCACCAGCCTTACACAAAGGGAGATAGAGATATTAAACCTTGTGATACAAGGTATGACCAATAAGTCTATAGCATCTGTTTTAAAGGTATCCAGGCGCACCATAGAGGTACACTTGAGTCATATTTTTGCTAAGTTGGGAGTTAGCTCAAGAGTCCAGCTTATTGTTTATGTCACTAAAGGTGACTTCAAATCCACTCCGTAAGATGGACAAGGTCGGTTTGCTCGGAAAGCAAGGCACTCAGACAACTGCTGATCTTGTCAAATATTCCATAGAGATCATACTGTTGTTTGGGGCGGTATTTCTGGTAAGGATATGGGTTGGAGGTACCTGGGGATTTTTCCCCGTGCACATACCCAGCAACTATACGGTAATTTTATTTGTAGTCCCAATTTTGTATGGTTCGTTAAATTTAGGCATAAAAGGTGGAATAGTTACTGCAATTATTGCTACTTTGTTGAGTTTGCCGGGTACAATAGCCGCGGTAAAAGCTCTACAAGCTGCTGAAGTATGGGGAATAGTAGTTCAGTTGGCAGCCATGGATGTTATTGCTGTCTTTACAGGACAAGAGGTTGACAAAAGGCAAGCCGCACTTGAAGAGACAGAACAAGCGCGACGGGCATATATGCTGGCTAAAACCCAAGCGGAGTCTTACGCGATGAATTTACTCAAGGTAGAAGAAGATGAGCGTCGTCGTATTGCTCAGGAGTTGCACGATGAACCCATACAGGTTCTTACCCATCTTTGCCGCAGTATAAGCAACCTTTCAGAGGACGATAATCTTTCCCAGTCTTTTAAAGATTCTCTTTTGGATATTTTAAATACCGCTTACAGGTGTATTGAGGACTTAAGAAATATTACCAGAGGGCTTCGGCCGCCGATGCTCAATGATCTTGGTTTGACAACGTCATTACATAAGTTGGTTGCTCAATTGCAGGAACGTTCAAACAACACAGTTAATGCGCGCTTTATTTTGGAGGGAGATGAGTTTCGTTTACAACCGGAAGTTGAGTTGGCACTTTTTAGGATAGCCCAAGAAGCCCTGGTCAATATAGAGCGCCATTCTTCTGCTAACAACGCCACAGTTGTTATCTCCTTTTTCTCCACCGGCCATATTCCTCAAGTGCGCCTTACAGTCACTGATGACGGTTGCGGCTTTAAACTACCCCTTACGTGGGAAACGACTTCCGGCGAATCGCCGAATGAGCTTTCTTATCTCCCCTCTATTCTCCCCCCTTTGCAACACTCTAAGGCGTTGGGACTGTTGGGAATGGCAGAGCGTGCGCGTTCAATCGGTGCTTATTTAAAAATTGATTCAATACCGCAAAATGGTACTTGCATTGTTGTCACTATAGATACAAAAGGTGAATCCTCTTGCGAACCCGGCTAAGGGTTCTTGATTCGGTTCGCGCCGCCGCTCAAATCCCCGGCTTACACTTAAGCCGTAATATTGTAATCGTCGGTCACTCTCAAGGAGGGCAGGTTGCGTTGTTTGCAGGGCAACTGGCGCCATCTTACGCCCCCGATCTCCATATTGACGGTGTAGTGGCTATGGCACCAGCGACCAATCTCTCCCTGGCAATTGCTGCGATGAGAGACTTGTCCGACCAAGGAGGCATTACTTCAGGTAAAAGTGATCTTGTTTACATAGTGATGACACTATGGGCGTGGGCACACACTTACCGTCATCTGCCGGTTACTTCTATATTCACGCCGTTTGGTGCCGAAAAAGCATCGATTGTCAATCAAGGTTGCTTGTCTCAGATTGCTCAAGCTTTGGCGGGAATAAATCCGGCATCAATCTTGCGGCCCAATCCAACCAGTATGCTCGGGCTACTTCACGATGCGGCAAAGAATAATCCCGGACTGGTGCACACTATCACCCCTATTCTTGTTGTACAGGGCAATCGGACAAGACAATTCCTCCTTTCTTGACCGAGTATTTCGTCGCTCATCAAGCATGTATGGTTGGTGATAGTGTGGACCTGCAACTTCTACGCTAATGCCACCCACTCAGGTGTGCTCACCGCAGCTCGCAGTGAGGTTCTCAGCTGGATTGCCAACCGTTTTGCCAGATTGCCCGTACACTCTATGTGTGCCTAGAAGTTGGCAAAGTCATCTAACTGTCATACCCCTCTGATATGTTTGCTTTAGCTGTCAAGGTGGCAGTATAATATAAAAAGAAAAAGGAGTAACAGTGAATACCCTAGAAATAATTACTGAAATGCGGCAAAATCCCAGTCTGGCAGCGGAGTTGCGGGCTGTAGTGTTGTCGGAGAGGCTTTTGGAGCTTCCTGAAAAAGTTGCATCAATGGATGACAAACTTGAAAAGCTAATAGAGATTTCCAAACGCCATGAGAGCCGTCTTAGCCGCATAGAAAAGATAGCTGAGCGCCACGAGACGACTTTGGCCGAGTTGGTGGAGGTTTCCAAACGCCATGAGAGCCGTCTTAGCCGCATAGAAAAGATAGCTGAGCGCCATGAGGCGACTTTGGCCGAGTTGGTGGAGATTTCCAAACGCCATGAAAGCCGTCTCGATCGCATAGAAAAAATAGCTGAGCGCCATGAGGCGACTTTGGCCGAGTTGGTGGAGATTTCCAAACGCCACGAGAGCCGTCTTAGCCGCATAGAAAAGATAGCTGAGCGCCATGAGGCGACTTTGGCCGAGTTGGTGGAGATTTCCAAACGCCATGAAAGCCGTCTCGATCGCATAGAAAAGATAGCTGAGCGCCATGAGGCGACTTTGGCCGAGTTGGTGGAGATTTCCAAACGCCACGAGACGATCTTAAAGCGCTATGGAGATGATATCGGTCAACTCAAAGGTGGTTACTTTGAATCGCAATGGCGAGAGAAAGCAACCGCATACCTTGCCAGTCGAGGATTTCGTCAAATACACCTTATCAATAGAGGAGATCTCGACAGTTTACTTACCAAGGCCGGTGCTGAGGATGATTTCCGTTGTGACATCTTGCTTGCAGATGCGGTGCATTCCGCTATTGGCAAAGACGATAAAGTTTCGGTTTATATTGTAGCTGAGGTTTCATCGAGAATTGATGTAAACGATATTGAGCGTTCTTTACGCAGAGCCGAGCTTTTAGGACAAGCTACGGGAGGAGTATGCGTGGCTTGTGCAGTGGGAGCATCTATTGATGAGTTAGCTCAAAAACTGGCGATTCAAAAGAATGTAGTTGTGGTGACACCTACGGAATGGAACACACAAGCAGCTTAAGGTCTACTTTGGGTTAGTTGACCAGAAGGCGCTACTAAAAGACATCTGGCGTAGCACTCAACAAATATAGGACCATATTTAAATTTCCCCCGATAATGCCGTAGTACTGCGTATGGATGAAAAAACCCTCCATACAAGCATTAGACGGGGCCAACCGCGTCCACCGATGAAAAAAAGGAACAGTGGGCAGAGTCGTCCCGGAGAAAACAGCCGGTTAAAAATGGGACATTGCACCAGATATTACCACACAAATAAGCTAATTAATGAGATGGACTTCACTCTTAACGGCTACGGCGTTGATCCTTACATAGTCCAGTAATGGTTCATCAAGTCGCTGTGCCACCTGTTTGGCAAACCAAAATCCTTTGGTTTTACCCAGCCTTTGGACCTGAGGGCGCAAGACGATGGTTGCCAAGTATGTAGCCAATTTATCCCGATTATCAAAAGATGTCGGTTCAGGGTGGGACCATACCTGCACATTAGTAAATCCCGCATTATTCAAGCGCTGTTTGGTCTGTTCCACACCGGCAAAATAGACGCCTTTTGGCCAGTCTTGGCCAAGTTCTGTTACGACCTTGCCAACGTCGGCAAGATTACCTTCTCCGCCCCATTGAGCAACAAGCTTGCCTCCAGGTAACAGTAGTTGGGCAAGATTCGAAAACAACTTGTCATGGTCCAAAATCCAGTGAAAAGTGGCGGAAGAAAAAATTGCGTCAAAAAATACGTCTATGCCTAACTGTTCACTTAGATTAGCTCGTAGATCCGCCCGGACAAATCGCGCTCTATTGCCGAAACCCTCCAAACGTTTTCTTGCCTGTTTAAGCATTGACGCGGAGTTATCCAGCCCAACAAGTAGTCCACCGTCGGATAGACGTGAGGCTAGTATTTCGCTAACTCGGCCGCTGCCACAGCCGGCATCAAGTATCGTCTCGGAACCTTGCAAGTTTAATAAATCTATAATTTTCCCGCCCCATTTGGCCATTGGATCCGAAATATGATCGTAGAGTTCCCCATCCCAGTTGTCCTCATCCCAGTTGTCCATCGATTTGCTTTTGTTACGCATCCCATGTACTATAATATCTCGGTAGTAACCATAAAAAATTAAGTAGTAACCGTGAAACAGGTTCAGTGAGACCGTACGGAGTGATGGTAGATGTTTATAACACAGGCAAATTGGCCCTGCCGGGGTCCCAAGCAGTGTGGAAGCACTGTCGGCAAGGATCAGTTGACAGCGGCCAATGACCAGTTGATGAGGACTGGCGAGACTGAGGACTGGCGAGACTGATGGCTGAGAGAGAACGCATGCTCAGACCACCTCATGGGGGCAAGTTCGTGCCCAGGTCTGAAGTAATGTCGGCTGAAGATACCAAGCGCGCGATAACACGTATTGCGCATGAAATCCTTGAGCGTAACAAAGGAGCTGACAATCTCGTAATACTGGGTTTGCAAACAGGGGGTGTAGACTTGACTCATCGTTTGGCTCAAACTTTGGAGGAACTTGAACAGACACCCATACAGGTAGGTACCCTGGACGTGGCGTTTTACAGAGATGACATAGGATTGCGTCCGATGATACCTCAGGCGGAAACATATATACCGTGCAACTTGGATAATAAAATAGTTGTGCTTGTAGATGATGTACTCTTTACCGGTCGCACAGTTCGTGCTGCATTGAACGCCATCTCCGATTGGGGCAGAGCTAGCTGTATTCAACTGGCAGTCATGATAGACAGAGGGCATCGTGAAGTACCAATTCGACCTGATTATGTAGGCAAAAATATTCCAACCCGGCGTGATGAAGTTATTGATGTAACTGAAGAAGGGGTCATGATAGGGGAGATGGTAAAGATAAAAAGGCAATGACCCAGCCAAAACACCTGCTCTCAATCGAAGATCTTGGACTGGATGGAATTAGGGAGATCATGCGGCTCAGCGACTCTTTTGCAGATTTAGCTAATCGCCCAATACCAAAAGTACCGGCTCTGCGCGGCAAAGTTGTTGCCAATGTCTTTTATGAAAACTCCACCAGGACCCGGCTATCCTTCGAAAGTGCAATTAAACGCTTATCTGCAGATGTTATGACGTTTGTCGTTGCCAACTCATCCGTCAACAAAGGAGAGTCACTTAAAGATACTGCCAACACCTTACTTGAGCTGGGTGCCGATGCCCTGATAGTTCGCCACTCTTCCGCCGGAGTACCGATGCAGATTGCTTCTTGGGTTGATGTTCCGGTTATCAATGCAGGGGATGGTTGTCATGAGCACCCCACCCAAGCGCTGCTTGACTGTTATTCCATAAGCAAACTTCACAAAAAACTAAGGAGAAAAAGTAAAAACAGCGCTATAAGCTTTAATGGTCTTGTTGTAGGTATAGTCGGAGACATACTCCATTCCAGAGTTGCCCGTTCTTTGGTAACCGCCCTCAATCTATTAGGCGCAGAGGTTGTGTTAGCAGCACCCCGCACCATGTTGCCACCGGCTTTTGAGTCTTGGGATGTGGTTGTTTCCAACGATTTTGACTCGTTGCTTGGAAAATTGGATATAGTGTATCTGCTCCGTATTCAATCAGAACGTATGAAGGTTGTTTCTATACCTTCTCTGCGTGAATATACCACTTGGTATGGTTTGAGCATGAAACGTGTCAAGATGCTGCAAAAAGATGCACTCATAATGCATCCGGGACCTATGAACCAAGGTGTTGAGATAACTCCGGAAGTTGCACAACTTCCCAACTGCATAGTCGGTGAGCAGGTAGCAAATGGAGTCATAACCCGTATGGCTGTATTGTTCAGGTTGCTTGTTCCATGACCAACGCTGATGATCTTACAAGATCTTTTGAGAACAAGGCGGGATATTTAAAGTACAGCGGTGAGATTGTGATATACGGCGGAACGGTTATCGATGAATTAGGTTATAGGCAGGTGGATGTAGTTATTGAAGACGGCAAGATAAAACAGCTTGTCGAGCCGTCGGACTTGGTGCCAAAATCATTGAAATTAGATGCAACCGGATGTTGGGTGACCCCCGGTCTTGTGGACTTGCATGCTCATTTGAGGGAACCGGGTTTTGAAGATTCTGAGTGTATCGAGACAGGATCAACTGCAGCAGCTCTTGGAGGATATACCGCTGTAGTTGCTATGCCCAATACCGAACCTTGTGTCGATAACGCCTCTGTAGTGCGTGATATACAGAAGATAGCAGCCACAGCTCTGATAGAGGTATTGCCGGCTGGGGCTATTACCAAGTCCCGGCAAGGCGAAACTCTTTCTCCAATGGCTGAAATGGCCGAACTGGGCGTACGCATTTTTACTGATGACGGAGCAGGCATACAGGATGGACATGTTATGCGAATGGCTATGGAGTATGCCAGCGGTCTTAGCGGCGGTTTGGCTAACGACAACGGCATTGTACTTGCATCTCACGCCGAAGATACTTCGCTTAGCGCCAATGGGCAGATGCATGAAGGTATTTGGTCAAGTAAACTTGGGATTCCCGGGATTTTAACGCAAGCGGAAGATGTAATGGTTTATCGGGACATAAGCCTTGCCAAGCTAACCGGAGCACGCTTGCATTTGATGCATATTTCTACTGCCGAATCTGTCCGCTTGTTGGCTTTAGCTAAGGCCGAGGGGTTTTGGGTTACGGGAGAAGTGACTCCACATCACCTAACCCTTACCGATGAGGAGTTGAAGAGTTTTGACCCTACTATGAAAGTGAAGCCGCCACTGCGTTCTTCGGATATACAACAGTCTTTAAAAGATGCCTTATATCATGGTATTGTAGATGCAGTTGCAACAGATCATGCTCCCTGGTCAAAACAGTTCAAAGAGTGTGCATTCCAAGATGCTGCCTTTGGCATCTCCGGGCTTGAGACGGCATTATCGGTCATGCTAAGCAGTTTCTGTCAGACTGAGCAACCAAAAAATGTCGCCCAATCGAATACCGGGCGGCTAACTCCCCAAGAGCTTATTGGTTTGATGTCATCTAAGCCTGCCCGCATTGCGGGTGTTTATCCTCGCCATGGGGGACCAATACAAAAAGGTGCAGTTGCGAATCTGTGTGTGATAGATCCCAACTTTGAATGGGTTGTAAATCCTGAGGAGATGGCAAGCAGGAGTACCAATACTCCCTGGTTGAAAAAAAAGCTGAAGGGAAAGATCCGCCATACCATATTTCAAGGTGTACCTGTCGTAATGGATATGGTGGCACAAAGGTGAAATCAATCAAATCACTCTTGGTGTTGGCGGATGGAACGGTATTCAAAGGCGAGCATATTGGCGCAGAACCTGCGGATGGTTTTGTCAGTGGCGAAGTAGTCTTCAATACCGCAATGGATGGGTATCAAGAGGTGATAACCGACCCGTCATACGCCGGTCAAGTCATTGCATTTACCTATCCTCACATAGGAAACTATGGCACCTGTTTCTATGACAATGAGTCATCCAAGCCTTATTGTAGGGGAATCGTAGTAAGAGAGATAACCTCTCTTGCCAGCAATTGGCGAAAAGAGCAGAATTTGGAGGAGTTTCTTGTTGAGGGGAACATATCGGGTATTAGCGGTGTTGATACCCGCAAACTTACTCGCCATATTCGCTCCTTTGGCACGATGGGTTGTGCTTTTGGTATGTTGGAGGAGAAGGCTTTGGCTGAAATTGCACGATCCGAACCGGGGACTACAGGTAAAGACCTGGTTTCTCAGGTGAGTTCTCCGCTCGCTTATACCTATGTGCCCGATGTTGCTCTCGGTTCAGATGAACATGCCAAGTCGGATCGCTTCAAGGTTGTTGCTTACGACTTTGGAATAAAACAAACTATACTTAGGCATTTGGCAAAGATTGCCACAGTCCAGGTTGTTCCGGCGACTACCCCCGCAAAAGTTGTACTTGAAAACAAACCCGATGGAGTTCTTTTGTCGAATGGTCCCGGAGATCCGGCCGCCCTTCCACATATATCAGCCAACATTGCTATGCTTATAGGAAAGGTTCCTATATTTGGTATATGTCTGGGACATCAGTTGCTTGCATGCGCACTTGGTGGAAGGACTTTCAAGTTGCCCTTCGGGCATCACGGCATCAATCATCCGGTCAAACATTTATCAAGCAATAAAGTTGAGATAACAAGCCAAAATCATAACTATGCAGTTGTCCCGGACAGCATTGCAGATATGACAGTTACGCATATTAACCTGAACGATGGGGTTATTGAAGGTTTTGGTTCAGACAAGATACCGATTTTATCCATACAGTATCATCCCGAAGCCGGACCGGGTCCTCATGACGCGGGTTACCTTTTTAACCGGTTTGCACAGTTGATGGGCGAGAATGCCTAAGCGCACGGATATACACAAGATACTCGTCATCGGCTCCGGTCCTATAGTTATAGGACAAGCATGTGAGTTCGACTACTCCGGCACCCAAGGTGTCAGGGTGCTTGGGGAAGAAGGATATGAGGTTGTACTGGTAAACTCCAATCCGGCAACGATTATGACCGATCCCGAGTTGGCTGTTGCTACTTATATCGAGCCTCTTACCCCGGAGATACTTGAAGCTATTGTTCGAAAAGAACGTCCATGTGCCATTTTACCCACACTTGGCGGACAAACCGCACTCAATTTAGCCTTTTTGCTGTCCGCTCAAGGCATACTGGATGAACTTGGGGTGGAGTTGATTGGCGCAAACGCATCCGCTATTCAATGTGCGGAAGATCGCCAACAGTTCAAGCAGGCTATGAGTGAAATAGGACTTTGTACTCCAAAGTCTGCCATTGCTCACTCTTTCGAGGAGGCGTTGGCTGCCAGTTATGATATCGGTTATCCCATCATGATAAGGCCATCTTTTATTCTAGGAGGCGCCGGAACGGGAATTGCATACAACAAGGAGGAGTTTGAACGGTTAATCCGGATTGGGTTGGATGCTTCTCCCATATCAGAGGTGTTGATAGAGACCTCCTTGTTGGGTTGGAAGGAGTTTGAGTTGGAGGTTATGCGCGATAAAGCCGACAACTGTGTAGTTGTGTGTTCAATAGAAAACTTTGATCCAATGGGTGTTCATACGGGTGACTCTATTACCGTTGCGCCCGCGCAAACTTTATCGGATGTCGAATATCAAACAATGCGTGATGCCGCCTTTGCCGTTATACGCCGTGTCGGCGTTGAAACAGGCGGGTCGAATATCCAGTTTGCACTGTCACAACATGACGGACAAATGATGGTTATAGAGATGAATCCCAGGGTATCGCGCTCAAGTGCATTGGCATCCAAGGCTACAGGATTTCCCATTGCAAAAATTGCCGCCCGTTTGGCAGTTGGTTACAGATTGGATGAGATCACCAATGATATCACCGGCGCAACCCCGGCTTGTTTCGAGCCGACAATTGACTATGTGGTAACTAAGATTCCGCGTTGGGCGTTTGAAAAACTTCCTGGCACCTCGTCTCACCTCGGCACCTCTATGCGTTCTGTCGGGGAAGTGATGGCAATAGGCCGGACTTTTTGTGAATCGTTACAAAAGGCGGTTCGCTCACTTGAACAGGGGCGTTTTGGCTTGAACTGTGACCCGCTGGAACGGTTTTATGATCAACTTACGGTCAAAGAGCTGATGGATAAGATTTCAGTGCCTACACCTGAAAGGATTTATGAGATTGAGACTTTATTGCGTAAGAAGGTTGATATTTCCGAGTTGGCCCGCGTCTCTGGGATAGACAGGTGGTTTTTAGATCAGATCTCCAAGATTTCAAAGATGAGAGCATATCTGTCCCAAGTGGGGCTGGATAATCTTTTGCCTGAAGATTTCAGAAAAGCGAAAAGACTGGGGTTTTCTGACGCACAACTGGCTTGGATGTTTGGAGCAGAAGAGAGTCAAGTCCATAAAAAGCGGGTCGGCTTCGGCATAAAGCCGACTTTTTTAATGGTAGATACTTGTGCGGCAGAGTTTGATGCCACCACACCTTACTACTACTCAAGCTTTGAAGATCAAGATGAGGTTGCTCCCTCATCAAAGGACAGAGTGTTGATACTTGGCTCAGGGCCTAACCGGATTGGGCAAGGGGTTGAGTTCGATTACTGCTGCTGTCATGCCTCCATGGCTCTTCAAGAAGCCGGATATGAGACTATAATGCTAAACTGCAATCCAGAAACTGTCTCTACCGATTACGACATAAGCGACAGATTGTATTTCGAACCAATCTTTCAAGAAGAGACGATGGCTGTAATTGAGGCAGAGAAACGCGCCAGTAGGCACCGAGGGAGATTTTTGGGAGTTATAGTCAGTTTGGGGGGGCAAACCCCACTAAAGCTGGCTTCTCAGTTGCCGCCTGAATTGATCCTTGGGACTCCTATCGCATCAATTGATCTGGCTGAAGATCGTGAACGTTTTCATGATGTATGTGAAACGCTCGGCATACCTCAGCCACAAGGTGCTGTCGCAACGAAGCTTGACGAAGCTTTTAAAGTGGCGCGAAAGATTGGTTACCCTGTATTGGTTCGTCCCAGTTACGTGTTGGGCGGTCGCGCAATGGCGATTATCTATGACGACGATGATCTTGAAACAGCTATAAAATCCATGACTGAAAACTATGATGGCCTTGCTCGCGAAGGCATGTTGTCATCAACTCGCCCGGTGTTGATAGACAAGTTTTTAGAGGATGCCATTGAGGTGGACGTAGACGCGCTCAGGGATAAAACAGGTAAGGTGTTTATAGGAGGGATAATGGAACATGTTGAACAAGCCGGCGTACATTCCGGCGATTCCGCTTGTGCAATTCCCCCCCAAACCCTTTCCTTGGAAGTGATCAACTTGATTAAGCGCTATACGCGTATGATGGCGGACTCACTTGACATACTGGGGTTGATTAACATACAGTATGCGGTAAAGAACGGAGAGGTTTTTGTGTTGGAGGCGAATCCTCGCGCAAGTAGAACCGTCCCGTTTGTCTCCAAAGCCACGGGTGTTCCATTGGCTAAAATTGCAGCAAGAGTTATGCTGGGTGCAACTTTTGAACAGTTGGCACAGGAGAAAATGCTGCCTTTTGTTTGGGATAAGGATTTAGACGAATCCGGCTATGAACCTAAAGCCGGAAAGTATGTGTGCGTCAAAGAGGCCGTGTTGCCCTTCCGCCGTTTTCCTGAAATGGATAGTCTGTTGGGCCCCGAGATGCGCTCTACCGGCGAAGTTATGGGTATAGATCTAAACTTTGGGGTTGGGTTTGCTAAGAGTCAGATGGCTTCGGGTAACTCTCTCCCCTCGAGTGGCATTGTTGTTATGTCCTTGGCCGATAGGGACAAGCAGCCCAGTTTGGAGGTTGCCAAGGGGCTGTTGTCACTGGGATTTTCTTTAGCCGCTACTTCCGGAACGGCAGAGTTTTTCAACAACAACGGAGTAACCGTAGAGACATATCTTTCAAAGATCGGTGATACAAACTCCGATATGGTAGATACGGTTGATTTGATTGCAAGTTCAAAAGTAACCTTAGTTATTAACACTCCAAGAGGCAGAGGTCCTCATGCAGACGGCGCTCATATACGTTCTGTCGCCGGGCTGAACAAGGTTCCTTGCCTTACGACCATTGCGGCGGCAAAAGCAGCTGTTGACGGTATCAGAAAGTTGCGCGAAGGCCCATTGAACGTAAAAAGCATTCAAGAGTACTACCTTGATTACAATGCCTCAACCTGATTTTTCTGCCAAAATAGGTTCTGTTGAACTTCCCAACTGCGTGCTCACTGCTTCTGGTACTTCCGGTTATGGTGCCGAACTGGCTGATTATTTCGATCTCTCACTTCTTGGAGCGGTGGTTGTGAAGTCTTTAACCTGGAAACCCTGGGAAGGTAATCCACCGCCAAGGATTTATCCGCTTCGTGTGGGCATGCTGAACAATATTGGACTGGCCGGAGTCGGAATTGAAAACTGGAAACGGGATTACCTGCCAGCATTGATGGATTCAGGTGCCAGGGTAGTTGTGAGCATATGGGGTCAAACGGTGGAGGATTTTGCCAAGACTGCTTCAATGATATCTGCTCTTCCGTCGGCTGTAGTAGCCGTTGAGGTAAATCTAAGCTGTCCCAATTTGGGGGACGAACATAAGCTGTTTGCGCAATCACCCCTCGAAACTGCCAAGGTATTAAAGGCCTGTGCAACCGCAGAAAGACCCCTTTGGGCAAAGCTTACAACACAAGTAACTGACATATCCGAGGTGGGAGGAGCTGCCATTGACTGCGGAGCGGAAGCGCTCAGTGTTGCCAATACCATTCCGGCAATGGCTGTTGATCTGTCCCGTCTTGGCACTCCTTTGACTTTTAAACCGCCTGTCTCTTCCGCCGGTGCGGTTTTCAAAGGAGGGCTGTCGGGACCCGCAGTTTTTCCTGTTGCGCTTCGAGCGGTCTATGAACTGCGTAAGAGTTTTCCCGATATCGGAATTATAGGGGTAGGCGGAGTAACCAGCGCTAAGGAAGCCTGTGCATTTCTTGTAGCCGGCGCAAATGCCGTTCAAGTTGGAACAGCTACTTTTGTTGACCCGAAAGCACCGCTAAAAGTTCTAAAAGGAGTTTATAAATGGTATCGTAAAAATCATCCGGATTATTAAGAGAATACAGGTGTGCGCATTATGTGAGAGGTGACAGCGCGAGAACTTCACTAACCGGACCAACGGGGAGTACCGAAACGATAGCCGATTGAACGTACAGTTTGGATAAGGTAAGCATACTCTTCGCCCAGCTTTGCTCTAAGCCGCCTTACATGCACATCTACGGTGCGGGCACCGCCATAGTAGTCATAGCCCCACACCTGGGTAAGCAGCACATCTCGCGTAAATACTCTACCGGGTTTAGACGCAAGAAATCTCAACAGTTCATACTCCATATAAGTAAGATCTAAAACTTCATCCAACACCATTGCTTGATAGGTATCCAGGTTCAAGGACAAAGGACCATATTCAATTATTTCAGGCGGTTTAGTGCCTTTATGTGACACAAAACGTGCCAGCCTGAGAGATATCTCAAATGAAGTGGTCGGAAGGAGGCAAAAGTCGTCAAAAAGATCTGTTGTTAGGTCCCGGCCAAAGTTGTCTTCTGCCTCAGTTGCAGAGTCTTCGCCGAGCTCCGAGGAGGTTTTTGCCAGAGTCTTTGTCAGACACTCCAGTTGTTCCTGTTTAATGAGGAGTATAACCGCTGGGAGAGCTTCAAAAGGTTCAAGGGATGGGTATTTCAACTCCTTGCATATCTCAACCGCTTCCTCCAAGCTATTTTCTCCTGAGACCAGTATGCAAG
Organism: Actinomycetota bacterium; assembly: GCA_023379935.1. Lineage (GTDB taxonomy): Bacteria > Actinomycetota > Acidimicrobiia > Acidimicrobiales > JAMCPD01 > JAMCPD01. The sequence continues at coordinate 99,281 of JAMCPD010000018.1, read as the reverse complement.
CCCATCCACTCCGGGGAGCATTTGTGCTCAAGTCGTTTATATCCTTTGCTGTCATCCAGGGCTGTCCAAGTTGTTGAAGCGCAATGGCTAAAGACTGGGGTAGCTGCTGGGGGATACAACAGAGCGGAGAAGCAGATTTCGCACTAGGGGCGGGTTTTGGGGAAGAAATGGATTTCATCTCACAATCTTTGAAAGTAATGATCCAACTCGTACTGAGTTACTTGGGCGTTGTAATCAGCTATTTCAGCTTGTTTGTTACGTAAGAACCATTCAAATACATGCTTAGAAAAGGTTTCTTTTACAAGCTCAGAGCGGGACATTTCCGTTAGGGCTTCCTCCAAACTTATCGGCAATGCAGTAATTTTTTGAGCCTCCAACTCCTTTTGGCTCATGACAAAAAGGTTACCTGATGATTCCGGTGGTAGTTCATATGAGTTTTCTATACCTTTTAGTCCAGCAGCCAACACTAAGGCGAATACCAAGTAGGGGTTACAGGCAGGATCGGGGGCACGATACTCAAGCCGGGTTGATTGCGGATTACCACCTTTTGGTAGGGGCACACGGATGAGTGCGGAACGGTTATTACGTGCCCAAGATACATATGTCGGTGCCTCCCAACCCGGGCTTAGGCGTTTATAGGAGTTAATCCATTGGTTTGTTATGGCTGTGATCTCACGGGCGTGTTGTAGTATGCCTGCCATAAAATGGGCTCCAAGTGGTGAAAGTCCTCTTTCATCACTTGAGTCATAGAAAACATCTGTATCAGCATTGAACAAGGAGAAATGAGTATGCATACCGGATCCTTGGATATTACGGAGAGGTTTTGGCATGAAAGAAGCGTGTACACCCTGCTGTAATGCCACCTCTTTTATAACCAGGCGAGTGGTCATTATGGCATCGGCCATACTCAATGCATCGGTATGGCGTAGATCAATTTCATATTGACCAGGAGCATCTTCATGTTGTGCGTACTCAACAGGTATCCCCATCTCCTCCAAAGCTAACACCGTACGCTTTAGTAAACTGCCTGCCAAATCTTTTACCGTCAACTCAAAATATGAACCATTATCCAATGGTTGAGGCGGAGAAGAAGGATTGGAATCAACAAAGTAAAAGTACTCAATTTCAGGTGATGCAAAGAAGGTGAGGCCTTGATGTGAAGCTTTTTCCAGTGTTTTGCGCAGTACTTGGCGCGGGCACCCCGCAAAAGGTGAACCATCCAGGTTGTAGATGTCGCAAACTACCCTGGCAACTGTCAACCCGTCAACCTTCCATGGAAGGATTTGAAATGTTTTTATGTCTGGCATGGCCAAAACATCGCTTTCTTGAACTCTGGAAAACCCGTCAATGGCTGAGCCGTCAAAGGTCATCCCCTCTCCAAGAGCGGTTTCCAGTTCAGCTGGGGTTATGCTGAAACTCTTCGAAATACCCAGTACATCTGTGAACCATAACTGTATAAAACCTACATTACGTTCCTCGGCTGTCTTGATGACATAGTCATGAGGATCTGTGTGGCTCTGTGGATTATTTGGGTTGGGCGGATTGGGTTGGGTGATCATAATTTTCCTTTAAAAAAAGTTCGGCGTCTACGTGCAATAATAGTAATACTACCTGGTTATAGAGATTTTTTCCATTTGACATTTCTGTAAAAAAGAGGCATAAATAAAGAATACTATAAATGGCAACGACCCGAGGGAACTGAGTAGACAACGACCCTAAGTCCTTGATTTGGCTGAGCCGGCTTGCTTTGCCTGCTTCAGCATAGCTTAGGATACGAAGGGGGCGGACCCAAAGGCCCTTGGGCACGTTGCTGGTTAACCTTGCCAACACAGTTATTAGAAGTTCCCTCAATCTCGGTTTGCGAGGTCTGATCTGGGTTTGAAAAGTTAGTCTTGGATAGTTATTGATGTTTCAAAAACTCTCTTTTTGACCTGGATTAAAATATGTTAATGTAATCTTTTGGGTGTATAAGGTATATATCTGTATAATATGTCTGCTCTAAGTCTGTTATCATGTCGGATATATACCGATAATGATAAGCCAAGAATCGTTTCTTTGTGAAGTTTAAAGTTGAATATGTTTAGTAAATAGCTATGCTACTCTGAGTCAAATAAGAAGGTAACAACGATATGCCAAAAAATAGTTCTACCGGTGCCAACCAAAAGCGCAATCAAGATAAGCGCACTACCCAAAAACCCTTACGGGACATAGATGAGGAGCGGATTCCTCCAGAATCAGAGTTGGACGGACTGGATGATGATGATTTCGACGATGGGCTGGATGATGGAATAGACGATGATGAGATCAAAGGTTTAGCAGATCCTGATCTGGGAGATTTGGATGAGGGCGATATTGAAGACATAGAAGACATTGTAGACATTGAAGATATAGAAGATATTGAAGATATTGAAGATATTGAAGATATTGAAGATATTGAAGAATCAGACCTGGAGGATTTGTCCGACTTAGAGGCACAGGATAACATAGAACAAGAGTTGTTGGATCCGGCTCTTATTCCTGATATTGTAGATAATCTCGGCAGAACAAAAAAAGGTTTGGGGCCTACGAATAGAAGAAATGTAGTTGAAAATACAGTTGAGGATGAAGAAGAGGATGAAGAAGAGGATGAAGGAGAAGACGAAGGGGAAGACAGCCTGGATGTCATTCTCAAAGAACGGTTGGTTACTCTTGAAGATGATGAAGATGTCAAAGATATAGAAGACGAGATAGTTGAGGATGAAGATAAAGAAGATAAGGAAACAACTACTTCAGACAGTGTTAACAGTTTGGGTAAAATTATACCCAAAAAATCTAATGAGTTTCTGTGCGCATCATGTTTCTTAGTAAAGCATGTTTCTCAAAGAGCCGACACAAAGAAATCATTATGCAAAGATTGTGTATAGTGCTTGTGCGTAGCAACACACGGTAACTAGGATAGTTCATATGAGTGAAACTAATAATAAATCACTTGCAGAATATCTGCTTGATGTTACCCTTTACCTGCCTATCGGTATTTTACAAGTACTGGAAGACCAAATCCCCAAACTTATCGACAGAGGCGAAACTGTTGTAACAAATAGAATCAGCAACGCACGCATAATAGGAGAGTTTGCCTTCAACATGGGAGAAAAGCAACTCAAAGAGGTTGGTGCGTACCTTTCAAAGCAGTTACAGGATAGGGTTGAAAGTAGACTTGGGGTTGCTAAGCCAGGTAAGTCGGCTAATTCAACTTCCAGTTTCGATACCAACTTGACCGAGGCGAAGACTACTCCTTCTTCGGCTAAATCCGCCAAGCAGAAGAAGCCAACTTCTACTTCGTCTGTCAACCCAACCGTTCCAACTCCCGATTTACATATACCGGATTATAATGAGCTTTCAGCTTCTCAAGTTGTTCGCAGGCTTTCAGGTCTGTCCATTGAGGAGCTAAAGGTTGTTTATGACTATGAAATCGCCAATCGAAACCGGCAGACCATAATAAATCGGATTTATCAACTAACCGAATAAGTCAGCCATCAATATGTCCGGTTCTAACTCCAGCTTGGTCGAGGTGAAGAGCGCGACCTTCTCCGATATAGATGAACTGTCTGTACTGTACGATATGTATCGTCGGGAACTTGCTGCTTACAAAAACGCCGCGATGCTGTTTTGTTGTGATACAAGTGAATTGTTGGTGCGAAGACTGAACAATCCCAGATGGTCCATATGGGTTGGAATCGTTCAAGATGCAGTTGTTGGTTTCACAATGGCCTGCTATCGAACCGGGCATTTGTTTGCAGCAGATGGATCGCAAACCGACGATATAAAGCCCACGGGAGATGTATCAGAGAACACAATTGGGGTTATTCCGGAGTTGTTTGTTCATCCAGACGCTCGCCGAGTTGGAATTGCTGAATTAATGCTTGAGCAAGCTGCTCGCTGGTTAGTGGATAAAGGATGTCAAGGCGTAGATGTTATGACACCACCCGGCAACAGAGCGGCAAAGAGTTTTTTTGAACGGCAGGATTTTAAAGCGCGCCTTATAGTCATGTATAGGGAGCTATGATGAAGTGGTGCGCTCGGTATTCCGTTTGATGTGTGACTTTGATGGTGGAGGCGGGATGGGAATATTCAATAAAGCGGCCAAAGCAGGCATTTGCCCGGCCGCCATATGCGCGGAGTTCAACAGATCTCTTGGAGCGTTCTCCGGCAGCCCTACGGGTTTTATGATTCGTCGTACGGGGGACACAAGAGCTGCTTTGAACAGTTTGTTCCACTGTTCAACTTCAGTTTGAGGATTCATACAAGCTCCGACAGCTTGGCTGAGCTTGACTGCTGTGGTGGCTGATATACGCAGCCTTGGCTCGGGCGGGGTACTGGCTTGTATTATGGCTTGTAAAACGTCACCTTGATCAATCAGGTTTTCTATATTTTCATTCCATTCAATTTGGACTTTTTCAATCTTATTCTTCAATAAAGTCAGTATTTGTGGAACTAAGGTAACAGCGTACTCATCCTTCAGGTCAGAGCTGGAAGCCATCAAGGTTTTCAAGTCTCTAAGAGATGCTTGGTTGGGGTTGTTGGTGACAAATTCTGCACGGTCTATCCACCTTAGCATATTTAAATTGGGAAGCAGGGATTCAGCTATAGCTACAAGATGTTCCTCGGGAAGTTCAGGTGGAATGTTGGAGGACGGTTTAACATTGTGGATCTCTATTGCCTTTCGTAAAGCAGGCATACCGCCTGAAAGAAGATGCTTGGCTATTTCACGTTCAAGCAAAGATAGGGAGGCCAGCATTTGGTTAGTTCTTTTGTAGATAAAATCCGCTTGGGTGTGCCGATCGCTGCGTTGGGTCGTGGCAGACGAAGCGCGTTTTGAAGAATTGTGTCGCACGTTGGGAGGTTTAGGGGTTGTTTTACGATTGCCCTTGTTACGATTACTCTTGCCAACTTTGATGCCGGTTTTGTCATTAACCTCATCGCGGCCTTTATCAGAGGGGTTTGGTTGTTTTAGAGGTTTGTCCTCATCTTTGCCGATGATCTCTAACTGTTCTTTAAAGGGACGCTTACCCTGGAAAGGAACTATTCCAACCAAAGTTATGCCATCCAAACCAACCTCGGCATTGGCTACAAATAAGTCACCCACTTTAGCATTATCTTCCAGCATTGCTGCCGCTACTATGCCTTTTGGTTGGCGTGCTTTAGCGGCACGCCAAGTAAAGCTGCCATCTTTCTTGCGACTGGTCAGTTCAATTTCTATCTTAGTAGGCATGACACTTTTATGTTAGTAGTTCCCTGGCTGTATTGGCCACATTCTGGGGAGTAAAACCAAACTTTTCCATATTAACCTTACCGGGGGCGGAGGCGCCAAACCTATCTATACTAACACTCTTTAAAGCAAACCGTTCCCAGCCCATACTTGATGCTGCTTCCACGGCTAGAGTTGGTATGTTTTTTGGCAAGACACTATGTTGATACTCAATATCTTGCTCCAAAAACAGTTCCCAACTTGGCATAGAGACTATACGAACCGCTATTTTCTCTTTGCGTAGTAATTTTTCAGCTTCTAAACAGAGATGAACCTCACTTCCCGTTCCGATGAGTATGATCTGTGCCACCCCGGCTGAATGCTCAAAATCGTTGAAATCGGCCAGGATATAGGCTCCCTGCTTTACCTGCTGTGCTTTTCGGGTTGTTTGGCTAAGTACCGGAAGAGGTTGTCTGGAGAGTATCAGCGCAACCGGTCCGTCTCTTTCTACGGCAACAGCCCAAGCTTGGGCAGTTTCAGCTGCATCTGCGGGTCTTATTGTACACAGCCCAGGCATAGCTCGAAGCGAGGCGAGGTGTTCTATGGGCTGGTGTGTAGGACCATCTTCACCCAGTCCTATTGAGTCGTGAGTAAAGGAGTAAATGACATGGGCTTTTGAGAGAGCCGCCAGTCTTATTGCACCCCTCATGTAGTCACTAAAAATGAAAAATGTTCCTCCGAGCGGCAGTACTCCCTTATGAAGAGCCATTCCATTCATAATTCCACCCATAGCATGCTCACGAATTCCATAGTGGAGTTGGCGCCCTTTGGGGCTTTTTGATTGAAAGGAGATCGCATCAGGCAGTGATTCGTTTAATTGGGTCCCGGTATTTCCTATCAAATCTGCCGCACCCACCATAAGAGAAGGTATCGATTGATAGGTCGCGTTCACGCATTCGCCAAGAGCTTTCCTGGTGGCAACCTCTATTGGTGGATCTGCCAATGCGAAGGAGGGGAGGTTACTCTCCCAACCGTTGAGTCCCTTGGCTTCTATACAGGCACGGAAAACCTGGTTATCAAGTAGACCGGCGGCTGTGAGTTTATCAACTCGCTGCTCCCAAGCTCTGCGCAGCGATTGGTTTTGTGAAACTGCATTAGAATAGTGTTCCAGTACTTGATCACTCACCCAAAACTCTTCTTCAGGCAAACCAAGCAGCTTTTTTGTCTCGGCTATCTCTTTGACGCTGAACGGTTCACCGTGAGCCGCGGACGTATCAGTCAAGTGTGGAGACGGCCATCCTATATGGCTCCGCAAGATCAACATAGAAGGTCGTTCGTCAACTTTGATTGCATTTTCCAAACCGGCTTGTAAAGCCGCTATGTTGTTTGCTTGCTCACCCAGGTCTTCGACATGCCACCCATAGGCACGAAAACGTCCGGCAACATCATCCGTATAGGCAAGTTCAGTCGGTCCGTCAATAGTGATGTGGTTGTCATCATAGATGTAAATCAGGCGACCAAGTTTTAGATGTCCGGCTAATGAGGCTGCTTCATGGCTGATTCCCTCCTCTAAATCTCCGTCAGAACAAACTACAAAAATACGATGATCGCATATTTCCGGACCAAAGTGTGCTCTAAGCCGACTTTCAGCTATAGCCATCCCCACTCCGTTGGCGAATCCCTGTCCAAGCGGACCTGTGGTTACTTCTATACCTGGTGTTACGCCTACTTCGGGATGTCCCGGGGTTTTGCTTCCCCATTGACGAAACGACTTCAAGTCGTCCAACGTGAGGCCGTATCCGCACAGATAAAGCATAGAGTAAAGGAGAATTGAAGCGTGCCCGGCGGAGAGGATAAATCGATCACGATCAAACCAAGTAGGTGCACTCGGATCATGCTTCATAACCTTTGTCCACAATACGTAAGCAAGAGGAGCTAACGCCATTGCCGTACCGGGATGTCCTGAGTTAGCTTTTCTGGGTGCATCCATCGCAAATCCCCGTATTACATTGATAGCCAGCTGTTCTATGTCTTTATCGGGTTGCCTGTCTTGAATGGGATTGTGTTGGGTATCCGAGGTTGAGCTGGTGGATGGTTTGCCGTCAATACCGTAAGGAGCGTCAAAGTTATCAGAGCCGTCACTGTGTTTTATCATTTTCATACCTACTACCTTAGCCTTAGAAACCGTAGTTGTCACAGAAGCCGGAGTTGTTATGGAAAGAGGGGAGGGGAGTGTTTGGAAAATATTAAGTGTTTCTACGTATTAGTGATGTTATCCATGCGTTTATTACTTAAGTAATAATTTCGGGTAAAACTACTTGCATTAACTTAGAAAAAAGTATTACTATTACTTCAATATGCACAAAGTACTTAGAAATGTGATAATTGTTAAAATTACCAATCCAAGGGGCTACTACTTGGAAATAAAAAATGATTGTAGATGAGTAGGGACGCGAACTGTTACAAATGATTACCAATGATTTATTAAGGGCGGACAACCAAAGCGGAATGAGTTTAATCGAGGTAGTTATGGGTGTTGTTATCTTATTAATGGTACTGATACCGGCATCTATGGCTCTCAATGCCGGAACGGCACTGCAGTTTGTCAATCAGTTCAGCACAACAGCACAGAACCTAGCCGTGCGTTATCTCGGAGAGATAGATCAGTTATCTCCGTCATCAGTTCCCATAGGTCCCGTACAGGGCTTGATTAATAATAATTTTGTGGCTACACCTCAAGCCGCATGGCTTTTAAAGAACTTGAATACGGTTCCTTGCAGCAACTACCCAAACCCTTTACTTACTGCTCCTTTTGCATGTGTCGAAAAGGAAGGCGGTATGAGTTACTATATTCTTCAAAACAATGAATTAGCTCCCATCCCAAGTGATAACTATTTTTCAAGTTCTTCAAGTTCTACTTGCGATGGGCTTGATTTTGCACAACTGTTGGTTGTGCCTGCTTGTAATGGGGGGTCATCCAACACTCCTCCCGCAATAGGCATAAGGACAAAGGTTATGGTGTACTATATAACCAACGGTAATGTAGTTAACAATACCTCAAGAACAGGGTTTATAACGATACCTCTGTCTGCTTTTTCAATGGGCAGTGACGGATATTTAATTATTCACGGTTTACCTGATAATGCTGTAGTTTACGTATATTCCCCCTCAAGTTCCTCGCCTTGTTCTGTTGGTTTTATAGGCAACAACACCAACTGTTATGCAACAGAGGCGATTACCTATAATACCGGAAGCAACAGTGGCTCCTATATGGCTGTTGTAACCAACCTTGCAGCTGCTCTCGGCGGCTATTGCAATGGTGGCAGTGGGTATGGGACAACAAGTGGCGGTGGGACGGTATGGGATATTAGTGGAAGTGTAGACGGGTCGGTAACCGTGATGAGTGGTGCTGGTGTACTATATTCACCTTGGTGCGGTTCCTAGGAGCGTGGATTGGTATACAGTCTGGTAACGAGTAAGATATAAGGATGTAGGGAGATAATGTACTCTTTTGAGAAGTTATTTAGCAGTGTAAGGATAGATCGGTGTGAGCAGCCCAATAGTAGGCTGGCTAATAGTAGGTTGGCTAATAGTAGGCTTACCGTCAACAGGTCTGCAGCAGGTATGACGTTGGTAGAAATGGTTATAGCTATAGCCATATTCAGCTTGCTGCTGACAAATGTATATGTCGTAACATCTATTATGACTCGGCGATCTATAAGCAGTTATCGTAACTTTAATTCTCAATCCTATGTTCTCCAGTCTCTTAACCCCCTAATCAGTGCATTGACCTACACAACCGTGGATGCCAAGGGCTCTCAGTTCGTTGATTCTTCATTGTCTAACTCAGTAACCTGTCCAAATGGAGTTACCTTTGAGACAGTAAACGAAGAGGGACCTTACTCATCCCCTGTATTTGTTTATGCCGGTTTGGTTCCTTTGGTTTTTACTTCAGGCACACATGCCGGTTCTGCTATAGCCAACTACTATGATCTAGTGGTCATTGCAGGTCCTCAAATTGCCGGAGTTCCCAATACATGCCCCTCTTTTTATATGGGTTTGAATAATACTACGTTGAATGCTGTCGATGGCTATGGTGGTGGTAACTATATACAACTGGCCAACATCCCATATGTTTATTACAACCCGCCATGTTCAAGTATCACAAGCTCATTGAACACAACAATCAGCGACAGTCCTATTATTTTGCCGACAGGCAGTTATCCCGGGGGATGTGATCCTAATCCTGCGACACCATACTCTTCGCCTACTTTGTATACTCCGCCAATATTTTCTTATTTCTGTCCCGGTTCGCAGTTGCAGTATCCTACCTCTTCGTGCAACAGCTATACCGATATAGCAAGTGTTAATATAAACGTTACTGTTAAGCAGATACCGAATGCCGCTCCAGCTACAACACCTCCCTCAAATGTTGCAACTTTGCCGGTAAGGATATACGGTAAGTCGGTTACAGTCAATACCGCAGTTTACCTGCTTAATTATGCTTCCCAAAAGGCTTCACAAGTTCCCGGTGAGTGTTATACGCCTTATGTGTTAAATCCAAGCCGTCCTCTGGCTTCCAGCCCTCTTTCCGGCCTTCCTTCCACGAGCTTTACAACTGCAGGTGGATATCCACCTCCTCCCGGATCAGCCCTTTTTGCTTATTGGTACTTATATGATTCTCACAACACAAGTGCTGAGGACTATTCAGGGAATGCCAATACAGGGGCTTTATACGGTTCTACGCATGGTGCACTTATCCGTGACCCCAATGGTCCTTTGCCCTGTGATACTTCTGCTCCTGCTATCAAACTGCAAGGTGGATCGGGAAGTTTTACCGGGCATTCGGGATATGTGTCCATTCCTCTTATGGAAAACTATTCCCCGACTCAGTTTACCGTTGAAGCTTGGTTCAAACCATCTTCAGCCACTTTCCCTGCCGCTATCGTAGCAAACGGCAGCCCAAATTCTGGTTCATCGGGTGGTTGTTATACTCCGGGGAATCCCTATGGGGAAGGGTTTTTACTCCAGTTGAATTCCAGTAATCAAATTTCCTTCAGTGCAGGCGGCGGCGAGACGTGGAACAACAGCAGTTTTTGTTTTCAGCCAAGCGAATTTTCTATTACGGCTACAGGTGGGAGTATCACTCCAGGGGAGTGGTATTTTATTGCTGCGACCTATCAAGCCAAAAGTACCGGTACGAGTTTGAGTGTTCAGCTGTACAATTCTACCAGCCCAAGCCCGATTGTCGTTGCAGGTCAGAACTTTTCTGGTACCGCTTCACCGGTGCCGCCAACTGGGCTGCCTATAACCATAGGGGGGATTCCGAATATCAGCGGTTTCCCCAGCTCCAGTTTCCTCGGGAGTGTTGGGCAGGTTGCTATTTATAATTCCAGTTTGATGCCGGATCAGTTCAATAATCAGTGGTGTGCGGCGATGGGTTCAACTTATTTAGGTGGAGGATGTTAAAAAATGTTCATAAATGAAAGGCGGATCAACGAGATGTATAAGAAGTTTGGGGTACATAAGCAAATTCGACAAGTTGGGAAAAGGCTGTTTGAACCGAGATATAAACTGTATTATGGCGTTCGGAAAGATCCCTCCGTAACCTCTGAGATTGGTCAGGCCATGATCATAGTTTTAGGGGTGCTCTTGCTTTTAGCCTTGCTTCCGGCAATCCTTGCTGCTTCGGCTTCAAGCCAAACTCAATCAGTTATTTCAAATGGTAATGTACAAAGCGCAACATCAGCAGCGTACGTCGGGGTATCTGATTATATGTATCATGTAGAAAGAGATCCTAGCTATACTGCATACAACCTGAATAATAATGATTTCCCGCCCAATAACCTGGCTTACAACGGTAGCAATGCCAATACACCCTGTCACTATGTGTACCAAGGAGGCTCGACAGCGGCTGCAAATACGTTGAGTTGGGCGGTAGTACCGGGTAAGACAGGTGAGTACTTCAGTTACTGTGTATATGTTGTTCCGGCTACCTCTGCTTCTCCTACGTACTATTATCTAGTCTCAACGGGTTTAAGCTATCCCGCAGGTACTTATAAAGTTACCGGCGGAATGGGGGGATTTTCTTCAAGTAGCTGGCCCAAGGCTGAAGTCGTTACCGTGAAGTTAAAACTCAACCAAACCAGTTTTCTCAAGTATGCCTATTTTACCAGTTACAACGTAGCTGATCCCAACAATCCATCCGATCCGTATAGTTGCTTGTGGAACTTTCCCCAGGGTACATTTTCTGTGTCGTCCGCTGTACAGTGCCTTGGTTGGTATGGTGGACGTTCTACGGTAGAGACCCTTGCTACACAGCGTTGCCTATATAATGCATACCAACCCAATGTCGGTACTTGGACACCGGCCAGCGGTGTGAATACCTATACCCCCTATCCCGGCATAGGCCCGGACTGGTACACCATGGTTACAAATCTATCTTTCCCTGGTTTTAGTTTAAGCACCAGCTTTGCACCGGGTGGGTGTAATTTCACCTTCTTTACCAACGGACCGACAGAAAGCAGGCATACGATCGATACACAAAATATTCATGGACCGTTTGGTACAAACGATGCCATATACCCCTGTGGTGAAAGTGGCTCACAGGGTGCAGCGAAGAACTTATTGCCACCCACCTTTCCTAACTCACAAGTATACTCAGGTATACCCAATCCGAGCCCTCTTACAAGCATAGGGGCTGCCAATCCAGTTCCTTTGGGCTACTGGTATAACTCCCCGGCTTTTGGACAAACTATACCTAATTTTGCAGCCTATGACTCCCATTTGGGCCAATGCAACAATCCGACTACAGCTACACCGTTGACTTTTGCCGGTAATCCAGCCAGCTATCAACACAGTGTTATTCCTCAGCAGGGTTTGCCCATGAAAGCCAATATTCACTCTTTGCAAGTGGCTGCAACCAGCAGCAACGGATGTCAGTATTATGGACCTACTCTCATTCAAACCAATACTAATGGGACTATTGACGCACAAAGCCCCGGCACGCAGTCCTATCCCGGGCAACCACCGCCATGTCCAACCGGCAACAGTATAAATCCCTACTCTTCGCCGTTCAACGGTAGCGGGGTGGTATATGTGGGTAACTTACAGTCACTTCCACCCTCTAACGTTACAGATGTTTCATGTCGCGCTAATACTACCGTAACTAACGGTAATACCAATACACTTACCAATTATGGATGTGTAGCTGTGGGTTGGAGTTATATTCCGGGACAGTACTTGAACTCCGGTTCTCCAACTGAGGCGGTTGTATATGTTACAACCAATGGTGGACAGACATGGACACAAGATACCAACATACCATCGAATTTAAGTGGCGGGCAGGCCAAGTTGACAGGTGTATCTTGTATAGATACCAGCTCTTGCTGGGCAATCGGACAAGACAATGCTACTCCTACCCCAAATCCTGTTATTATCTACACCTCCAATGCGGGATCCGGAGCTTTTGCATCCTGGTCCGCTCAATCAGTACCTCCCGCCCTAACACTCAGCGGCAGCAGTGACCCGGTAGCCACTTTAAGTTCCATTCGTTGTATTGGCAACGATCCTGATCATGATGGAGACTCTTATGTTTCTGAAGCTGATGTAACAAACGGAAGTTCTGATGATGTTCCAAATCAAGCAGCTTGCTGGGCAGGTGGCAAACTGGCATACTCCGCCAATTTCAGTTCAAACAATACCAATATCCAAGCGGCATTGATTGAAAACACCAATGCTCTAAGCTCTGCCACCTGGAGCAATCAAAGCCCACTGTTGCCCTCTGGTACTCAGTCGTTGAGCGGGGTGGCAATACAGTACGCACACTGGAACTACAACAATCCCGACCCCGACAACGACGGCGACAACGACACCAATGTTGCGACCGATACAGATGCGTTTTGCAGCGACGCCGACAACGACGGCGACTGTGGTGATGCCGACAAGGACGGTGACGGTGGCACTTCCGGTTGGGACTACCCCGATGGCTGGAACTACTGGCCCTACAACAACCCCGGCGATAACAACAACTATGGCTCCAACGCACCGGATAGCGACGGGAAAGACCCCGATGCCGACGGTGACAACGACACCACATCCAACACCGCTTTGAATCCGGACTACAACGACCCCGACAACGACGGTGACAACGATACTAGCGCGTCAACTGACACTGATAAGTCTTGTATTGATAACGGTGACCATGACGGCGACGGTTGTTCATCTAATCCTGACGCCAACGATTCTGATTCCGACGGCGACAATGACACATCCCTATCCAGCGACTCAGATAAACTTTGCAGCGGCAACGATACCGATTCTGACGGCGACTGTGGTGATACGGACAAAGACGGCGATAGTAGCAATTCCGGTTGGGACTGGCCCGATGGCTACAACTACTGGCCCTACTACAACCCCGGCGATAACGGACCAGCCACAGAAACTGACGGAACCGATCCCGATTCCGACGGTGACAACGACACTACAACCGCTAACCCTCCCAACACCGATTATAATGCCGATCCCGATTCCGACGGTGACAACGACACTACAACCGCTAACCCTCCCAACGGTGATATCAACGATAAGGATCACGACGGTGACTCTGTAAGTAACGATACCGATTATGATTCTGATTCCGACGGTGACTCTTATAACAACGATAATGACGGCACCTGGCAGTGTATGGATGCAGACTATGGATCCTGGTCTACCTCATGCAACGATACCGATTCATCAAACCCCAACATGGATACCGAGTGGACTGAGGACCTCTCTGCAGGAGATAGCGACGACCATTGCACCTCTTGGACTTGGTGGGGGAGTTGTGATGGGAATAGTGAGAATTCAGACGAGAGTGAAGGTTGGAACTGGCAGTGGTTTGGTGATGACAACGCACCCAGCTCATCGAATAACGATGACTCCGGTGATGCCACCGCCACCAATGAGACTATTACCAGCGGTTGTGATGAGGGTTGTCAAATAGACGCTCCCGCCGACAACGATTCGGGCGCATATTGGCAGTTAGACGGACAACCTGCACCAGAGCCACTGTCGAACGGTCAAGATGACAACAACTACAACTGTGACGGCTCTCCGCAGGGCACCAGCGGTTCCCCGGGTTGTAACCCGGGTGGACAGCCTACCCAAGAGACGGGTTTTTATGTATGGGCAACAGGACAAAACTCCAATTCTAATACGCCGGTGGTGGTTTTCGGTACTTCCGGTCCTACGCTTGGCAGTGGTTGGAGTGCCAATAGTATGAGTTTTTCCAACCAAAATATACCCGGGAGCGTGCTTTCGGGGATTCAAACCCTTTCCAGTATTTCCTGTCCGACATATTTAAGCTGGTACAACAACAACTCATCCAATCCCAAAGTTAGTAACTTTGATTGCTGGGCAGTAGGTACCAGTCCGGCTAGTGCATCCGGGACTACCCAAGGAGTTATCATATCCACCAATGACTTTTCCGCTACTCAAACCGGGCCACAGAAGATGGGCAACGGTAGTGGTTGTGTGGGCTGTGAGCCACCTCAAGGGGGTCCGCCCCATTCCGGTCCTTATGGTACTGTTTTATGGTCATCTCAGACCGTTCCTACCGGTACGTTTGTTCAAGGGAGCGGCTATGGCTCAGGTAGTGGAAATTCAACTATCAATGTCACCTCACTCGTCTCTGTTACATGCCATAGAATGTGGTGGTCGATGTCGGAGGATAACAATCTGCAAGGATTCAACAACTTAAGCACGGGTTTGTTCTATGGGTCACAGGCTTCTTCATGGGGTTGTTGGAGCGCCGGCACTACAGATAGCGGTTCTCCTGCCACTATCTGGACAGATGGTGGCGGTGGAGATACCGACAATGACGGCGGGAAATTTGGAAGTGAGACCAGTTCTTCCGGTACCGATCCCGATGCCGCCTCTGATACCTATAATTCAACCACCAATGCAACCTCCAACGCGTCGGACTTTTTAACCTCCGATGATTCACTGCTGCCCATGTCTCTCTCAGGTGGCGGAACGGCAAATCCTGATCCCGATCCCAATAACACGTGGTGGCACACCTGTGGCAACTGGCTTGACGGTTGGCTTGCTTATGAGTGTCCAGGGTCAGGACAACCGGGTTCTGGGCAACCCGACACAGGCAGCCCCGGTGATGCTACCGGTAACGGTGGTGACAATGACGGAGATGGGTCACCTGATCATGATAATGACGGCATGCCCTGGCAGTTTGGGCAAATGATACTCGGGAACAATATATCCCTGTCTTCCATGTCTTGTCCTAACTTCTTCAAAGAAATCTCTTCCAATATCAAGATATTGGGCAATGCGATTGCTCAATATGGAGTCGGTAATGTGTTCCAGTGTTGGTCCTCTGGAACTCAAAATGGTACCGGACTTATTGCAACCAGTGCCGGCGGTAACAACTGGCAGGCTCAGCCTGTAATAGTACCGGGTTCTCCCGGAGCGGTGCAAGGGCCTATGTATGGTGGTGCAAACGATTCATTCATAGGAGGTCGTGCTTGTGGTACCACCTGTTGGAACGGATCGCTTCTTTCCACAAATGGTGATGCACTGGTTGGAACCTTCCAGCCACTCGGTTCCGGTGGCGCAACCGACTATTACGGTGGTTTTCAACGACCTAACGGAACAGGTACTGTAGCTACTCCCATTACGATTGCAGCACAAAACAACATTGTTATTACTTCGCCGCTGGTTAAAAATGGAAACCCGTCTCCAACCAACCTGAATAATGCCATAGGACTTGTTGCAAACAACTTTGTCTATATAAACCATCCGGTCACAGGTGAGAACACCAATGACACCTTCAACGGAATCAATGACGATTCCGCGAGCTACAATCCTTCTTACGGGTATGGTTTTAAACTGTGTGAAACGTTTAATTTCATTATAACGTGGGGTTTCGGGCTCTGTGCTACCGCTATTGCCAATGAGCAGTGGAGCCTTGAAGTATGTATAATTGCTTGTTTTACATTCAACACGCCAAACTACTTTGACATGTTGCAAGACTCTGCTATACCTGAAACCAACTTACCGTCACCTCAGACATCCGCTACATTTACGATTGATGCTGCTATATACTCTGCAAATCATGGACTTGAACTGCAGAAGTTCAGTTCCGGTGGATTTACGTGGTTCAATGGCGTAACCATGCCGCTATGTTTATTCGGCTTCTGTACGCCCAATTTTGGGAAAACCCTGTTCAACGGAGCTCAATTTGAAGGCGGCCAACTTGGGAACCTTGTGATAAATGGTGGGGTTGCACAGGACTTTCATGAGCCTGTTGCCGCACAGAACAGCCTTTATGTATGTGCTGCTTTAACACTCGGTCCGTTGTTCGGATTTGGACCCTGGACAGTCAAAGGATGTCCCAGTCTGACTATCTCTGGTGTAACCTCATTCCCATCTGGATTCACTACCGATTCATACTGGTATGATCCTAACTTATTGCTTCAACCTCCGCCGGACTATCCTGTTCCTTATACTTCCAATAGCATAAGTGGTTACACCGAGGGGAATATTGTCCAAACGTCACCAGCAGCAGTGTCCCTACCTTGAACATCGCTACCCCCATTAGAACTGCTAAAATACTGTTGGCAGCGATATCTCTAATACTGTTGGTCGGCCTGTTATCAGCCTGTGGAACAAGCAACAGCGTTTTTTCTAATTCAAGCTCTGGTGGTATTGAAAGCATGAATATCAGTTTGAAGGATTTTCCCGGTGGATGGAAGGTCGTAAAGCCTGTGTCTGCGATCAATGGTGGCGGGAGCTCATTAAGTCCGGTTAGCGCCAAGCGCATTCATACGGCTATGGCATGTTTGTATGGGCCCAGTGCTGGTTTGGTTAAAATTCTTCCCTCGGTTTCATCCAGTTTTTCTGATAACTCACTTGGACTTGGTGCTGTTTCCTGGATTATCAAAGCTCCGTCTGTGGCTATAGCGAAGAACGCTGTTTTATGGGGGAAAGCCCATGTTGTGTCTTCAATAGGAAGTTGTGTAGCAGGAATATTTTCAAAAGGTATAAGTGTTCCCAACGGCGCAAAAGTCAGTTTTACCACCACACCATCTAACGATGCGTTAGCACCCAGTGTGGGGGATGCGACCTATATCGAGGGGTTCTCGATATCAGGATCGATGTCATACACAAGCAGCAGTCAAGCAAAAAGTATTCCAATGGTTTTTATGGTAGTGATAGGGGCTTTTGCTTCTCACAATATAGTTGGGACAGTTTTAATGGGTGGTTTGGGATCGGTTGCCGGTATGACAGTCTCCCCACCCTTTAATCTGGTCGGCAACTTGATGGAAAAAATGGCAGCAAAAGTCTCAGCGTATGTCAGTTGAGGACAGGGCCAGATGCACGAGGACCGGATTGATAAGCGGTAGGTCAATAAATGAGTTACACTGTTTGTCTATGTACTGTTTTAAAAAGGTTGCATTGGTTTTGTCGATAGCTCTGCTGCTTGCTGCTTGTACCTCTACCTCTACAGTGAAACCGAAAAAAACGCCTACCGCATCATCTACTTCTACCACTACGGTTACTCCCAATACGAAGCCTACAAGCACTACTGGTTTGGCCCCGCCTAAGCCTACTTCTTCCGAAACTGCACGTGCTAACAACATCGTGGCTGCATTCAATAGTTATACATTTCCTAAAACATGGTCAAAACAGGGTGCCCCGAACAGCAATACGCCATACGACAATCAAGTGGATGCCTGCGTTGCCTCTGCTGCTAATCTACCTGCCCCTACGGCTGCTGTTTCTTCATACGCGTTTGGTATTTCGCCGACAGTTTCTCAAGGATCGCTATCTGCTATCAAAGGTTACCATGTTAACTCTTGGGTGACTTTTTTCCCCGATTCAACCGATGGGTTGAATTTCCTTGCAGCAGTATCGCAAGGTAAGTTAATCCCGTGTTTCAGACGGTTAAACAGCCAACTTACCTTGGTTGTTCATCCCTTGCCTCCTTTAACGCTACCTTCTGTTGGGGACAAGACTGCCAGTTACACATTTGTTGCCGATGTACAGCCACCTACCTCAAAATCCACTCCTACCTCTAAATCCGCTCCAAGTGCTTATTCGGTTGGTGTTGATGTTGTATCATTTGCCAAAGGCAATCTCGTAACCTGTATCATAGCAATACAAATTACCGGATCTCCTATAAACAAGGTTACTTTGCCCGGCAATATGTTGGATAATCTTCTTACATCCACTTCGGCTGGCGCGTGATGATTATGAGTAAGCTTGCCATCTATCAACATCACAGTATCTATCAACATCACAGGGTGCGAGCAAAGGCTATCTTAGATACTAAAAGTATATCTGAAGAAGGTTTCAGTCTTATTGAGCTAGCAGTTGTGTTGTTGATCATGGCTATAATGATGGCTATTGCAATTCCTACCTTCTTGGGAGTTCGAAGTTCTGCGGACAACCGTAAATCTCAGACAAATTTAACCAATGCACTGACGGTTTCTGGAACTTTATATGACATCACTAATAGTTTTATACCAAACTCAGTAGCAAGCAGTTCTCCTTGTTATGGTACTTCAAACAGTACCAACTCCTCTCTTCCGTCTACAGCGTGTATGCTGTCGTTAGACAACGCATTCTTGGTATTTTGTGCAAACGGTGCGCCTGTTGGACCCAATACCACGAGCAGTCCTTGTTACGGCGGAGGAAAACCCGGTGCAAGCTCCGCAAATCCAAATGCGGTAAGTGTCATGCATCATTCCACCGGACAGTTTATTCAGTTGGCAAGCGCTGCTCCTGGTACGCAACTTTGTTGGTTAATACTTAATGCAAAAAGCAGCACCGATCTGTCTGGCCTTCCACATCCAGGAGTATATTACGCCGAAGCAAAGATTACCCCAACATCACCGTGTAGCGTTAATTCCACCACTTTCGGCTGGACACCAAACGGCTTTCCAACTGGACAATAACTGTTTAGACGGCAACTGCTGGGGTTGCATATTACTGGGGTTGGGAGTGGTTGCGGACATTTCGCACATCCAGTTTACGTGAATGGGTATGAAGGTTTGAACTGTGGAGTATTAGCAGTTGTTATCGGAGAACCACCACCGGAAACGGTTATCGTATTTGCTGTAATTTTGCTGTTGACAGCGTGCGTTGTCCATATTCCTATCTGCTCTTGAGATATGATGTTATTTTTGATAACAGTGTCAGTCACAGGTGTGAAGTTGCCGATAAGGGCAATTCCGGCATTTTTATAAAGATCTTCTTCAGTGAATTCTCCATCGTTGGCAAGGTGATTAGCTATAAGTGAATTTCCTTCCACAGTATCGCCAGGAGCGTTGGAACGTACGACAATACCAGGCAGTTTGGCATTTTGTACTATGTTATTTTTTAAAATATTACCTTCAACGTATGCACCAGGACTTACTGCAGCTATAATCAGTCCTCCTGGCACGATATTGATAACAGTATTGTCGGATACGGTATTATCTACAACACCAACTCCGGGCCCTGCATCCCACGAGGATAACACTATTCCGCATCCGCCAGCGGCATTCACTAAACGGTTCCCGATTACTGAATTTCCTACGGCTCCGTTAGGCGTTCCCGGGTTAAATGCACCGGGATCAATTATGCCATCGTTGTTTATTGCTATTCCGCCATCTACGTTTCCAAAGACTGTGTTGTTATAAACGGTGGAGTAGCTAGTCCCAACAAGATTTACCGCCTTGTCCTCGGGGATAAACATGTGATCAGGCAGGGTCAGGGCACCCAAAGTTGACTGTATACGTATATCGCTATTTTCTATAAGAATATGCGTAGAGTCTTGTACAAAAATTCCGTGATCACTTGCTCCCACAATTGTGGCATGATCAATCACCACCTTGGACGATTGAGGTGGTACATATACGCCTATATCGCAGCCTGCAGCATTTATACGTCCGGTGATTTGCTGGTCGGAATGGGCTATAATTTTAGCTGTCAGCCCGCTGTTGCCAGCTGATTTGCATGCGCCTTGTTTATAAACTTTCGATAAGTCAACGGTCTTTTTGGCAGGTGGTATGGATACGGAAAAAGTGTGGTGGTAAAATTTCTCAATTGTAAGCACATACGTCTGTTCAGTTGAGCCAGAGATACCCGTTGATGGAAATTCCCAATTTTTACCGTTTTTAGGAGGAGAATCTGATTTAATAGTGCTGAATATCTGTACTTGACGAAGGTGCCCATTTTTACCTATCCATATTTTAATAGGTAAAGTTGTTACTCCCAAGAATGTGGATAACCAACGCAATAGTTGTCCCTGATATCCACCTGTCGCTGTTGCTGCATTGTCGAGGTCTACGACTATTTTATATGATGCGGTTGGGATAGTTGCCCCTCCCGAACGTATTACAGCCGCCTGTTTCCCCCCTAAAATACTACTTGCCCCGCGCAGTTCATCAATCCAAAATGCAAGGTTAGCCAATACTGCCAGACGTGCCGCACCTGGATTTACCAAAGCTACTTTTGCTATGTCCCTATATGACACTTTTCTCCATGAGGATGATGAAGATGATGGTTCCTGTGGCCCAAGCCCCCCACCACTCACCAAGTGTGATGATGCGTAGGAGGTGGATAAGTATGATGCAGAAGCAGTGGATATGATTGGTACACCTGGAGTATCGGGAAGTTCTAATCTGGTAATTCCTCTTGAGTTGTGGAAGTTGAAAGTACCATTGAAAATTGGCACTTCATTCTGATATACACCTCCGGGGTTGTAATCGCGTATCGTGAGACCGGCTGCTTGTTGTGTGATAGTTTTAGCAATTGCTTGAGCAATTATCAGGGGAGGTCGTGTTGGTACCGGCGACCGTCTTGGCTGGCTTGAGTAATGCGTACAACCACTTATGATTAAACCAATAACTATAATGCATGCTAGCGAATCTACTCTGTTTCTTAATCTACCCAACTGTTTTCACTCCTGAGTTAGTTGTTGAGGTAATTTTAGTATCTATCATTTTAGCCTTAGAAACCGGAAAAGAATATAACTAATTCTACCTGGTGTCCCTCGCTTAACGTTCGCTTAGCTCCAGGCGGAAAGCTGTAAGACTAGGCTGGCGGCGCCTGTTCCTTTCACTATTCTCGCACCAGCCTTATCAGCTGTTAGCCACCTGCCTTTGATGTCCTCGGCTAAAGCTACAAAGGTGGCGTCGTATCCGCTCATTCCAGCGCATGTCCATTTAGCCATATAGTCCAGAGCTGTATCGCTGAGTGATATAGCTCTAAGTCCCATTCTGATGATCAGATTAAGTGCATTTTTTACAAACTCAAAGTCACGTCCTGATTTACGAGTTAACACATGCACAAATTCGGAGTAAAACAGCGGTGGTACCAGGAAACTTCGCGGATCGCCACCAACAGCTTTCATTACCTCCACCGTCTTGTTGTGAAACGGCTCATCGATAAAGAACCATGCTGTTGCTATTGAGGTATCGAGTACCAACGGTCCTTTAGATACCACCGCGAGCTTCTCTCAGGATGTCAACACTGGATGTTGTGTCTGAAGACACTCTGGACAGAGTCTCTATCTCGGCGAGTAGTGCCTGACGAGCTTCAGCGGCAGCCTTTTCTACAAACCGTTCTTCGAAATCTTTAATCGATATTAGAACCGCCACAGGTTTTCTTCCTTTTTCCAATATAACCGGCTCTCCAGTACGAAGAATCCCCTCCACTACCTTCCCCATTGATTGACGCAGTTGTAACGCATTGACTTGTTTCATGACACTTAGCATATAACATTGTTAGTCAAGTGTCAAGATGTTGCAAGACACAAGACAACACAGCTGTCAAACCACACTTTATGCCGTAGTTCCCCCCAATATACCCCTTCCAAGACTTCCATCACTTCCATGAGCTGGAGGTTTGTGCATTTTGAGCGGTATTAGTGTAGGCATGTAAATAGTTAATAAATAGTTAATAAATGGCTAGGATACTTGCAAATAGTTTAGATATGTGATAATGTAGTAGTCATGTACGTTACTCGTGTCCCAAATAGGAACTCACCACCTGCTGTTCTCTTACGTGAGAGCTACAGGGATGGTAAAAAGGTAAAGAGTAGAACCTTAGCTAACTTGTCGGGCTGGCCTGAGGCAAAGGTAAACGCATTAAAATCTGTGTTGAAAGGCGAGATACCAAAAGAGGAGATGATAGACTAAAGACCCCCCCCCCCAGGTCAGGGAAGATGTCGTATTATAATGTTTCGAAACTCTCTATAAAAGATCTCTCAACTATTACTGCTAAGCATATACAGCCGACAGATTTGGATTGTGAAGCTTTTACCATGATAACAGTACCCACCAAACTGAAAAGCTAAGGCTTTTCAACTTCTCGGCGTTTCACACCGATTGGGGTACGTGTAGGCAGGAGCACCCTAATCATCTCCCAAAAGCCCTGGCAGTGGAGAGGTATTTAAATCCTGGGGGGGAACTTCGGTTTAACTGCTGGGCACTGTATTTGAGAGATTTGAGGAAGTCGATGTGGCATCTTTCCTGACCTAGGGGGACCGTATGCGAAATGAGTCCTTCTCTTCGCAAAAATGCTCCTTTTTCGCCAGGCACAGTAAAACTTAAATAGGCTTCTACGGCTTGCCTCTTATATGATTCACTGAACTTTCGCTTGGGCTTGGCTTTATTGCTTAAAACCTCGCGTTCTTGATCCACTGAATTTGAACCAATTTGTCCTGATATTGCATTTTCCATAATTACTTATCCTAACTCGGCCCCTTGTGTCTTATTTCAAAATTTCGTGTCCCACAAATCCCTGACAAAGAGGGGAGGGGAGTTTTTCAAAAACAGAGCGGAATCATGTACAGTGAAACTTGACGGCATCGGATATGCGGCTTAGATTTTTATAAAGATAATGTTGGAAAATAACTTTAGCGAAATTATGGGATATCAAGTAGGCGGTGATTACTACTGCGTTACCTGTGTTGACACTATTGATCCAGCTTTGGCCGGTGCTGATGACAGTGCATTTTTCAATGGAGAGCATTATGACAGTAACATTATCTGTAAAATTTGTGGTGCCGTGATTTGCTGAATAGGACAACAATCACTATTGCTCTAATTGGGATATCAATAGTATTGAGCGCATGTGCTGCCTCCGCTCTCCCCGCCAAAACTACACCAAGTGCGTCCATAACTCCTCCCATAGCTCCATCTAATTCCTCCATAACTTACGGCATAGTACCGCCGCAGCTGCCTTCCCAAAAAGTTTTAAATCAGAGCATTGCAGCCATGACTTTTTTGGCGGATGGTAAGCCATTTATAGTCCACCTCTACATGACTTGGTCAAATTATAAAAAGGAGCATTCCGTACTGGCTCATGATATTGCAGCCTACTCAGCTCACAATATGCAAATAGACCTGGCATTGCAGTACGTACCAAGCTCAGCAAACTCAAGCCCATCTAAGTTTGCAAATTTTGTTGCCCAGGTTGTAACCGGTTACTCCAGACAACCGGCTTTAACCCGGATTCAGGTTACAAATGAACCAAACTCTCCGCTTAATGCAGGTACATTTAATGGCTCATACTCACAGGCGATGCAAGCTCTCGTTTTAGGGATAGAAGCCGGTTATAATGCTAAGATAAAATCTCACTCGGATGTGAAGCTGGGATTTAACTGGTTTTACTCATTTGGCCCCTCAGCAGATCAAAAGTGGTGGTCTGAACTTGGAGCTTTGGGTGGTTCCAAATTTGCCAACGATGTAAGCTGGGTGGGAGTTGATGATTATCCTGGAACATGGGTGCCGCACACCTTAGCCGGGACTGGCTCTGCTCTTTATACTGCCGGTTATAATTCGGTGGTTACCGCTCTTTACACCGTGAGAACTGAGTTCATGCCTTTGGCAAAACTTACTCCTCAAGTTCAGCTTGGATTATCAGAGATCGGGTGGTCTACAAATCCGCCCACTCGATCATATGCAGACCAGGCGCTACTTCTTCAGGCCTTTGCCAAAGGAGCCTGTTCTGTATCGACAAAGGATAATCTTAGTTTCTTGCAGTGGTTTGAGCTGGCCGGCAAAGACAGGAACGGGCTGAGTATGGGATTGTTGCACTCTAATTTTAAACCCAAGCCTGCGTTTAAATTATACAAATCGATAATTCAAGAAGGTTGTACAAAAAAATCTTAGTAAAATATAAGCGGTTAAGAAGGCTGCTGGCAGAAGGCTGCCGACAAGGCTTATCGCCGGCTTAAGACTGTTTTTCGACCTGTTTGATTGATAACATTTGGAACTCTTCAGGGCTAATTTTGACCTTACTCCGCGATATCTTGCTCCATCTTTTGAATGACTCGCTGCCGTTGCCGCAGATGTCTGAAACCCATTTGGTAACCTCATTTGTGTTCAGGTCGGGATGTTCTAACACGGTTTCTATGTCTGCCCAGTCCTTGAATCTATTGAAAATAATTTTACAGGTAACCAGATATGTGACTGAAATGATAAAGGTCGGAATTCCATCAAAAGTTCGAGGCTGCTTATGCTCGTTCATTGCTTGATGCAAGGGGATGTTCATAAAAAATAAATCAATTGGCGTATCGTCCCACCACAACCTGATCTGTTCGTCACGCAATAACTTATCGTTCTGATGTTTGTTGATTGTTATGCAAGGAGAAAGGGATCATAAAACCCTTTCCGATTTATCGATTGAAACAAAGATATTGATATCAACATCATGGGTTGCTCTTGGTTCTGCGACATAAAAACCTAAAGCTATAGCTCCACCTAAGGCGTAGTCTATTTTGGATGTATTCAATTGGGTAATGATCCACTTGACCTTATCCCAAATCATGTGCGTGTATGGGTTTTTATTAAATTCTTAAAAACTGGCCAATCAGGGTCTTTCTTGGATACCGGAACCACATAACCTGACTGAGAAGCTTTTATAATATCGGCCAATTTTAAGACTTCCATAAATCTGCGGCTTTGTTCTGAATCATCCACATTGTGACTGTCGTTACTTGGGCCGCGGAGAATGCCATCAATTTTTTGCAATTTTTTAACTGTCCGTATCTTATTCACAGCCATAACTTTAATAATACTATATTCAGCGGCAATCAACAGTTTATAAGATATGCCGACAAGGGGAGCATTGATTTTTAAGACAATCTGGTTAGATATGCCCGTGCTTGTTAGCAGTCCCACGCGAGGGCAACTCTTTGATTCTTGCACACCTCATGATTTCTCGTAACTTTAAACATTTCGGTTGACCAATTTATTTCTTTTTACACATCATTGCCTCCTTGTTGAACTGCCGGCTTTTGACAATTTAACAACAATTACAGGTTTCTCTGAGGTGTTCCAAAGTTACAAGAATAGGTTGTCCAGGTATGCAATCGGACTCATCCATTAATGGATTATCGGAATTTTCCTCCAGATCCAGGCATTTTGTACCTGGTCGCGAACTGCCGGAAAAGTCAGTTTTAGACTGTTAATGCTCACTTTGCTGAGCGATTTCTATTATTCGATCATAACGATCACTCATATGTGCAATATCACACAAGGCATACCGTAGTTTACTTATGTCCAAGGGAGTTTCAGATACTATATTTCTAATATCCAGCCAATCCTTATCACGATTAAAGATAGCTTTACACGCTATAATGCTCTCAGGTGACATAATGGTGACTTGTTGGTCGCCAAATCGTACTTGTCGGGCGTTCTCGAAGATAAAGTCACTAAAATTACCAATGTGAAAGAAAATGTCTAACTTGATATTACTCCCAATATCAAGCCCAATGGATTGCCCATCATGTTCGGCGGTTTCTCTATGTTTATGTGTGACATGAGCATGTAGTTGTTTTGAAAGTATATCCAACACTTGTGATGTATGCTGCTCGTCACAGGAAACATTAATATCTACATCAGCGGTTAATCTGGGCTTCATATGGTAAACAGCCGCCAGTGCTCTGCCAAGTACTACCGCTATACCGTTATTTTCTAAAAGATTGACGGTTGTTAATACAACCTTTGGGAAAGTGTCTAAAGTGTCCAAAGTATTCGCAACGGCATTCTTAGGATTGTCTGCCATGACTAATCATTGATTTAAAGGTAGGCATTGATTGCTGCTCCTTTTGCCGTGCTTTTTTGTCACGTTCCCATGCATTCGGAACGGCATCCATTATAGACAGTAGGCTATCCAGTATAGGTGCTGCGTCAAAATCGGGCGGATGGCGATTTGAGCTATTGGGTGTAGTTATTTCTGCTGAATGAACAGTTCGTTGTTGATCCCTCTATAGGTGTATGGATTCCTTTTTTACTTCTGTAGACTTACTCACATTTATACGCGCCTATACTGCCTCTAGTCTTTGAGTTAGTTCTGTTTGACTACTCATCTTCAGTAATATTATACACCATTACTACTGTTAAAACTGTTTTGGCGTGCGAGTTTTCCGCTCCAGAAAACTGACCACATTTGCTGACATCCTCCCCAATTGTCAATGGCCATGGCTAAGGCAGGGGGAGGATCGCAGAGATGTTGTTTAAAAGCAAATGTCTAGCAGTTCGGATACTTTTGACGCAGGGTAAACTTTAAAATCGGTTCTTTGTTGTATTTCGTTTCCGCCATAGAAGACGGCGCTGCCGTATGGGATGGGTAAAGTCTTATAAGAGTGAAGAAATCTTTTTATGTTTTTGAAATAATCTTCCGATACGGTTGCTCCGGATTTAATTTCGATAGGAAAAATGTCCTTTCCGACTTCATAAATTAAATCTATCTCTAATCCTTTGCTATCCCTGTAAAAATATAAGTTACTTTTTTTGCCCTTATTGAATCTATATTTTAAAACTTCTATGATGATTAAATTTTCAAATAAGTTGCCTCTTAACGGGTCGCGGAATACCTGTTTTTCATTTTCAATACCCAGCAGGTAAGATGCAAGACCGACATCGTAAAAATATAATTTTGGGGATTTTACCAGTCTTTTTGAAAAATTATTAAACCATGGAGGCAGTAGAAATATTATATAGCTTGCTTCAAGTATAGATATCCATGACCTCGCGGTAGTGTGGGATATGCCTACATCGTTTGCCAAGCTTTGAAGGTTTAATAGTTGTCCGATTCTTCCGGCACAAAGTTTTAAGAATTCCTCGAAAAGATTGAGGTCTTTAATGGCAATTAGCTGCCTTATATCCCGTTCGACATATGTTACGATATAATCTCCGATGGCTTGGTGCGCATCTATATCCATATCGTAAATTCTTGGATAAAAACCGTTGTAAATAAGTTCATCGATTAAAGATATGTCGACAATACCTTCTATCTCCGCAATACTGAACGGGAGAAGTTTAAGCAAGGCGGTTCTTCCGGCAAGGGATTGAGAAATATTATTTAAAACCTCGAACTGTTGGCTTCCGGTTATAATAAATCTACCCGGTTCCTTATTTTCATCGACAATAGGTTGTATATACGAAAGCAATTCCGGGGCCCGCTGTATTTCGTCTAAGATAGCATTGTCATATTGGTTCAAAAAACCTCTGGGGTCGGCAAGTGCAAACCGTCTCATATCAGGGGTTTCGAGATTCACGTATTTCTTATCAGAAAAAACATACTTGATTAATGTGGTCTTTCCGCTTTGTCTCGGTCCGGTAATGGTAACAACGGGATACTGGGTTGCAAGTTTTATTAAAATATTTTCAATATCTCTTTTGATCATATATTATAAACTATAGCATAAATAGAACATTTTGCAAGTTGGACTTTCAAAATTTACCAGATTTCCATCTTTCCTGCGGATATCGAGACAGCCCGTCCGACTGCTTTATTGTAAGATGTTACTTGCAAACGCCATTCATTCTGAACCGCAGCGACTTCGGGGTTTGGACAGGTTTTTACCGTTTATATGGAAAAAATAGCGAATAGCATATTAAACGTATGTCATTGGGAAAAATTAAAATACAGCTTTAAAGAGAGAAGTTGAAAGTTAAAGTATAACTTTACATAATGGACATTATAGGCGGTTTAAAAAGGAGCCTGCTCTTACCTTGAGTTCTGCTATAAGTGCAGGCATATAGTTGACACAGCCCACATACGTCTAATGACCATGCCCATATCAGGCAGTCTTTTCAAAGAGTGCACTTGACCCCTAAAACCGGACACATTTTTTTTATGCTACTTTCTTTGCTGGTTGCCTTTTATACAATAGGTAAGCAATTCTGTTGCGTTTCGAACAACGCATATCAACAGATTAAAAAGTTAGTAATCTGCTCACCATCTTCGAGATTGTGTGAGTTACGGTGTGGTGAGTTTTCTTGGGTTTCATATACCACATCTACCTTTGTTACAACCGCTCTGGGCGGCCCTTTGTGGCACCACAGAACTATTTTTTCTACGTCTTGTGGTTCCCCCTCAAAAACAGCCTCAACTGTCCCATCAGAATTATTTCTAACCCAACCGGTTATTTGTAGCTCTATGGCTTTCCTGCGGCAAAAATCACGAAAAAATACCCCCTGCACTTTGCCGGATATTATAACTCTCTTGCGCATAGATAATAAGATATTATAACAAAGTACTGTGTATGGATTAAACTACTTTCTATCGGCTATATCAAGCTTATTCGTTATATCAAGTCCTGATAAAATGGTTGTAGTAGCAGCCGCTATACGCTCGCATGAGGCTTTAATTCCCGCAACTGCCTTTTCACCGCCGCCAGCCCAATTAGCCACATAGCCAAAAGAGTAGCCGCTACTATCTATTCCAAGTAGCTGACAAACGATATAAGCAATGGACTCCGCCTCAAGTTCAGCGAGTTCCCGCTCTATGCGATGCCCCGCATGCAAGATGGCATGTGCAATCTCATGTATTAAAGTCTTTACACGTTGTACCGGCGAGTTGGAAATTTCAATACGAATACGGCTTAGCTCATAGATACAATCGCCGTTTATACTGCCCTCAAGCCTGGCATCTTCAACATTAAAACCAACTGAGTTTGCTATTCCAACAAGTTTGGGAAAGATATAGCTGTCACAATCGCCAACCAGAGGGGTGCATACAGAAGGAAGTTGGTCACCCTCAGTTTGTGTAACGTCAAAAACCGGGACGCGCCTAAATCCCCTAATTCCCTTTTCATTCTTGTTATTGCCGGTAGTGCTGTTGGAGACGTTTTCTACATCTGTATTTTCGTCTCTATCGCTGTTTTTATGCCTATAAGCCATTGGTGCAAGAATCCAAATAGCCTTTTCACCTTTTATCACATTACGTCCAAGTTTTAGCCAAGTATTATAACCCGCAACCTGGGTGGCAGACGGGCACTGCCTAGCTATCAGTATAACATTGCTAAAACTATATTGATGAAACCGACTCTGAAATTCCAAGAAACGTTGCCACTCAAAAGAAGTAGTAAGTTTCGAAATTCCTTCAGTGAGCTGGGCAAGAAGATCACTGCCGCTGACTTTACTGTTCTTATTATACTTATCATAAATATAATTATGTTTAGTGTTATTTTGTGTAGTTTTATGCATATAGGATAATTTACAGATTTTATGCTTGAATTGCAAGCGAACGTTTGTTTATTATCCGATATTTGCTATTTTCTAAATACAGTACACGGCAAAATGTATAGTTAATACCTACAAGTGACCTCCTCCCCGACCTTGAGGAGATGGCTTGGGGCCTGATGAGGCGGTTCACGCCACCACCGGAGCAAATGCTTCATGCTTTTGAATAGCCGCTCCCAACATCTGTAGTCGGCTGTTAATGTGGTGTTGTCTCTCAAGTTCCAAGACCGCACATCCTGGGGCAAGGATATTTGATGGCTTCATTCACGTCTGCGTTGAGGAACTAGGCCCAAGCTCGGCATCAAAAGACCCTTAACTTCAAGCAACACTGGCTTCATTACGCAGGTGGTTACTTGTTCGCCATATCTCTGTTTCGTAACCTATCTTTGTGATGAAGGCAGTAGCGCAACATGAAAATTTTCAGAGACTATACTGTTCCAGGCCCGACAAATTTGTTGAGGAACACGTAAAAACCATTCTGCTTGCACCCGGGACACTAAAACCAGTTGCAGTTCATCTAAAATGTTCACAAGCGCTTCTTCGCCGATGAATAAATCTTGATGTTCCCACAATACAGCAAAACGTTCAAGTATCCGCTCCTTAGTCGTGATCGTTATAATGGATGCCAAGTCTTGATGATCCTTTTCTCTCATGGAGGAGGCTTTAATTATAAATAGTGTTTCTGGACTAATGGCGGCAACATCTAGGTCAATCCCGTTTAACTCAATCCGTCCCAGGACTTTTGCGTCTTACTATATGTCTGGAATCTGTAAAATCCCCCACAGATTATATTTCGACGTAACATCAATAGATACACCGCTTTGCTCTTCTATATTTTTGGCAATTTCAGCCATGATATCTTCAGAGGAGAATATATCTTCAGACTGCACCCGTAAATTATGTAATGCCATGGCTGATCCACCAACAGCAATCAACAGTTTAGGGTTATTATTGGTCGCGATTATATAGTGACGATATAGATCAGTGATTATCTGAAGCAATCGCTCTCTATCTATTTACACGATATTTATTGCGCCGCAATAGTTTAACTAGATCCGCGCGAACGCGTTCTGCTTGTCGTTCAACACTCCAGTCGCGTTCTTTCGCATACTCCACAATCCATTGAGGGGCACATTCGAATGTACGCGCTCCATGATACAAAACCGCCATGAGAAAACAAGTCCTTTGCCATGCTCTACAGTTAAATGTCCATTACGCGAAGGAGCGAGGCAGGCTTGAGCAATGATCTGTCTATCAGATTCATCCAGAGCATCTGGTGGAGTTCCTGATAACAAAGCATCTGCTATGCGATGCACCATTGCGTCCTCCGACCTGACTACTGTATCAAGTGTATCCACTCACCTTACCTAATCCATCCGATTTTACCATCAATCTTAATTATACTAAGGTTACGTTGATACGATAATCAAAAGCCAACTTGGTCAGCTTTGGTGTTGCTACATCAAGCCTTCTCGGTCTTCTGCCTCTCCCATTGACCGCTTGGCCTCCTGCTCGGGTACCTTCGAAGCAAACTGGGCGTGATTTACGCACCTCTAAAGTCAATAGCCACTTGAGCCAATACCCCATTTATGAAACCACCCGATTCCGCAGTAGAATAAGTTTTACTAAGTGCAACTGCTTCTGATATTATGACAGCCACAGAAGTATCCAAACAGCATAACAGTTCAGCTCCAGCCATACGCATAATACAGAGATCCACTATAGGCATACGTTCCAGTTTCCAGCCAATTGAGTGAACCTTTATTGCTTCATCTATACGTTTCAGGTTCTTCTCTATCCCATTGAGCAGTGCTGTGGCAAAGCTATCCATGGGTGCTATTTGATTTGCCAAAACATCCGAGATAGTAAGTTTTTTGATCTCTGCTTCGTATAACAGCGCGAGTATCTGTTCACGTGCTTGATGACGTGTTGATAGAGCAGGATCTTTTAGTTTAGACACGAGTTAAATACTCGCCGGTGCGAGTATCAACCTTTATGCGGTCCCCAGGGTTGACAAACAGTGGCACCTGTAATGTTAGTCCGGTTATAAGAGTTGCCGGTTTTTTAGCACCCGATACCCTATCACCCTGCAAACCAGGCTCAGTTTCAGCAACTTCAAGCTCGACGGCGGTGGGCAGTTCGACATCCATAACCTCCCCTTTGTACATAACAAGCACGATACTGTCACCATCTACTAAATAAGAACTAACGTTCCCCAATACCTCTATGCCTACCTCAAGTTGATCATATGTGCTGTTGTCCATAAAGACCAAGGTATTACCGTTACGATACAGAAGTTGCATTTCCCTCTTGTCTATTACCGCTTGTTCTAACTTTTCATCAGCACGGTAAGTACGATCCAATACAGCCTTAGTACGCAAATTCTTCAACTTGGTACGTACAAAGGCACCACCTTTGCCGGGTTTTACATGTTGAAACTCCACGACAGAAAAGATACCGTCGGACAAATCTAAAGTCATTCCGTTGCGTAAATCGTTAGTAGATACTTCCATGGGTAATAGTTACCTTACATTAAATTATAGATCTTTTCCAGTCCTCAATCACACTACTTTGGCCGGCTCCTATCTTAATTCCGGCACTACAATTTCAATACAACAGGATCTTCTGTCACTTCCCTAACCAGTTCAACTGTTTCGGGATGGCAAGTAAACAGCAGTATTTGCTGATTCGCTGCGGATAGTTCTTTCAACACCTTGCAGGTCTGTTTCGCTCTATTCGGATCAAAATTTACCAGTACATCATCCATTATCATAGGTAGGCCCTCATTATGATGTGCTACAAACTCTCCTACCAACCCAAAACGCAAGGAAAGATAGAGTTGTTCAGCAGTACCGCGGCTTAGTTCTGTGACATTCCTTTTTTTACCGGTTGCTTTTTCCACTACGTAAATGTTCAAATTGGATGACGATTTAATATCAGATGACGATTTAATAGGTGATTTAACCTCGTTGTACCTATTGTTGGTCAGGCAAGAGAAGAAGTTTTGAGCCCTTTTGACAACCTCAGGCTGGCGTTCTTTCTCGTATTTTAGACGGCTATCTCTTAGCAGTTTTTGAGCAACTGTAAAAACTGCCCAGTTATCTACCTTGTCCTGCAACTCTTCGCACTGGCATGAATATTCCTGCTTTAGGCTTGACTCTTGTTCGTCAGTTTTAAGCTGCTCAAGGTCTCTATGTATGCCACCTTGCTTGAACCTGTTTTCATCAAGTTCTTTATTGTACTCACCAATCTTGTCAGAGTAATCAGAAATATCAGCTTCTAACTTTTCACGACCTTTTGTTACCCACTCCTCCAACCTTTTTTTAAACTCTTCAAGAACCGCACCACCGCCAACTAACTTTTTTAAACTCTTTTCGTGTTCTTCAATAGTTTTCAAATATTTGTTTCGTTTATCAAAAATTTCGCTTCTTTTCCTAAAATTATCTTCATTCAGCGAATCGGTATTGACGCCGCATCCCTTAACGAGTAACTCAAAAATCTGCTTTTCCTTTTTATCTCCCTCATCTTTTTGCAAGTCCAACTCTTTTTTGCGCTCCTCTATATCTTCACTCAGTTTCTCCCTTTTTTGGACTTTTTCCTTTTCTTCATTCAACTGTTGTTTTATCTGTCTTATCTGTTCATACTGTCTAACGACGGTTGTTGTATTCTCGTTGCCTGCTATAGCGACATTGTCGCTGTTACAAGTGTCATTGATTTTCTTTGTATAGTCGCAAATTGTAGTTTCGATTAAATCTATTCGTTTATTGAGTTCATCAACACTTTGAATCTTGGTGCAAAGTTCGCCAATAGAAGCGAGGATATCACGACATGTCGACGGCTCAATGTCCTTGTCAAGCCGTTGTGTTGCCAGCCAGTTGTGCCATTGATTTTGTACACGGTAAAACTCTTGTTCAGCCATACGTTTATCTCTGTCTGCTTGGGTAATCTCATTGGTAACCTCATTTTCAAGTTTTTTGCTTTGTAAATACCAAACAATGCCTCCAAGCGCAACACCAACCAGTAAAATAACAGCGCCCACATCCTCTCTTATCAGAAAAAGAAGGATTGCAACTATCACAATAATAGAGACAACAAATGAAGCTAATAATGGTTTTCTATTCTTTTCACTGCGAGCGACACTGTTGAGGCTTTTTTGAGCAGTTTCCAGTTTCTGTTTTGCGTTGCTTAGTTCATTTTCATAACTGCGTATCTCCTCACGTGTGACAATGGAGGTGTCAAACGCCAGAACTCTTTCCTTGCTCCAACTACCGGGCAACTCTTTGGCAATGCTATTCTCCAGATCATTATTTAACCGGTCTCGTTTAGCGATGAGGGTTGGAAGGTCATCGGTCGCAGTTTTATATTTATCCCAACCTTCTGAAAGGTTTTCAATCTCTCTTTCTTTTCCCAGAATATTTTGATTAATTAAACATGAGTCGAGTTGTGACTGTAAAGTGGAGATTTTTTGTTCTGACTTAGTAATCATTTGATTAAAGTTATCTCTTTCTTCCAGTAATCTTTCCAGTCGCGAAATACCGTCTGAAGGAAAATCTTCTACTACCGGTAGTTCCCTCAACCTATCTTTAGCATTTTGGATCTCTATCCAGTCATCCCACGCATCGTTGCATTTTTCAAGATGTTTTTTTCTCTCTAAAAAGTCATCCCGTTTCGACAATTTCTCATCGTACTGTTTGGTTAAATTTTCAAGGTCATTTAAACAGTTGTTATACACATCTAAACTGCTTCGACATTTTTTTAGGCCGCTATTCGTAGCTTCTATCTTTTTAATTAACTCCGGAATCTCTTGAATACGTCCCTTTTCTTTATAGAGATCATCCTGTTGTTTGGTGATTTTTTTGATAATCTCGTCTAAATTTCTCACCCCCATACCTGCTCCGTAAATGTAGTTTATTACATCATCATCATTTGTTAAACTTTCAAATTTTTCAAGTTCACTCAAACTAAATGCAAAAACAGTTTGAAACAGTTTCGGGGTAACTGTTTCAAGCAGTTGATCAAAATTAGGTGGGAGGTTGTCTTGAGAGCCTACGCTAGGCTGTCCACCCTTTGGGTCTGCATGGCTTTCAACGGTAAACTTTTCGTTTTGACTGTCGTAAAGGAAAATACGACCGCCATGCTTGCCTCCATTTAGCGGTGGGTACCGGTTGGTGCTTCCTTTGCCTTTAAAGCCAAAAAGAACTGTTCGTATAAACTCTAAGATGGTTGACTTTCCCGATTCGTTAGGTCCATAGATAACGCTCAGTCCATCCGAAAAGCCGCTCAAGTCATAGTCGTGAAATATACCAAATCCGTCTATATGTATACGATCAATACGCATCGGTATTCTCCTCGACGTTATCTTCCAAATATGTAAGTAAAAGATCCCGTGCTTGTGTTAGCCATTTTTTAAGCTCATCGTCGGTCGGCTGTTTGATATCATACTTCCCCCACTTATCCAACACAGGTTGTATCTCACTTCGTAAAGAGGCTAAGGTGTTCGGTGAATCAACAATAGATAACAAGTCGCCTACAAAATCCTCACGAGATCTAAGCGTGTCAATATCCCACGGCAAACCTGTTTGTATGTCAATGCTGGTGATCCAAACGAAGGGGCTTTTACTGCCCTCTGTTTCGTTTAGGGAATCCTTCAGTTCAGATCTTTTATTAAAATCTGCAACAAACTTGTGTACATATCCACGACCTTCAAGAGTTATCTCCCCTATTACATTGCGATCATCCCCATTTGCCCGCAGGTCCTCACAAGCCGTTTCCAGTGCCGAAATAACTTCACCTTCACTTCCAAGCTGATCAATTGAAACTGATATCTTTTCCCATCTGACCACATCAGTGGCGACAAACGATGGGCTTGGTCGCCCCTCAAGATCAACATTAACAACATAGCAACCATGGCTACCCTGTTCTTTTGAGTGCAAGGCCTGAGGAGTTCCCGGGTATATCACAAGAGGAGATTGGCTGTTGAGGATTTCGCTTTTATGAATATGTCCCAATGCCCAGTAGTCCATGTTTGCATTTTTAAGATCACCGATGTTACATGGGGCATAGTTATCATGTCCTGTATTAGTACCTAAATTGCAGTGAAGCAAACCAATAGCAAAACATTCGCCGGGATTATCACTGCGATTAAATTTTTTTGCCAAGTTTTCTCTAACGCCTTTTGTCGGATGACTTATTCCGTATATATTCGCAATCGGATCACCATTTTGGTCACTACTTTGTTGTAGCTCCACCTCTCGGCCAAACTCATGGATATGATCTGATTGCTCCAGTCCGTTGATAAACTTACTGTCTAGAGGATCATGGTTACCATGTACTATGAAGCTGTCAATATCGGCGTTTGCCAGTCGTAGCAGTTGTTCATGAAAAAAAAGTTGTGCTTTCAAATTTGGCTTATCACTGTCGTAAATATCTCCGGCAATAAGGAGAAAATTAGCCTTTTCCTCTATCGTAATATTGACTA
Organism: Actinomycetota bacterium; assembly: GCA_023379935.1. Classification (GTDB taxonomy): domain Bacteria; phylum Actinomycetota; class Acidimicrobiia; order Acidimicrobiales; family JAMCPD01; genus JAMCPD01. Next base: position 63,058 of record JAMCPD010000018.1, on the reverse strand, counting down.
TCTTTTCAAAAGCATCAAATGTAGCGTTGCGCAGTGTTTTGGAAATGTCCTCGTTTATCTTCTGCCCAATCCCAATAAAAGGACTACCCAGATGTAAGTCAGCCGTATGCACAAACTTAAACGGTTTCATATGTTATGAGTATATAGTATGGGTATGACACTTATTCACAACAAGACATCCCTTGGAGCCGATGTCAAAGAGATGTACCCTTTCTTTGTGACCACAACCATATCTTCAATGCGGGCACCACAACTGTATATACCATCAGTATCACTGCCTGCAATATCGGAACCATCATCTGTGGAGTCTAGATAAACTCCCGGTTCGACTGTCACCACAGAACCTTCCTGCAGTATGTCTTTAGAGGTTTTTCCGATAAAAGGCTGTTCATGAATATCAAGCCCTACGCCATGACCTGTTCCGTGAAGAAAATTTTCTCCCCAACCAGCTTGATCAATTATATCCCTACAGGCTGCATCAATTGTAGAAGCAGCTTCGCCGGCTGCTATAGCCGCTAAACCGGCAAGTTGGCTCATAGAGACGATCTCCAGAACTTTTTTTGCCATTTTTGTGTTTGGTTCTCCCAAGCACAAAGTCCTTGTCATATCTGAGCGATAGCCATCAACCACAGCTCCAAAATCAATAATCACCAATTCAGCAGGTCTTATGATTCTTTTAGTAGGTCGCGCGTGGGGCTTAGCCGCATTTTCGCCTGAAGCAACGATGGTATCAAAGGCTGTCATTTGCGAACCACCTCGGCGCATAGAAAAATCCAACTCTATAGCTAAATCTATCTCGCTTATACCCTTTTCAGCCGTATCAATAAGTAATTTTTTTATATCAGCCAGTGCAGTATCGGCAATCTGAGCGGCCAGTCGCATATGTTCTATTTCGCTTTGGTCTTTTACAATACGGAGTTGAGCTACAATATCTTGACTTGGTACGAGCTTGCATCCACTAAAGCGTTTAGCGAACCTGCGCTGTTGTTCCCAAGAAACTTGAGAAGCTTCCAACGCAACTTTTTTCGGTTTTTTTGGTGCGCACTTCAACAATGCATCCATCTGCTCGGCTATCCCGCCAACTACTATCTCTATCCCGCCTACACCATGTGATTCCAATTCTTGGCTTGCTTGAAGTTTATAACGCCCGTCAGTGCAGAAAATGTTACCCCCTATGCTATCAACACCGCTATTTTCAGCACTGAGCAGCAACATAGCGGCAGAGCCGCTAAAACCTGTTAGATAACGGATATTGGTTAACGACGTTATCAAAATAGCGTCATACCCGGCTTCAGATAGTTTGTCTCGCAACCGTTCAATGCGTGAGCCTGTGTCAATACTGGGCAGTGCTGACAACTCAGTGATTGAACTCATGCAACGCCTTTATCACTTCAACTTGTCGAATATCAAAAACCGGTTCAGGGCCACAAGGGCCGTCAAGTACAAAGGTCAAAACATCCTCTTCGGCTCCCTTGCGCAGTTTTTTATCTCTGTACATAAAGGGTAAAAGTGCATCAACATCAATACCTTGTGGGATAGAGGTTGGCAACTTAAGTGACTTTACAACTTTCTTATGATACTCAAGACGTGCAGAATCAATTCGTCCAAGCTGATATGCCAGTTGGGCGGCAAACACCAACCCAATTCCAACGGCTTCACCGTGTGACACTCCCCTACTTTCACCATGTATCCCACCAGTTGACATTGCACTCACAGTGTCGGTGAAACCTACTGCTTCCAAAGCGTGTGCCAAAGTATGACCATAGTTTAAAACCATACGTTTTCCTGCTTCGGTTTCATCCGACTCGACAATCCCAGCTTTATAGGAAACACAAGCAATTATCTGTTCTTCTATGGGCATTAATGCCGGCTCTGCCATTAACGCCGATTCGGTGCCGATAAAAGCACCCAACAAAATATATTTAGCAATCTCTCCATACCCGTTGCGCCAATGTTCTTCAGGTAAGGTATCTAAAGTCTGCGTATCGCATAAAACAGCAGTAGGTTGAAAAAAAGCACCAGCCAAGTTCTTTCCTTCCGGTAAATTAACTCCCGTTTTTCCTCCAATTGCGGCATCAACCTGGGACAGCAAGGTTGTAGGTATGTTGATCAAGCGTACTCCCCGCATATAGCAAGAACTCGCAAAACCCCCGACATCACATACCACTCCCCCACCCAGCGCTATTACAATATCATTACGTGAGAGACCAAAACGAGCAAACCCTCGACACAGCTGTTCCACTACCTCAAATGACTTCCCACCTTCACCTTCGGGCACCAAAAAACGATCGTGTCGAACGGGCAACTTCAAATCTTCAATGTCAACAGGAATCGTGCCTTGTGTTACCACTGCTACTTTAGAAACTTTGCTCAATCCCCCATCCAAATTTTCGTTTGAAGGTACGCTTTCTTCCCTACCCACAATCTCATTTTCAATCAAGCTTCCAGCCAGACTCCTTATACCGGTACCAACTATTACATTATACGAACGCTTCTTCATGATATTGGGTGATAAGGTAACCGGAACTGTTGCTATTTTATCCATTGATGCTCGCTTTTACAGTTTATCATCAAAATATTTTGTACAACATAATGATAGGTCAAGGAACAAAAATATTTAAATTACTTTTCTTGTATTTTCATAGTATCTCATCTATAATATTATTACTATAAATTGGAAACAGCACAGCTGAAAAGTTTGTGCTAAAATCAAAAAAGGAGAACATATGAAAGGCTTCGACTTCAATGAAGTGATGTTAGCGGTTGGCTTTTTAGCCGTAATAGTTGCGATATTTTATGGCAATAATAATCTTGCCAGCTCTCTAAAAGGTGATATCAAAGGATTGAGGGAAGAGCTAAAAGGTGATATCAAAGGATTAAGGGAAGAGCTAAAAGGTGATATCAAAGGATTAAGGGAAGAGCTAAAAGGTGATATCAAAGGATTGAGGGAAGAGCTAAACGGTATGCACTCTGAAATAACAGGCATTGCTCAGACCGTAGGGCGCATTGACGGACGGCTGGAAGAACACTTGCGTGTTCACAACCCCCCAGCTTCTGTGAGTCGCTAGGCCCCTATCGACATAGTTAATGCACTGCTTTACGCCAGTTATCCCAGTTGTGTAAAGTCTCTGTCAACGAATCCCCTCCAAATTTTCTCACTATTTCTCCGGCCAACACCAGTGCCGTCATAGCCTCGGCGACTACTCCCATAGCGGGAACGGCAGTCACATCTGTGCGCTCTTTGAAGGAAACGGTTGTCGCACCTGTTGCAGTGTCAACCGTTTCAAGCACCGGCTTGGAGAGGGTTGCCAATGGTTTCATGTATACCCGTGCGACGATAACTTCACCGTTTGAAACTCCTCCCTCAATACCACCCGCTTTAGCACTGCGACGGCGATAGGCTAAGGTTTCGGTGTCGATATAGATAGCGTCATGTGCCACCGATCCGGTTAAAGTCGCAACTTCAATACCCTCCCCAATCTCTACGGCCTTTATCGCAGGTATACTCATCAAGGCCTTTGCCAACAGCCCGTCTAGCTTTCTGTCCCAATGAACGTAGCTACCGAGTCCAACGGGGACACCCCATGCTAGTATTTCGGCCACCCCCCCAAGGGAGTCGCCAGCTTTTGCTACTTTTTTGATTAAGGCGACCATTTTGGCTTCTTCGGCTTTGTTTAGGCAACGCACAGGTGAAGAATCTATTTTTTCCAAATCATCTGGAACCGGAAGCGCATCTCTTACAGATGAAACATCTCCCAGTGCCACTACATGGCTTATGATCCGAATGTCCAACTGTTTGCACAAAGCCTTTGCCAAACAGCCCGCCACAACCCTGGCGGCGGTTTCCCTTGCTGAAGCACGCTCAAGTACATTTCGGGCATCGTCAAAACCGTATTTTTGCATACCAGCCAAGTCAGCATGGCCCGGTCGGGGTTTGGTGAGAGGATTGGCGGAAACACCCGGGAAAGGTGACATCTCTTTTTCCCACTTTTGCCATTCACTGTTTTTGATTTCAATGGCTACGGGTGATCCCAAGGTCTTCGCAAAACGCACGCCTGCCAATATAGTAACCTCATCGCGTTCAATACGCATACGCGGTCCGCGACCAAAGCCCAAGCGCCTGCGGGCAAGCTCTTCTTGTATCTCTTCGATACCTATGGGCAGGCCTGCGGGCAACCCTTCGATTATAACCACTAAAGCCTGACCATGAGATTCACCGGCGGTCAAAAAACGCAACATACTATTAAACTCTACTTTATTCCGGCATGAAGGTATATATTAGCCAGTTCCTTACCCCACATGACGGCAAGAAATGCCCCAAGTGCCATAAAAGGGGCGAAGGGCAAAGCGGACTTGCGTGAGTAGCCGCGAAAGATCATAAATGCCACTCCAATCAGTGCACCGCTGAAAAAAGTTAATATAAAGCCAATGAAGGCGACAGGAAAGGATATCCACCCCAAAAAAAGACCGATCAGTCCTGCAAGCCGCACATCGCCAAAACCCATGCCGGAAGGCGAGATAAAGTGTATTGTAAAAAATGCTCCGAAAGCAACCAGCCCGCTAATAGCAGCTCTTTCAATAGGGTGAATACCTGCTCCTAGAGTTACGGCCAGGCCAAGGAGTATTATGCTGATTAGCAGTGTTGGGTATAAAATTCTAATCGGCACTATACGGTGTGACAAGTCGATAAAGGTAATGCATACAAGACCGGCAAAAAATACGCACCAAGCTATCAATACCAGGATAGAGGAGGCAGTTGATGTTGCCACCGAGTGCACACCAAATCTAAATCCCAGGGAAACAAAAAGCGCTGCCGTCAACAGTTGTATGAGTATCTGATTAAGGAAAGGCATGGAACTATTCCGTAGGGTCACCTTGAGGTGAGGCATCTTACGTTCGGGGACTGTTATTATCAGTTCAACCAGGAACCACCCGACAACAAGCCCTATAAGTCCAAGTGTAATTTCCAACCACATCTATGTGAATGCCTCCTTTGGTCTCTCCGTCTCAACTGCTAACGCCTCCAGGCACAAGTCGACGGTTTTGGATAGGTTTGCGGGAAAAACGGTGAGTTGTATATGAGCCTGGGCATAAAACGGCATGCGGTTTGAGTACAGTTCGGACACTTCCTGAGTGGATTTATATTTCAATGTTGGTCGTGAGTTTGCCAACTCCGGCAGCAGTTTTTCATACTCATCCCAAGGTACATATAGATGGATAACGAGAGCACGAGCGAGAAAAAGTTTTCTGGTGAAATCATCTATAAACGCCCCTCCACCAAGTGCAATAACAGTATTTTTCAACTGTATAAGTTGTTGGGCAACTCCCCGTTCATATCGTCTAAACAGGTCTTCTTTACCCTTTTCAAAAAAGTCATCCACCAAGCGCCCGGTCATATTTTGTATGTAGCTGTCTGTGTCGATGAAACTGCACTTAAGCTCTGAACTGAGAAACCTACCTGTTTGTGACTTACCGACACCCGTGAAGCCGACAAGAGCAATCGGACGATTATCTCTGCCTTGGGTAATAGCGCTAGACAATGTCTTGACCAATATCGCCGACCAATGCTTGAAGTGCCAAGCTATAAACCGCTGGGCCAAATCCAGCTATAACCCCAGCCACAAAGGGTGCAATAACTGAAGTATGCCGAAACTCTTCACGTGCGAATATATTGGATATATGTACCTCCACAACGGGTATCTTGAGCGCTTTTACGGCATCGGCAAGTGAGTAGCTGTAATGGGTGAGTGCTCCGGCATTAATAATAATGCCTTGGGTGCCGCCAACTCCCGCTTCCTGCAGTTTATCAATCAGTTCACCTTCAGAGTTTGACTGAAAAAACGTGAGGTTGACGCCAAGGCGCGCGGCCTCGGCCAAAAGAGAGTCTTCAATTTCAGAAAAAGTAACTTGACCGTATATATCAGGTTCACGAGTTCCGAGTGTATTTAAATTCGGACCGTTTACTATCAGAACTTCCATTAGTGTCCAGTGTATCACAGCACATTTTTACCGTAGTTTTTGGATATGGAAATTATCAACCCACTTTTAGTGCTTTTCAAATCGTTGTGGTGAAAAGGACGACATCGCTCCGTTTATTGTTCCGGTAGTCAGTAGTTCCGTTACCGCCATGGCGCTCAAAGGCGTGAGCAAAATACCGCTTCTGTAATGCCCCGTTGCAACAAAAACCCCTTCAATGCTTGTTCTCCCTACAATTGGAGCGTTGTCGGGGGTCCCGGGACGAAAACCTGCTGCTGCCTGGTTGAATTGAGCTTGACAGACTGAGGGAACCAGCATGCGGGCATCACGAAGGAGGGTATAGACAGACTCTGCCTGCACGGAAGTGTCAAACCCCTTTTCATAAGTGGTGGCACCAACTACTATCTCTCTACTTTGACGAGGCACTACATAGATAACCCCACCTTTGGCCACACCGCGTACGATATGAGAAAGGACACTAAGCGGATCCGGAACCTTTAGGCGCAGTATCTCTCCTTTTACTGGTCGTATCAAATCCCAAAGCTCGCTGGGTACACCTTGAATGGACGATGACCAGCTGCCGGCTGCTAATACGACCTTGTCTGCAAGAATCTCTGTTCCATCTTGGAGTAAAAGACGCTCAACACGACCCTTGACGGATTTGATCTCCCGTACCATTTGGTGAATAAAGCTGACTTTGGATCTGTTGCATGCTGATACAAGAGCCTGAACCAATAGCCTGTTATCCACCTGTGCATCCACTTTGGTAAGTATGCCCCCCTGGACATCAGAAGCAAGTAGGGGTTCGGCTTTGTGGACCTCTCTTGCGGAGAGGCGCTCCGATTGGAGTCCCAAAGACTGTTGAAACTCTGCCAACTCGTTTATTACAGCCATGTCATCAGCGTCCTTGCCCACCATTAAGATACCTGATTGTAAGTACTGTATCGACATTGATGTTGCCTGTTGTAACTCCTCGGCAAAATCAGGCCAACTGTCTGCGCTCACAAGCGATAACTTAAGTAACGACTCTTCACCGTAGTAAGCCTCTGTTACCGGGGCTATCATTCCTGCGGCAACCCAAGATGCGCCATGTCCGATTGCGGGATCAATGATTGATACCCTAAAGCCGGCGTTGCTCAGCCGCCAAGCGGAAGATAGACCTATAACCCCTGCCCCTATGATGCAGACATCGGTTGTATCGGAGGTTGAGATTGTGTTCACGTCCTTAGTCAACAATATATCAGCAATCAAACGGATTGCGGCAATCTTTGTGGTATTATTTTGAATTTAATGAGCGATTCGCAGAACAGTCAATCCGAGTACAGTGCCAAATATGAGCCGGTTGTCGAACATGTTTATAACCCGAATGAATGTAAATACTGCTGGTCGACTCCCGCTAAAAAGATAACCTTTAGCCAGCAATGGGTAGGATCCGGTTATGACAATCTGTTTACATTCCTCTTTGACAGGCTTATTGGTTGGCCGGAGATAAGATCCTCAGAAGGTCCATACTGCCGTAGTTGTGCTACAGCCACATTTAGGGATATGGTAGACGGAACTTGTAAAACAGGCTGGTGGGGGTTGATAGCGTTTGTTTCAAATATTGCGGTTTTGTTGGGCAACTTTCTCAGTTGGCGACAAATTCAACAACTTACCGAGCCGCACCGTAATCCGCGTGAAGCCTACCCCGACTTTGTTCGCCCTCTCGCTCCCGGTGACAACCTGGTCTCACGAGGCGGTATATGGCTTGGTATCGCGGTTATTTTGCTGGTGACTGTAGTCCTGGTTCTGCTATTTTCTGTCGTATGATTTATTTTCTCTCAGTACACTGACAGATGAACCGTATTATCTGCTTTGCATCGGTTTTAGTGTTTGGTGCTTTCCTGTCCGCCTGTTCGCTCGGAGCTGATACCAGTGGGCCCATATCAACCCGGGCGCATATCTGGGACACCTCATCCGGGTTTTCCCTCACCCGAGAGTATATAACAGGAGATATAAGTAAGATAGAACTGCTAAACAAGAGAAAAAATTTTCTCGGAGTGAAAACAGTCTGCGTGTTGCTGGGTGAAGACTCCGCAAAGGCCAATGATGAACTGCCGACTCCCGTGGATAGCCTTACCAACTACCTGGTGAACTCCTATAAAGGACTTTTCAAGTTTTCACTTTCTTGCTATCACAGTTCCGGTCGTCTTTCTTCATCACAGTTGATACAGTTAAAAACTGCATTCCACCAGTTCAATTTAGGATCGTCACTGTTGGTCAATTTGGAGAAGCCCACTTGACTTATGAGTGACTTCATATTGTGGTAGTATTGTACAAGTTGAACCGTAGTATTCAATCCGTGGCGTTGATCATTGATAGCAGCCAAAAGCTCTCTCGTGAACAGTGCGGTTTTAGATAGGCGGTTTTAGATAGGCGGTTTTAGATAGTGTTTATTATTTTAATTTAAGGTAGCAGTTTGGAGTAACATTGAAAAAAGGACGACATAGGCGATTCGAAGAGGCACGAAGCTTAAAGCGCAGCATACAGTTGTCGCCAGCTCAGCTTTTTACACCAAAATCTGCTAAGCGTTGTCCTGAGTGCAATGCGGTATCAGGGGCAACACATGCGTCATGGTGTTTGGCGGATGAAAGCTTACCGCAAGCAGATAGCCATACGGATCTTCCCTGATCCAGGAACGCCCTAGCCCGGTGCGGTTGTAAAAGCCCGGTGCGGTTGTAAAAGTCCGGTGCGGTTGGGAGTTTTGGCTACAACTGGGCAGGCATTGGTCAAATCATGGCTAGTTGATACTGTGTGGGTTCTGCGCAACAGAACCATGGTTCGCTAAGTCGCGGGCGGTCATCAACCGGAATGTTCGAACGCAACGACACTTGTTGTAATGGGTTGGTAAACATCGGCGGATATTTTCTGGTTGTCTCATCATAAACAACGGATTTAATCTGTTCATATACTTTTGCCAAAGGAGTCGGATTTGAGGCGTACTCAGTTACCAGCTTTCCAAGCTGCTTATGCAATCCATAGAGGCGTGTGTCCTTGGGTTTCCATTCAGTGGTTAGTTTTTCTCGGGAATATGAGCCCAGGCATTGCGGCATTTCTTCCGTTAGTTTATCCAACAGTAACGAGCCCGGTGGCAGTAAAAGCCAGATTGTATATTGGACGGGATCGACATTTCCCACTAAATCGCACTCACCTATAAAGTCCACTATGTCAGCTATGTCATCAACTGTGCTCCAAGGAGTAAAGGGCAAAAAAGATGGTCTCGGTTCTATTTGACTTCGCCGCAGTATCTCCACAGCTGTGATTTCATCTTTGGCGGTATGCCCTTTGTCTAACTTTTCCAAGATCATATCGTTCAGTGATTCAAAGGCTGACACTACGAACAAGCATCCCGCGTCTGACATTTTTGGCCATAAATGTTCATACTTGATGATGTGAGAAACTTTTGCCGTTATGTCGAAGCTGAGTCGGGGAAATGATCGGGCTAACTCTTCTACCACCGTTACAGCATGGTGGGGTAGGTTTAAAAAGTCTGGATCACCAAAGGTTATATGGGTGGCTCCCATTTGAACTTGGTTATCAATATCGGCCATAACCACATCCGTTTCTATACTTCGCACACGGCCGTTGTAAACCACCGGCACCGGACAGTGTCTGCACTTGTGAGAACATCCCCTCGATGCCTCTGTATAGCCCGCCAAGGAACCGTTGGTGTCGCCCGGGCAGGTTTGGGTGGGAAGATACGCCGGTATCTGTTGATTTGGTGGTGTTCGTTGATTTGACAGTAGCCTTGCATAGCCTTGTATAGGGTTCAAGAGACTCCGCGCCGGAATTGGGTGGGGATGGCGCTCAATGTTTACTACAAGTTTGGTTGTCCTAAGAGGATGGACAACCTCGGTAGGCTTGTTGGGATAAGCGTGACTGTTTACCCAGGCCAATAACGGTTGTTCATACTCACCGACTATACAATGTTCAACCCATATATCATCGTCGACAGCTATATGGGCATAAAGACCGTAGAGGCATAACGGTAAAAGGGGTTTTTGTCTGTTTATCTGTTTGGCCAACTCGACCCCGAGTCTCATTGCCGTATGCATAGGCACGGCTATGGCAACCAAATCCACCTGTTCTATCAGGTCGGGTTCCCACTCCCGAACTGCCAGGTCGTGGCATATTACCTGATGGCCGCCTTCAAGAAGCACTTGCGCTGAAGATGCCAGATGGAATGGTTGGTGCCCCAACTCATAGGTAGATACAAGTAGAACTTTCATGTTTCTATTCTAACCTCCAACTTCGCCAATGCCGACCTCAAAGAGTTCTCCACTTGGGTGGGAGTTTCGGCTTTTGCAAATATAAATCCAAGATATCTATCTCCTTCGGGCAGTGGTTGTAACAGATGTCCCGGTGGCACCGATATATCTATGCCGACTATGTTATCTGTTTTAAGAGCTCCCAGTTTGTTTTCAACTCCTTTGAAGATACCCGCTTTGGGTATTGGTATCATTAAAACTCCCGAGGCATGCCATTTTAGGGTTAATTTATCAATTGAAAGACCCAACGCCTGGCGTATTATAACCTCTTCAAGGCTAAGTTGATCTGATGAATTCTTATCTTGGACGAATGCCAGGCATTTTGAACATAGCCCTCCTATACTGCGAGTCGCCGCCTCTATAAAATAGCAGGTGGGACGAGGTCCGGTTGAACCGTCGGCATCAACTCTCAACTCCGCATGTAGAGGGCCGTCGGTTAATCCAAAAGCTGAAACCGCCTTTTTGGTTACCTCGACAACACAGTCTATAACTTGAGTTTCAAGGCGCGACGGTGTTACGTATAAGGTCTCTTCAAACCAAGGCCCGTTCAACGGATCAGGTTTGTCAAAAATGGCAAGCACCGTAAGTTGACCGTTGTTCAAAATCCCTTCCAGCGCAACCTCCGTACCCGAAATAAACTTTTCAACCAGTAACGGTTCTGTTGACGATGATTTTGTATTCAACATCTTGTATATACGCACGCAGGCATTGGCGGCCTCTTCGTTGTTGTCGGCGCGTATGACTCCCTTACTCCCTGACAGTCCTATAGGTTTGATAACTACTGGAAATCCGATTTCATTTGCCGCTTTGATGATATCGTCATGCGTGTAAGCTCTCCTCCAATCAGGTTGGGTTACGTTGGCATCCCGGAGAGCTTTACGCATGGCCAGCTTGTTTTTGCTTAGCGCAACGGCTGAAGGAGGATTTGTCCTAAGAGCGGGCTGGCCAAGGGTAAAGCCAATCAAAGATGCCAGCATGACCCCTTGTTCGTCTGCGGCAATTATAGCTTTAAGGCTGTCTTTCACTGGACTGTTGTTTATGAAGTCCACCACTTCAATTGCGGCATTTTCGGTATCTGTTAAATCAACCGCAATCAGCTTGTCAGCTGCCATACGGCTGATTGGATGTGGATCACCGCCGGTTGGGTTGTTTGTTATTATCAAAGCACCAAGCCCCATTTTGGCTGTTGCTTCCATAAAGCCGGCAGCTTTATAGGTATCAGACGGTAAAATTATGGCTATGTTGGTGCGTTCACTCGCATATTGTAGTAGTTTAGATGTTAAAGCCATTTAAACAAGATTATAAGCGAGGTATAGAATGTCTACACAAATCACCAACGAAGAGCAGTACCTTACAGTTACCGAAAATGCGGCAGATGTCATAATGACAGCTCGGTCAACAGAGCCTGATGCGGATGATCTCGCGCTGTGGATCGATATAAACGGTGTCTCAAATGGTGCCTATGCTTACAATCTGTATTTCCAAAGTATAAAAGATGCAACCGGAAACGATGCCGTTCAATTTGTGGGTGAGCTTCCCATAGTACTGCCGGCACCAAGCAGAGAAAAGCTGCGAGGGGCCACCTTGGACTTTTCAAATGATGGCCAAGACGGGACAGACGGGGGCCTGGTTATATTGAATCCGAACACCCCCTCATCCGGTTTGTCGGCATCACCCGCTTCTCCCTTAGGTGATCAGGTTTCAGAAGGGCAAGGGGCGGACACTGAATTTGGGATCACCGTAGCTAAAGTACTGGACGATGAGATAAACCCGGCTATAGCCGCACATGGTGGATATGCACAGTTGGTGGCTGTTGAAAATGATATCGTTTACTTACGCTTAGGCGGTGGATGTCAAGGATGTGGCTTAGCAAGGGTCACCCTCTCTCAGGGCATAGAGGTTGCATTAAAAGAGGCGGTTCCCCGCATTAAAGCTGTAATAGATGTAACCGATCATGCAAACGGAACCAACCCCTATTACGAACCGGCCAAAAAATAGACCTCCCCAATCCCAGGCCTGCCTCCGTCACACGTCCAGTCGGGCAATAGCCTGAGTTAACACGCAGTTAACATTGTTTAGCAAACTTTTTACATATAAGCAATCAATGCGAAACATCATATCACTACGCTAATAATCAACCGATGAGGTAATCCTTATCGGCATCTAAAATGGAAAATTAGCAAAAAGGAGCGTGTTTAGTATGATCCCCTATCCTACTTGGTTGCACCCGGGAGATGTATCATGGCAGTTGACTGCCGCTACATTGGTAGGGCTTATGAGCCTTCCGGGAGTAGCACTACTCTACGGTGGGCTGGTTCAAAAGAAATGGACAGTTAATACGATGTTGATGGCGTTTACAGCTTTTGCAGCTGTATTGATTGTCTGGGCACTGTGGGCTTTTAAGATGGGTTTTGGTTCCCCATTAAAGCTGGGCCCGGGCATCTTGTCCTCATTCATAGGAATTCCGGGTCCCATTACAGGACACATCGCGGAACAAGTTAGAGCACATATACCCTTACTTAATGGGTTGATGCCGAAATTCCGTTTTTCACAACCTGCACTGGTTTATTTTCAGTTTGTCTTTGCAGCCATTACCCCAATACTGTTCTTGGGTAGTGTTGTGGGACGCATCAACTTCAAAGTATGGTTGATTTTTGTTCCCCTGTGGATAACCTTTGCCTACTCGGTAAACGCCTTTTTACTCTGGGGCGGAGGTTTTTGGGCGCAACATGGAGCACTTGACTTTAGCGGTGGCTATGTAATTCACTTGGCTGCCGGAACATCGGGCTTTGTTGCGGCGGCTGTGATTGGTCCTCGTCTGAAAAGAGACCGTGAACGTGCTGTCCCGAATAATCTACCGCTTGTAGCACTGGGAGCCGGGTTGTTATGGCTCGGTTGGAATGGCTTCAATGGCGGTGATCCTTACTTTGCCGGAACAAATGCCGCTTTGGCTGTATTAAACACCAACCTTGCCACAGGAGCTGCACTACTTACTTGGGTGATAATGGATACATTTGGTTCGCACAAAAAGGCTACATTTCTAGGCGCGATAAACGGAATGGTGGTGGGGTTGGTTGCCATAACTCCGGCTGCCGGATTTGTCAACGGCTATGCTGCGATTGCAATAGGAGTCATAGCTTCAGTCATTGTGTGGCTCTCATGGAATAAATTTGCAAAAACACGCCTAATGCAGAAGGTAGACGATCCCATGGGAGTATTTCATACACACGGAGTAGCAGGGCTGTGTGGTGGGCTGATGGTTGGGTTGTTTGCTGATCCAAGAATAATGGAGTATTTGGGCCCGGCCGGAAAAGCTGCCGGTGGTGCCTCTGCCGCCGGGGCATTTTACGGCCACCCCGGACAGCTGGCTATTCAAGCTGGAGCTGCGCTTACGGTAATAGTATGGGATGGACTAGTGACGTTTCTACTGCTGAAACTGATAGGAGTTTTTATGCCGTTGCGTATGAGCGACGATGTGCTTGAAGTTGGTGACCTGGGTGTCCACGACGAAGAGGCTTATCCACAAGAGGCTATTTTAGAAAGAAGTCGCCGATTTGCAGATGAGGATAGCGAGGATAGAACAGGATCAAGTGGCGTTAGGACAGTTAGTACAAAAGGAGATGAGTCATGAAACTAATAGTGGCAGTTATAAAACCCTTTAAGCTTGAAGAGGTGAAAGATGCCGTTAAGGCTTTGGATATCCAAGGCCTTACTGTTACCGAAGCCGAAGGTTTTGGGCGTCAAAGAGGACATACTGAGGTATATAGAGGGGCGGAGTATACTACCGACTTAGTACCGAAGGTCAAAGTTGAAGTAGTGGTTGATGACGACCAGGTTGACGCTGTGATGACAGCTATCTGCAACACCGCCAAAACCGGTAAGATAGGTGATGGTAAGTTATGGGTGGTGCCGGTGGACACAGCAGTGCGAATTAGAACCGGAGAGAAAGATCATGACGCACTTTAAGGTTCAAGTAAAGATTGTGATATGACCTTAGGTGAACCTCCCCTTACGTCAAGTGCGGGGAGGTTCACCTGTCGTTAGCCGCTCACTTTCGTATTAATCTTATAGAATATCCACACTCCGCCTTGATGTAAGGGGCGCGAGCTAAATACATGACTGAACAGTTCAACACAAGCGGCGGGGTCCTTTCCCCTGTTGGCTATTATAACTGTGCTTACACCCCAAAATCGCAGCTGGTTTCGCACTCTTGTGTCGAGTAGCGGTGTAAACTTGAAATGAGGATGTCCCCAAAAACAGCTTCTGAGCAACCCTTCAGTAAAACTGTTTGATCCAAATTCAGTACCGTTACCCACTTTATCCGGAGTGAGTATAAATCCGCCGGCTATACGAAAGCGCATATCGGTGACCGCCTGCCATAACATGCCTTCAGCGTGGGTAACGCGAGGAAACGGATAAATAAGCGCAGTACTGCCGGGCGGAATTTGCTTGACATAGGCGGAAGTAAAGTAAGCGGGAATGTCAACATTGTGCATATGATAAGGCCATGCAGGCCACAGTGGCAGGAGTGCGATGATACCAATAGTCCAAGCAAAATGCCGATTTTTACTGTGATGTTCGCTGGGTGAAGATGCGGCCGATCTGTAATGTTTAGGGAAAAGAGGCATTCCTTCATGTATTTTGTCCATTCCAATCGCGAGCAACAGTCCCGCACATAACGCCGCATATAATGCAAACCGTACCGGAATGATGTTTTCCAAGACTGGCAGATGGTGGAGCCACAAATA
Source organism: Actinomycetota bacterium (assembly GCA_023379935.1). Taxonomy (GTDB): domain Bacteria; phylum Actinomycetota; class Acidimicrobiia; order Acidimicrobiales; family JAMCPD01; genus JAMCPD01. The sequence continues at coordinate 48,027 of JAMCPD010000018.1, read as the reverse complement.
AGGCAACTTGAACCATGTAAGTTGTAATGAGCCTATCTTTAGATAGTCGCCCAGCGATAAGATAACGGCTATAATCATAACAGCTGCCAAAGTTTGCACCATGACGGCTCTTCTGTTCTTCCAGATGATAATACCAAGTATTATCAGCAACGGTACACCTAGATATGTACCGTTCTCGGCGATAAAGTCCGGCGCTCCCACAAAACCGTTGGCAATATGGCGCGCGAACATAGGGGCTACCAACTGGTTGCTGGTTGGGATTATCAATCCAAGCAGGTTGGCACTGAGATAGCTCGGGTGAACGGTTTCTGCCCCGGATATATGTCTTGTCCCCCTTAGCGTCACCCAGAGGGGATAACCCGCTCCGATAACAAATACCCCCAATGAAACCATTATGGCCTTGAAAGCCCAGATAATACGGGATTTTAGTTCAATTAAGGTATCCTTCCATGTAGATATAGCAGATATACCGGCAGATATCACAAGTACCAGTACGCCGATAACCGCCATCAGTGCGGTTGTTACCAAAATTTCAGAAGAGATGAACAGCTGAAGAAGAGTAGCAACACCTAATAATATGCCCCAACGAAACGGATTGTGGTTTTGTTGTACTATTATCTTATAACACAGCAGTAGTATAAGCGGGGGGAAGGGCACCAAAAACAGGTTGAGATGCAAGTATCCCTGACCCGCCATGTAAGGTCCGAATGCATACAACCATCCGCCAAAAAGCGCCGCCGGCCACCAGGTGACAAACTGGCGAAATACCCGAAATGCAACAAGAGCAGAGGAGAAGAATGCAGCCAATACCGTTATATTCCAGCTTAGGATCGGTCCTATCAAAAGCGTGACAGGCATATCCAACAAGGCGGGAAGTTGGATGGCCGTATTATCCATTAGGTTAGCTCCTAAGGGATGCTCTATCCAGGTTGTCATTAAAGGATTATGGCCGTGCAAGAGGGCAAAAGGAAACCAGGTCAAAAACCAAACCGCTTGCGCGGGGTCTTCACATCCACAGGTCATTGTTTTTGTCGGACCGCCGATCCATGCCGGAAGATACGCTAAGAGGGAGAAACAAAAATAAACTACCACAGCGACAGTGAACTCTAAGGTCCGCCGATCATCCTTTTGTGGTTGTATGCGGGTTTTTTGCATCAGGAGGGTTTCTTAGTACTCCGATAGAGTGACCAAGACTGGCTACGTTGCATCAAAATCCAACAGGTTTGCCAACCCACAAGGAGTGCCAATAAGAACCAACCGAGTACTGAAATAAACAAAGTTACCTTTACAACCTGCGGGAAGAAGCGAAAGACCACAATGAAGTGCCCTTTCGGCAGTGAAACCGCTTGGAGGAGGCCGAAGCTGTGAACCTCTGCGGTATAGGATAATGGCTTCGACGGCAACTGCCGGTCGGTGTTGGGTGGTATGTGATACAACGCTGCCGTCCATCCTGCTGATGTAGTGGCGGATCGAACAAGTAAGGCGGGTTTGGGTGTATTGACCTCCACCGCAGTCGTTCCCCATGGCATCTGTTCAATCACCCGTGATGAGCTTTTTTGAACCGGTTGACCGTTGAGCTTGTTGACAATATGCACAGGAGCTTGAAGATAGGAGTTACGGAATAGGGAAAATGCCCCAATCTCACCGGCAAAGTACCAGTGGGGAGAGGTAACAGAATCAATGAGTGAGCCGTCCAACCTATATACGGCTTGGGCTTTTGAACCTTGTATCGTTGTATAAATACTAAGATAACCTACCTTTATTGCCTCATGGGTGGTGTTGGACATCAGGCGAACTGCAATTCCGGCGGCAGAGACCGGGTGGAAGAAGTGTACGATTTCAGATTCATTTTTTGTTTGAACGGAGTATGCAGATGATGGTAACCAAGCGATTGAAGCGGAATCAGCGGATAACAGTCCGACGTTGAACTTGGGCAAACTGCGGTTTGTTCCAGTACGTAAAGAGTGTGCCCTAAAGGAGAGGAGTGGAAACACGACTTTACGTAAAGTCAGGTTGCTCCCGAAAAACCACGTATGTGAGGCTTTTTGTGATAAGGTAGTTTGTGTAGGAGGTGGAGGTGTAAGGTAGCTGGAATTACTGGAATTACTGGAATTACTAGTGCTACCGCTTTGGACAGTAATGCGATGCAAGAAGTACTGCGGTAATGTTATAAGCACGCCAATATCCAGCGCTGTTGCCAAACTACCGGCTAGTGCTGATGGGGAAAAGTCCAGCTGTGAATGAGAATCTGTTGCGTTCTGGTATGACCGCTCAACCAAAGCGCCATAGCCTCCCGCAGTTTGTAAACCCTGAAGTAAGGTAAGGTCGGGTTGGCCCAAACGATTGAGGCTGGGCAAATGAAGTATCAACGGGTCATAGATAACAATGCGTGGCGCAACGCTACCGTTCTTCGCGGTTTCGGCTTGCAAGGTGTGCTTAAGCTGACTGACGAAACTGCCTTTAGGTTGAGTAATCGAGTTAGGCATGGGAGAAGGGGTTACCATGAACCCATAGTAACCCAAATCGACAATAGTCATAAGGACAAGAACTATCCCCAAGCGCCTACGGCGCCAATGTGGCGCCCTAAAGTAAAGTGTCCACCAGCCAACCCCAACAGCAAAAGGAATTAGAGATGCCAACACAATACGCCAAATATCCGAACTGTTTACCGGTGAATGTCCTCCTCCCAATGTTCCTATAACATCCGATCCTATAAATACAATTAGTAAGAGGAGTATGACTACGATTATGATTGGCAGCGCTGGAAGCAGTAAGTGGTCATTTTGATGGAAAAAATCAACCCATTTATGTTGCTTGGTTTTTTTGTCGGAGGATGGAGTGGGATAAGTTGTCCCAACAACGCCCGATTGCAGCCCATCCCTACAACGCCCGAGGACTATGTCTGTCCAATCCGCCAACAAGACAGCCAAGGCCAAGTCAACCTCCATTAAATTCCTGTTCAACATACGTTGGGTGTTATAAAAGGGAATCAGGTATTCCAAATGGCTAAGTGGTGTAAGTGACCCGAAAGCAAGGAGAAGTCCCCCCATCAATATCCCATACCACAACCAACGTTCCCTACCTTGTAACGTATGGCGGTAGCGATACGAAAGTAACCCGAATACCGCCACAGCCGCGCCAATACCGACATAAAAGGATATTTCAGGGATTCCCTGCAGTCCTCCGGATCCCAGAAAGCCTATTACCTTACTATGTGCGCTACCGACAAGAACAGGGTCTACACCCAAAAAAGTCAGTCCTTTTGGAAAAGACCCCGATGTAAAATAAGCATACGTTACAGTTTTACGCTGCGATGAAGCCTGAAATAGTGCACCGGGCAACCACTGGACGGATGAAGCAAGCGCACTTAAGCATAGTGCAGCAAAAGCACCAAAGATAATCTGATATCTTCGTTTTGGCACGCGTATAGCGCTTACACAGATAATCGCAGCAATTACCGGTATTGAGTCGAGTATCGGTCCGGGTGAAGCAGCGAGAATCATCATCGCGAATGAAGCAGCGAGCAGTGCTACCCAAGGAGATAGCGAGCGAATCTCCGCCCAACCCTTTTTCTGCTCTTGCGGCCGATATGCCAATCGGTCCAAGGCCACTATACACCAAGGCAACCATGCCGCTGAGAGCACCAAGCCGATATGAACGTTTTGAGCAACTATGAATCCGCCGAATCCATATGCCAGCCCGGCAAGGAACCCCGCCCACCAACAACGCCCGCGAAGACGCGCATAGACCAGCATTCCGACGGCAGCTACAACCTGACCGGAGGCCTGGTTCACCACCCAAGCTATTTTGGCGGGCAACACCGCAAACAGCCATGTAAGCGGATAAGCTGCTCCGGCATTAAACCCCGCCAACAGTGGCGTGCCACTCCAAATGTACGGATTCCAAAGTGGAAGATGACCATGGGCAAGATCGATGCCGACCAAAGCTCGCAAAGGGTAGTTCTGGATTAAGTTGGAGTTCCGCAAGATAGGGTTACCGAGAACTATGGGGATCCCATAAGTGGCCAATGCTATAACGGTATAGGCTGAGATGATTAGGCCGACACGAAAGGTATAAACTCTTTTGAAACAGTTTATCATGGGTAGTCTAAAGTATACCGTTCTTCTTGCTCTGATACCTCTTGGCGTTCATCTTCCGGCAAGATTTTATGAAAGAAGATGTAGAACATAACCGCATTGATCAACTGGACAACTCCGGCTATCCCAAAAGGTAAGCTCAGAGCCATCTCCGCCAATATTTCACCCGATAACAGCGGGCTTAGGGTCATCATCAACTGAGATCCCAAGTTGGAGAGAGCACTAACGCGTGCACGTTCATCCGGATTGAGGACTCCCATTACATATGACTGGCGAAGCGGCATTCCGATTCTTTGAACCAACATACGACACCCAAGTATAAGTCCTGCAATTAACAGGTTTGGGGAAAAAGCAAATGGAATCAGCAAAACAGACTGCACAATCCTTGTCATCACTATTGCACGCAACAATCCGAACCGGTTTGCTATATTAGCAGCCGATAGTGTCGATACAACCGAAATTAAGTTGATGAAAACAAACAGTATACCTATCTCGGCTGGATTTGCATGAAAACGCAGGTAAAGCCAGTAGGATAAGAATGGAGCGAACATTCCGATGGCCACCCCATTTACGGCATTGGTGAAAAACAGCTTTAAGGTTAAAGAGCGGGCGCTCTTAGAGAGAGAAAAAAGTCCATCCGAGCTGTACCGCACCGGCGGTCTGGTTTTACTTGGAAGATTGGCTGGACCGGTAGAAGTTGGACCGGTAGAAGTTGGACCGGTAGAATCCCCAATATCTTGTATAAGTGATGCATCTTTGTGCCCGACAATAAATACAGCCAATAATCCCGCTGTGAAGGAAACGGTTGCAATTACAATAAAGCCCGGTCTAAAGAAGCTCAATACAGCCGTATGAGGGGTGGCACGGAAGAATAGTGCCAGCAGCCCACCTAGCACTCCTCCGAGTGCGCTTGCCGACCCAAAAAGCCCGAACACTTGATTACGAAGTGTCGGAGCTACCAGTTGGGTTATATATGTCTGTTCAGCCGGTTGATAAGGGCCGACTGCTCCCGCTCCTGCTCCCGCTCCCCTACCAAACGTACCGATGGCGGCAAAAATAAATAACAGAGGAGGTAAAGTAGTCACAGCGAAACCGCCGGCAGCTAACGCCAGCAAAATTGGGAAAAGTATCAGAAAGAACTTACATCCAAGTTTATTGACAAATGCAGCGACCGTTATAGAAAAGAGAGCAGAGGTCAATCCAACCACTACAAACAGTACCCCCAGCTCCAGAGCGGAAAATCCCGATAAGGCAAGATAGATTGGAACAACTATTCCGGCTAAGCTTCTGACAGTACTCACCAAAAGGCGTGCCCCAAGAAGCAGTCGACCACTTTTCCCCATTGGACCAAGCGCATTGAGTGACTTTTGCACTTTAAGCGTTTCGGGTGTCTTGACCTATAGCGGCATTTGAAACAGCGTCCCAGGTCAAAAGGGGAGATCTTGCCGCTTGAACCTCGTCAACCCTTTGGACTACGGTAGTTGAAGGAGCGCTACCGAACTCCTCCGGTGTTGCCCGGGCAATATCTTTCAAGGCTTGGGACAGTTCCTTCAGGGTTTCTAAGCTTTCTGTTTCCGTTGGTTCTATCATCAAAGCCTCATGCACTATCAGCGGGAAGTAGATTGTGGGGGGATGAAACCCTTTTTGTAAAAGACATTTTGCGACATCAAGGGCGCTAAGCCCTTTAGCCTTTTTTAAAGTTTCACAGGAAAGTACGAATTCGTGCATGCAAAAGTTATCGTAAGGGACATCGTAAGTATCTTGGAGGCTCTTCTTTAACCAGTTGGCATTCAATACGGCCGCTTGAGATACTTGCTTCAAGCCTTTTGGACCGTTTAGAAGGATATACGCCCAAGCGCGAGCTACCACCAGTGCATTTCCATGCCATGAATGCACACGACCGATTGATTGTGCGGGGGTAGTCCAGCCGTAAGAACCGTTATCTAAGCGGTAAGGACGCGGTCCCGGCAAAAAGGGGGCAAGACGACTCGTAACGGCCAAAGGTGCAGCACCCGGACCGCCCCCTCCATGGGGAGTAGCAAAAGTCTTGTGCAGGTTTGTGTGCACTATGTCAAAACCCATATCACCCGGGCGTGTAACACCTAAAATCGCATTCAAGTTTGCTCCGTCATAGTACAACAACCCACCTACTTCGTGCACCATTTCTGCAATCTGTGCTATCTCTTCTTCAAACAGTCCCAATGTATTGGGGTTGGTTAACATAATACCCGCTATGTCATCCCCAAGAAGACTTTTAAGTGCCTCTATATCAATTAAACCCTTTGAATTGGATGGAACCGTGACGATATCATAACCACTTAAGGCTACAGATGCGGGATTGGTGCCGTGAGATGAATCGGGTATAAGAACTTTATGGCGAGTCTCGTATCCCCTCCCCTTTTCAAAAAAGCCGGTTGTTTTAGAAGAATGCCAAGCCTTCATTATCAGTAACCCGGTTAACTCGGCTGAAGCACCGGCAGACGGTTGCAGTGTAGCGCTATCCATTCCGGTAATTTCACAGATTGCTTCTTCCAGACAAAGCAAGATTTTTAGCCAACCTTGGGATAGCTTAGGATCCGAAGCGGGATGCATGTTGGTTAATCCGCTCAAAGATGCCACGGTGTCACATACTTTAGGATTGTACTTCATGGTGCACGATCCAAGCGGATATACCCCGACATCCACCCCATATTGGCGCATACTAAGTCTGGTAAAGTGAGCAACTATATCGCGCTCTGATACCTCTACAAGACGCAACTGTTTTTCTGGCAAGTGTTGGGGTGGAACCAACTCATCCAAGCTGTATTCCGGTATGTTGGTACTGCGAAAGGAAAAGGCTCTTCTTCCAGGCTTAGATAGCTCAAAAATAGTTGGTTCCGCCAAAGACCCAAGCAGTGGTGCGCTAGATCCGTTACCACCGGAGCTTTTTGGGATATCATCTTCGGCGGGTGTGATAACTTCTCGTTGTTTCATCGCTTAAGTGCCTTTTCAAACGCTTGAGCGAAGGCATCTATTTCGCCACGTGTACGTTTTTCTGTCAAAGCTATCAATATGCCCTCTTTGCCCAAAGGAATACCCCCCAAAAAGCCTTCCCCTATTAAACGTTCTAAGAGCAGTTCTGGATCTAACGGAACCTTTAGGGCAAACTCTCTAAAGGTCGGAGATGAAACCATTGGTTCCACCCCGTGAATATTGAGTAAAAGTTGTTTGGTGTATTTTGCCGCCGCCGCACAACGCAGTGCCAGTTCTTTGAAACCAACCGTACCCAACCAGGAGAGTTGGATTGCAGCAGTAATAGCCATAAGAGTTTGATTGGTGCATATGTTAGAAGAGGCCTTTTCTCTGCGAATATCTTGTTCCCTGGCTCTAAGAGTGGTTACATATGCTTTTTTGCCATAAACATCCTTACTTTGGCCGACGATACGACCAGGCAGGTATCGCATATACTGAGCTTTGCAGGCAATCAGACCCAAGTAAGGACCGCCGAAACTAAGCGGAATACCCAAGGATTGCCCTTCCGCTACAGCAATATCTCCACCCCATTCACCCGGTGTTTTAAGTATTCCCATTGCTATTGGATCAAATGCGACAATCAGGGCGGCACCAAGTGAAGTGGCAATTTTTCTGGCAACCGACAACTCCTCCAAGCACCCCAGATAGTTGGGATATCCAACCACTAATCCGGCCGGGGGCTGTTCGCTCTCTGAGTAACCAGGCGGCGAAGCCTCCCAGTCGGTTATACCGTCTTTTAGGGGGAAATTTACAATCGTCAAAGACGTACCTCGTGTAAAGGTTGTCAGAACTTCACGCCAGGCCGGATTGATGCCGTCGGAAATAAATAGCACCGAACGTTTTGTGAAGGATGCGGCCATATTAACAGCTTCCGTCAAAGCAGTTGCCCCGTCATATAGTGAAGAGTTGGCAACATCTAAACCTGTGATGCGGGAGATAAAAGTCTGAAATTCAAACAAGGCTTGCAGTATTCCCTGTGATACTTCCGGTTGATATGGAGTGTATGCCGTAACAAACTCCGAGCGTGAAGCGAGAGCCTTAGTTACAGCGGGTATGTCATGATCATATGCCCCACCGCCAGCAAAACAGACCAGTTCGTCGACCGTATGATTTTCATTGGATATTTCGGTCATTTTGGTCAGTAGATCAGGTTCTGAATAGGCTTTATCCAGCTTCAGGCTACCGTTAAAACGCAGCGGTTCAGCAACTGTATCAAACAGCTGATCTAAGCTTTCACAACCCAAAAAATCCAACATCTGTTGGATATCCTGTTCAGTATGGGGGACATAAGGCGCATTATGCATGATACGGTTAAACTGTTGGAAAGCCTGACGACTTGGCTTTGTCGGCTTTTAAGGTTACAAAGGGGGGTTTGACCACTTGAGCCTCCAGAAGGTTACCGCGTACATCTATTAGGACCCGATCATTGTCTTTTATTCCGATGCTTATCATGCAAAGCCCAACTCCTCGTTGTAGTATAGGTGAAAAATTTCCACTAGTTATAGTACCCACTACAGTGCCATTATGGAAAATTCGTTCTCCATCATGCAAAGGGCGACGATCTTTTAACAGAACACCCTTCAGCATTCTGGCTATACCGGTATCTTTTTGTTGTTGCAATGCCTTTTTTCCGACAAAGTCCGGTTTTGACCATCCTATTACCCAGTCTAAACCGGCTTCCAGCGGTGTTATATCAGAGGTAAGTTCATGTCCGTATAACGGCAATCCCGCTTCAAGACGCAATGTATCTCTGGCTGCCAATCCGGCCGGGAATATGCCAACTTCTAACAGTGCACTCCAGAATGTTCCGGCAACTTGGGCCGGCAGGTAGCATTCTACGCCGTCTTCGCCTGTATAACCTGTGCCGGCGGCAAAACAGGTCTGTTCTTCCCACAAAAAGTCTAACACCTCATAGCTGGACACAGCCGCAGCTCTGGTTGAAATTTTGGACAACATCGTACGTGAGTTAGGCCCTTGGATGGCAAAAAGTGCGCGTTCTGCGGTAATATTCTCGTGGGTAACGGCTCTGGTCTGTAAAATATCGGCTACCAGCCCCGTATTAGCGGCATTTGGTATGATGTGGAAGCGGTTCTCATCTATCCACCACACAATCAAGTCGTCTATAACGCCCCCATTTTCATTCAATAGATGCGTATATTGAGCTTTGCCGGGCGATATACGTGATAAATCATTTGAAAGGAGCTTTTGTAAGCTCGCAAAAGAGTCTTTGTCATTTAGCTGGATACAACCAAGATGACTCACATCAAAAACAGCAGCAGCAGATCTACAACGTCTATGTTCTTCAACTACACCGTTTGGATACGAAAGAGGCATTTCCCAACCGCCGAAGTCAACCATTCTTGCTGAAAGCTGACGATGGAGCCTATCAATCGGAGACCTTTGCATCTATGGGCGGCCGAAAGTGTGAAGAGGGAAGGAAATCATACGGTCTAAGCTTACACAGAATATACCTAAGGTCTCAACTTATATCTTTGCTAAAGGTATAGATTATAGAGCGGCTGTTTTATTCGGCGGTTGAACTGCCAAGTTTGGTCGATCTTCATCTGCTGATTTCTCAATCTGCTGTCTGGCCTTTGCCAAATCATAAACGGCTGCTTCCAACTCTTGCACCACACCGGCTAACGGAACTATATTGAAAACACCTTGTCCACCTTTTAGTAAATCTGTAATCTCATTACCATTTTTTGCCATAACAGAGTTCGTGCCGGTTAAGACCAAGCTTGCCGAGCGTAAACTATTACCAAGGTTGTCTCTTAGGCAGCGTATGGCCTTTCTGCAAGATCCAAGGGATATTCCTGCGTCCAAAAGCCGCTTTATTACCTTTAGTTCCAGCAAATCTTCGTAGGAGTAGAGGCGTCTTGATCCACTGCCGTTAGCATCCTTTATAGATGGGGTGAGCAGTCCCGTTGTCGCCCAATAATCAAGTTGGCGATAGCTGATATTGACTATCTTGCAAACTTGTGGTCCGCTAAAACTGTCTACAGCACCAATGTTGTTTGCGTTATCGCCAAGCACAGTGCCGTCAGCAAAAATACCGTTGGGTTTGTTGCCCATATAATACCTCACAAATTTCGTATTCTAACTATGTAACTGACAATCCATATCAGAAACAGAAAACTACCAGAAAGTAGTTTAGCAAGAATTTCTTATATGTGCCACCACCATTGTCATTAAATCATCTATTCTCATAAATTGTAATGTCTTATATCCCCAAACATTCCAGTTCCAAACACAACACCCAGTACAGAGAGTTTTCACCCTTTAAATTAAAGGGTAGATATATTCTATTAGCCGTCATCATTGCAGTTATTGTGATCGGTGCCTTTCAATTGACAAGAAGTTACCCGCCGGCTTTAGGCAGCTTAACACCTGCCGCACAAAGGTTAAAACTTCCCGGTCCTACAATAACGGTGCCCACCCCGACGAGCGGTGAATTTATTGTAGGTGTAGGAGGAGTTGGGATAGTAGCAAAAACGCCCAATCAAACACAGTCACAGATCGCGAGTATGACCAAAATGATGACCGCCTTGGTCGTACTGAGGGATCATCCTTTGACGACGGGAGCTTCTGGTCCGTCTATCACAATAACTCCGGCGGACGTGGCTACGTATAATGCGGATTTAGCTCTCACGCAGTCCGTTGTACCAGTTACCGCGGGGGAGCAACTAACCGAAAGACAGGCATTAGAAGCCATGCTTATACCATCCGGCAATAACATAGCAAGCTTGTTGGCAGCCTGGGATGGGGGATCTCAAGCCGCTTTTGTAGCCAAAATGAACTCTACGGCAAAACAGCTTGGAATGACACACACCACCTATGCCGACGCCGCAGGGGCATCCGCGGCCACTATAAGCACACCAAGCGATCAACTGAAGCTGTTAGAGGTCGATATGGCAATACCCACATTTGCTCATATAGTCGCAATACCTCAAATAGTTTTACCCGTAGCTGGCCTTGTTTACAATGTAAATGCCGACTTGGGAACAGACGGAATAGTGGGAGCAAAAACAGGATTTACGGGACATGCGGGTGGTTGTTTTGCCTTTGTAGCGCAGCACAATATTGCCGGATCCACTCTTTTGATTGAAGGAGTTGTGATGGGTATGGGTGGGGTTAGCCCTTTAACCACCTCGCTGAACGAAGCTGTGACATTAATAAACTCCGTTACCACATATTTAAATCAGTTCCACATCATATACAAGGGGGAGACTTTAGGCATGATAAATACCAGCTGGGGTGGTGTAGTTCCCCTGGTAGCCGCATCACCGGCAAGCTTTTTTGGTTGGGGCGGTCTTAGATTACATGCTGTGCTTATAATGGTGCATAATATGAAACTTCCAATTACGGCAGGAGAAGATGTCGGCTTGGTGAAGTTGACGGTAGGGTCACATACTCATGCGGTTCCCTTACTTGCCGCAAAGCCTATAAATTCACCGTCAGTGTTTTGGAAGCTGCTAAGGTTGTAGTGTGTCCAAAGACCGCAGTATATCCAAAAGTGATGCCATAACCGAAAAACTACACTTGCGGTGTTTCCGATCGATATCAACCTTGGTATTGCGATCCATATTTATATTACTGTTTTTATCCGGCTCTTACTATTTACAATCTACGACAGTTTCCAATACTGTCACTTCCAATACTGTCACTTCCAATACTGTCACTTCCAATACTGCCACCGCGCCCTATAAACCATCTGCAGTTGCCCCCCATGCAGTCAATTCTGGCACAACCTTATCTACACCCGGATATGGTTGGAATATCCAATACGTAAATTCCGGGATTGGACTGAATTCAATCTCTTGTCCAACATTTCTATCGTGTTTTGCGGTAGGTAACTACGATACATCTAACAATGCTCCCGTAATTTTACAAAGTTCGAATTCAGGCTCTACATGGAGCAGTGATACCATACCTACCGCCAATGCACCGAGCGTACTTTCCGCTGTTTGGTGTGCTAACGGGTTCAACTGTTGGGCTGTCGGCTATAGTACGGATAATAACGGTACGACTACCGTCGCACTCTTTACAACAAACGGAGGAGCCAGTTGGTCGCCTCAAACCATTCCTTCGGCCGTTTTCTCTTCTTGGCCGATCTCCCTGAAAACGATAGACTGTCCGACTCCCGATTACTGCTTTGCCGCCGGCACCGAAAATAACGGGCAAGGGACACCGCTTATACTGTCTACAACAAACGGAGGAGCCAGTTGGTCGCCTGAGACCGTTCCCATCTCTTCATTTTCTCCCCAGTCTGTTTCCTGCCCAACATCGACTACCTGTTGGCTATCGGGAACTAACGGATCTCCCAACAATCAGCAGGGAGTGGTATTGACAACCTCCAATTCCGGTGCAACTTGGACCGTCCAAACCATACCATCTGCGGTTGGGGATATCGCTACTGTGTACTGTCCCACAACTGGTGTATGCCTGGCCGGAGGTTATCTGCTGAACTCCACGTCAATAGGGGGCGCTGTGATGCTTACGACAAACGACTCGGGAGCGTTATGGACTGAAACACCCCTTCCGTCTTCGGTTGATGCTGTATATTCAATATCTTGCCCCAACTCAGTTGACTGCTGGGCAATGGCATCATCGGGGGTTGCCGGATCTCTCCCAATCTCACTTGCAACTACCGACAGCGGGAAAAGCTGGAGTGAAATACCGCTGGCGCAAGGAGTTACTTCGGTTTCTCTTTACTCCTCAACTTCACTGAGCTGTCCCTCAACAGCGTTTTGTTGGACTGTCGGCACAGGTAACCCATCAACCTCAAACAGTGTTCAAGACAGCTCAAGCGGAGTGATCCTATCCAGCAATATGAGTCTTGAACTGGCTCAACCGGCATTAGGTCCGTATACCCCTCTTGGATCTCCTACCAGGATATGCGACACCCGTCCCTCGAATCCTTCTGCGCTAACCGGTGCCGCCGTAGACTGCACGGGAAAGACCTTATCGGCCGGTTCTGTGCTAAACGTTCAGGTATCGGGGGTTTCTGGTATACCAACCAGTTCAATCAGCGCAGTGGTGGCAAACATAACGGTAACCAACACCACCCAAAGCAGCTACTTGAGTATATGGCCCGAAGGTACTGCCCAACCAACCGCATCCAACTTGAACTGGGTGTCAGGCGAGACAAAGTCGGTTCTGGTTGAAGTACCACTGGGTCCAAGCGGAGCCATATCCATCTACAACTACGCGGGATCTGTTGATGTGATAGTAGATGTGGAGGGATGGGTTGGGCCGGGTTCTTCGCCATCGGGAATGTACAATCCTCTTGGATCCCCCACCAGGATATGCGACACCCGTCCCTCGAATCCTTCTGCGCTAACCGGTGCTGCAGCCGCCTGCACGGGAAAGACCTTATCGGCCGGTTCTGTGCTAAACGTTCAGGTATCGGGGGTTTCTGGTATACCAACCGGTTCAATCGGCGCAGTAGTGGCCAACATAACGGTAACCAACACCACCCAAAGCAGCTACCTTACCGTATGGCCCGAAGGTACTGCCCAACCGACAGCATCCAACTTGAACTGGGCATCGGGATCTACGGTATCAAACCTGGTTGTGGTTCCCCTATCATCGTCTGGATCCATATCCATCTACAACTACTCGGGATCTGTCGACGTTATAGTAGATGTGGAGGGATGGTATACCTCCAGCTCTTCCACCAGCCCTTCTGGTACTGTGTTCACCTCTACCTCCCCTACTAGGATATGCGACACCCGTCCCTCGAATCCTTCTGCGCTAACCGGTGCTGCAGCCGCCTGTACGGGAAAGACCTTATCGGCCGGTTCTGTGCTAAACGTTCAGGTATCGGGGGTTTCTGGTATACCAACCGGTTCAATCGGCGCAGTAGTGGTCAACATAACGGTAACCAACACCACCCAAAGCAGCTACCTTACCGTATGGCCCGAAGGTACTGCCCAACCGACAGCATCCAACTTAAACTGGGCATCGGGATCTACGGTATCAAACCTGGTTGTGGTCCCCCTATCATCGTCCGGCGCCATATCTATCTACAACAAATCGGGATCTGCCGACGTTATAGTAGATGTGGAGGGATGGTATACAACGTACCTGAGTAATGCCTATCACCGCTTGGCTGTGCCAACCCGCATATGTGATACGCGCGCCGGTTCAGGAGAACCTTGCGCCGGTGACACGTTAGGAAAAGGCCCTAACCCTGAAACACTTAGCGTTCAGGTATCTGGGGTTTCTGGTATACCAACCGGTTCAATCAGCGCAGTGGTGGCCAACATAACGGTAACCGACACCACCCAAAGCAGCTACCTCACCGCATGGCCTGAAGGTACTGCCCAACCGACAGCATCCAACTTGAACTGGGTGTCAGGCAAGACAAAGTCGGTTCTGGTTGAGATAGGTCTATCATCTTCCGGAGCCATATCCATCTACAACTACGCGGGATCTGTTGATGTGATAGTAGATGTGGAGGGATGGGTTGGGCCGGGTTCTTCGCCATCGGGAATGTACAATCCTCTTGGATCCCCCACCAGGATATGCGACACCCGTCCCTCGAATCCTTCTGCGCTAACCGGTGCTGCAGCCGCCTGCACGGGGAAGACCTTATCGGCCGGTTCTGTACTAAACGTTCAGGTATCGGGGGTTTCTGGTATACCAACCGGTTCAATCGGCGCAGTAGTGGCCAACATAACGGTAACCAACACCACCCAAAGCAGCTACCTCACCGTATGGCCCGAAGGTACTGCCCAACCGACAGCATCCAACTTGAACTGGGCATCGGGATCTACGGTATCAAACCTGGTTGTGGTCCCCCTATCATCGTCTGGATCCATATCTATCTACAACTACTCGGGATCTGTCGACGTTATAGTAGATGTGGAGGGATGGTATACCTCCAGCTCTTCCACCAGCCCTTCTGGTACTGTGTTTACCTCTACCTCCCCTACTAGGATATGCGACACCCGTCCCTCGAATCCTTCTGCGCTAACCGGTGCTGCAGCCGCCTGTACGGGAAAGACCTTATCGACCGGTTCTGTGCTAAACGTTCAGGTATCGGGGGTTTCTGGTATACCAACCGGTTCAATCGGCGCAGTAGTGGCCAACATAACGGTAACCGACACCACCCAAAGCAGCTACCTTACCGTATGGCCTGAAGGTACTGCCCAACCGACAGCATCCAACTTGAACTGGGCATCGGGATCTACGGTATCAAACCTGGTTGTGGTCCCCCTATCATCGTCTGGCGCCATATCTATCTACAACAAATCGGGATCTGCCGACGTTATAGTAGATGTGGAGGGATGGTATGGATAAACCAAGATCGGCCGACAATCTTTATTGGCTACTCCAATATTAGGAGTCACTCATCAGGTTTGTGAACTTCGCCCAAGATCCACGCCGCTTTTTCAACCGCTCTTCGTGCCTGAGTAAGCTTGCGCTCAATTAGAGGGCGTTCCCTTATGCCTTGCGCTACTGCTTCGCGCAAACTCTTTATAACAAGCTCCCCCAGATGTTCTGCTATTTCTTCCAGGCTTGAGCGCAGTTCATCAAGCTGTTCGTGAAGTTCACTGCCCATATGATATGTTAAACTACCATGGAATCTACCGGTTACAAAATTTTTGCAAAAGCTCAAAAATTGTCGGTAACACAAAGACTCCAGTTGCACGAATAGTGGTGGCTAATCGCGCGATCCGCGTGAATGCCCTGTCCGGAAAGCCCAGTTCTGTAAAACCTAGTTAAAGCATATTTTTTCCACAAATCTAAAGATCTGTCTGGAGGTGAACAGTTACGAATAAATAGGATATGTGACACCAGGTCACAGAGTCTGTCAAGGATAACAGATCAGTGCCCCAGAAAAACTATTTTTGCAGGTCAAACTCTGTCAGTACAGGTATCTGGATATCAAGGTGCTGCCGGTTCTTCGACAGGTGTTGTTCGAAAAAGCGCAAAAGCTGTTGTGCTAAACGTTACAGAGCCGGACGCTACCTCACCTTCTTATCTAACCGTTTATCCCGCCGGAGCCATGAAACCTGCTTCATCAAACTTGAACTTCACCCAATCTAGCAAAGCTGTAGCAAACTTTGTAACAGTACCGATATCTTCTTCGGGATATATATCTATCTACAACTACTTTGGTTCAACAGATGTGATTGTGGATGTGGTTGGGTGGTATGGGTGAAACTTTAACTTCCCATGTGTCAATGGCCATCGCGAGAACTG
This sequence comes from Actinomycetota bacterium, assembly GCA_023379935.1. GTDB lineage: Bacteria > Actinomycetota > Acidimicrobiia > Acidimicrobiales > JAMCPD01 > JAMCPD01. The sequence continues at coordinate 31,705 of JAMCPD010000018.1, read as the reverse complement.
ACTTGGGTAGCTGCCGTTAGTGTTATTCACATCTAAGTTTGGACCTGCTCCAATTTCCTACATGCAACCGTCCCAAATATGACTTGGAAGCAACTTACACACATTCAATATCCCATGCATCCACGAAGAACCGTTAAACGTGGCCATGTGGCTCTTCACCAAGCGTGCATTATTTGAGTGGACACTACGCTGGCTAAGCGGTGAACAGCGCATCTAATAGTTCTGTAGCTAACAGCCTGCTTGGATCGCTCCCGTTCACCGGAATAGTTTAAACTTGATGTAATGTCAGCTTGCCTTCTGTATACCAGGCACGTAACAATTTTTTATCGAACTTACCAACAGAGGTTTTGGGTATTTCATTTAAGACTGCCCATCGCTCAGGTAACCACCATCTGGCGACTTTGTTCATGAGAAACTCGTTTATTTCTAAAAACAGTTTTGTGTCGGATGATGAGTCAAGTGGTGATGCCTCAGCTGGTGATGAGACATTCGGGTTGATATCATCAGGATTTAACACGATGCATGCTAATGGACGCTCTTGGTAACGTTCGTCCGGAACAGCTATCACTGCCGCTTCATAAACCTTTGGATGGGCTGTAATGGCATTTTCAAGATCAATTGAGGATATCCATTCGCCGCCGGATTTAATGACATCTTTACTGCGATCCGTAATACGGAAAAAACCCAGTCTGTCCAGTGTCCCCACATCGCCGGTCTTAAGCCATCCATCATGAAACCTGTCTGCAACATCTGATGCGGATGTGGGATTTGCATCAGGGGCGTAGTATGAGGTTGTAATCCAGGGGCCTCTGACTTCCAACTCCCCGACTGAACTACCGTCATTGGGAAGAATGTTACCTTCATCGTCGACTATACGCCCCTCTACGCCCGGGACCAAGCGCCCGGCCGTAGCTCTGTAGGTGGCTTCCTCCTCTTTAGGTGTATTGCAGGGCGCACGCGCAACAGATCCCAACGGACTGGTCTCAGTCATTCCCCAGGCTTGGAACAATGGGATGCCGAAACGTTGTTGATAGGCTTGCATCAGTGACCAAGGAACTGCTGAACCGCCTGAAACCAGTCCTCTTAAAGAAGACATGTCTATATTATGGTCATCGGAAAAATGGAGCAGGTCATTCCATATGGTTGGAACTCCGAAAGCTAAGGTTGGCTTGAACTCCTCCATCATGCGTGCTATATGGGGAGCTTGCAGGAAACGATCGGGCAACAAGATATCCGCTCCCGCCATAAATACAGTATAAGGGGTTCCCCAGCAGTTGGCATGGAACATCGGAACTATCGGAAGCACTCTGTCGGCTTCAGCAATCGCAAAAGCAGTCGAGCTCGTCAAAGCCATGGTATGTAAATAAGTTGAACGGTGGCTGTATACAACTCCTTTCGGTTCACCGGTAGTGCCGGTTGTATAACACATACCGGCTGGGTGGTTTTCATTGAGGTCAGGCCAGGGAAATCCTTCATCGTAACTTGATATGAACTCTTCATAACCAACCACATTTCCGTTTACCGTTTTTAGCAATAGCGGATCGATATCCCCCTCCCCCACCACAATCAGTTTCTTTATCCGTTCCAAACCAGATGAGGCTTTTGCCAACAGCGCAAGCAAGGTAACATCTGCAATTATTACCTTATCTTCTGCATGACTTATAACATACGCAAGTTGATCGGGAAACAACCTGATATTCAAGGTATGAAGTACCGCTCCCAAGCAAGGAACCGCAAAGTATGCTTCAAAATGCTGTTGGTGATTCCAGCAAAAGGTGGCAACTCTGTCGCCATCCTCAACTCCCAATCCCGCCAGAGCTGCGGCCAACTTCTCAATCCTTGCGACAATTTCGGCAAAAGACACGCCTACAAATGCTTCACCTGTATAAGTGACTACCTGCTTGTCAGGATATGTTGAAGTTCCATGGCGCATTATGGACGTTATGGTAAGGGGAAAATCCCCCATGGTGGAGTTCAAATTACCTCTCTTTATACGCTATCTTTTCCTACTATTTTATAAACTTTATCACATAGAGGGTTGACAATCAAGCATGAAATACTATAATATATATTATTATATGAAGAAATATTTAAAAATAATTGTTTTTGTAATATTCCCGGTTATCATTATAGCCTCCTGTACGGCAATGTTGCTGATGACCCTTGTTATCCAACAGTTAGCAGGTCAGTTTGTCGGAAGTCTTGGTGGGGTATCTACCGACATACCGGATCAATTAGCTTTGACAACTATTCCGTCAACCTACCTTGACTTATATCGGCAAGCCGCCGCCGGTTGCAAAGGACTTTCATGGAAGGTATTAGCAGCCATTGGAACGGTTGAAAGCGATAACGGCAAATCGTATGCACCCGGAGTTCATAGCGGAACAAACTATGCGGGTGCAGAGGGCCCCATGCAGTTCGAGCCGGGAACATTTGCTGCTTATGCGACGGTAGGCCCGGGTGGAGCAGTACCGCCCAATCCCTATGACCCCGTAGATGCCATCTGGTCAGCCGCTCGTATGCTATGCGTCAATGGTGCGTCAAATCAAAGTACCTTAGTAAAAGCAGTCTTTGCCTACAACCATTCGCAAAGCTACGTGGCGAAAGTTTTGGAGTTGGCGTGGAGGTACAGCTAGGTATTATCCCTTCCAACCGCTACCATAAGTCGTTGTGGTGGTAGGTGCAGTAGTTGTGGTAGTAGGTGCAGTAGTTGTAGTGGTAGGTGCAGTAGTTGAGGTGGTAGGTGGTGCTGTTGTAGTCGTATTATAACTTGGGGCAGCTGTTGTAGTCGTATTATAACTTGGGGCAGCTGTTGTGGCGGTATGTGATGTAACGCCGCCAGGCGCGTACGGTGCAGTAGTTGAGGTAGATGAAGGGGGCGTGCTCAACGGATGAGTCACCGTCTGGCCGGTAGGTGAAACAACAAACCATAAACCCCTGTAGCCCTCTCCGTTTATCTGCCCGACAGTTGTATCACCCGAAAAGACATAAAGCTGGTGCCCATAGTAGGTTACCTGCTCTTTGCCGTTTGGTAGTTTAAACAAACCTAATTCTGCTTGATCGACACCAACCCCACCCCGAGGATTGGTAAGTACAGTTAAAGGGTGCCATATCGTCAAACAAGGGGGGCTCGTCAAAGCAGCACAGGCACTTTTGGTTGGCGTGTCATTCTTGAACTCATATAGAAATTGACCCGAGGCGTCGGCAAGCAACGGACCATAAAGCGCATTATGAACAACCTTGACAGTTGCAGTTATGTTGTAAGGAACGGTTGTCTTAGCAACAGGTGGTTTTACTGCAGCTTTAGAAGAGGAGCAGGAGGCTAACCCTACTGTCGCCGCCAGTAACAAAACGCCAATAACCGGCAGAGACTTTATTTCTAAATCATTGTGATGAGAAAAAGTGTTCAACTTAAACATACAGTATACTCTATTCCTTTTTATAATGGAAAGCAAGACATTTATAATATAAATATATATTAATAACTTATAAACAAATATGCTAGATAAGATAGATCCCTGGATATCAGCGCATTGCCATGCGCTCAGGTGTGATAGGAGAAGGAAGGTCAGTTTCACCCATTAAAAACCGATCAACAGCTGCCGCACAAGAACGACCTTCTGCAATCGCCCATACAATCAAACTTTGTCCCCTACCGGCATCTCCGCAAACAAAAACTCCCTCTACATTGCTGGAGAAGTTGTGATCTCTCCGTAAGTTTCCCCGCATGTCAAACAGTAGTCCAAGATCTTCGGCCAACCCCTCTTTTTGCGGTCCGGTAAAACCCATTGCAAGCAATACCATGTCGCAGGGAAGCTCAAATTCGCTTGACGGCACTTGGATGAAGTTCAGATGCCCATCCTCAAAGGCCATCTCAACCCGGTGTGCTTTGATGGTGCACACCGAAGCGGAAGCGTCCCCAATAAAACCGTCGCTTTCGACTGCAAATAATCTTTCTCCCCCTTCCTCATGGGATGAAGATGATCTGAAAATCAGAGGCCAACCAGGCCAAGGATTATCTGACGAACGTTCATCCGGGGGACGAGGCAGTATTTCAAACTGGTGGATGCTTGATGCGCCTTGACGATGTGCAGTGCCAAGGCAGTCGGCACCGGTATCACCACCACCGATTATAACAACATGCTTGTTGGCGGCCGTTACGGGTGACTCTTTCAGATCACCTTCTTGGACCAGATTGGCCGGTTTCAAATAATCAATTGCAAAATAAATTCCGGTAAGGTCGCGACCTGGGATAGGTAGATCACGCGGAACGGTTGATCCTATCGCAATCACTATCGCATCAAAAGATTGTCGCAAAGTTTCCACCGACATTGATCCCAATGTCTTGGTGCCGCCAACCTCAACTGCACATCGAAACTCAACCCCTTCGGCCTCAAGGTGGGTTATGCGTCTATCTAAGATACGCTTTTCCAACTTGAATTCAGGAATTCCATAACGAAGGAGTCCGCCCGGCTTCATATCTCGTTCCAAGACAGTAACCTCATGCCCTTTACACACAAGTTGCTCGGCACATGCCATCCCGGAAGGTCCAGAACCGACAATCGCCACCCGCTTATTTGTGCGGACTTTCGAGATATGGGGAATAATCCACCCGGACTCCCAAGCTCTTTCCGCTATCTCATACTCAATCTGCTCTATAGTTACAGGATCGGAGTTAATACCAAGCACGCAAGCAGCTTCACAAGGTGCTGGACAAAGTCTTCCTGTGAAGTCCGGAAAATTGTTGGTGGCATGTAATCTTTGGGAGGCATCTTGCCAATCATCATGCCAAACAAGATCATTCCACTCGGGTATTAAATTACCTAAAGGGCATGCATCATGGCAAAAAGGTACACCGCAGTCCATGCAACGTGCTCCTTGGAAACGGTAAGCTTGGTTGTCAATTTCCTGATATACCTCTTGCCAATCGTGTATACGTTTTTCTACATCACGTCGCGGCCTTGTATAGCGAGGATATTTTAAAAAGCCGCCAAGTTCACCCATGAGAGGCCGCCATTACAGCTTCTTCCACCGGAATACCTTCCTGAATAGCACGGTTAGTCGCCGCGATCACTCTCCGGTAGTCCTTCGGCATCACCTTTAGAAAGCTGTTGATTGATGATTCTCGGTTATCAAGTAACCTTTTGCCGACCACAGAACCGGTAAAAGTGGTATGAGCTGAGATAGCAGACAGCAGAAAAATCTTGTCATCTTCATCCGGTTCTTCAAGGTCAACCATCTCATAGTTAAGCATTTTCTCTAAGTTGTAACTCCCATCACCGCCATCTAGCAAGGCATTATCAGTGTCTTTTATGTTGAGTATAAAAGCCACTCCACCCGACATACCGGCTGCAAAATTGCGTCCTACTTTACCAAGTATTACAACCCGTCCCCCTGTCATATACTCACATCCGTGATCGCCCACTCCCTCGACAACGGCTAAAGCTCCGGAGTTGCGGACGCAAAAACGTTCTCCCGCTTGTCCTTGTATATATACCTCTCCGCTTGTTGCACCATATAGAGCAACATTCCCGCATATGATATTCTCCTCCGGCGCAAAGGGTGCTTCAGCCGGCGGAAACATCACCAGTTTCCCCCCCGACAGGCCCTTGGCAAAGTAGTCATTAGCGTCACCCTCCAAGTACATGGTTATGCCCCTTGGCACAAAAGCGCCAAAGCTTTGCCCCGCAGACCCTTTCAGGTGCAGTTTAATCGTATCGTCGGGCAGGCCATCTCCGCCATAGCGTTTTGTCAGTTCATAGCCAAGCATAGTTCCCAAACTACGATTCACGTTTCGAATTTGAGCTTCAAATTTAACCGGTTTGGCATCTTCCAAGGCGGGTTTACAGTGAGCAATGAACAGGTTGTCCAAAGCTAAGTCCAACCTGTGATCCTGCGAGCGTGTACAATGAAGTGTCTTAGGATAGCCACGCGTAAAGTCAGGCATGGCCAGTATTGGAGAAAGATCAAGACTACCGGCTTTGTAGTGGTCAATCGCTCCCATGGTATCAAGCATTTCAACATGACCGATTGCCTCTTCTAAGCTTTGAAAACCTAAAGCGGCTAAGTACTCTCGCACCTCGGCGGCTATGAACTCAAAAAAGTTCACAACATCCTCCGATCTCCCTCTGAAACGCTTTCTCAATACGGGATTTTGGGTGGCTATACCCACCGGACAGGTGTCTAAATGACATACTCTCATCATCACACACCCCATTACCACGAGCGCAGTTGTAGCAAAACCGAACTCTTCCGCACCAAGTAAAGCAGCTATTATAACATCTCTGCCGGTTTTCAACTGTCCGTCAACTTGCACAACAATGCGATCTCGAAGGCCGTTCATTATAAGAGTTTGTTGCGTTTCAGCCAGCCCCAGCTCCCAAGGACCGCCAGCATGCTTTAATGAAGTTAGGGGACTTGCCCCCGTTCCTCCGTCATGCCCTGATATCAACACCACATCCGAGTGAGCTTTCGCAACTCCGGCGGCAACGGTTCCAACCCCAACTTCCGCCACCAACTTTACATGAATGCGAGCTTTTGGATTAGCGTTTTTCAAGTCATATATAAGTTGAGCTATATCCTCGATGGAGTAAATGTCATGATGAGGGGGAGGAGATATCAAGCCAACTCCGGGAGTGGAAAACCGTGTTTTTGCTATCCACGGCCACACTTTGTGTCCCGGTAACTGTCCTCCTTCTCCTGGCTTTGCGCCTTGTGCAATTTTTATCTGTAAATCATCAGCGTTGACCAGGTATTCAGATGTAACACCAAAACGTCCGGATGCCACCTGCTTTATAGCACTACGCTTGGAGTCCCCATGTTTAGCGCTGGCTTCGAATCCTCTCATCAAACCCCCACTCTCAAGAGTTATCCAACGATCAGGATCTTCACCACCTTCACCCGTATTGGAACGGGCACCAATGCGGTTCATGGCTATAGCCAAGGTCTCATGTGCTTCTTGTGAAATAGACCCGTAAGACATGGCTCCGGTGGCAAAACGCTTTACAATATCAGAAACCGGTTCCACCTCTTCTATTGGCACCGGGGGACGGACCTCTCCGGCTGTTCTCAGGCGCATAAGCCCGCGCAGGGTGGCAAGCTGGGTCGATTGATCATCTATGGCCTTTGTGTACTCCTTGAACAGTTGATAGTTGCCCGACTGGCATGAGTACTGCAGTTTAAATATTGTAAAAGGGTTAAATAAATGGTATTCGCCGTTTCTGCGCCACTGATATTCTCCGCCTTCGGCAAGCTCTAAAGTTGGTAAGGTTTCATGGTGCTCCTGATATGCGAACCTATGGCGAGTTTCAATATCCCTTGCTATCTCGTCCAAGCCTATTCCGCCAAGACGACTTGTTGTGCCGGTGAAATACTCATCTACCAACTCTTGTTTCAAGCCGATTGCTTCAAATACCTGAGCGCCGGTATAAGACTGTACGGTTGATATGCCCATTTTGGACATAACTTTGAGCACCCCCTTTGAAGCGGCTTTGATGTAGTTCTGAACAGCTTTTCTCTCTTCCACATCTCGGTTGCCTGTTTTGCCCAAGTGACCTGAACGAACCATATCCCTGATGGTGTCACAAGCCAGATATGGGTTAACCGCAGCTGCCCCATATCCTATGAGCAAAGCCATGTGATGCACTTCCCTGGCATCGCCGCATTCAACGATAAGCCCTACTTTGGTCCTCAATTTTTCTCTTGTCAGATGATGATGAACCGTACTTACAAGCAACAGTGAAGGGATGGGGGCCAACTCTTTTGTGTAGTGACGATCCGAGAGAACTATTACATTCGAACCTTGCGATATGGCATTGTCAATCTTCATACAGATATCATCAAGTGCATTTTTCAATCGCGCACCGAGAGTGCCTATGTCGGCCGGCTCCCTTTCTTCGCTCCTTAGTACCCGGGGATTGGTGCCAACGGGAAAAAGTCCGTCTATGACAAAAGGCTTGAAACCGGGGAGTTCTCCTTCTTCATTTACATACACCAACTTGGCTAATTCATCCGTATCGATAACTGGATGGGGCAGAACTATCTGCTTACAGGAGGTCTCAGTGGCTCTAAGCAGATTACCCTCAGGACCGACTCTGGGCCACAATGAGGTTACCATCTCCTCTCTTATAGCATCCAACGGCGGATTGGTAACTTGGGCAAACAGCTGCGTGAAGTAGTCAAAAAGAATCCTGGGCCGGTTGGAAAGAACCGCCAATGGTGTGTCGTTTCCCATTGAGCCGATTGGCTCTGCCCCATTCTGCGCCATTGGGGTAAGTATTATCCTCAACTCCTCTTCAGTATACCCAAAAAGCCGCTTGTGGGTCAAAAGTACAGAATGGACAGGAACCAGCATCTGCTTGGGAGGTAAGTCGGTAAGGTAAATGCGGTGTTTATCCAACCATTGTTGATATGGATGCTGCGATGCCAGCTCCCTTTTTATCTCATCGTCTTGAATAATGCGGTGGGTTTCTAAGTTGGCCAGAAACATTCTACCCGGCTGCATACGACCTTTTTGGACTACCTTTGAATGATCAATCTCTAATACACCCGTTTCGGAAGCCATAATTACAAGTCCGTCTGATGTAAGCCACCAACGGCCGGGGCGAAGACCATTTCTGTCGAGCACTGCGCCTACAAGAATGCCATCACTGAATGCAATAAATGCAGGTCCGTCCCAAGGTTCCATCATTGAAGCGTGGAACTCGTAAAAAGCCCGTTTTGACGGAGACATTGAGGTGTGATTTTCCCAAGCTTCGGGAATCATCATCAAAACAGAATGAGGAAGCGAACGCCCCCCCATATAAAGCAGCTCCAGTACCTCATCAAAAGAGGCGGAATCGCTGGCACCGGGCGTACAAATAGGAAATATTCTTGAGAGATCACCCGGCACCAGTTGAGTTTTAAGTAAATTTTCACGGGCTGTCATCCAGTTCCGGTTGCCTATGAGAGTATTAATTTCGCCATTGTGACAAAGCACACGATAAGGGTGCGCCAAAGGCCATGAGGGAAAGGTGTTTGTTGAAAAACGTGAATGCACCAACGCCAGAGCGCTTTTCAGTCTCTTATCTGAAAGATCTGCATAGAAATTAGGAAGTTGGCTGGAGGTGAGCATTCCTTTGTATACTAAAGTGCGAGTCGAAAGCGATGGGAAATAAACTCCCTCGACGCTATGTTCAATACGCTTTCTCAGTACCCAAGCGGCACGATCTAAAGGAGTTGAGGTGTAAGCTATACCCCCTTTGATATCTGTGGTGTCGTTTTCTTTCCACCTTGTTTGACCGGCTGCATCCCAGCTGATGAAAACTTGAGCAAAACGTCCCATCACACGGCGTGCACTGGGGCCCGGTTGTGTATCGTCAATCTCTACCTCACGCCACCCTAACACTTTTAGCCCCTCTTGTTTTGCTAAGCGAGCCGCTTCGGCTATAACCCTTAGATAGTCGTCCTGTTCTTTAGGCAAGAATGCGATTCCTGAGGCATATTCTCCTGGCGACGGCAGTTCAAATCCTAAAGATTGGCCGGTTATTTCAGCTAAGAACTCGTGTGGCATTTGTATGAGTATCCCTGCTCCATCGCCGGTGTCAGGTTCTGCACCGGATGCCCCTCTGTGTTCTAAGTTGCAAACGGCACTTAGGCCTTTTTGCACTATATCATGACTCGGATGTCCCGAAAGGTCCGCAACAAAAGCAACACCGCATGAATCGTGTTCAAATCGAGGATCATAGAGTCCCTGTCTTTTAGCGGCTGTGAATGTAGTTTTATTGCTAGGGTGACCAGCATCATTTATCATCTTATACTCCGTTACAGTATTATTATAAGTTATAGTTATTATTAAAGTCTTGGAGGGACGACGCTGGCCCTGGTGTTAGTAGAGTTTCCGGCTGTTTTAGAGTTTCGGCAACTAAACTTAAATACTATCCGAGTTATCTTATTTTGTCAATCGGTTGCCTGACTTTTTTCCGTTAGATCATTGGTTGTGGTGCGCAAGCTAAAGTTCGAAAACTTCAAAATCGGCTATGGCTAACAGGTCAAGGAGTCTGAGGATTGCGGCTCATCAATGTATACTACCAGCCAGAACCCATGTGTGCGGGTTGAGAGCCCGATCAAAATAATGCTTTCTCTTTACCCAAACGAAACCATCTCCCTTAGATATTATAAAATGCCACGCCTATGGATCCACCTACGGTTTCTTGGGGCACGTGATATTATATATATAAATATTAAATAATTATATATACAATATGGAGATAATGTGCTATATTATATAATGAGCTTGAAATGGATAAAGTGAGTTAGATTTGAAGAAAACGAGTATCGTAATTGATGAAAATACTGCGGAGAAGGCAAAAGCAGTCTTAGGCGCAAAAACATTGACTGAAACTGTCGATCTCTCGTTTAAGGAAGTGATCGCTCATGAGGCGAGGCGGAAGTTTATTTTGCGAATGGTGGACATGAATGGTTTAGAACTTGATAATGAAGATGTAATGAAACAGGCATGGCGTTGAAAGCCAGATATCTGGTTGACAAAAGTGCTCTTTCGCGCCTCAAGTATCCTGAAGCAGAATGGGTGAGGAATTTGATTCTTGAAGGATTAGTTTCAACTTGTTCGATAGTTGATTTAGAAGTGCTTTACAGTGCTAAAAACTACGATGAGTTTCGTCGAATAAAGCAAGAACGCAATGAAGCTTTTGAAAGAGTTGACATAGAACAGGCAGACTTCAATAGATCGGTGGAAGTAATGGGAAAATTGGCCATGCAGGGTCACCATCGAGCAGTAGGAATTCCCGATCTTCTTATTGCAGCGATAGCAGAAAGAAATTTACTGACATTGATACACTATGATCACGACTTTGAATTTGTCGCCAGTATTACTGGCCAGAATATTGAATGGTTAACATCACCAGGTACTCTGACTTAATTCGTTAAGTTAAAATTTGCAACTGTTCACCCCTTTAGTTCTATGTCCATGTTTTGTTGCCTGACCTGTTCATTGGCTTCCCTCGGCGGAGGTCACTGGTGGAGGCGGCGTTGTGAGCACCCCGTTGCTTCGGAGCCGAAAAGCGTAGGTTAGTAGATACTGGGCAACTGCTACAGCAAGATCAGCTTCCCAGTGATCCAGGGGCATCGCGGGCAAGTCGCCAGCGGCGTCGCGGTTCTGACGCTCCCTGTGGTGCCCGATCTTGTTGCAGTAGGTGGCGAAGCCTGACAGCAGCTCGGCAAGGCCGTCGGCTTTCTGGTCTTGCACGGAGGTAAAGTGGGACTTCCAAGATGGTGTGTTGTACGGCGCTGAGACCAACCCTTCGAGAGCGCTGAGGCACTCCCGGAGAGCATCGTAGCCCTCCCCGTGTCGCAGATGCAGGCGGGCGTTCTCCAGCCGCTTCGTCGCATCCGCCCACGCTGGATGCTCCAGCGTTCCTCGCGTGACGAGCGACACCTGTGATGGAGGCACGGTGTAGCCGAGCGCCAGGAGGAGTCGATCCCAGTGCGAGAGCTCTACTTGGAGCGGCGGACCGGCGCTGCGAACGGCAATGAAGTCATGGAACTTACCGCTGTCGTCGATGAGCTTTGCAATGCCGGAAATGTCCACATGGAAGGAGAGCGGGGCGCTCGGCTGGTTGGACCGTGCCTGATCCACTAGCTCAACATCCTCGTCGCGGACCTCCCACATCCACGTCCACGTCCCGAACCGGGCGTTGCCGGGTCCCAGGGGAAGCATGCCCTTCTCGTCGATATGCACTCGTCCCACCGGGTGGGGGGGTGTAGTCCGCGTCGAGATCACGGCTGTAAGCTGGAGCCACGAGACCGTCAGTGAATGCTGTTGCCCCCTTTCATCGGCGACCGTGAGTGCTTGCTGTGGTCCATGCGCCTCCACCTCGATGCTGAGGCACTTCATCGAATCGATCGTCTGCCCGGTGGACTCGATTTTACGGATGGTGTAGTGACCGACTGCTCGCGATGAGTGCATTGAGTTGCTAGGGTCAACAAGGTAGAGCGTCATGTCGGTGGTCATACTCTAATGTTACCAAAACAGTTACGACGGCGCTGTGATGCTAGTATAACTTTCGGCTGAAGCCTACGATCCGATGCGCGCTGTACCACCATGGGCAAGTTCAGGCCCTGAGGCTTTTATAAGTATGGAAGCATCAACTTCTGTATCATCACTCGTGGCCGTTTGCCAACTGTAGTTATTGCGGAAAACAAATTCTCTGAAACACGCATAAGCTGTTCTCTTATTTTCATCTGGAAGAAGATAGTTTTTAACCAGGTGCTTAAGAAGAATTGACGGCGGACAGAAATTCTTTGGGAGATTGGACTAATAAGTTATTTAGTTTTAGAACTTGCAAATCTTTATCACCAGAAATCAAAATCTCAACAGATGCTTTGTAAGCAAGAGCTATAAGGAAATCGTCCTTAGGATCACGAGTAACCCTAAGAGGAGCGGATAGTGGGTCGTCGATAACTTCTGCGAGGGTTTCTATATCTGAAATATATCTTTGGCATTGATCTACTCCAAGGTAGCGACGAAATTTATTTCTCAAAAGCACCTCACTTAGTTCATTGAGTAATATCGGTGATGCAACTATTGGCCAACTGCCGTCAATCCCAATGAAAGCAATTTGGCACCAACACCCGAAGGAAAGCAAATAGCTGAAACGAATACATTAGTGTCAGCTATTGCTCGCAATGGAGTGGTCAACTAATGTTTGCTTTTGATTGTTGTTTATCTTGTCTATTCTTGCGGACTAATTTGGTCTCTTTTACCGCTAGGTCAATAATATCGTCTTCTGATATATTGACTAGATTTGAAGATACAGCGACTTCATCCAACAATTTAATAAGATCGGCTTTAGCGGTTTTGATGTCCTTAGTGTCAAGATACGAAATTATTGCTTTTTCAACCAAGACACTTTCAGTACACTTTGTAGCAATAGCAGACACTTTGGCTGCCTTAGCTACAGATTCATCTATATAGAGTGTTATCTTCTTTTTAGCCATATAAACAGTATACCACTAAAACGGTATACTGTCACAATGTGTTTCCTATCAAATCTGTATTTGATAGGAATTTGGAGGCACTTTTGGGAATCAAATGGGAATCAAATTCCCGATATTGCCTAATACGAGACGATACTAGACGGACTGACACCCCGACTGAACAGGCAAAATGATACTAGACACTACTAGACGGACTAACTCTATCTGTTTCCTAAACCGTGAGTCAGGCAAAAAGACGACGAGTGGGAATATCTGGCTGGGAAATTACTAATCTGGAGAAGTTGGCCGGGAAGCTCGGGTTGTATTGCGTTGTCGAGTCTGCCGGGGCAGCTGAGAAATTGGAGCCAGCTCACTCTGCAGTGTTCTCGACCACTCACGGTTAGTGGCACTTGGGGATCAACCAGCCGTTAAAGTGCTCTGATGATCCGGATGAATGGATCCTCGGCGCGATTGAGAAAATACAGAACTGGTCAAACTATGTTATCGTGAAGATATGGAAAGTAATCAACAATCAACCGGTTTGCCTGATGCTCACCCTTTCATAAATAATGCAGCGGTAAAAGCGTTTTGTGGGGTTTCGTTAATACTTTGGCTTCTATTTTCCGAGACCATTCCACTTGTCAAGACTTTTGGTGCCATTCCGAAAGTTGCAACCGTACATCTGCTGATCTTGCTGTTACCGCAGTCTTGGCATGGATTTTCAACCATGTTTTTGGCAATACCTGCCGGGATATTTCTTTGCATAGCGTTTTTACCTGCTATAAGTGTGCCGATCAACAAGCTTGCTTTTCTGCTGTTTCTTATAGGTATGTTGTTTTTCCCTGCCGCGGGGCTGATACCCGACTCTTTTCGCATTGGACCCCTTTGGTCATTACTCTTCTTTGCATGGTTGGGACCGATGCTGTGGTTCAAAGACTCAGACTATTTTTATGGCTCCGTCATTGCCGCTTTTTTTTGGGACATGGGGGCTGGAGCACAAGGACTGTTCTACTCACTACATGCTCTGCCCGAACCTTATGGAAACGGCATCCCGCCTATAGTTGTCACAATTGTTGACTGTGTAGGAATTACTGCCACTATTATCTGTTGGATCAAGGGAGTAGATCCACAGTTAATCCTTGAACAGTTGCTTGATAAAGTCCGCAAAGGAAAGTCGGGAGATAAAACTCTAATAACCTCAGGCAAAACGCAGTAACCGAATCTCTCGCTTTCCCTTTTTCAACACTAAGTAAGCATCGCAGAGCAGCCTGCTTGTATCTATACGTAATTCGGTGTCCCTTACTGGTAAGTTGTTCAGATAGACTCCTCCTTGGTCAATAGTTCGCCTCGCGCTCCCACGAGAAGGTGCGATATTGGATTCAACCATCATATCCACCAATGTCATCTCACCCAAGTTAGTTCTGGGAAATACGACTGACGGCACGTCGGAAAAGACATCTAAGAGTGTTTTTTCGTCCAAAAGTGATAGCTCACCTCCAAAGAGGGCCTTTGATGCAAACTCTGCTCTGTCGGCCGCCTGCTTGTTATGGACCATAGTTGTAACTTGGCGGGCAAGTTCACGCTGAGCAACCCTATCAGCTGGAGCTGTTGTGACCTCATTATCTAATTCGCTTAGATCCTGATGTGACAGATCGGTAAAATAACGAAGCCAGGTTGCAACTTCAGTGTCGGAGGCATTGTAAAAAAACTGATACAGTCGATATGGGCTGGTCTTTTTCTCATCAAGCCAAATAGTGCCGGACTCGGTCTTACCGAATTTAGTACCGTCAGATTTTACGATAAGCGGCGATGTCAAACCAAAAACCGTGGCTTTGCGCATGTTTGCGATCAACTCTATTCCCATAGTTATATTCCCCCACTGATCAGACGCACCTATCTGTAAACGACAACCGAAGGTATCATACAGGTGCAAGAAGTCATATGCCTGTAACAACATATAACTAAACTCGGTAAAAGATATACCGACAGCATGTTCTCCAATACGGGAGCGGACTGACTCTTTCGCTATCATCTGCCCTATGCCAAAATGTTTGCCGATATCTCGAAGGAAATCAAGTAATCCCAGGTCATTCATCCAGTCCAAGTTGTTTACTATGATCGGAGAATTGCCACCTTTCACCGGGTATTTTTCTCCCAATAACCGTTCAAACTGTACCTGTAGGGATTTGATGTTATGGTTCAACAGTTCAGGTTCCATCAATGGCCTCTCTTCTGTCTTACCTGAGGGGTCACCTATCATTCCCGTTGCACCGCCAAGTACAACGATGGGCTTGTGTCCTTTCTCGGCCAAGCGTCTCAAGTTGCAGATCTGCAGCAGGTGACCAACATGTAACGAATCGGAGGTAGGATCAAAACCGGCATAAACTACCAGTTGTTCTAAGTCCAGTAGTTTCTTCAACAATGGATCGCTGAACTGGTAAACGAGTCCTCTGTACTCTAAATCTTCGAAAACCATCTTCACCAAAGTGTACTCATAGCATGATGTGGCACATCAGCGTATTCACCGACCTATACCGATATTTTTATCCATAAAACCACCATAGTGAAACCAGGCTATCATTAATACTATGTATCCGGGAACATATGCAAAAACAAAACCTGACTCCCCCGCTTGCGTTATGGCCGACACAGGGGAAACTCTGACCTATAAAGAGTTGGAACAAAACTCAAGAAAAGTGGCATTATGGCTGCGTTCTCGGGGAGTATCACAAGGTGATAACGTGGCTTTTATCCTTCCCAACAGTCTCCGGTTTTTCTCAATAGCTTGGGCTTGTGCACGCAGCGGACTTTACTACACACCAATCAACACACATCTCAGTCCCGAAGAAACCGCTTACATAGCAAACGACTGCAAAGCCAAGATAGTGATATCAGATGTTTGCTTCGATCAACTAAACACGCCGGAGGCCAGACTGGCGGATCGACTGACAGGAGAGCTTGAGATGGTGGATGAACTTGTCGAAAAGATTTCCAACATAGCCGATGATGCCGTATTGGAAGGTGAGCTACAGGGTGCTGACTTGTTATATTCGTCAGGTACAACCGGTAAGCCTAAAGGAATTAGGCTTCTTCGGGTTGGGCGTTCAATGGACGCACCTGATGCAATTGCTCTTTTGAGTCAGGCACTTTATGGCGAAAATGCCGATTCGGTTTACCTTTGTCCCGCTCCTTTGTATCATGCGGCACCGCTTCGTTTCTCTATGGCGCAACAACGCATAGGTGCAACTCTCATATCCATGGTGCACTTCGATCCTGAGGATTTTTTGGCGACCATAGAAAAGTACAAGGTTACCCATACCCAGGTCGTTCCAACCATGTTTATCCGACTACTCAGGTTAGACCCCGCAAAACGACGCTCTTATGACTTATCCAGCCTTGAGTGTGTTGTTCACGCCGCTGCACCTTGTCCTATAGATATCAAAAAAGCAATGATCGAATGGCTTGGTCCTATTGTGCATGAATATTATGCCGGAACAGAGGGGAATGGTTTTGTTGCTATCGACTCTAAGCAGTGGTTGGCTCACCCAGGTTCAGTCGGCAAGGCTTTGGTTGGTAAGATTCATATAGTAGCCGCTCCAGCAGATTCCGACGAGCCGAACGGTGAAAAGGATCTACAAGCTGAAGCGGGAGGTGAGGAGTTAGCAGCCGGTCAAGATGGGTTAGTCTATTTTGAAGGCGGGGGCGATTTTGAGTACCTCGGAAGTTCCACCATCCCTACTCGCCATAAAAACGGTTGGACAACACTGGGCGACATAGGGCACTTGGACGAGGAAGGTTATCTTTATCTGACTGATCGATCAAGCTATATGATCATATCGGGTGGTGTAAATATCTACCCCCAAGAAGTCGAAAACCTGCTTATAACCCACCCTAAAGTTGCAGACGCAGCAGTATTTGGCGTTCCAAATGCTGAAATGGGTGAGGAGGTAAAAGCTGTTGTAGTGCCAACAGTTTTGGATGGCAAACCGAACGTCTCAGACATCTTAGATGCTCTCGGTGAAGAACTGACTAAGTTTTGTCGCGATAACTTAGCACATTACAAATGTCCGCGTTCTATTGAGTTTACCGATACTTTACCAAGAGACCCGAGCGGCAAGCTTCATAAACATCTCTTACGCGACAAGTACTGGAGCGCTCATCAGACCAAGGTACTTTAAAAAACAGATCAAAGACGGTCCTTTCGCCCAAGTAAGAAAGTGCCGGGGGTTATTTTAGCTAACTCCCCCCCGCATGCCGAGAAGTGCTCCGCCGTCCACTACCATGATATGTCCCGTCATCCAAGAGGAGGCGTCTGAGGCCAGGAAAAGGACTGCTTTTGCAATATCATCCGGCTCACCAATTCGCCCGAGTGCAAGTATCGATGATATGTAGTCTTCGGCATTTTCCCATATTGCTTTTGCCATATAAGTTTTAACCAATCCGGGTGCAACGGCATTTACCCTAACTTTTGGCGCCATTTCAACAGCCAGTTGCTTGGTTATATGAATAACGGCCGCCTTGGACACATTGTACCATCCGATACCGGGCTCAACGCTTATGCCCCCTACGGATGACAGGTTTACGACAACCCCGCCTCTTGTCTTCATCGCTGCTTCCCAGGCTAATTTTGTCCACAGTAGCGGGCCCCATTGATTGACCTGATAAGTTTTGTCGGCACGTGATTTGTCAATCTCCAACATGGGTCCCATGTAGGGATTTGTGGCTGCATTGTTGACCAGTATATCCAGTCCGCCGAAACGGTCCATGCATGCGGCTACACAATCTTTTGCCTGTTGTTCATCTCCTGCGTTAGCTTGAAACCAATGAGCTTCACCGGGTAATGATTTTGCCACCGCCTCAATTGCCTCGGCTTTTCGTGATGTGATCATAACTTTTGCCCCAGACGATGAGAAACGCTCTGCTGTCGCTTTACCGATTCCTCTTGAAGCACCCGTTATCAACGCTATTTTTCCTTCCAGACTTAATTCCATCGTATCTAAATCTCCCATATCCAAATCTTCTTGTGGATTACTATACTGTTTGTTGAACTGTTTGTTATACGATAGCAAATGCAGTTGGCTGTGCGCCAGTGTAGTGTTCATTAAATAATACGCGCTTGCTCAAGGGCCACACGACCACGCTTTACCTTCTCGATAATTACATTTGCGGTTTTGGTCCACGTGAAAGGGGTAGGTGATTCGTTGTTGATTGCAATATAGTCTTCAATTGCATTTATGAGATTGTTGACGCTTGGAAAGCTTCCACGCCTTATACGTTTTGTTGTTATATCTCTAAACCAACATTCTATAAGGTTTAGCCATGATGAACTTGTTGAAGCGGAAGTGTATGTGAAACCTTGGGTGCTTTTTAAGCCATGCTTTTACTTCGGGGTGTTTATGGGTAGCGTAGTTGTCTGCAATTCAGGTGGATATCAAGTTCTTTGTCGATGTTTTTGTCAATGAGTCGCAGGAACTTCAACCACTCTTCATGTCGATGTCTTTCCATACAGGTTCCAATTACCATGCCTGTCAATATATTTAAAGCGGCAAAGAGTGTCGTGGTGGGCGTTACGCTTGTAGTCATGAGTCATAGTCCCAGCTGCTAACACAGCTCGACCTTTTTTCATGGGAAGTGACGGCTGAGTACGATCCAGGGCTTGGATCTGGGACTTCATCATCTACAGATAGGACTACAGCATTATCGGGTGGGTCCAAGATAAAGACCTACCACGTCAACAAGCTTTTCTTCAAAATCTAAGCTCATTGGAGAGTTTGAAAGTCTTTACCAGATGGGGCTTTAGTCCACGTGATGCCCAGATCTCTTGCACCTTGGATTTTGATATCCCTACATGGGCTGCCATAGTTCGAACTGACCACTGGGTAGCATTTGACAGGAGTTGTCTGTTGAGTGTCTCTGACAACTCTTTCTATTATCTCAGGTGCAATGGAGGGTTTCCTGCCACGACCTGGGCGAACCTTCCCAATGCCTTTAACACCATCTACTGAAAAGTGCTTTCTCCAGGTAATGACAGTTGAGCGTGATACACCGAGAGTATCTGCGATTTTCATATTGGCAATACCTTTTAGATGCCATGAGTAGACCCTTGGCCTGAGGAACTTCTCGGTGAGGGCGGGACGGAAAAGAGGATATCTCTTCTAAAAAACGCCTATCAGTAGGGGACAGTTTCAATTTGGGTGCAGGTGGATGAGCCATACCTCATTATACCACAACCGCGTGGTGATATGGTGGACAGTACACTAGCTGTAGAGAAGTAGCTACAGATCCCATAGAGGTGACGCTTGACCATATAGGCGCTGTCAATGGCCAGTTTCAGGCGATTGTGACTTGACAATATTCTTCCATATCAGCTGCTAACACTCAATTGGTCTTCTTGCTTTAAACCCCACGTGTGTCGCACATGTAGCGGATATTATTAGGAGCTGAGCAAGACGCGCCAACTGTAAAAAAAATATATTTTAAATTTGCATAACTGAACCAATTAATTGTATGATTACATAATCATGTTTATTTAACGTGTGGTTCAATGTATGAACGGCGAATATAAATAGTTTAAAAATATGCTCATAGATAATAAGGAGAGGGCCATGTTATTTCAGTTATTTCAAAGCCAATACTATTCTAAAGCAGACAGGGGAAGCTTATTCCCTCGTATACGTCTTTTCGTATCGATATCAATACGTGGCATTTTGGCCACAATGCTTGTAACCATACTTCTTGGAAGCGTTAAGGATTCTCTCCCCCCCCCCCCATAGCACATTCACACTTTTCACTAACTGGATTTGTAAATGGAGTTTATCGTACACCTCGTGATGGGCCTTGTAATCCTTCAAATACCAATCTCAACGGGGCTTTGAACAAGATAGGTAAGTCAATTCCACAACCAACTTCGCCACAAGTGAACTACTGCGACCCTTTCAACGGAGAGTTTACTGATTCGATTAAAACTGCTTTGACCGCCCCTGTGGCCGGCATCAACCTCCCTTTTACCCTTAACTACAACTCGCTTGAAGCCCAAGATATTTTGAACCAAACAAGTTCCACATCAACTCCTCCCCCAACTTCTCCCTTTGGAATTGGTTTTTCGTCAAACTTATCAATGCAACTTACGCTACAGGTGAATGCAGTTAGCAATTCATCGTTACCTAGTACCTATTCTTCTATTATCTCTTTTTCTACTACCTATAACTGTACAGCTACAATTACTCAGGAGAACGGTTCGGAGGTTTCCTACACAACAAGCATTAGTATTCCTATTGGGAGTGTTGGGTCCTCTCCTTGCGCTGGGGAGCCCTGGACTGCTGTTAATGTAAACACATCATCTACTCCTACTACAATTACAACAGCAACCTTTCTTTATTCCAAGCCATACTTTGTACTTTCTCGTAACGATGGAACAGAAAACTTCTACTTTACCGGTATAAGCTCCATTAACGTAGGAACTTACACGGGAACTCTTTCTAAAATAACAGATGGGAATGGCAATACAACTACTTTTACTACCGTCTCTCCTGGTGTTAATACCTGCCCGCCGCAAAGTTCTGAAGTTGCCAGCTGTACCGTTATCACCGATATTACCAGTGGCCAAAGTCTTACTTTGGTAAAAAATTCAAATTTTCAAGTTATAGAGGCGATAGATCCAATGGGGCGTACTGAGCAATTCAGTTACAACAGCAGCGATCAACTTACCGGCATTACTGATCCCCTTGGGAAACTGACTTCATTTTCCTACACCGCCGCTTCCAACAACTCCCCCAGTCTCCCCAGTCTCCTCAGTTCCATAACTTATCCTGATGGACAACCAATCACAACCAGTTCCGGAATATCCCTTCCCGCAACACCCCTCACCAGCAGTACCTATGGTAGTTCACCGTTAGAATTGGGTAGTTCTTACTCCAGTAGTAGTTACTATCCCATTGTCTCTCAAACTGATGGCAATGGAAATACAACCTATTACTGCTACTATCCTTACAACGGTGAGTTCAGTTTATATACAAATACAAACAACTTCACGGAAAACAACTCCACGGAGTGTCCTAGTAACGGTATCGGTGATGCACAGTCCATTTATCAGTCTCTGGAAAACTACTATCAAGAAAACCACTATTCAGACCACCCTTTTGATACCAATGAAAAACCATTATTCGCCACACTTGTGGTTTTACCAAATGGCTCTGTGACAGGCTATCTCTACAGAGCGGACGGGAATGTTTTAGAAGCAGAGGCAACCGGGGTTGGTACCCCCCAGATGGCCACCTGGTTTTACGGCTATTTTATATGCCAACCCGGTACCAACACCAATAGCTTGTCTGTAATGGAGCCGTGCCAAGTAGTTGCGCCAAACGGTTCTGTGACCTATCTTTCCTACGATCTAGAAGGCAATATTACCTCTTATACAAACCCAGATGGTGAAACAACCACTTATACCTATAATCAATATAATGAAGTTGTAGACGTGATCCCTCCCGCCTCTTCTTCACTGCCGGAAACGACGTATTTGTATGGCGGGGGGACGACTGGGATAGTCAATGGTACGCTCCAAGATTCCAGCGACCTTCTCACGTCTGTTATACAAGACGGAGGTACGGGAGGAGAAACAACAACCACCTACACCTATGGTGACCCCGCTTATCCTACTAATGTCACCGCAATCACAGATCCAAACGGTGCAGTTTGGCGCTACGAATATGACACCCATGGTGATATAGTCGCTACAATTGATCCTAAAGGAGATGTCACCACCTATACTTACAATGCAGACGGACAGGTCACATCTTCTACATCACCAAAAGGCTATCTGATGTCTGTTGGCTTACCGGATACCTTATCGGGAAATTTGACGGGCATTGTCGTGGGCAACAACAATGCTTATGTTGTAAACACTTCTTCGTCTACTGTAACCGCAATAAATCTTACAAACGGACAACCAGGACAACCGTTAAAAGTTGGAGATACCCCGGTTATGATAGCACTTGCAAATGTGCCAAATCTTGGAGAAAAGCTTTATGTTTCAAACGTGCTAAGCGGACAGGTCACCCCTATAACTCCCATTGATTCCGCTACGCCACCTGCTGTACTATCCTCTGATGTTCCCATATCGGTTGGAGAAAACCCTATAGGAATTGCAACTACCCCGGATGGAACATCTGCACTTGTTGTAAACAATGTTGATCCGGGTACCGTGACTCCGATAAATCTTACAAACGATCAACCCGGCCAAGCAATATATGTCGGATCAAAACCCATAGACGTAGCTATCACCTCCACCAACACCTCATCTACATACAGGGCTTATGTGACAGATGCTGGGTCTGATGAGGTCACTCCCCTTACAGAAACCGGTGGCACTTGGAGCGCGGGCTATCCCATCAGCCTTCCTGGCACTCCGATTATGATAACAGCAACTCCTACTATGGCTTATGTGACAACTGTCACAAATACCTCTACCGGATCCGGTGAAGTTATCCCGATTGACTTGGCAAACAATCAGCCACAAACTCCAATTAAAGTTGGCAACTGGCCAATTGGGATAGCCGTTTCATCAAATGGAGGAGGTTCATTAGGAGGTGCATTATATGTGGCAAATGCGGGTTCTGGAACTGTAAGTGTCATTTCTACGGCCTCATCTTCTGTCGTAGACACCATACCTGTTGGCTTTGAACCTTTTGATGTGGCGGTTTCTCCAAATGGAGCAACAGTTTATGTAACCGAATACGGTTCTGACCCTGTGATACTTCCCATCAATACTCAAACCAATATGCCAGAGACGCCAATTCAAACCTCAACCACACAACAAGTTCCAACTCCGTCAACCAGCCCCACATGTGGGAACTCCCCCTGTATACCGTTTCTTCCGCCTGCCGTTGTTACACCACAAAAGGGGTGCCCGAACATTCATGGGAAAACCGCCTATATTTACCATAGCCGTGAGCAAAAGATAGCATTTGTTGCAGACAAAACAGGTGATGCAATAGTTCCGGTTGATCTTTCAACCTGCACTACCGGCAATCCCATTGTTTTAGGTGTTACCCCGGACACACTTGTTGCAAGCAGAAACGGAAAGCAACTGTATGTTGTAAGTTTTTCATCCGGTGAGCTTTTTGTAATAAACACTGAGACCCAAAAGATCATACATAGTTTGTATATCGGGACCGAAGACGTAAAAAGTTCAACTTTGATAAAAGGAATGTTGGCACTGTCTCCAAACGGAAGTACCCTCTATGCAACAGGTGGATTAGGTTCATCTAATCTAATAGTTGTAAATCTAAAGACCATGACTCTAGAGACACCAATTCAAGTTGGCAACTCACCTGTTGGAATAACAGTATCCAAGAACGGCAAATATGGGTATGTGACAAACTTTGATCAAGGCACACTTACTCCTGTAAACCTTGTAACAAAACAGGTTGGAACTCCAGTTCAAACAGGTCAAGGCGCACTTTTGCCATCTTTGGCGGAAGCTCAAAATGAAGCTTATGTGACAAACTGGTTCTCGGGTACTGTTACGCCGGTTTCAATATCTATCCCAGACACTAAAAATGGAGTACCAACTTTAACTGCCGCTCCACCGGTTCAAGTTGGGTCTAACCCTGCCGGAATTGGCATTGATGGCGATAGGATCGCAGTCAGCGTTTACTCTTCCAATCTGGTATTGTTGCTAAAAGACAATACCATACATACTTATAAACTGCCTTCAAAATGCAGCCTAACTCTATCTTCATTATACTGTAAACTGCTTTCGCACCTTGTTGCAGTGGCCAACAAATGCTCCGGCTTGCCACATGAAACCTTTTACTGTCATTCACTTGAAAGGTTGGCTTCTATTTTTGGTTTGAAAGGCTCAACAAGTCACGATATAAAAGAGGTCTCATCTTATAAAGTTCCTTCTCCGCTTGGGATCTCACTTTCAAAAGATAACAGATACGGATATGTGACCTCTTATATCCAAGGAAATCTTGTGCCAATCAATCTAAAAACATCCAAGGTTGGTCCAAACATCTTTGTTGGACCGACCCCAACAAGTATAGCTTTGGCATCTGTGGCTATCCCTAAAACCTGTAAGGCAAATCGAAACTTTACCAAGAGTTTCAAAAAGAACAATCATTGGCCAAATCAGAGCTCAACTTGTGACAAACATGCCTCACCTTCTGACCCTCCATCTTTATATACAACCACATACACATACAATAATGCCGGAGAACTTGCCAGCACAACAACTCCACCTACTCCCGCTTCTCCTTCTGGAATAACCACAAGCTATACCTATGACAAAGATGGAAACGTTCTATCGGTTACAACTCCTAGCGGAACAACTACTTATCAATACAACAAGGATGATCAGCTTGCATCTGTAACAGATGGATCGGGGACTGTTCAAGCTGCAATTACTGATTATTCATATGACTCACTCGGCAATGTGGTGTCATCAACAAATCCAAATGGGAATATCACAAGCTATCAGTACAACAACCCGGCATATCCATCACTTCCAACCTCTGTCACAGATCCACTTGCCAGGACAACCTCTTATTCCTATGATATTGCCGGACAACTTACAGGTGAAACAACCCCAATAAGCCAACAAGGCTTTTTTTATGATCCAGCAGGACGTCTTGTTCGCTCCCTTGCGATATCTCCGTCAAAACAACTGTTGGTTGGCGACATGGGCGGCGCACAAGTAACCCCTGTGGACCTTCAAAACGGCACTTCTACTCCCGGTACTCCCATATCAGTTGGACAAGATCCAACAGATATTGTTGTCTCAGCCGATGGCACTAAAGCATACGTTGCAAACTACGGACAAGGGAAGGGAAACACTGTATCTGTAATCGATACAGCAACAGATCAAGTTACAGATACGATTCCAATAGCTGGGCCTTCAGCCCCTCCGGCTGGGCCGGTAGGCCTTGCCCTATCACTTAGCCCAAATGCACAGTATTTATATGTAACAGATTCGTCCAATGCTACGGTATCTGTTGTTTCAACTGCCACCAACACCGTTGTCACTACGATAAAAGTGCCGGGAATACCCATTTTAATGACTGAAAGTCCCGATGGGAAGTGGCTCTATGTATCAGATATTGTCGTTGTCCCTGTTATTGGAGTAGGACCGACACCAGGTAATATAGCTGTAATTTCAACTTCTAACAGTACATCCTGTGTTTTGTATACTGTATGTAGAACGCTTACAAGTCCAAATATATACTCTCCTGAGGGTTCGGCTATCTCTTCAGATGGTTCTACTCTTTATGTGGCCAATACTTCTCAAAACGGTACTTCCGGAAGCTTGGATATAATAAACACAACTACAGGTCAGATAAGTTCAGTGTCACTTCCATCCCCTGCCTATACTGTTGCACTTAGTCCAAACGGAAACTATGCTTACGTACCGGAGTTTTCTGACAATGCTGTTGCTGTAATAAACACCACTACAGATTCAATAATCACCACAATCACCGGTAGCGCTAATAATGTACTTGACAACCCCTTTGATATAGTGGTTGGACCTTTGGGAGACCACGCTTGGGTTACAAATCCTGCCAACTCAACAGTATCGGAACTCAACCTTACAACAGATAAAGTTATAGCTACAATTGGTACACCTACTACAGCCTCTTGTAGCGCTGCTACTTCAAGTAATACTTTTTGTGAACCTGGGTTAATGGCCCTGGCTCTTGTTCCTTCAATCAACACAACCTATCAATACAACCAGGGTGGGCAGCTCACACAAATGACTGATCCAACCGGTACTACCACTTACAGCTATGATGGGCTTGGCCGTCTCGTGTCTGAAACTGACGGAGCAGGAAAGACAGTTTCTTATGGATATGATAACAATGGCAACCTTGTCTGTGTTGCATATCCTATAGCACCAAATCCAACTTGTAGTTCACCCCCATCGCCTTCTAATACTGTGCTAGACTACACATATAACCAAACAGGTGAGATGACAAGTATGACAGATTGGCTTTCAAATACAACAAGCTACACATATGACCCAAACGGTAATCTACAATCTGTCATCTATCCTGCTTCAACACAGCCCTCCTTAGATAGCCAGTGGCTGGGATACGACAATGCCAATGACTATACCGGTGATATGATCTCTGAGGGAACTCCCGGCAATCTCAACTGGTATATAGAAGATGGATGGAACCAAGATGTAACAGGACGCTTTAGTTCCAATACAGTTCTCATAAACGGAGAACTTCAATCCCAGATGAGTTCTGGATATAGCTATGATCCACTTTCTAGGGTAACCTCTTCATGGCCACAGGCATCCTATGGATATTCACTCGCTTCTCAACTAACCTCAATTGTCCCTTCAAACCCTTCATCACCTTCTACTTTCAACTCTTATGATTCAGCGGGTGAGCTATGTTATTCATCTTCCGTGCAACCTTCTTCTGGGGTAGCTCAGAGTGGTTGTGGACTTGGATCACCTCCCAACTATCCTTCCGATACTATACCTACCTACTCATACAACCAGATAGGAGAAAGAACCTGTGCAACCCCGGCTAACCAATTTGGTGTTACATGTCAAAACCCCAACTCTTCTCTTTCCACTACCTATGGTTATGATCTTCGAGGCAACATGAACTGCCTCACTCCGGGAAACCAATTTGGTGCTACATGTCAAAACCCAAACTCTCAAGCTTCTTATACCTATTCATACAATGCAGACGGCCTTAGAATGTCTGAGACTTCACCCGATGCTACTGGCCAACAGTTTGTTTGGAATACCCTCTCTGATCAGCTGTTGATGGACGGATCAAATGCCTATATCTACGGACCTCAAGGAACTGCACCAACAGAACAGATATCACTGTCTAGCCCGACATCATCAACATCTGTCACTTATCTCTACTCTGATCCTGAAGGAGTAAGATTTACCTTCAACTCTTCCGGCAACCTAACAGGTGAAGCAACCTATAATGCTTATGGAAATGTGACCTCAGGTGGGGTCTCCTCTATTACCCCATTTGGTTATGCCGGTGGCTACACAGATCCAACAGGTCTTATCTACCTGATACACCGCTACTACGACCCTGTTACAGGACAGTTTACCTCTGTTGATCCGCTAGTTGCTATAAGTGGCCAGCCTTATGTATATGCGGGAGGTGATCCGGTGAATGGGAGTGATCCAAGTGGGCTCGCTTGGTATGACATTTTCAATCCATTTAGCCCCAACAACCCGATCAGGGAGAACGCCGAGAACGGTGGGTTTCCCTCGCAGTTGATCCAGACTTTCGATCCCACCTACCTCGCCATCAGTGGTTACATGAACGAAGCCGAAGCCGCCGAGAACGGGTGTGGATTCTGGACTGAGGCGAAGTACGGCATCAAGGGGGTGTTTGGGGTAGCGGGCACTGAACTCTTCGGACTCGGAGGAGCCGGTGCCGTGGGCGACCTGGCTGGTGGAGCTGCAGACGCGGGGGCGGATTCGATCACCGGCTTCACCCAACATGGCCTCGAACAGGCACTGGGGCGCGACGGCGGTGTGGGTGTCTCCGACTCGGCAATGGCAGATGCCGTTGAGAATCCAGTCGAGGTGGAGGAACAATCGGGCGGGAGAACCTTGTACGTCGGAACGAATGCAACGGTGGTGCTCAATTCTGATGGTGAAGTCATTACTACCTGGGCTAACAACAGTGCTGGGTGGAGGAATGTGCCATGAGCAACGTCATCCAGGCGCTCCCCTCCGACATGCAGGAGATCTTTGTTGAGACAATGGGAGCGATTGACCCAGAATTGCTTCTGGCGTTGCAAGCTACCGACGAGCCGACTCGGGCACAGCGGATGGCTGTTCTGCATGTTCTCTCTACCGAGTTCTGTCGTCACCTTCAGGCTGACAATGAACCAACCGAGAGAGGCAAGTTGATCGACAACACGCTCGGAGCTTTTCTTCTTCGTTGGCCCATCAAAGGCGAGGCGACGAGCTGACATCTTTCTGGGACGAGTGGTCGATCCGGCCCCAGCCGGTATCACGACTCAAGGAAATCCAGCGGAGCCTCCGGGTCCAGGATGGTCGTGGAGAGGTACTGGGCCTCCCGGGTCAAATGAGGGCGCGTGGTTTAATCCAGACACAGGGCAGAGCCTTCATCCGGACTTCAATCATCCTGGGGATGTGCCACCTCATTATGATTATACTGTCGGCGGCGGGCCAAAGTCATACATGTATCCCGGAGATGAAATCCCAGAGCTACCTGTGGTCCCAGATTTTTGAAATAGGTTAGGAATGTCACGAGAATTTAAATATTATGATCTTGGATGGCCCGGTAGGTCATGGGTTCGCATATGCTTGTTGAGTGGATGTGATGTGTCTCGGTGGTTAGATGGCTTTATTGATATTTACGCAGGGACAGTCATTGTTATGGGGCCAAACTTGATTGAGGAAATCGCCACTGCGCCGTGCATGGCCTGGGATGTTTCGAATAGTGCGCTTTCGATGGGACCAAGTACCGAAGCGCTAGTGGAGTTACTTAAGAAACTGCAGGCTCATTATGGCCCCTGCACAATGGTTGTCGAAGACTGGATGCGCAAGCCCGCTGATCCTCAAATCAGGAGACTGCCTCTCAGTGTTCGTCCCATGCTATTACGAAACACGCTGTATCACTGGAGAGACGTAAACGAACTGCTATTGGCTGACAATTTAATGAACTTCCTTTATTTCGGTGGCAGCTATCCATTGAATGGCTATGTATTTAGTGACATCAACCGGCAACAGTTTCAGTCGGCCGTTGAAAACGAACATCCTAGGGAGATAGCTGATCATGTTGTCGCTGTTGTGAACGAGGTTTTCGATGGCCGGGGTTATTCATGTTGGTTACGCTCTGATGTATCAGCATTGCTTGCCCTAAAGGAATGTGATTCACCTATAAGCGAGCCGAGACAGTGACAAGTGCTTATTGGGTGCCGCTCATGCTGCGTACTAATACGACGCAGCAGTTCACCTGGAACACCCTCTCTTCTGTTTCGCAGCTTCTAATGGATGGATCCAATGTCTACATCTATGGACCACAAGGTAGCCCACTTGGCAATGGACCAGTTGAACAGATATCCCTAAGTGCTCTAAATTTCCAATCATCTGTCACTTATCTCTACTCTGATCCTGAAGGAGTAAGGTTTACCTTCAACTCTTCCGGCAACCTAACAGGTGAAGCAACCTATAATGCTTATGGAAATGTGACCTCAGGTGGGATCTCCTCTATTACCCCATTTGGTTATGCCGGTGGCTACACAGATCCAACAGGTCTTATCTACCTGATACACCGCTACTACGACTCAGCTACAGGACAGTTTACCTCTGTTGATCCGCTAGTTGCTATAAGTGGCCAGCCTTATGTATATGCGGGAGGTGATCCGGTGAATGGGAGTGATCCTCTTGGGCTTGGGTGGTATGACATTTTCAATCCATTTAGTCCCAACAACCCCTTCAGAGAGAATGCAGAAAATGGCGGTTTGCCTTCTCGCCTGGTACAACAGCTTGATCCTGCATACCTGGCAATCAGTCATGGTTATAACACTTATGAGCTCACACAGAATCCGTGTTCGTCTAACTGGAGCATTGCATGGCAGGCAACGCAAGCTGCTTTTTATGCTGCATTGACGGTTGGTATTGCTTACGGAACTGGTCAGGTCGTGGGCTTTATTGAGAATCCAGATGCCTATGCAAATATTGGTGACAGATGGTTTTATCTCCATTGGGATGAAACGCCTCATGATAATATGGGTTCACATTTACAACTCAATTGGTGGCAAAAAGGTGTTAGTGGTAGTGGTGGCGTGTGGCGTGTCCCATGGCCACCATGGGGATAAAAGAAAGTGCAGCCCTATCAAGCTCTAGCGGAATACCACAGGTGATTCACGTGACCTGGGTCTTCTATCTTGGTTCGTCATTTTGGAACCATTTCGGTACAACCTACTATGTCTGAACGACTCCTAGCTGTTGCATCAGATTGTCGTGCGTTGCCTACTTTCAACAGTTATTTACACGATTCACAGTTTTCGATGGATGATTTCAGCCTTGACCAGGTGACACATTCAGCATCAATTCCATTCCACTGGGATCCGAAGTTGCGTCAAACGCCTGTCTTGAAGCGACATCGACTAGACATGTCAGAGTTTTATTGGTCTGCTGGAATTATTAGGGAGCTAACAATAAAGGGCGTTCAGATGATTGAGCTTGACGATCCCCATGGCCTTATTGAACATTCGTTGTCGAAATTGATCTTCAGTGATGGGGATCTGATTCTGCTATCTAACTTTAAAGGTTGCATCCGTGTACGCGTCTTGGAACTTGACCTGCGACTAGTTGAGCGAAACCTAGGCAGCGCGGCAAACTTGTGACACCGGGTGTAGTTACAGCAGGAGATCCTGTGAATAGAAATGATCCGAGTGGGATGGGAGTTGATTTAGACCTCGTATTAGGCTATTTGGCTAATTGTGGGCCGAGTGGATCCAGCTACTGTCCATTTGGACATACAAATGATTCAAGATCTAATCTCTTATGATTAGGTTGATGAAGATCACTATGACAACCACAAAATTTGCCACTTATCTCTATTCTGATCCTGAAGGAGTAAGGTTTACCTTCAACTCTTCCGGCAACCTAACAGGTGAAGCAACCTATAATGCTTATGGAAATGTGACCTCAGGTGGGGTCTCCTCTATTACCCCATTTAGTTATGCCGGTGGCTACACAGATCCAACAGGTCTTATCTACCTGATACACCGCTACTACGACTCTGTTACAGGACAGTTTACCTCTGTTGATCCGCTAGTTGCTATAAGTGGCCAGCCTTATGTATATGCGGGAGGTGATCCGGTGAATGGGAGTGATCCAAGCGGGTTGTGGGGCTGGAATCCCATTTCCGATGTCACGCAGGCATGGAATGATACCGGGGGGAAGGTTGCCCACGCTGTGGCTACTCACACGATTGGGCTGTGCCTGAATCTCAGTGCTGGATGGGGTCCATACGGCACGGTGAGTGGATGTGTCGCACTATCGGGCGGTCATCCGACGTTCGTCGGCACAGTTGGAGGCGGCGGCTCAAGTCCAACCGCATCGGTGACGCTCGGCCTTCTACTGAGCAATGCCAAGAGACCATCGGATCTTAGAGGTCTATTCGCTGGCGGAGGCGGATCAGCGGATTTCGGCCTTTCCGTGGGCGATGAGGGCGCTGTGGGAACGAACAGTTGCAATCAGGCCATCTGGCAGAACCAGTTCACCGCTGGGCTGGGCCTCGACCTACCAATCCCCTTTGAAGGGCACGGTGGTGCCACCTACACGTGGACGTGGTCACCATGAACCTTCGACTTATTGGCGGTGCATCATTTCCGGGAAAGGTCGGTACCATCTCGGCAACGTGGCCACTGGCAGTGCTGACATCCGATGACGACGGAGTGACAGTCGATCTTCGAGCACGCTTGCTCAAAGTAGTTCTGGGTCGCTTTATGGGTCGCGACCGTGATTCTGTGTGGTGGTCGGCTGAGTGGGACCAGATTGAGTCGGTGGACTTCGGGCGGCGCAGTGTCATCCTCCGATCCTCCGTTCAGCGTGGGTGTCGATTTGTAACGATGTTTCGTCGACAACTTCAACCTTTCGTTACTGATCTCGACCGACGAAACATCGTCGTCAAGCGCAAGGCCAGTACTCTCGGCTGGTTCATGAAGCCAACCTGACTCCACTCAGAGACTGCGGACGAACACT
>JAMCPD010000017.1:132533-140316 GCA_023379935.1 Actinomycetota bacterium | reverse complement strand
CATGGGAAGTGTTGGGGATAGCTATGACAACTCAGTAGCCGAGAACCTATGGTCACTTCTAAAGCGAGAGAGTAATTACTCGGAGAACTTTAAAAACCATAGATGAAGCCAGAGCATCCATATTCGAATGGATAAATTGGTACAATGGAGAGAGGATCCATTCCTCAATTGGTTACCTGTCACCAATTCAATTTGAAGAACAATTTGCACAAGCTACAGCAAAGAAAGTAGCATAAAAAATGTGTCCGGTTTTAGGGGTCAAGTGCAGTTTTATAATTTAATGATACGGAGATATGTATAATGCCACTCGTTGAAAATCGCAATGGAGAGCTCGTTCCCTTCGAACGGTTGAATCCCGGTCCAGAGATCTATGAGAAAGAGATAGAACAACTCGTCTGGGATGATCTTGAAACGTTCACGGGTCAATCACTCTTTCGTGTAGCCCGTCAGGCTCGTGTTGTAAATGGTGGCGTGCTGGATATCCTGGCACTCAACGAATACGGTCAGGTAGTGGTCATTGAAATTAAACGTGATATTGACCGAAACCAGCTCGCTCAGTGTCTCGAATATGCCGGATGGGCACGACTAACGAATCTTGATGAACTAGCAAACCTCTACAACGGTGGCTCGGGTGATCATCAGGGAGTCGAAGCGTTTTTCCGCGACTGGCAGAATTTCACAGATACAGCAACACCGCTAACCATTAATCCGCAACCACGACTGTTACTTATCGCCCGAGATTTTCAAGATAGGATGCGTTCGGCAATTGACTTTCTTCGCGAATACTCTGTTCCTATCATGGTCATTCCAGTTACCAAGTACAAGGACGAGGACGGGCGAGAATTTATCAACATTGAAGCCGATAATGGACCCGATGGCGCTCTAGTGCAGAAATCTGGACTTTCGCGCCAGGTCAGCATAATGGATTTGTTGAGCGATGACCTCCTTAAAGTTAACGAAACGGTTGTGTACGACCGTCCTCAATCTGGGGAGACCTATAAAGCGACTATCGCAGCCAACGGGGCATTCATTCTTCCTGACGGTACCATATGTACATCACCTTCTGACGCAGCGAAACGGAGTGCCAAGTTAGTTTCAGTTAACGGCTGGGAGGCATGGAAGGTCCCACGTCTCGATGGAATGAAGCTCATAGAACTGAGGGAGATTTACCTGCGAAAGTTGTCATTAACAGCGATTGAA
Organism: Actinomycetota bacterium; assembly: GCA_023379935.1. Classification (GTDB taxonomy): domain Bacteria; phylum Actinomycetota; class Acidimicrobiia; order Acidimicrobiales; family JAMCPD01; genus JAMCPD01. The sequence goes on along the minus strand of JAMCPD010000017.1, from coordinate 139,116 downwards.
ACTTAAGCGTCTTCTATTAGATGGATTCCAGCTGGACTCGCTCCAGTAGATAAAGCACTCCCACCCCCGAATCTTATACCGAGGTTGACGTTGGTCGTGCAACCTTAGGTGAGATGGTATTTTAATATCTCCAACTTAATGAACCAGTTTATGCTAAAGCAATATTTATTTATATTAAGGTTTGGATTAATATTTCGAATCATGGAAAAATATATTCGTGCAAATTATTTGCTTGGTGATCGGCAAATTCTAAAACCTCGGCTCACTCCTAGGGTTCACCCCAATCGTTCTCGACCTAAGGAAAAGAGGAGAATTTAGGCTAAAATCAAATACAATGATTTACTCCAAATCTAGCTCGGCAAACAATAAAGACATTATTTATTCCACAAGCAGAAATAATGATGGGCTATCTACCATAAGTGTTAAAAAAGGACAAAGCATTGGCTTTTGAAATCACTAGTTATCATATTAAACTTTTCGCAAATGAATTGCTCAGGCGACACAGTTCCGACAGTCTGGAGAAATTAACCGGGGTACTAGCCGACGCTCGTGTAGATCTCAACCCGCACCAAATTGACGCAGCACTTTTTGCATTTAGAACTCCGTTTTCACGTGGAGCTATTCTTGCCGACGAAGTTGGATTAGGTAAGACCATAGAGGCGGGGCTTCTATTGGCACAGAAATGGGCTGAGACAAAACGTCGCCTGCTCGTGATCGTACCGGCAAATCTTCGCAAACAATGGAGCCAGGAGCTGATAGATAAGTTTTATTTGCCCACTCATATCTTGGAGGCTAAGACATTTAACCAATCAATAGGCTCAGGTAACCTTAACCCGTTTGTCCAAGACAGTATCATAATTAGCTCATATCAATTTGTTCGATCGAAAAAACCTTATGTTGCCCAAGTCAATTGGGATTTAATTGTCATTGATGAAGCTCATAGACTTCGAAATGTATATAAAAAAACAAGCAAAATTGCTAATGACATTAAAGATGTAGTCAGCAAATATCCGAAAGTGCTACTTACTGCAACACCTCTGCAGAATTCGATTCAAGAACTTTACGGACTTTCAAGCATAGTTGACGAACACATATTTGGAGATTTAGATAGTTTCCGGTCGCGCTTTACCCGACTCGAAAACAATGACCAGCTTTACCAGCTTAAAGAAAGATTATCAAAAATCTGTAAACGCACTCTCCGAAGTCAAGTTCAAGAATATATTAGTTACACAAACCGACATGCTATTGTCCAAGAGTTTTATCCTTCGCAACAAGAACAAGAACTATACGACCTTATAACTGAATACTTACAATCCCCAAAACTTTATGCGGTGCCATCAGGACAACGGCAGTTAATTACATTGATATTAAGAAAGCTGTTAGCATCGTCGACTCGTGCTATTGCGGGCACTCTTGAAACTCTTGTGAGTAGACTTGAGATTTCTATAAAGTCCTCACAAGATGAGTCCAATTCATTGGATCCAATCGCTGAAGATCTAGAAGATTATGACGAACTGTTAGATGAGTGGGACGATTCTGAAGAATCTAACGTTACTACGCCACTAATTACGGCCGATGATCCGGAGAAGATCCGCGATGAGGTAGACCAGTTAAAGCGCTTTCACCGGCTAGCTGTCTCAATAGATAAAGACTCCAAGGCAAATGTATTGTTAACAGCACTTCGTAAAGGCTTTGAAGCATCAAAAGAAGCTCAAAGGGCTAAAGGGTGCCCCAACCTACATGAGAAAGCCGTCATCTTTACTGAATCCAGAAGAACCCAACAATATCTATTAGAGTTATTAGAAGCTACAGAATTTGCAGGTAAAGTAGTCCTTTTCAATGGATTAAACAACGGCGAGCATGCGAAACAAATCTATAAAAATTGGCTAGAACGCCATAGTGGTACAGATTATGTCTCGGGATCTAAAACTGCAGACATGAGAGCTGCCTTAATCGATTATTTCAAGGATGAAGCTACTATCATGATTGCTACAGAAGCTGCTGCCGAGGGCGTCAATTTGCAGTTTTGTAATCTCGTCGTTAATTATGACTTGCCCTGGAATCCTCAACGAATAGAACAGCGTATTGGACGCTGCCATAGGTATGGTCAATTATTTGATGTAGTTGTTGTCAATTTCTTAAATAAAAACAATGCTGCTGATCAGCGAGTTTATGAACTGCTTGACGAAAAATTTAAGCTGTTTAATGATGTGTTTGGTGCAAGTGACGAAGTATTGGGTGTCATTGAATCTGGAATTGACTTTGAAAAACGCATCGCAAAGATTTATCAGGAATGCCGTACTCATGAACAAATTCAGCTGGAATTTGACTTTCTTCAAAAAGATGTTGAAGATCAAATCGCTGCGACCCGACAGGATGCTCGGGAAACATTGTTAAATAATTTTGATCAAGAGGTTGTTGAAAAAGTAAAGATTGATAGTAAAGACCTGCTCAATCGTTATAATGAACGTTTATGGGAAATCACCAAATACATTTTAAAAGACTATGCTGATTTTGATCAAGATACTTATTCATTCACATTAAAGCAAAATCCGTTTTCAGAAGAACCTATTCATAGTGGTCCTTACGTGATGGGGAGTTCAGATTCGGATACAAATATCTATCGGTCGGGTCATCCCCTTGCCAAGAGAGTATTAGATAGAGCTGCTACGCTCACTGTAAGCCCAGCTTTACTCAATTTCAGTTTATCCAATAGTGGTAAGAAGATCACAATACTAGAGCCCTTAATTGGACGATCTGGTTGGCTATGCTGTGAAAGCCTTAGGGTAAGTACAATTGAAACTGAAGATATTTTGGTTTTTGCAGGCATTGTCGATAATGGAGAAATACTCGATGCCAATCAATGTAGGCGTCTCTTTGATTTACCGGCTGAATGTTCTGCCAAGATAACAGTTGATGATGCCGTCTATTCACGCATACAGGATATTATTAGAATCGAAAACAATAGGATCTTGGCTGAATTAGCTGAGAAACACGCAAATTGGTTTGACATTGAAATGGATAAGTTAGACTTATGGGCGGAAGATTTCAAGATTTCGCTAAGGGCGGACTTGGATACGATAGATCAGGAGATAAAGGAAAAGCGAAGAGCCGCACGACTTGCTCCTAATCTTCCAGAAAAACTCGAGATACAAAAACAAATTAATAACCTTGATAAAAAGCGAAGAGATGCTTGGCGAACATATGAGGAAGCGGTTATTGACGTTGAAACTCAAAAAGAGAATATTCTTGACACTATTCAAGCTAAAATGGCTCAGAGTACCGAGAGCAAACAATTGTTCTTAATAAGATGGTTGCTGAAGTGACTCTGTCAAAGGTCGCCAGCTGCCTACCACAAGAAAAATGTTAATTGGGAAATACAAACCTAGTATACCGAAACAGTCGGCAGTATCATCCCAGAGCCCGTTTGTATAATCTGGAACCTTCCAAGGTTTTGCATGGCACTACGTCTGCAGTTGATAGTTAAGGATAGCAAAATGGCGTTTCAGGTGTGGAATTCTCTTTTTGTCGCAGGCAGAGCATAAAATAGAAACATGGAAGATGACTCCGGCAAAATTGAAAGACTTGATCTTAATTCGATGGACATGACCAATGATCGCATCGAAGCGCTAAGGTCTGCATTCCCCGAAGCCATCCATGATGGGAAAGTAGACTTCGATTACCTACGAAGTGTTTTAGGGGAATGGATAGAACCAGAAAAAGAACGATTCGGACTCACATGGGCTGGAAAAGCCGAATGTATGAAAGTTATCCAACAGCCTTCAGTAGGCACGCTAGTGCCTGTGAGAGATGAATCTGTTGACTTTGATAACACTGAAAATCTTATAATTGAAGGCGATAATCTCGAAGTTCTAAAGCTACTTCAAAAGAGCTACTACGGCAAAGTCAAGATGATCTACATTGACCCACCGTATAACACTGGGAACGAATTTATTTATCCTGATGACTATAAAGAAGGGCTGAACACCTATCTCAAATATACGGGGCAATATGACGAAAGTGGATTAAAGCTAGAAGCGAATACAGAATCAAGTGGTCGTTATCACTCTAAATGGCTATCTATGATGTATCCAAGACTTTATTTGGTGCGGAATTTACTTAGAGATGACGGTGTCATTTTTGTAAGTATTGATGACAATGAAGTTGCAAATCTGCGCAAACTTTTGGATGAAATTTTCGGAGAAGAAAACTCATTAACAGAGGCTCCTACGACTTTAATTTGGCAAAGATCCGGTACGACTGCCGGACATATAGCAAATTCACATGAATATATCTTAGTGTATACAAAAAACAAGAAAGCTTTACCATTTTTTAAACTAAGCAATTATGGTGAAGATGCGGTGATTAAACATGGAGCCTTAAAAAAAATATCCAAGGCTAATCCTGCGAGTGAAATAACATTTCCAAAAGGATTTTCTTTCGAAGGTACCGAAGCGACATTTAAGGGAGAATTAGGCGGTTCAGAGAAAGAGTATATTCAGGGAGAAATGCAATTCCGTCAAGGTCAGTTGGTGGCACCTGTGACGATAAAAGCAGGATGGGCGATGCGTGACCAAATCCTCGCTTATATAAATGGCAAGGAAACATTCGATACTAAAGGGCAGAAAGTAATCAGGTTTTATTTTAATAGAGAAGGCATCCTTTTCTATGAAAAAGAGAGGGGAACATTTCATCCAAAAACTATAGTTCCTAAGGAAGTGGGAAGTACACAATCTGGATCGAAGGAACTTACGGAAATTTTCGGTCAGAAAGTGTTTGAATTTCCAAAGCCGTCAACCCTACTAAAATACCTATTGTCGTTCACCACATCACAGAACGACATTATTCTTGATTTTTTCGCAGGATCTGGAACCACAGCCCATGCCGTAATGAAACAGAATGCAGAAGACGGTGGAAATAGAAAATTTATACTTGTTCAACTTCCAGAGCCAACGGGTCGTGAAGACTATCCAACTATTTCAGCAATAACAAGGGAACGGGTACGTAGAGCTGGGAAAGCTATTTTAAGTGAACAACCTACCCTGGGATCCACCTCACCTGATTGTGGATTCAAAGCCTATAAATTAACTACGAGCAATTTCAAAGTATGGGATTCAGAAAATAGTGATGAAAAGTCAGTGCAACGAGCAATAGATGAAATAGCTGTGAACGTTGTAACAGGACGTAGCAAAGAAGATATTCTCACTGAACTCATATTAAAGGTTGGATACCCGCCGACAACTCCTATTAGTGAAATAGCTTGTGCTGGGCTGCCAGTTTATTCAATTGCAGAAGGTGCATTGCTAATATGTCTTGAGAGAAAGCTCAGCATTGAAGCTATCGAAGCGATGGCTGATACGGAACCATCAATGATTATTGTTTTAGACGAAGGGTTTGGCGAAAATGACGAACTTAAAGTTAATGCGATGGAAACAATTCGTCTAAAGAACCGTAATATGGCATCTGATATTGTTCTACGAGTTGTCTAAGGAAATTCTATGTCAATTCTTAAACTTAAATTCGATCCCGAACTGGATTATCAACAAGAAGCAATCCAAGCCGTAGTCGATATATTTACAGGTCAAGTGATCTCCAATGGCTCCTTCTCGATATCGTCAAATCAAGCAGGTGCTTTGGGGATAAATGAACTTGGTCATGGCAACGTACTTGAAATAGAAGATGAGCAGATACTTAAAAACGTCCACGCAACTCAAGAGAGAAACTCAATTCCTAACGTACCTGAGTTACAAGGTAGGAACTTCTCAATTGAAATGGAGACTGGAACCGGCAAAACTTACGTCTATTTACGCACGATATTTGAATTACACAAAGTATACGGCTTTACCAAGTTTATAGTAGTAGTACCCAGTATCCCCATACGAGAAGGGGTTCTGGCGAGTATAAATGCTATGAAAGATCATTTTACGAGCATCTACAACGAGCCATATGACGCTGTTATCTATGATTCAAAACAGTTGGGTCGTGTAAGACAATTTGCAACCTCTAATAAGATTCAAATCTTAATCATTAATATTCAAGCATTTCAAAAAGATGTAGAAGATGAAGAGTCATCCAATGGGATTGCACAATCAACAAAGTCTAACGTGATTAACCGAGAATCTGACAGAATGTCTGGAAGAAGACCAATTGAATTTATTCAAGCGACAAATCCAATTGTGATTTTAGACGAACCTCAAAATATGGAATCGGAGAAGTCTAGGCAAGCTATTGAAAGACTACATCCTCTCTGTACGTTGAGATATTCCGCAACACACAAGAATCCTTACAATCTCTTATATCGTCTTAGTCCAATTGATGCTTTTGACAGAAAGCTAGTAAAACGCATTGAAGTAGCAAGTGTAAGAGCCGAAGAGAACCTCAATGACGCATTTGTAAGTCTAATCGGGGTAAATAACACGGACAACAAGATAACTGCAAAAGTCAAGATAAACGTTGGTAGCGGTTCTCAAGTATCTCAACCCTCTCTGTTAGACTAGTTGTCGTGTCTTAATATAGAACTTAGAGGGCATGACAGGAGTATGAAATGAATAAGTATCCAACAAAAGTAAGAGCTGAGGTTCTC
>JAMCPD010000017.1:0-132523 GCA_023379935.1 Actinomycetota bacterium | reverse complement strand
GGTTCTCAAGTATCTCAAAAAACAATGACGATTAAGATGGGGGACGACCTATTTGCGAAATCAAAAAGTCGTCAAGAATACAAAGATGGATACATTGTAACTAACATTTCACTAGTTCCCGGTAACGAGCATATCGAATTTGCAAACGGAATTACATTACACCTTAATACAGCTATTGGCGGATTCGATGAAGACATTATGAAAGTAATGCTTAGAAAAACTATTGAATCTCATTTAGATAAAGTTCTTGCGGTGAATAAAGATAGAGGTATAAAAGTTCTATCCTTAATATTTGTGGATAAAGTTGCTAATTATAGATTGCATCACGTAGATGGCACTACAAGTCTAGGAAAGCTTGGGGTATGGTTTGAAGAAATATTTGGTGAAGTATCCAAAAAGCCCAAGTATAAGAACCTAAACCTTCCGTCAGCTGAAGAAGTTCATGGCGGGTACTTCAGCAAAGACAAAAAAGGTGTTGAAAAAGATACTAAGGGATCGACTCAAGATGACTCTAGTACCTACGAACTTATCATGCGTGACAAAGAGAGACTGCTTTCACTTAATGAGCCCCTACAATTTATCTTTAGTCATTCTGCATTAGCAGAAGGGTGGGATAATCCCAATGTATTTCAAATATGTACATTGCGTGAGAGTGCATCTAAAGATAGGAAACGTCAGGAAATAGGTAGGGGTCTTCGCTTGCCCGTCAACCAACATGGTGAACGGGTTCGAGATGATAATGTCAACTGGTTGACCGTTGTTGCAAATGAATCCTATGAAGACTTTGCACGCAAGCTTCAAACTGAATACGAAGATGACTATGGTATTGAATTTGGGATAGTGGACAGAATAGCTTTCTCACAAATACCCGTACCTAACGCTATTCCAGATGAGAAAGGGAATGTACCAGTTGTCGGTCAAGTTTTATCAGAGCAAATTTATAGCTCATTATCCCTAGATGGTTACATAAATCCTGACGGCAGACTGTCTGACAAGTACAAACCACATGATCCCAATTTCGTTTTGCCAGTTGACCCTGAATTTGAGCAGATTAGAGCACCAATTATGGATGTCTTGGACGCATATGTTCTGTCATCACGTATCAAAGATGCTAGACATCGTCAACGGGTTGCATTTAACAAGGAAGTTACTCTTGATCAAGGATTTAAAGAGTTGTGGGAAAAAATCAGTCCACGAACGCGATATCGGGTTGAGTTTTCCAGCGATCAACTTGTCGACGACGTAATTAGGAATTTGAAAACCGCTCCAAAGATTACTCCAATCAAACTTATGGTTGATGTCGTCAAAGTTGAAACAAACAAGGGCGGAATTAAAGCCGACAAGATCATCGAAACCGGATCATATGACACATCACTTCCGCGATTTTTACCTGATATTTTGGACTACTTGCAGAATGAAACAGAGTTGACAAGAATGACACTCAGTAAGATTCTTTTAAAAAGTGGCAGGTTAGATGAGTTTAAGATAAATCCACAAGCGTTTCTTACCATGGTTGCCCATGAAATACGCCAACACCTTGACACCTTAATGGTTGAGGGAATTAGATACGAGAAATTAGCAGGTCAAGTATGGGAGATGCACCGGTTGGAGTCTGAGACATCTCATGTACTTGAATGCTATTTGGACAACCTATATAAAGTTAGAAACTTAAATAAAACACCGTATGACTATGTGGAATTCGACTCCAAGGTTGAAAAAGCATTTGCTAAAGCACTAGATGACAATAAGGATGTCAAGTACTTTTTGAAACTTCCCAGTTGGTTTAAAGTTGACACGCCAGTTGGTTCGTATAACCCAGACTGGGCGATTGTATTTGAACAAGATGCCAGAATATATTTAGTGAGAGAAACTAAGAGCACATTGGTAGCAGGGGAAAGACGTAGGGAGGAAAATATCAAAATCAATTGTGGCAGGCGACACTTCGAGGCAATAGATGTTGATTATGATGTCGTGACTAGCTTGGATGACATGGTAAGGCGATTATAGATAGTTTGAAGAATTATCGTTCAATGAGAAGGGACAGAAATTCCTTGGGAGATCGGACTAATAAGTTGTTCAGTTTTAGAACTTGCAAATCTTTATCACCAGAAATCAAAATCTCAACAGATGCTTTGTAAGCAAGAGCTATAAGGAAATCGTCCTTAGGATCACGAGTAACCCTAAGAGGAGCGGATAGTGGGTCGTCGATAACTTCTGCGAGGGTTTCTATATCTGAAATATATCTTTGGCATTGATCTACTCCAAGGTAGCGACGAAATTTATTTCTCAAAAGCACCTCACTTAGTTCATTGAGTAATATCGGTGATGCAACTATTTGCCAACTGCCGTCAATCGCTAATGAAAGCAATTTGGCACCAACACCCGAAGGAAAGCAAATAGCTGAAACTAATACATTAGTGTCAGCGATTGCTCGCAATGGAGTGGTCAACTAATTTTTGCTTTTGATTGTTGTTTATCTTGTCTATTCTTGCGGACTAATTTGGTCTCTTTTACCGCCAGATCCATAATATCGTCTTCTGATATATTCACTGGATTTGAAGATACAGCTACTTCATCCAATAATTTCATGAGATCGGCTTTAGCGGTTTTGATGTCCTTAGTGTCAAGATACGAAATTATTGCTTTTTCAACCAAGACACTTTCAGTACACTTTGTAGCAATAGCAGACACTTTGGCTGCTTTAGCTACAGATTCATCTATATAGAGTGTTATTTTCCTTTTAGCCATATAAACAGTATACCACTAAAATGGTATACTGTTACAATGTGTTTCCTATCAAATCTGTAATTGATAGGAATTTGGAGGCACTTTTGGGAATGAATTGGGAATGAATTGCCCGATATTGCTTGATACAGGACAATACTAGACGGACTGACACCCCCACTGAACAGGCTAAATGATACTAGAGACTACTAGACGGACGAACTCAGTCTGATTCCTAAACCGTGCGTCGAAAGCTTTCAAACTCTGCCACGAGTAGGCATACGCAACAAAACAGGCATACCATAAATACCTATACATTAACAACACATATTGGATTAAAAACTGTTATATACAAATTTTCATCTGTAATTAATATGGATAAATAACAGTCGTTGATACAAGTAAGCCTCACAAAGCAGTCCGTTACTGCTTAAAAATTCTTACTCGCCAAACTTCAGGACCCGACTCCAAATATTCCCAACCAAACTCTCCGGTATACTCGGCATTGAACTGGTAATAAAGCGGCTTTGGATCATGGTCGTTCACAAGCACAAAACTGGCCAAGGGAGCCAAACCGTTGAATGTGGCAAAAATTGTCTGATGCCGTTGTGCCGGTGGCAGGTTACGTACATCCAGAACATAAGGTCCGACAACCTCTCTGGCGCCTTTGTTTCCCTTATCGCCCTCACTCTCAATGTCGCCATCCGTTTTTACCGCACCGCTTGACCTGCATAACAACTCGTAATGTTCGTGAAGAGCTGAAAGAATCTCGCTTAGACTGTTGACATCACTGTTTAAAAGAACAGGCAGTATCTGCTGGTTTTCAACATTTACATGTTTTTCAAAAAGATCAACCATATGCGTGGCAACCTTCATGACATCAAACGGAGTTGTAACTTGCTGCAATAATTTCAATTGGTACTCAAGCTCACGGTGTTCAGCTATCATACGCTCCACCAGGTTCCCAAGTCCAACTTGGGTTGCAGCAGCCGGATAAACGGTTTCCTCTTCTGCTTTAGCATGTGGCAGTACTTGGTCAACAAAGTAGGTTATAAACTCAGACTGAGTTGTCTCATATGCATCCCCCTCATGTATGGCTACATTAAGCGCCTTTACACACTCCCGAGCGGTTTCTACCAAAGCCTTATGATGAGCCAACATCGCTGAAAACGCTTCATCGTCAGATTGACCGGATTGGTTAGCCTTGCCGCCTTGTGCATCCCTAAGCACCTCTGTGCCAGCCGTACTGTTTGTTTTGGTTACACTTATCTTCATCTTTCTGATCTCCTTATATTTTAACTTATTTAGTGTTAACTACTTATTATTTATTCTAGCATATACTAGAATAAATATATACTGCAGGACTGTCGGAAATTTTTTAAACAACCAAAGAACAAAAGAGTTAAAATGAAAGTAGCAGCCGGAACCGGAGATTAATTTTTCTAAACGATATTGCATCCCAAGCTATAATTAATGCTGTATGGCGACAGACACATATTATGAGGTACTGGGAGTCGGGGCAGATGCCACCCAAGAAGAGATACATCGTGCATATAAAAAGTTAGCACAACAGGTGCATCCGGATAAGGGAGGCACCAATGCACTTTTTAGGACCATACGGGAAGCTTACGAAACCCTCTCCGATCCAGATCGGAGACGTCAATATGATGACAGATTGAAACAACCTGACTCTTCTGCCACCGATGAAAGCTTTCATGATGATGACTATAACTTTGACGCTTATTCCGACGAGGACAGCGAGGAAGAAGACAAGTATCAACGCAACTATGATGATGACTATAACTTTGACGCTTATTCCGACGAGGACAGCGAGGAAGAAGACAAGTATCAACGCAACTATGATGATGACTATAACTTTAACGCTTATTCCGACGGCTATAGCCGCTATTCAACCAGTGGAATAGGTTATTATTATGGTGGTAAGAGTATAACTACCCGGGGGAAAATAATGAACGCAATCTACAAACGACCATATAAAGGGGTTTTTCTGATGATACCCGTTATTGTTCTCCTTGGCATGCCTGTAACGCTAATTGCTATGCTAATGACAAATAGTCCAAACCTCTCCCAAACAATAAACGCTTTCTACGAGGGACTAATAACAGTTCTCTTTTTTACCGGTTTTATAATGTTTTTTGGTGAAATGGCGATTCGAAGTACTTACAGAAAAGACCCCGGGGCTTTCAAGTTTTATAAAACCGCGCAATTGACCAAAAGAGAGAGCTTGAACAGGTTTGGACAGGAAATTAAGTACGGAGTGATAATCATAGTACGAGTAGTGTTGGATCTATTGATGATAATAATGACCATTGCCTCCGTTATAGCCACCATTGCCGATCGGACTACCAGCTCTTTTTCCAATAATAACGGAAAAAGACGAAGGAAGAATTCTTCCAGAAATAAAAGAAAAAGACGCTAAGCAAGGAAGAGCTTTTTATGTTACACCTCAGTATTGACTAATTATTTACTGTTTAGCTTCCGTCTTCCGCAAATAGGTATGGATTTTTAGCTCCGCTTTAGGTTTTCTTGGCAGATTCTAGGATTTCCGAGAATTCCTTGGTGTAAAGAGGATCTATAAGGTGTGACTTTCGTTTATTTCCAATTACGGCTGAGTTAGTGTTGTTGATGAACGTTCTGTGTCACTTAAAGCGCTTTCAATATCTTTTCTCTTCTTGAAAATCACATCTAAAAATCTGTAGATCTAATCCAATGAGTAGCCTGATCCCATAGTTTTTTGCATCTAATCGTCAGGCAGTATTTCTCTTTGAGCCCGGATGAATAATGCGGGCAACGGTCAAAAGCCTCAGCAAAGAGGTGAGCCACTCGGTTGCAAATTCCAAAGGAGTTAAAAATGCTTCCAAAGATAACTTCTGCTCCATGGTTGTAAAATCCCAAGGTAAAAAGTGAGTTAAAAGGATCTTGGCCTAAATTGAAACTTAGCTGACCTCCTTTGGATAGTTTTAATCCTTCCTCTTTAGCAATTGACTTTAGAATTTCCAGTTCTTCATCGGTTTTGGCCGTTGCAATGTGTTTGATGAGTTTCAGCGTTCGTTTGTCGTCTTTAATCTGTTCTCCAACAATGACTTTTTCGGTAATTCGCGACCAGGGCAAAATCCCTGGACAAATAAGAATTATGACCCACTCAAAATGTCACATTTTAAAAAAATCGCCGAAGATGGAATTTACTGTTTAGCTCTTGCTATTTATTCTAGTATATAGTAGAATAATATGCAGCAAACTGTTAAAACTTTTTAAACCGCACAAAACAGTAAAACGAACAGGAGAGTGAAATGTCAGAACCGAGAGTTTTGGATGTAAGGCCAATTATCAAAGCCGGCTTGGAACCGTTTGATACAATAATGCAGACAGTTGGAGAACTGGCGGAAGATCAGGACCTGATAGTAATAGCACCGTTTGAACCGGTACCGTTAGAAGGTGTACTTTCCGGACAAGGTTTTTCTTATCAAGCAGTACCATTGGAGCAAAATGAGTGGCAAGTTACCTTTACAAGAAATGCAGGTTAGTAAACCTACTTTCAGGCGCCAATCCCTCCCGGGCAGTACAACTACAAATCCCACACCCAATCTGCGGCCTTCAACTCCTCCGCCGCTTTTGCCTCTGGCTTTTTTGGCCGCCTCTCTATTGGGGCTGGCCGGTTTTGGGATAGCGGTTATCGTAAACTCCAACTGGCTTGTATACTCCGATACTTCCTATCCCGCTATCGGAACGGTTCATTTAATGATGCTGGCTTTCCTATCCACCGCGGCACTGGGGGCACTTCATCAGTTCACTCCCGTAATAACAGCTAAAAAGTTACGTTCCGCCAGAGCGGGGTGGATGACTTTGGTTGTTTTTGTGTCGGGAGCATGGATGTTGCCAGTAGGCTTCTTCACGAATTCAACAGTTGTTATTGGGTTGGCGGGAGTCTTCTTATTCAGCGGTATCTGTATGGCATTATGGAACCTGTCAGGCCCCTTGCGCTCCGGCACAAAAAGTATATCCGGGATGGGTATAAAGTTATCACTATCCTTTCTGACCATCACTGCCCTGTTTGGCACTACTTACGCTTTGAATGAGAACAGGGCATGGTTTTCACTCCCTCCCCACCTAGTGTTGGCTCATGCGCTTTTTGGACTGATCGGATTTTTGGGAATTTCATACATGGCGGTTGCGGAAAAACTCTGGCCCATGTTTCTGCTCTCACATCGCCAATCAACCAAACTATCTAAACGGGCTGTCTATCTCACCGCTATAGGTGTTTTCATTACCGCAAGTTCAATAGCTGCCGGTAACTGGTTGTCGGGTGGCTGGGTGAGTACTATACCGGGTTTTATTGGCGGAGTAATACTATTTGCCGGCATAATCACTCACTTGAGTTCACTGGGATCTTATATACGCCATAAACGTCGCCATTTGGAACTGTTACATGTTTTCATATTGGCATCAGCTTTATTCCTCGTTATATCCGTAGTTCTTGCCGTATTAAGCATACTTGTCCCAACCGGAAGCGTAACCCAATCTCGTTTGATTGCTGCTTTTATATCTGCGTTGGCGGGTTGGCTTACTTTGGCGGTCATTGGCCATATGCATAAGATCGTTCCGTTTATCTCGTTTTCACTACTACGAACTAAAGGAGTCCGTATGAACAAAGCAGGAAAGCCCTTATCCTTTGGAGACCTGTACAACAAGAATGTAGCAAGAATCACTCTGATTACAAGCATCCTCGGTGCATCAGGACTTACTATAGGTTTGCTACTCGCGTTACCCGGCTTGTTAGATATATCCGGCGTATTGCTTTTGTTGACGGCTCTTTTTACCGTTACCAACTTAGCTGTGGGACCTTGGCATGCAAGATTATAATTACCAAAACAGCGATGCCGATAGCCAAAACGGCAGCAACGACCAAGACTACAACGAAATAGCTGTAAATGCTTTATATAACGTTGTCGATCCAGAGTTAAACATTGATATAATAAACTTAGGACTGGTTTACAAGCTCATAGCCAGTGCTACAAATGTATACTTGGAGATGACTCTCACAACACCCGGGTGTCCTGTTTCAGAAAGCCTGCCCCAAGAGGCAAAGTGGGCGCTTTCACAAGTTTTCCCTCCCCAGTGCCGAATAGAAGTTCAGGTAGTCTGGGATCCGCCTTGGTCGCCTGAACGTATGAGTGAAAAAGCTGCACAAATGTTAGGATGGCATGGCAGATAAACCACCTACAACAAAATAAGCCTAAACACCGCTAGCCAAGCTCTATACGGAGCCGGCAATGAGGATGGTCAGCTTTGGTGGGGGTAAGAGTTATTGTCCGTATAGGCTCTCCAAATGTTTTGCCAAGGCTTTGAGCAAGGCCTTGTGCAAGCCCATGATGAAGTTCACACACAATTTTTGGAGCAACAACTGCTGCATTTGAAAATGGGCAGTGTGCAAGTACAAACTCACAACCGCGACCGCCTTTTATACGATCTTTTACTAAGACGGGTCTAAATCCCTGCTTGGCAATTTCTTGTTGAAAGGCAACCAGGATATCATCATCCGGAGCGGCTTTTACCCTCACGTCTTTGAAAGCATGTAAACCAACTTCATAAGCAGAGTTACCCAACTTGAGCATCTCCAGCAACATCAAGGATAAACGCTCATAGGGACCGTCAGTTTCCCAGGTACCTTGAACTCCCGGATGAATCTTGTAAACCAAAGTAGGTCTGCCGCGTGCCGTTGAAACAGCGCGGCTATAAAGCACCAACTCCGCTTCTTGAAGCTTTGCCAAATGCTGTCTGATTGCATTGTGATTCAACCCAAAAACTTTCGTTATCTCAGCCACATTAACCGGTTGGGCGGCATTGTATATATAACGAAAGATTGCATAACGAGTGGGATCCCCCAATGCCCGTGCTTGCTTCTGTAACCAACTGTCCGACATAAGTATTTATTCTAACATTTGCTAGAACTATTGTTAACTATTTTGCTGATATTCCGCTTGAACATCTTTGTAAACATCAGCTAAAAACTCAAGCACGGAAGCAATAAACTGCGGGTCAAATAAGGCGTTCATATGATTACCGTTGACTGTTACGCTTCGTGCATTACCAATAAGAGCAGCCAGTTCAGTTGGAGATCCGGCTACTTTATCGGTATTTCCGGCAATCACGAGTACCGGTACTTTAGTGTCGGAAAGGTTGATATCCAATGGATATGGCAAAGCCCGCTGAGTAGCGGCAAGTGCAACCAGATCACCACCGGCTGCTTGGGCAAATTGGCGGTAAGCCCGCCCTCTGGCATCGGCTACATCCATAACAGACGGTGCTGATAACGCCTCAGCAATTAACTGTGCGTCCCAAGTCCAGTCTCTATCCGCCATAGCCTTACCAACGCCTCCCAGTACCGCAGCTATAACTCTCGTATCCGTCTGTGCAAGTTGAAGAGCGATTACACCGCCCATGGAATAGCCCATTACCACAACCCGCATATCGCCATTGTACTGAAAGCCTAAATAATCAAGAAGAGCTTCAGCATCTTTTACCATGGCGTCGTCAGAGTAAGCAGTAACCTCATGTGGCTTATCGGAACGGCCATGACCGCGAGCATCAAATGAAAGTACCCTGTAACCGGCATTTACAAGTGCATCCGCTATTTTCGGCTTTTCCCATGTAATGTGACTGTCAGCCGCAAAACCATGCAACAACAAGACGGTTAAACCGTTGTCTACACCGGTCGTCATCCTCCGATCATCATAAACAAGGCGAATTCCGTCAAAACTACGAAAACTTTTTTCTGGCATTTTAGGTCAAACTTAGGTTATCAAACTTAGATTATCGCTGGCAACCCATACCGACCCACATGATAATAACAGGTAACAAACCAAAACCGTCAAAAGTCACAACAATAAAGTGCTGTCAACACTCAAAAACGATACAATGGGAAAATGGACCGTTTTCACCAACCCGAACAAGCTGGGAGCAGAAAACCCTTGCGAATATCATTAATACCGCTGGGACTGTTGCTTAGTGCGATCAGCGCAATACTGATGATGAGCTGCGCCAGCGCCAAAGCCGCCAACAAACCAAGACCGACTACCACGACTGCCACAACTACGACAACAATTACCATAGCCACCGGTCACTACAACATGGTTCTGGCTGCTGCTAACCCCTTTGTCGTCGGGCCAATCTCCCACTATGACAGATGGCTTACTGATGCCGCAGGACGTGTGGTGTTGTTGCACGGAGTTAATATGGTAGAAAAGAGACCGCCATATTATCCGTCTGCTTTTGGATTCGGCAATACTGATGCAGCCTGGCTGGCTTCAAACGGTCTCTATGTTGTGCGCCTTGGTGTACTCGCAACCGGGCTCATGCCGAGCCCTGGTCACATTGATACGACCTATCTCAACAACCTTGCCACTACCGTACAAAGCCTAACCCAACATCACATCTTTGTACTGTTGGACTTTCACCAAGATGCATACGGCCCGAGCGTCGGGTTTGACGGCTTTCCCGCTTGGATGACCCTCACAAACGGTGCGCCTAATCGCCGCGCCAACTTTCCGGTTGATTACCTAACAAATCCTGCAGTCCAACAAGCGTTCAAAAGCTTTTGGGACAATGAAAAAGTACCGGGTGGCCTGGGATTGCAACAATACTACGCCGCCATGCTAACTGCCGTTGCCGCTCGTTTTGGAGCAAACCCATGGGTACTCGGGTATGATATACTGAACGAGCCGTGGCCCGGTAAAACAGCCGGTATATGTCTTATCAACGCATCCGGTTGTCCAACACTTGATCACAAAGAGTTGGACCCATTTTATAAAACTGCTGATCATGCAGCTCGCTTGGCAGATCATACGCATATTGTATTTGTCGAGCCTTTTGTACTTTTCAATCAAGGGCTCTCAAGAACCAATATCTCCTTACCCGGCAACGACCCCAACAGCGGTCTTAGCTTTCACCAGTACGCGCTCACCACATCACAAGCACAACAGGTACTGACAAATGCAATCTCTTGGTCACAGCTGACCGGCGGTGCATTACTCAATACTGAATGGGGCGGAACAACCAACCCGGTTGATATCGCTGCAGAATCCAGCCAGATCGACAGTGCAATGCTGCCTTGGATCTACTGGTCATTCAATGGAGGCGTGGTGTCCAACCTCTCACTACCACCCACAGGTACCAACCTCAATCAAGGGGTTGCAAGTACACTTGTACAACCTTATCCCTTGGCTATCGCCGGCACCCCCAAAACTCTTTCTTATGACGCATCCTCTCATATCCTGAATTTTACCTGGTCGACAAGGGGAGTAGACGGTAAAGTATTTACTCCTAATGCTATAACCTCATTCGTAGTGCCAAAACTGGACTATCCAACCGGATACAACGTAATAGCACACGGCGTAACGGTAACCTCAAACCCATGCGCACCGCTAATGACCGTTACCGCTGCCTCCGGTGCCACCGCCTTGCCACAAAATGTATCAGTTGAGATCACGCCCGGTCAAACCTGCTAACCCGGTCAAACCTGCTAACCCGGTCAAACAGAAACGTTTTCTAAAAAACCACCGCTGGGAAATCATCTAAGGGCAACACAGAACGAGGCTCCAGCTTACGATGCTCTTTGCCGGTTAAACGCACCGCTGTCCCCAGCACAAAAAACTCAATAACATGGCTCCCCCACACATGCGACTGCTCGGTAACCTTTACGCCAACTATGCCATCTGCTCCAAGCCGTAAGGCTTCTTGCTGCATTCTGCCCATTGCCAGTTCCCTTGCATCATACAAAGCAGAGGTATATGTAGCAATTTCGATATTTTGCGTTTGAGAACGCATCCAGGTGGCCATCTGCTGTCTTGCCACGTAATATACACACGTCCCCATTACCATACCAAGCGGAAGGTAGCCCGCGCGCAGCAACAGATAAAAGTCCTGGCCGCTCAGGTCGCTGGTAAAACAGCTGGGTTGGTGCTTATGCCCTGAACTTTCACCACCCCCTATCTTTCTAACTGCTGTTCCCATTGCATTGAACACAGCCAGATGATTATGCCCTTCAAACATATTAATATCAAGTGTTACTCCCACCACTCCTTGCCCACCCACCTTATTGGCAGTAGAAACTAAGCGTCCCATAGCAAGTCGTCTGGCTTCATACATAGCAGAGGAAAGCTCTTTGATCTCCATATTTTGACCAAGTCCCCAAGAGGGGATCATACCTATGTGAAATATCGAACTTCCGGTAGCAAGCCCGCAAGGCTCATAGTCGGTATCAGCTAACAGTATTGCCTCATCTATGCTTAAGTCAGATGAAAAAACTCGTTTCACCTATCCTCCAAACTCATTTATCAACCAACCTCATGATGGGCAGAGGGGGAGAAGCAAGGCGGGTATCGCTAAACCGTTTGACAGCAGTACCCAAAACAGTCATCTCAATTAACTTGGAACGTTCCCCTATCTCATGCAGGTTAAAATCTACCCATGTACCAACCACCCCATCACCAAATTGCGCCGCCTCAGACTCTAAACGCTCCACTGCCATCTCTCGACATAACTGCACCGCATCGGTGTATTGGCTCACCTCGTTGTTAACCCATGACCCAAGCCGGTAGTCGGTTGCACACCCGGCATCAGCTTCAATTGCAGCTACCCCCATAACAAGAGCCACCGGCATATAGCCGGTCAACAGCAACTTTTCAAAACTTTGTCCCGATAGGTTGGAAGTAAATGGGGTGGATACCGCTGGCGCACCCAGACTATATATCGCAGTACCAAAGGCAGTAAACTCCAAGACCGAATTCGTATCGGCAAAAGGGCGCAAAGTAAGCTCCACTCCCACAACGCCATGCGCCCCAAGCCCTTTTGCTTCCTCGACAAGTCGCCCTATAGCCAAGTTGCGTGCTTTGGTCATCCCCTCTTCAAAAATAGTATTCTCCCAGTTAACACCGGCATAGTGATCTCCTGCAACCATGGTATAACCGTGAGGGCAGGGATACATCTGGTAGTAACCGTTTGTACCAATTCTTCTTGAAGAAGTACCCAATGCGCCAGAATATCCCGGACCGAAGGCACCTCCCGCACTCAGCAACCCTCCACCAGTTGAAAAAGCACCAGTTCCACCAAATCCTATGTGATAAATAGAGCTACCCATCACCAAACCTAGGGGCTTATAGCCGGCAGTTGAGATAGCCAGAGCCTCATCTACCGATAAATCACTGCTCCACGCACCTCCATGTTCCTCTGTTTCCCTAATTCGGCTACGAGCAGCTTCAGGTAAATCACCGACGTCGTCAATCTCATTGCCAGTCGATCCGGCACCAACCGGTCCGGCCCCGGTGATATCTTCAGGCTTCTTAGGAGAGTTCATCATGTATCTAAAGAAAGAACCATCTGTGGCGGCTCAATTACGTGGTCGACTTTAATGGGCCGAACAGCAGTGCCAATAGCCAAAAACTCAATTACGTGACTACCCCAAAAGTGTGATTTTTCTACCAACTGCACCCCCACTATACCTTCGGCTCCAACTCTGGTTGCTTCTTCTTGCATACGCTCCATAGCCAGTTCACGGGCCTCATACAGAGCTTGAGTAAAGTTTTCCATTTCAGTGTTACGCCCAATCTGACCAATTTTTTTACCAAGACCTTGGTGAGCTACATGATAAACACAAGTTCCCATGACAAGGCCAAGCGGCATATATCCGGAGTGCAGGAGTGTCCAAAAATCCTGGCCGCTCAAGTCGCTGGTAAACGGTTTGCCCTCGGGAGTTCTCCAACTTTTCCCATCTTGTGCGGACACAGCTGTACCAATAGCTATAAATTCAGCAGAGTGCTGTCCCCAATCGTAGAAGTTGATATCCAAGCGTACACCTACGACACCATCTGAACCCAGTACGTCAGCCTCAGCTTCCATTCTGGACATAGCCAACTCTCTGGCTGTGTACATAGCCTGGGTAAGTGAACTGAGTTCCTGGTTGCTTGTCCAACTGCGGCCTTGGAGTCCAATATGATAGATAGAACTGCCCAGTACGAGCCCCCTGGGGTGAAACCCAACCTCCTTGACAAGCAAAAACTCATTAACCGACAGATCACTGGTAAACAGCCCACCTTTCCCCTCCTTGCCTTCAAGTTCGCCAAGACGTTTTATAGCGTCAGGAGGAAGTGAAAATGAAGGGGTATCAGCACCTCTCGATGCTGCAGACATGCCGGCGCCATCAACGCTGGTGCTATCATCAACTTCAATCATAGAATAAAACTCCTTTTTCCAACAGCTTTGTTAACAACTTCAGCTATGCTAACATTAGCCTGGATTACTTCCAATAAATCGTCAGCTTGGCAGATTATCCCGATTCGCCATATCTCGGCCATGTCGACCAAACTATTTCAGCAAAATTTCCTCTAGGGCTTTTCGTGTAGCTTCATTTTGACGTGATTCTTCCGCCAAAAGACCTACCAATACGGTAAGCCAGTCTGCAAATGCCACTTCCGCAGTCTTGAGCACGATTCCTTTTACGGCATGTCGTTGGCGACATACAACACGCTCTTGGACTTTTTCAATTTCAAGATAGGTATCACCAAGCTCGACAGAGATCCGAAGGATCTTGTGTTCTTTATGGAAGATACCTCCTTCACGCTCTAGCGTTACGCGTTCACCCAGAATATCAATCAACTTCTTGGCTAACACCTCAAAAAATGTAGCAATATCACCGGTATCCGCCCGTAGGGCAGCCGCTAACATCTCCAGGTCAAGCGGATAAGATTGCGATGGAGTATTCGAGGTTACATCGTTCATCAACTCAAACAAGTATAGCATCTGTTCTCGAACCGTGAACTATATCTCGACCATAAGATCTAAGATATCGGGCAACCGTGACGGACAACCGATTGATAAGCGTAAAAAGCAGGCTTTGGAGAAAGGTCGGCCTTCATAATTCCCATCTTTAGGGGACTTTGTACAAGAGGCGTAAAGTTGTCAGCCAGATTAAACCACTGCAAAAATACCAAGTTATCTTTTTGTGCTACAGAGCAAGCAGATTGGCTAAAAGCTGTAACAAGGCGGGCCTGAGTTGCAAAAGAACGAGTAGGCGGACTGGTTGCCCAGCCGATTTCTGAAATACCCATAGGAACATTAGCGCCAAAACCGGCAAGCGGCATCAACTTTGTGCGTACATATCCCAAAGCATTGGCTACATCCGCTTTTGCCACATCGACAAACTTAGGGCTTTTAGGGGACGGAAATGTCAAGGGAACATAAGTACCGGGATATAGATCAACTCCTATCCAGTCAACGTCTTTTACAAAATTCAAACCTCCTAACTGTCCTAAGCTTTTCCACCAAGCCTTATCTGATTGCACACCGAAAGAATAAAACCAGTTGAACCCAAGTGCTGCGTGTGATCCAACCTTGATCTGTTCTACATGTGCAGCTTCTATCCCCAATACAAGCGCGCTGAGGACATTTTGATAAGCGCCGTCAGAAGCAGCGGGATTTACAGATGAGTTTGGTTCGTTTGTTATCTGTAGAAATTTAACCGCCGGTTGATGGGCAAGATCGGCTACCATATTTTGAACATAATTCACAAAACCTTGGATATCGCCATTATGGCCCAAAGGCGGCATATAACGAAGAGTTAAGCTAACAGTGAACCCGGCTAAAGCGTACTGTTTTATTTCAGTATTTAAAGCCGGTAAAACAGATGGGTACTCAGCCCAAGTGGTGTAGATGTGAACAATGAAACCTCGCCCGGCGGAAAGTTCTTTAATGGCATGAATAACCTTTTGCATTGGTATTTTTGGTATTGGAACTTGCGGGGGAACTATCGGAACCTGTGGAGGAACAGTTCCGTAAGTTAACAATGAGGGCGACAACATAACAGAGTTGTGACCGGCATGGCTAATATTGTCAACATGATTACCTGGGCCTGCACAAGAAGTTAAAAACAGGGCGGATAGAACAACTGCTACTGTTGTGTGAAGAAATGTTTGTAAAGTTCGCGTTTTTAAAGTTCGTTTAGAAAATATCATGGATCAGCCTTGTCTCCCGTCAAAAGACCATAGTATCTTGAAGCCGTCTCAGTTGCAATCCAAGCACATTCAAGTTGCATTCGGATGTTTATGGTTGCTGGATGGTGCTTTACAGTTCCAACCACAAATGCTGACAAAAAAGTTTGCCGCCGAGATTATAGGCAACAACACTATGGGAAGAGCAAATATCATAAAATCATCTATTCATTTTCTGGCCTTAGTTGTCACTGCACATCCCGTAATATTTGATGTCACATTTGGTGTGATCCAACTTACCATCGGCATATGCCTGCTCTTTTCTGCTTTATCAACCGCAAAATATCTCCTAAAACCCGCGTTGGGTGCTTCATTCTTCTGGAGTTTGGTTGTTTGGACAGTCGGTGAAGGTTTAGGGGGGCTTATGATACCACAAAGTTCTATGCTCCAAGGTGCCCCGGGAGCGGCATTCGTTTATGGAATACTTAGTTTGGCTCTTTGGCCCGCAACAAATCCTGTGACAAGCTCAAAGCCTCAATTGGCAAAAAGAAACACAATAGCCGCCAATGGCTTTATCGGTGAAACAGGAGTAAAAATAGCCTGGGTCTTTATCTGGGTGTCAACAGCACTCTTGGAACTACAGATAGGAAATCATGCGCCAGGAGCTATATCTGCACAAATAAAAGGGGAGGCAACCGGTGAACCTTATCCGATAGCCGCCTTTGACCGATGGTTGGCTCACACAACCGCTTCACATGGGATGCTAATAGCCCTTGTATTGATGATTGTTCAGGTTTTAATAGGAATTTGGATTTTACGTCCCTTCACTTACAAAGCTACTCTGGTTGCAGGTATGA
This sequence comes from Actinomycetota bacterium, assembly GCA_023379935.1. Lineage (GTDB taxonomy): Bacteria > Actinomycetota > Acidimicrobiia > Acidimicrobiales > JAMCPD01 > JAMCPD01. The sequence goes on along the minus strand of JAMCPD010000017.1, from coordinate 115,941 downwards.
TTGTTAGCATCATATATTGGATAGCGGGTCAAAACTTTGGTGGCATGTTTACGGGTTTTGGAACAGACCCAAATCTTGGACCGTCTATGTTATTATTGGCACTTTTAATGTGGCCATTGACTACTTGAAATAAATACTAACGAGAAAGACTATTGAAAGAAAACTATAAGAAATACCGTGAGGAAAGAAGAAGTATGACTAATATCCGTATGATACCAGGCGCAACATATATAAGCAGCCGGCGTTTGCGCTATGCGGTATCGGATAACGCCCTTGATCCGGGCCAACCAACCGATACCCTTTGGGCGGTAAACATACACGGATATTTCGCCGGGGGGGGTATGTACTGGAGAGAGAGTGCCAGGATCGCTTCTATACTGGGCTGGAAAGTAATCAACCCCAGCCTGCCGGGTTTTGGGGGTAGTGACTCGTTGCCATGGGGAAAAGTGACCATGCCTATTATGGCAAAGGAAATAGCCAATTTGATGGATGTCTTTGGAGTAGAAAGAGCTGTAATACTTGGGCACTCTATGGGGGGAGCAATAGCGGTAAGTTTTGCTGCTGAATATCCTGAGCGTACACTGGGTATCATCTACCGTGATGGGGCGGCCACTCCTGCTTGGAAACACAGGAAAGGCCTTGTCGTATCTCTCTTGAGTGGTATCGCACCTGACGTGGCATCAATCGCCGACCTTGTGGCTGCAGCCGCTTTAGATTTGCCTGACTTGGCAGCCGGTCGTGTACTTTCTACAGCTCGTTCCCTTTGGCCCGACGCTAAACGTAACGTGCGTGCATTGGGACGGACAATACCCGTAGGGGCAATGATGTTTGCATCTGATCTTACCAACCAGGTAAAGCAACTGGCCAAAACGGGCAATATCCCGGTATTACCCGTTTGGGGCTGTTTTGACAAAATAGCTACAGCTGAAACAGCTGAAGAGTTTTCCCGCCTCATCGGTCAACCTATTTTGTGGGTACCCGGAGGTCATTCCTGGATGCTTGCACGACCGTCTACCCAAGCAGACTTGTTGCGTTGGCACCCCCAGGGGTATAAGTTTGTTGAGCAGTTACAGAAACGTTTCGAAACCACCAAACCTTAATTATTGTAGTATAAAACTATGATAAACCAGTGGACTCAGTCTATGAAAGACGCCTTGAAAATGATAGCGCCCGGGCAACCGTTACGAGAAGGTTTGGATCATATACTCCACGCCAACAAGGGTGTTTTAATCGTTATAGGTGACCAAGCTGATGTACTGGATATATGCTCAGGAGGATTCCCGGTTAATACTCCTTTTACCCCCCAAATGCTCTATGAGCTTGCCAAAATGGATGGTGCCATCATCTTAAATCAAGAGGCCACCGAAATAGTAATGGCAAACGTTCACCTCGTGCCATCAGCTTCCATACCCACCGATGAAACAGGCACAAGGCATCGCACAGCTGAACGTGTAGCTCGTTCTATCGACGTACCTGTCATATCTGCTTCAGAAACAATGTCAACAATTGCTCTTTACCGTAATACAGAAAAGTATCTAATACCGCCTACGCAATGGATAACCAACAAAGCTAACCAGGCTCTTCAAACTTTGGAGCGTTTCAAAAACCGACTGGATACAGTAAATGCTGAACTTAACGCTCACGAAATTGGAGATTCTGTTACCGTTCGAGACGTGGTTGAAGTTTTACAACGCTGTGAAATGGCAATGCGCATAAGCGATGAAATTGAGGAGTACCTGATTGAACTGGGCAAGGATGGTCGTCTGGTGGAACTGCAGGAAAAGGAGTTACTTGGAGGAGTCCAAGATGAATACAGGCTGGTTATAAAGGACTATTTAAGCTCAAATACAGCCGGCATAAACGGTATCTCGACACCTCAAGTAACCATGGAACGCATTGATGAAGTAATGAAAAAACTTTCCACGCTGCCAACAGAGGAACTGTTTGATTTAAATAAGGTGGCAACCATACTGGATCTACCCAACTCCCATACCAGCATAGACATCCCCTTAGAACCGCGGGGATACAGACTACTTTATCGCATTCCTAAACTTTCTCCGGCGGTGATAGACAAGATAGTTGATAAGTTTTGCACTTTACAAAAAGTTATAAGAGCTTCTGAAAAGGAGTTGGAAGCGATTGAAGGTGTAGGCCCTCAAAAAGCCAGGTTAGCCAAGGACGGAGTCCTTCGATTAGTTGAAACAAGCATACTGGGACACTATAACTGGTAGCCATGGCGAATGCTGATATGTGTGTACGTGTGCTATACTTACTTTTATCGGATTGCGTATATTTGAGGTGAATTTTGTGCCCAGAACTACTACAAAAAATAGTTTAAAAAATAAGGCCGGTACTGCTAAGACTGCTACTAAGGCCGCTGTTACTAAGACTGCTGCTAAGGCCGGTACTGCTAAGACTGCTACTAAGGCCGCTGTTACTAAGACTGCTGCTAAGGCCGGTACTGCTAAGACTGCTACTAAGGCCGCTGTTACTAAGGCTGCTGCTAAGGCCGGTACTGCTAAGACTGCTGCTAAGGTCGGTACTTCAAGAAAATCACCGCCGGGTACAACTCCTGCCAATGGGCCACTTATAGTAGAAAAAGTAGAGAGCAAGAAGGAGGTGAAGGTTAAGCCAAAGTCGCCACCTAGGGTTTTCAGGGTTGGCGACAGGGTAGTATATCCTCATCATGGTGCGGCAACAATCAAAAGCCTGGAAAAGAAAAAGGCTTTTGGAATAACAAAAAACTACCTGATACTGGAGCTGGCTTACGGAAATTTGACATTGATGATACCGGAAGATAACACGGAAACAGTAGGGTTACGTGATGTCATCAATAAAAAAGAGGTTATGGAAGTGTTGGCTGTGTTGGGGAAAAAGGAGGCTAGAATGCCTACAAACTGGTCAAGGCGTTATAAAAACCATGTAGAAAAGCTCAAATCGGGGGAAATTTATCAAGTAGCCGAAGTGGTCAGAAACCTTACTATTCGTTACAAGGACAACGGACTTTCAGCCGGAGAAAAACGTATGCTGTCGAGAGCACGCCAAATTTTAGTTTCGGAGTTGACATTCGCTTTGAACATCAACGAAGAAGAAGCTGAAAAAACATTAGACGGTGCGTTACCTTAAAGGAAGCACACTGGAAGGAAGCACACTGGAAGGAAATACACTGGCTCTAGTTGCATGGAGCGTAGTCGTAGCCGGAGGAGCGGGGATACGTTTTGGAAGTTTAAAGCAGTTTAGTTCATTAGGCGGACACCCGGTTGTGTTTTGGAGTTTAAAAAATGCTCTAGCTGTTTGCCAAGGTGCAGTAGTCGTCGTACCAGCCGAATTTGTGGATCAATTCGACACCCCGCCAAATACAATAGTGACAGCCGGCGGAGAAACCAGAGCAGATTCGGTTCGGCGGGGGCTGGCAAAAGTACCGGATAACGTGGAAATAATCGTTGTTCACGATGCTGTTCGTCCATTGGCTTCTGTATCCCTTTTCAAACTGGTGATAGAAGCTGTTGAACGAGGAGCGGATGGAGCTATACCCGGATTGGCCGTAACAGATACCATCAAGCACCAGGCGAATAACAAGGTCATCTCAACCATTAATCGTGAAGAGCTTGTTGTGTCACAAACCCCTCAAGCTTTCAATGCTTCCATATTGAGGTTAGCTCATCAAAACCAACCGGAGGCAACAGATGATGCAAGCTTGGTGGAAAATTGTGGTGGTACTGTAGTAGTAGTGCCCGGTGAAGCCAAAAACATAAAAATCACTGCCCCCAGTGATTTAAAGATAGCAGAACTCTTGCTTGGAGAAAGTGAAGACGGATTAGAGTAGATTAGAAATGCCGACTATACAACAGGATAAGTTTAAAATAGGTCAGGGATTTGATATTCACAAATTTGACCAAAACAGTATGAATGCCTCTTCATTGATCCTGGGGGGAGTTCATATTTCTGATCATCCCAAACTCCAGGGACACAGTGATGGAGATGTACTTGCCCACGCAATATCCGATGCCTTGCTCGGTGCCGCTGGACTCGGGGATTTAGGTAAATATTTTCCCGACACTGATCCTAAATGGGCTAATGCTGACAGTATGGAGCTTTTGTGCAGTGTGGTTGCAATGCTGCGACAAGCCGGCTGGGAACCGGTCAATATAGACTGCACTGTCATTGCGCAAACCCCCAACTTGACACCGTATAAGCCACTTATGGCTGAGCAACTGTCTCAAGCATGCTCTACAGAGGTAAACGTGAAAGGCACCAGCCCGGAAACTATGGGGAGCTTGGGTAGTAAAGAAGGGATAGCTTGCCTGGCGATAGTACTTATAAAGCCAATACGGTAAAGCTAATGCAAAAATAAGTGCCACCCTGCATAAGCCCAACCTGCAATCAACAAAAACCGCACCGGTTTATGCGATGCAAGCCATTTTCCGAAAATACCGATGCTGACAAAACCTGCCCGGTGTTTTATCCCTGCTATTTCAATCAGTACTCCTACACATAATACCACAGCCCAGAACAGAAAACCGACAACCAGGTTGGAGCCAACAACAACCGCTAGCTCAACAGGCGGTATAGTCAAATGCATATCAAGCCCACCCCGGCTGCTGCCCAAACAAAGAAGGCTATCATATGGAATATCTGATAGTGAAGTGACAGTGCACTAATAGTGAGGTGAGCTTTATCGGGAGGAGTGAAAAGAGCCAAAAACTCCCATGCAACCACCATCGCAAAAAGTAACCCCCATATAGTAATCCCCCTGAGTGGAGGGCGGAAAGTTGCATTTTGCCCTATATTATTGCCCGACCTGGATTCGAAAGGGGGGGTAATTTCGTTTTGTTTGTAAGAAAAATAGGTTACAACCTTGAATTTAATGTCTTTTGGTAAAAGCAGAACAATCAATACCACCCCTACCACAAGAAAATACACAACTGCCGCACCTAAGGTTGCCTGTGCAAAAGTTGAATCCAATAGACTCAGTGCTACACCTAAAGCAATAAGAGATAAAAACGCCAAAAGACTCAGAGTATATCCGGCGGCGGCTTTTTTAATCACCCACCAGTTGTTCCGCCAACTACAGGAAGCACAACACTGCACTGTGGCTTAAAGGAAGGATTGTCAGGCCCTAAAACATTCATAACCTCTTCAAGCGCTACGGGGTCATAAAGAATGCCTATGTGATCGGTATAGTCAGTCGAACAAAGATTTTGAAGAGTAATGTTGTCAACATTGGTGCCATTTAAAAATGCAGATGTATAAGGAGTTATAAACTCATCATACTTGGAAATAATTACCACATAGTCAACCCCAGGAAGAGTATCACCACCAGCATTGAGTTGCTGAATAAAAGAAGAGTTATACTCTTGCTCCTGACAAGCCGAGCAACCAAGTTGGCTCAAAGTCGGAAATCCCAACTGCTCCAACTCCAACGCCAATGTACCTATGTTACTGGCGGTAGTGCCGTGATTGGAGGGTGCCAACCCCACCAACATATGGACTTTCGGGGCGCCACCTAAAAATTTCAAGTAATACCGCGGCATCATACCACCCTGTGAATGGCCTACTATATCAACTTGGGCAGCACCGGTAGAACTCAACACCTTATTTATAAAAGACTCAAGCTGCCCCGCAGATTGCTCTATTGGAGCCAATCCAAATATACGTCCAAACGATTCGGCTGTTTGGCCATAATTCAATGCATAAACACAGTAGCCTACATCGGCAAGCATAGGAGAAAGTGCTTGCCAGCTAAATGCCGCGTTAGCAAAAGTACCGTGTACAAGTACTACCGGGTATGGGTGATTAGCAGATGGATGACAAGACCAATTATTCGATCCCGCAGGCATAGCGGTAGGAGCAAACAACTCTGCATGTAAGGCAGCACTAAAATTACCAATTGGGTATGTTTGGGGGATCCCACCCCCGTCAGTACCGCCAGTCGGGAATATAGAACAAGCACTAAACAAAAGTGTGATTGTTGCCAACCCCAGCAACCAACGAAACTGATACATCATCTTCATATTATAAACATTGATTAGCACATTAATCAAATTAAAAAAAATTAATTACGACACATATTAAGTAAGAAAGTGTGAAATAATAAGCTATAGAAGTATCGTATTGATGAAATTTAACCTATACAACCATGTTAATCTGTTTCGTTGGATCACTGTAGCAGCTCTCGCGATAGTAGGCATTGTACATCTCAACCTCTATGCCCGTGAACAGTACGATGCCATACCAACCATAGGGCCGTTGTTTTTGGCTACTGTTATTTTAAGTTTTATCTTTGCCACAGCATTTGCCGTGAGGCCCGGACGCATACTGGCTGGCATAATCGCCTGTTTTCTGATTGGAGTTTTTGGAGGTTACATGATTGCTTTGCGGGGAAACTTGTTCGCATTTCATGAACCGAAAATCTCCTATTCGGGAGGGTTTGGGGTTACAGCTGAACTGGTAGGTGCGTTAGCATCGGTCCTCTACACTGCCGGTCGCCATAAAGATCCACCATTGAAAGCAGATGGAGCAAAGGAGTGAAACCGAGAAATAAAATAAAAACTCTAACTTTGCTACTTTTAGCTGCAATGCTGGCTGGATGCACTGCTACGACTGAAAGCGCCACACACACAACACTTGAAGTCCGCCATTCAGCTTACGGTGCGATTATCACCACAAAATCGGGTATGACCCTTTATGCATTTTCGCTTGATACCCCCCATAAAACTGCTTGTTTGCACGGAGCTTGTACTGCTTTATGGCCCCCTTTGATTATAAATGGCAGTTTAAAACTCGGACCCGGCATCAACCATTTATTGGTGGGTAAAATAAAACGCCCTTCTGGAGCATATCAACTCAGTTACGCCAAGCACCCACTTTATACCTTTAGTGCTGACAGCCGGCCCGGAATGATGGCTGGCCAAGGTCTTTATCAGTTCGGGGGATACTGGTATGTACCTTCTCCAACAGGCAACCTGATAACCACAAAGGCCAAGTAAAAAATAATCTACATAATTCTTGAGCCGGCGGAGGGGATTGAACCCACGACCTGACGATTACAAATCGCCTGCGCTACCACTGCGCCACGCCGGCGCTGTTTTTAAATACTTTACTACAATCGCGTCAAAAAATCCTTGGAGATCAAAGTCCAGATTATCGGGCTGTTGTTTTGCCGAAACGTTGGTCCCTTGAGAAAGCTGTTCGCCCTAGTCGTGAGCGGAAGATTTTTCTACAATTTTTGAATGCCAGTTGGAAAAGAATGCCAGTTGGAAAAGAGGACAATCCCAGACAGCGAATGAAATAACAGTGTGAATTAGCTCACGTCAATCGGAAGATACTAAACTTGATAAAATAAAAAAATGCAGAAAGGAACAGCCGGTATATGGACATACACAGCAAAAGCCGTAAACTCAGAGATTTAGTCGAACCGATAGCCGCAAGCGTTTATTTTTCTGGCGACGCTTTCAAACTTTATCAAGATCTTGGAGTGTCCTTTCTACCGGGATATTTTTGCAGCCGCTCGGCTTGTTTGGGTCGCTTAAACGGAAATGTGGTGGCAGCAATATTTGGTACTTTCAATCCCGCTGTCGTCGCCTTGGCTGTTGAAGAAGGATGGTCGCATACAACTCCTGAAAAACTGCTTCAAGCCCGGTTAGAAGGCGCTGTTTCAAACTTAAAGCGACTGCTTGATGATCAGCTGCCGCCGGGGGTTCAAAAAGCAACAGAGATACTGCGGAAAGGTACAGAAGCGGCAAGAATTGAGGGACACCCATTGTTTGCAGGTTTGAAATCTCTTCCATGGCCTGATGACCCGCTGGGTGCACTATGGAGAGCTAGCGATCTTGTAAGGGAACACAGAGGCGACAGTCATGTTTGTGCCTGGACACTTCAAAGGCTGTCCGGTATAGAGATTGAACTGTTGTCCAACGCGTGGAGAGGCGCACCGATAAGAGGCCATCATACAGTAACTAGAGGATGGTCGGAAGAGCAAATTGGCGACGGAATCAACTCACTGCACTCAAGAGGGCTAGTTGAAGGGGAACAACTTACGCAAAAAGGTAACGATTTACGAAGTGAGATAGAGGCCGTTACCGATGAAGGAGAGGCAGACATCCTGCTTGCCATATCAGATCAGCTTGATGATCTGTTTGATATATTAGAACCAATCTCCGCTAAAGTTATAGAAAAAGGCGGTGACCCGCTTTTCGGCGCCATTTCATAACAGGTGAACGCGGGCGACGGTTCACACCAAGCTTGCTAAATCAACATTAGGATTAACAAGCTGTTCAAGATCAACCGGTTTGCAGCTGCGAATAAGGGCTTCAATGGCGGGGGCAACTTCCCAAACATTCACATTCATTCCTGCGAGCACACGTCCGGTTTTATCCAGCCAAAAAGTTATGAACTGCTTTGTCGCCGGGTTGCCACGAAACAGTATTTGGTCCCAAGTGGGAGCAAAGCCCGTATACTCCATACCGACATCATACTGATCCGAGTAAAAGTATGGAATTTGCTCATATATGTCGGAAATACCAAGCATATTGCGAGCAGCTATGGGACCTTGATTTATAGCGGCTGACCAGTGTTCAAGGTGGATATGTGTTTGGTAAAACGGATAAAAAACAGTAGCTACATCACCGGCTGCATAAATATTCCGTTCTGAAGTCTTTAGGTATTCATCGGTTACTATACCGTTGTTCACGCTGAGCCCAACTGCTTCGGCCAGCTCAGTACGTGGAAAAACTCCAATACCGACTACCACAACAGCGCAGTCAAGCACAGTACCATCGCTCAGAACAACCTCCTCTACCGATGTAGCGCCGCGAATAGCCTCAATTCCCACGCCAAAATGCATATCAACTCCATGTTCAATATGTAAATCCCGATAGAAAGAACCAACCTCAGTCCCAAGTACGCGTTCTAAGGGAACGGATGCCAGCTCAACTACAGACACTTCCGCACCCATTTCACGGATAGAAGCAGCTACTTCTGAACCAATCCATCCACTTCCAACTATAACAACTCGCCGTTTTGCACCGGCAGTAGCGGTAACAACATCGGTCAAATTATCCGCATCAGAAATGTCTCTCAGATAGTTAACACCGTTCAGCTCAGCACCGGGTATCATCAACCGTCGCGGAACAGAACCTGTGGCCAATAAAAGCTTTGTGTAGCAAAAAACTTCACCTGAAGCAAGCGTTACCTTTGATGTTGCTGGATTAATTTCCACAACTCTACTGGAAGTATGCAGTTCAATATTGTTAGCTGTGTAAAAGTTCTCATCATGAACAGCACATTGATCAAAACCGGCTTCCCTGCGCAGATAATCTTTCGACAAAGGCGGCCGTTGATAGGGACGCACTGCTTCTTCGGTAAAAAGTATTATGTCTCCGTCAAAGCCTTCGGTGCGTAAAGTTTCAACTGCCTTTGCACCCGCTAAGCCCCCACCCACAACTATAAAGGTTTGCTTATTGGACATGATTATAAGTATATACTCGCTAACCAGAAATAGCTAGAGAAAAACTGCTCCCTATCTAGGTATTTTTCCAAACCGGGTCCCGCGGCTCATCAAACATAACCTCTACCGGCTCGCCTGCAATGGCGGCAAAAAAGTGTTTAGTCCATGTCTCAGCTCTGCCTAACGGCATTGGCAGTTTATCCCTGGAGAACCAGCCTACATCTTGACATTCCAGGGGATGAGGCTTTAAGTCTCCGCCCAGTAATTTACATTGGAATATCAAAGAGTAGAACGGCATTCTTGTAATTCCCAGACGTAGTCCATCAAACACCGCTATAAGACGAACAGGCTTAACATCTATCCCGGTTTCCTCCTTGACTTCCTTGATGACTACCTCAGCCGGCGAATACCCAATATCCGCCCATCCTGTCGGATAAAGCCATATACCCGAATCGGCTCTTTTTATCAAAAGCATCTCTTGGTGTTCGTTGCCAACGACAGCGCCTATGGCGACCTTTGGTGTTACATAGCCACTCACCCCATCTTGAATATCGTCAATCCACTCTTGCGCAAATGCTTTGGCATCTGGCGCATTAACTTTGTTATCAACATTGTTTGTACTGTCCCTCATCTCACCCGCTGCCCTCGAAGACGCCTTAATTTCTGCAGCTATTTTTATAATCTCCTCAAACCGTTCACGTTCATATAAACTTTTGGTAAAACCAAGCCCGGTACGTGCAACCCCAGCCAAGCTTTCTCCCCATCGACATAGATCTTGTTGAGATACCAGGTTGTAGTGATTATCGTCTGTGCTATCACTGTGACTGGGCACCACTGAATTTGCTCCTTAATGAATACTCCATTTATATTCTTAGCTGAGAACCATTTTAGCTGGACCGTTGTACTTCACTATTCTACCACATACTGCCATATCAAACTGTTGAGAATCCCCGGTTGGCATAAACAACCATTTTCTGTCAAAATATAGTTATGTCTGTAAAGCCGGACTGCCACCACTATGTAATGCAAAGCACAAAAACCAACGAGAAACTGGAACGTTGCAAACTAAACGCTGGGCAAATACTCCCATTTGCCTGTCCTGAAAACTGCTTATTTTATGAACCTAGAAAAACTTCAAAAATAGGTTGGCATATACGAAAACAGCAAGATCCGCCCAAATGAACTCTTCTTATAACCCCATAACTGCCAAGAAGGAGTTGGCCCCTTCGACAGGTTTGGGGGTTGTCCACCTGTTTTGCAAAGTCAATAAGAACTTTGACATCCAAACTGTCGATACCGCGATAAAAGAAGCTCGCGAAAATGACGTTCAGATAGTTACCGTTGCCTTGTTGGGGCATAAAGCCGATATCGGCTTTATGGCCATTGCTAAAAACTTTTGGCATTTGAAAAGTTTTCAAAATGCGTTAAAGGCATCGGAACTTGAGTTGTCCTGCTCGTATGTTTCATTGACAGAAACCTCAGAATATGCCCCGGGCTTGCCCGATCAAATCAAAAATGCGCGCTTATATCCTGTTCTTCCCCCGGAAGGAATGCGGGCATTCTGCTTCTATCCGATGTCAAAAAGGCGTAAAGTTGGACAAAACTGGTATACCTTATCGTTTGAAAAACGAAAGGAGCTTATGCTTGCACATGGTGCCACAGGGCGAAAGTACGCCGGTAAAGTCGTTCAGCTGGTTACCGGGTCTTTTGGATTGGATGATTACGAATGGGGAGTCACCCTTTTCGCGCAATGTCCGGATGATTTAAAAGCCATTATATATGAAATGCGCTTTGATGAAGCGTCGGCTGAGTATGCACACTTTGGCCCTTTTTACATGGGCATAGTAGCTGAAATCAATGAACTATCAGACATTAGATAAAGATTTGCAAACCGCTTGGCATGCTCTGGCCGAAGTGTTGAACAGCTTACAACGAGTCATAGTTGCCTTTAGCGGCGGAGCAGACTCTTCCTTGCTGGCTTGGTCAGCCAACAACGTGTTGGGCAAGGACAATACACTGTGTGTAACAGCCGTGTCTCCCACTCTGACCACTCAAGACGCCACCTTTTGCAAAAACTTGGCTGCTCAGTGGAATCTACAGTGGGCAACTGTTGTAACACACGAGCTCGATAATCCACTTTATATTCAAAATACTGTCTCACGCTGCTACTGGTGTAAAACAGAGCTAATGTCAGTTATATCCAATCTGACACCCTCCTTTGCATCCTACGACAAGGTAACCTCGGACGAAGCCGGTAAAGCAACGGTGGTACTGGGTGTCAATCTTGATGACTTGAACGACGTAAGGCCGGGTCAAAAAGCTGCGCAACTCAACGGTGCAGTGTTCCCCTTTGTGCAAGCCGGATTTGATAAAGCAAAAATACGTTCCTTGTCGCGCTCACTGGGATTGCCTACGTGGAACAAACCACAGAATGCTTGTTTGGCTTCCAGAATTCCTCATGGAACACCGATAAACATTAAAACCTTGCGAACTGTGGAAAAAGCAGAGTACGCCGTTAGACAACTCGGCTTTGAGCAGCTTAGAGTGCGCCATTATGACTCGTTGGCATGTATTGAATTTGAAGTCTCTGACTTGCCAAAAGTCCTAAAGGAACGGGATAAAATAGTAAAAGCAGTAAAAGCGGCGGGGTATAGTCGTGTCATGTTAGACTTGCAGGGATATAGGAATAAAAAAATATGACATCAGTAGTGTTGAGAGTAAAACTTATTTTTCCAGAAAAACTAATTCGTGAACCGATAATAGCGCGCCTGGTTAAGGAACATAATGTAGTCCCAAATATCCGCCGCGCCAGCGTAGAAGGCACGGAGGGGTGGATTATTTGTGAACTTTCCGGCACCACGGATGCGATAGAGGAATCACTAAAGTGGCTTAGGGAGCTTGGCATAAGTGTTGACTTACTTGGCGACATGGTTGAGAGTTGACTGGACGAGCTGAAAGCCGAATTGAAAATCCGTCAAAATTTAAAGTTTTGACACTTACATCTTTGAGCTACCAACAGTTTCATTCCCCTCTTAGAGCGCGTGCCACAAGGAGATCTACGAACACCTTGAAGATAAAGGACACTCACCAAGAGAAACCATTCGTAGCAGGTAATGTTGTAGTGGCCAAATTAAGACCTTACAGACTCACTACCGGGGGCGTTGCGATCATCAGCGACAAAGTTGGATTAAGGCTGCTCAAACAGACTAAAACCATATGACACAAATAAGGCATCCAGCCGAGCAGTGATGTCTGCGGCGGCGATGGTTGACACCCAGTTGTGCGCTTCTGTGACATCCAGCTCGACAGGAGCATCCCTAAGCATGTCCTCAATATCGAGCCAGTCTTTTGTACGATTAAATATGGCTTTACAAGCAATCAGATGTTCTTCTGCAATGATCGGAATCTCTCGGTCAAGGAAGGGAACAAGATGGACCTTTTGGGCAATAGCTTTATGAAAGTCCGTGTTAGCGAAGAACAAATCGAGCTTGTACTGTCCCCAGCCGATCCGGACTTGTCCGTCTTTCTGCGCTATAGCGACCACACGTTCGTCTATCTCCAGATCAGGCAAGGCTTTGCCGAGATAAGAGAGCACCTCCGGTGATTGCCTTTCACTGCAAGCTATATTGATATCGAAATCTGTTGTTGCTCTGGGTTCCGTGTAATAGTCGAGGGCTATCGAGCCACCAAAAGCGTAAGCTGAAGGAGAAGAGGCTGAGCCTAAGGCATCGTCGAGACGTTTCATCTTGTCAAGCTGGTCGTCGACGAGAATGTAATCAGCGGGAACCATCAAGACTGTTGACTCTCTTTACCGATCAGATGCGGCGCCAAATCTTTGATCACGGGAAAGTCCAGCTTGTCCTTCTTGCGATGCCGTGGAGCTGCGCTGACATAACGCATAAGAGCCGCGATTGCCTGTCCATGCTCTTCCAGCGAACGTTCTCGCCACAGTAAGTTCCCATTTGGTGTCTGATCCTGAAATTCGTCACGCTCAGCCATGACTAAATATTACCTGGACCTTCAACCATTTACTGGAGTCAACTCGCCAGCGGGTGTGTCGCGGAAGGCTGATAACATACGCCCTGGCCTTGTACGTGCGCCTGCTGACTGCGAGATGAACAAGTAACGAGCGAACCGGCATATAATCATCGTACCACATCGACGTCGCCTACCATCATCACGTTCTGTCTGTGTTTGGCAACCTTTTCACGTCCAATTGAGCATGAATGACTTGCTGAAGTTCCGCGCAACCACTATACCGGTCAAAAACTGACAGGAGGCTCTGTAGAAAGGATACTTGTGATAAGGAACTTGAGACATGTATTTGAAATTTTCGCGATTATTGCTGCGGTAAGCGCATTCGGAACACCGTTGATGAAAAAAGCTAGCCATCATAGTAAAATGGCTAGCTTCGATTGATACCTTTTGTGGTTTCGCTATTTCACGAGGGTAGTTTTTTAGAAGTCCCCCATACCGCCCATACCGCCCATACCGTCCATACCGCCGCCGCCTGGCATTCCTGCCGAAGTTTTCTCCTCCGGCTTATCCGCTATAACGGCTTCAGTTGTAAGGAACAAGGCCGCTATTGAAGCTGCATTTTGTAGTGCAGAACGAGTCACTTTGGCAGCATCTATAACACCGGCTGCAAACAGATCCTCATACCCACCGGTTTCAGCATTTAGTCCTTCAGAAGCGCCCTTCAGCCCTTTTACATGATTCACCACTATACCGCCTTCAAGCCCGGCGTTGACAGCAATCTGCTTCAATGGCTCTTCTACCGCTCTGGCCACTATACGTACACCAGTAGCTTCATCACCTTGAAGTTGTTGTGCCTTTTCCGTAATTTTTTCTTGTGCTCTAAGTAGTGCAACCCCACCACCGGGAACCACTCCTTCTTCGATTGCAGCTTTAGTAGTACTTACGGCATCTTCAATACGATGCTTTTTTTCTTTGAGTTCTACCTCAGTCGCAGCACCTACCTTGATAACGGCTACACCACCAGAAAGCTTTGCTAACCGTTCTTGTAATTTTTCACGATCGTAGTCAGAATCGGTATTTTCAATTTCAGCTTTAATCTGATTAATTCTTCCTTTGATATCAGCTTCAGCTCCTGATCCTTCTACAACCGTAGTTTCATCTTTTGTGATAACCACTTTACGTGCTTTACCGAGGAGATCCAGAGTGGCATTTTCCAACTTTAGTCCGACTTCTTCAGTTATGACCTGCCCGCCGGTCAAAACAGCCATATCTTGCAACATAGCTTTGCGACGTTCACCAAAGCCGGGAGCTTTAACCGCTGCACTCTTGAATGTCCCTCTTATCTTGTTGACAACAAGAGTAGCAAGAGCTTCACCATCAACATCTTCAGCTATGATGACAAGCGGCTTGCTGGTTTGCATAACCTTTTCAAGTACGGGCAACATATCACGTACCGCAGAGATCTTAGACCCTACAAACAAGATATAGGGATCTTCCAAAACTGCCTCCATCCGCTCCGGATCGGTTACAAAGTAAGGCGATATATACCCTTTGTCAAACCTCATCCCTTCAACCAGATCCATTTCCATCCCGAAGGTTTGAGATTCTTCAACTGTGATAACTCCGTCTTTCCCTACTTTGTCTATGGCTTCAGAAATCATCTGCCCTATCTCTGTATCAGCTGCCGATATGGCTGCCACTTGAGCAATCTGGTCCTTAGAATCAATCTCTTTGGCTATTGATCTAAGAGATTCTACCGCTACCTCAACTGCTGTTTCAATCCCGCGTTTTAAAACCATAGGATTTGCACCGGCTGCCACGTTACGCAACCCTTCATGCACCATGGCCCATGCCAACACAGTTGCTGTAGTGGTACCATCACCGGCTACGTCATCAGTCTTTTTAGCTACTTCCTTGACCAGCTCAGCACCGATTTTTTCGTAAGGGTCCTCCAGTTCTATCTCTTTGGCGATCGATACACCGTCATTGGTAATAGTAGGTGCGCCCCACTTCTTTTCCAAGACTACATTACGACCTCGGGGTCCCAGCGTCACACGGACAGCATCCGCCAACTGGTTCATTCCACGTTCAAGTCCACGACGAGCCTGCTCGTCAAAGGCAATTAACTTTGGCATTATTCTTACTCTCCTAATTTTGTTGTTTAAATTCCGACAAACTAACTTTTTAAATATTTTCTATTTTTAATAATATATTAGCACTCTCAACTTTAGAGTGCTAACGCAAACTATGCAAATCGAACTTTAATATTTTTTATCTTTTTGTAGAACCACACAAAGCCAGTCAAAAACTCAATGGCGTGTACCGTCTGATAAATCTCTCTCGAAAATATTATCAATAGTTATATATCTAGAGTTACATGGTTGGATAGTGCCAAGTACTACCTTGGTTGCCAACCATCATCAACGCTGTACCATCCCATACCATGCCATTGGTGCCGTCCCCGGCAGGGGGAACAGACTGCGGGCTTTGCTGTGTCCAGTTGTTACCATTGAAAGTCCAGGTATCGTTCAACGGATTACAAGGTACGCTACTGCAAGTACCGCCGGCATTTCCGCCAAAAAGTACCAACTGACTGGTGTTCGGGTCATAAGCCATAGCTGCATTTTGGCGTCCTGGCGGGCTTGTGGCAGGACTTAACTTGCTCCATGTTGTACCGTCGAAACTCCACGTAGCATCAAGTGAGGGCTCTTCATTGCCGTAACCGCCGCCACAACCTGATAGAGATAGAGGAACAGAAGCACTGTTATCATATCCACCAAACAAAATGATACTGGTGGTAGAAGGATCATAAGCCATTACTTCAGCACAGATTGGTCCGGGACTTGTAGCAGGAGAAAGCTTTGTCCAGTTGGTGCCATCCCAAGTCCAGGTATTACCATAATCAGTATAGAGTACCACTTTGCCAATAGCGGGATCATATGCCATTCCTTCACCGTAACCCCCTGAAGGACTGGTTGTGGGA
Source organism: Actinomycetota bacterium (assembly GCA_023379935.1). Lineage (GTDB taxonomy): Bacteria > Actinomycetota > Acidimicrobiia > Acidimicrobiales > JAMCPD01 > JAMCPD01. The sequence goes on along the minus strand of JAMCPD010000017.1, from coordinate 99,532 downwards.
GCCGCTTCGGTCCAGTTGGTGCCATCCCATACCCATGTGCTATTTGAAGGACTAGATTGGTAACCCACAGATGTCCCACCAAAAAACAGTATTGTTTGGTTGGCGGCATCATACACCATTGATGCCCCATACAATCCAGCAGGAGGAGTATTTGCCGAGGATACTTCCGACCACGAAGATCCACTCCAAGCAAAAGTATCAGTACTTGAATTAATGCCTCCGTAAAAAATAACCTGATTGGTATTGGCATCATAGGCCATCGCCGCGTACATGGTTGAAGTATCACCAGTGCCATTATAAGGCGATACTCCTGAAATGGGAACAGCCGGCAGCACTTGTGTCCAGGTTGTAGCCGCAGCAGTAAAGTAGCCGACTACATCTATCACAACATCTGTAGAACCGGAGAAGTTATAGACTAAAAGGGTGCCCCCGGGAGCAAGAGTGGCTACCACCAGATTGGCTCGCGTCACACCAGCCGTCCAGTTGAGGTCAGATGCTGTCGGCGGAGTTGCTCCGCTGGGGTAAACAGTGAGATAGCTGGGGGCGGTGGTGTCGGTAACAGCCACATCCAAGACCACAGCTGTAGGTGGGGTAGCGCTGGCTGATGCGGGAATGCCGCCCTCTCCTGCAACCTGAACCGTAAGTGTTTGTGAAGAGGTACCGGCTTGTAAAGTGTGACCCGTGCATTGATCGGTATAACCTGTAACACTTGCGGGGCGAGTATCACAGATACGCTGCGGTGAAATCGGTTCAAAAAGACTGCCAAAGGTTTGTTGTGCTGTGGAATCTGTAAAATACCCTGTTACATCTATAGCCACATCAACTGTGCCGGCAAAATTATAGACATCTATGGAACCATTAGTTCCAAGCCCCACTATTACCCGATTGGGTACAGTTTCACCAGCAACAAAGTTCAGATTCGAAACTGTGGGTCTTGTAGCACTGGCAGGGTATACCGTTAAATAACTAAATACGCTAGGGTTGATAGCGGTAACATTTAAAGCAACCGCTGAGACCCCGGTAACGGGAAGCCCTGCTTTCCCTGCAACCTGAACCGTAAGTGTTTGTGAAGAGGTACCGGCTTGTAAGGGATGATCCGTGCATTGATTATTGGGCGTAGTTGTACTAGCGGGACGGGTATCACAAATGCGTTGCGGAGTCGGTAACGGTTGATAATGTCCCGTTCCGGTCGTTGAACTGGCCGGCATGAAATAGCCTTCTACATCGACTACCACATCACTGGTGCCATCCGATCCGTTGTAGATGTCAATGGTCCCGGTAGGGCTGAGTTTTATGACAACCATATTGGGAACAGTCTCTCCAGCCTGCCAGTTCAAATTGGAGGATGTAGGCTTGGTAACGTTGGCAGGATAGAGGGTGAGAAAACCCGGAGCCGTAGTATCTGTGACGGTTACATTAAGTGCAACAGCGGTTGCATTTGAAGGAACGCTACCGGAGGTACTTTCACAGTCGCTCGCTCCTACAACCGTCAGCGTTACGGTAGCATCCGGCCCAAGAGATCCGGCGGGGCTGACATTTCCGCAATGATAACTTGAGCGGGTATCAGCTATCCTAAATGGGGTAACGGCACTATAGGCCTGTGTGCCGGCCTGTGTGCTCGATTGCGCACCTGCATCAGCGGTGGTCATGACAACAGAGCTAAAGAGAGTACTTAAGGTTGTCATAACCAATACAGCCGCTACAATTGTATATCCTTTGTAGAGTTTGATCCCAGTTCTTCCAGTTCCTGTTCTCATATTTTTTCTCCTTTCGACAATTTTCCGCTACATCCGCGAAGCACTGTTAAAGGTAAAGAGTAACAGTAATAAGCGCATACTGCAAATCGATAATTACTCAGTCTTATCTTGCCCCCTCATATCTTATTTTAAAATTCCGTATCCTTGATAAACGGAGTCGAAGTTGTACAATCTCCACCGGCAACTGCAGGTAGTATAGAGACAATCTGCCCTTGTGTTAAAACAGTATCCAATCCTTGTAAAAATCTAACGTCTTCATCGGCAACAAAAACGTTGACAAACCGTCTGAGTGAACCCTCTTCGTCCAATATTCTTTCCGCAAAACCCGGATAAGACGCTTCCAACGCCCGGAGTGCTGCTCCCACGGTATCGCCTTCAACTGAAACCTCACCTACACCTTGAGTGAGGGTACGAAGTTGAGTTGGTATACGTACTGTTACAGCCATAAAATTGATCCTATCAAATCCTAACAACTCCCTCAAATCTTAACCGGCAATATAACAACTGCCTGCTTTCAAAACAACGCTGGGCTTGTAAGTTGGCAGCTATGCACGCTAACCTTCCGTAACAGCGGCTTCAAAAGCTTCCAGCGTTGGTGGAATATTGAAGGTAGGTCCCACATACGGTGCTAGCGCCTCTATAGTCTTTAGCCCGTTGCCAGTCACCATAACCACGACATTTTCCTCAGGTCTCACAACTCCCTGCGACACAAGTTTATCAAGTGTTGCTATTGTAACACCACCTGCTGTTTCCGCAAAAATTCCCGTTGTGGCGGCAAGCAAACGTATACCTTCCACAATCTCGGTATCGGTTACCGCAAGACACGATCCACCACTTTTACGGACTACATCAAGTGCATATATTCCATCAGCAGGATTGCCTATTGCCAAAGACTTGGCAATAGTGGAAGGTTTGACCGGATGTATATAATCAGATTGATCACTAAACGCATTCGCGACAGGAGCACATCCCACGGCCTGTGCTCCTGAAATTCTAACCGGATGAGGTTCTACAAGTTTGACATTGACAAGTTCTTCAAACCCTTTATGTATCTTGGTTAGCTGGCTACCGGATGCTATTGGGACCACAACATGGTCAGGGAGGCGCCAGCCCAACTGTTCAGCCACTTCAAAAGCTAAAGTTTTAGATCCTTCCGCATAGTATGGTCGAATATTTACATTGACAAATGCCCACGATGGACGCTCACTGGTCAACTCTGCACATAAACGATTTACATCATCATAAGTCCCCTCCACAGCTATCAAGTTAGCCCCATAAACTGCAGTAGTAACTACCTTAGCTTCTTCTAAATCATTAGGAATGAAAATATAACACTCCATGCCGGCGCGTGCGGCATGAGCGGCAACCGAGTTAGCCAGGTTGCCCGTGGAAGCACACGCAACCACTTTAAAGCCAAGTTCGCGAGCCTTGGTGAGAGATACTGAGACCACCCTGTCTTTGAAAGAGCCGCTGGGGTTGACGGTATCGTCTTTAATCCAAAGCTGTTTCAGCCCAAGCTCCGCTCCAAGACGATCCGCCTTAACCAACGGAGTAAAGCCTGCTCCAAGATCTATAAGTGACCCGCTTGCGACTGGTAATAGGTCCCTATATCGCCACATACTCTGCGGACCTGCTGCTATGGACTGCTTCGTAACCTTGCCTGCTATAGCTTCATAGTCATAAACCACCTCTAGCGGCCCAAAGCAAAAATCGCAAAAATAAAGTGCCTCGGCGGGATAAGTTCTGGAACACTCCCTGCAACGCAGTCCTGTGTAATATACTTCCTTGTTGAAATTTTCTTCAATAAAATTCACTCAATTCTCCTCATCGATCAGGCATTGGCACCTTGCTATATACGGCACTTAGCAGGTTGCCGCGACATCATCGGGCCCGTCCCTCAGTCGCTCTTGATGAGACCTTACAAGCTACAGCCTAACAAAAAAATGGTAAAAAGTAGACTAGTAAGTTAGCAGGTACTCTAACTACTATTCTTGCTCATAAGTCCTTACAATGTCAATATCACAACAATAAAAAAATAAACTTTATCCGCCTTCACCAAGAAGTTTCGGGGCCTGCTTGCTTTTATCATCCCCCGGTGCTATCATCACTACACATGACCGGAGCCGACCTGGTGGTCCTCTCCAACCGAGGTCCTTTTTCATTTTCAAGGGATAAAAACGGTGAACTGGTGTCCAAGCGCTCAGGCGGAGGCTTGGCCTCTACCTTGGGACCTGTATTGCAAAAAATTAAAACAACTTGGATTACCGCCGCAGTAACCGATACTGATCGGGAGGCTGTTCAGGGAGCTTCTCAGGAAACCGTCGGACATGCCTCAGACATACAAGCAGTTACCAACAGTTTCGGACAAACAGTTCTAAAGACGCTGATCTTGGATCCCGCCCGGTATAGCATGGCTTATGATGTGGTATCCAACACTGTTTTATGGTTTTGCCTGCATAATTTGTTTGACCCGGTTCATCAACCACATTTGGACTGCCATTTCACCAAAGCCTGGGAAGCATACAGGGAAATAAATCGTCAATTTGCTGCTTCTGCCGCTAACGAGGCCGCCGAGGATGCTCACGTATTAGTACAGGACTATCACCTATTTTTGGTGGGGAGTTTTTTAGCCGAACTGCGTCCCGACTTGTCGATAACACATTTCACGCATACACCTTTTTGTAGCCCTCAAGACCTGGGATACCTGCCCGATCCAATATCTAAAGAACTGCTCAGCGCAATGTTCTCTTACAAAGCATGCGGCTTTCATGCAAAGCGCTGGGAAGAAGCATATAAATCCTGCTGCAGAGAACTACTGGAGAAAGATCCGAATCAGACATTCGTTGCGCCTTTGGGACCGGACATAAACTATTTGAATCAAACAGTTGCATCAAGCGAGTGTACAGACGCATATAGCCGGATAAACAAACTGGCGGGCGGCAATCGTCTGATACTTAGAGTAGACCGCATAGAACCTTCAAAAAACATTCTTAGGGGATTCCTGGCGTTTGAGGAAATGATGAAAACCAGAGCTGATTTACGTGAAAAAGTAGTATTTTTGGCAATGCTTTATTCCTCCAGACAACAACTTGCACAGTACATCTCGTATAAAGCAGAGATTGAAACTTTGGTTAAGCGCATAAATGATACCTGGTCAACCAAAAATTGGTCACCGATAATTCTCAATATTCAAGACAATCATGTACACTCTGTAGCGGCTTTGCGCGCCTATGACGTGTTGTTGGTCAACCCGATTAAAGACGGACTGAACCTTATAGCCAAAGAGGGACCAATCGTAAACTCAAACAACGGGGTAGTTGTCCTTTCCAACCAAACCGGAGCTTTTGAAGAGTTAAAGGATCATGTAATAGAAGTCAATCCATTTGATATTACACAAACCGCACAAGCCCTCGCCAACGGGTTGGATACCGGGATTACAGAAAGAAAACAGACCGCACAAGCCCTAAAGTCATTGATATCACAACGGGCCGCTAACGGGTGGTTTAATGACTTATTGAAGGTTTGTAGCCTATGATGACCTATTTCTCACCGGTAACGTTATCGACGACATTGAAAGAGCCATTGTCTACCGGGACATTGTCTACCGGGACATTGTCTACTGGTTGATAGCGGGCGACAGAAAATGCAAGAAGCAAAGGGACATTAACGGCAAACCCAACCAGCATAAGTATGAGCACTACTAACATAGTGCCTCTGGCGTGATCCAGCACAAAAATATACGCAATCAGGCCGGTTATCACGATATAGGCGAGCAGTGCCCAACCTGCAACCCTAAAGAACACCTCCCAAGCAAAGGGTTTCAAGCGACTAACCGCAACAATATTTATCACTAACAGCACTCCCGCTGCAATCAATAGACTCACGACTGGTGCCAGGGGTGCCGGTCGTGGAAAGTATGCTCCCAGATATACCCCACCCGCTATGACAAACGCCATTGAAACTACCGCCACCTCAGCAATAGGTGGAAATCGCCGCTCTGTCGGCAAAGACTGCCCGTTCATGTTAGAAACCCGATCATGTTGCCAACCTGGTCATAATCACCAAAGTAGCGACCTGCATCGCCCCCGTGATAGCGGCTGTATATATAAAGCGACGCATGAGTTTGGCAACGATCTCCCCATTTGGCTTTGGTTTTTTCAATTCAAAGAGAACCGCTAAGTTGGCCGGTTCTAAAAGACCAATGGCTATTATTGTCATAACTCCAACAACTATTATGGAAGCCACTACCCATCCATGATAGGAATAAGATGAAAGAAGATAGTGTTCACGCCTCGCCAGTTGCAATCCGGCTACAAGAGTTGATATAACAAGAGTCGGCACAAGAAGTATCATTTTTGGCATCAACTTCGTCACGAAATCAATACGGGATGAGAGGGAAAGACGCCCCATAATGGGTCCCAGTATAAATCCTAAAAACAAATCAATCACTGTCCACCCTGCACCGCCTACCACATGAAAAAAATCCAGTGCCCATAACTTATTGGCGGCTATCGCCACCACCAACCCAACAAGCCACACCGCAACAAAGGGTAAACCCTTTACCGGAATGATCTGGAAAGTGGTTTGAGGTAATGCTTCAATTTTCTCCGCACCAACCGTATCGGCTGTCATAGCAGTCGGCACAACCGGGTCAACGGCTCTCGTTAACGTCTAACTCGCTCACGGGAGCATTATACAGTAGGGAGCGTTTCAAAAGCGTTCCACCTGTGCAGTAAATCTTTATACCACTCATCGAATCCGGTGCGGGAAAGATCCAGCTTGTAATGCTCAACAGGTGAGGCGTTCCCATTTCCCCAGTTACGTGCTGAATCCAACCGTTGAAAACCCAAAACATCCAACACCTCTTTGTAGTAGGCAAAGGGTGTGGAAACAAAGTAAGTACCTTCATTTATTAAAAGCCCGATCAGATCACAAAGTAAAAGTGAGCGGACTGTTTCACTCCATTGATCACCCTCCACTACGTAACGGAAGTGAAACAGTGTGGTTTCATGAGCTTCAAGAGGAAGTGAATCTAAATCATTAGAAGTAAAACACGTATCAACCAGTGAAGCTGTTGCGGAGCCGAAAGTCAGTAAATCCAAACAGTCACGGCAGATAGGAATAACAGCGGCAAAACCCAAAATCTCCCTGTTATAACTACGAGCTAATCTAAAACGGACTGACGGGTGAGCCAAGGTGCGCCGTAGTTGAAGTTCAAGTGCGGGAGAGGGGTACTCGCCGAGAGATCGCTGATACCACCTCAACCATACGTCATGAGCTGCTTGGATATCTTCGGGTTCCCCATTAGTCACATAAATTTGCTCCGCTGCTTTTTCTTCGAAAAACAGTGAGTTGAGCAGTCCTTCATTCACAAGAAATAGACATTCCGCCACCAACCGTTCTCGTTCCAGCGGTTCGCCGGAGTATATTAACTGTCGGTAGTAAGTAATGGCGCGCAACAGTAGTTCAGTGTAACTTCGCGGTGATCGCCAACGAAGATCATCGGATATCAGACGGCGTACCTCGTCATGAAGAGAAAGGCCATGGGCGGTGGGACGAACAACCGACAAAGAGGCAAGCTTGTCAAAAGCGCCAGCCAGGTTTAATGTTTTACCCTCTTGGCCAAGTAAGGCAGTCAAGAGATCCCGATCGAATTGATGCACAACAGCAGCCGCTTCTAAACTACGCAACAAAACAGGATCATCTGTCTCCCGTAACAGCTCCTCCACCAGAGAACGGACAACCACATGCCAAGTGGGAATCTGAGTAATATTTTTTGTAAAACCATCAGATTGAGGAACATCCCAACCATACTGAATCACCATGTCAACCGCCAACGAAAGAGCTAAAGGACTGCCAGCAGCAGCACGAATCAACCTGCTGGATATTACAGAATCTTTCAAGCCCCGCGCTTTGCAATACTCCCAGCTCACCTCCGTTGAAAATCCTGTCAGAGGTAATGAGAACAACAGACGGTGCCAACCTGAATTAAGAGGCAACATTGTCTTCAGTGGATGACGCCCTGCTATCACTATATGAAACGGAACGGCAAGATTTTCTAAAAACTTATCTTGTATCCACCTAAAGGGGTTGGATATCTCATCAAAAGCATCCAAGAAGATAACAGAGCCTGTGCGATTCAACCATATATCCTTTCCCGACACATCGGTAAATTCAGACCCTTCCATCTGAACAACCGACCAGTTTTCACCTCTGGCTATTTTTTCAAACGCACGCAACAAAGTGGTTTTGCCTACACCACCCGGACCATAAATATTTAAAACTGTCGAATTCTCAGATAACAACCATTTGCGGAAAAAATCCAGCTCTTCTTTACGTCCGACAAAAATATCTTTGTCCCTATAACCCAGCATAGTCTCACTGTAGCGCCTGTTTGGGAATTTCATAGTCTTTGAGTTGTTCGAAACAGTCCGAAGCGGCGGGATAATGTAATTTTCAGAACCGATTCGGCCATGAACAGCCAGTCGGCTTTCTTCGTAAACTTGTTGAGTAATAAATGAAGGCTCTATCCCAAGTTCCCGCTTTATCGTCTTAGTGCATTGTTTCCAGGTTGTTTCTACTGCCGCTCCATCACCGGTCAAACCATTTAATCTTATGAGACGCTGCCAAAACTTTTCCCGTAGTTGGTCTTTCGCCAAAAGTGTCCTCGTATAAAAAATTGCCTCATCTAAATCGCCCCGATTTTCCAAAAGTTCTGCTATTTTCTCGAGTACCCTCAGGTACTCCTCGTTCAGCAGTTCTCGTTCCGCCAGAATCCATTCATCCCATAAACCGGGCAAAAAATCACCGCCATACAGCTTCGCTGCTTGACGTAACGATCTCAGGGTATTTGTTTGCGCCGCTGTTCGAAACCGTATAACGTCAACGCTATTCGCCTTGTCCGGTGCAAAGGCTAATGTTTTCCCTTCCAAGACCAACAAGTCCGCAAGTTCAGGTAGGTATTCATGTAACGTGTGCAAAGCTTTGCGTAAGTTGGTGCGAGACTGGCTTTCCGAAGAGTTTGGCCAAAGTAAGCTTGCCATGCGACCGCGGCTTTGGGGGTTACCCGGTCGCAATGACAAGAAAGCCAAAAGAGACTGGAGTTTTTCCTCTTTCAATCCTCGCACTATATTGCCTTCGCGAAGCAGACGAAAGCTGCCCAATAGCGTTAAATCCCACATTTATTTTTCTGTTCCAACTCCTCCTTTGGCAGGTCATTACAGTTGTTTGATATTACCTATCTTTTATCAGTTCCCATAAGTTATAAGGAACGTTTTAGGAACGTTTTTTAGTATACAATAAATCCTACAATGATAACAAAACCCAACTTCTACCACCTTTTTTTGGTTGTCAGTCTAACAGCATTACTCAGTGTATTTACACCTGTACCTGGATATGCAACCAGCCTTTTGGGCAGTATTCATACTCACGCCACTCCACAGTGGTCTGTCCAAACTGAATACCCGTTTTTGGCATCATCACTTGAATCTATAAGTTGTATAAGCTCAGAGATTTGCTTTGCTGTTGGGAAAACCCCATTAAACGCTGCTGGAAACCCCCCCACCGGGGCCGGACTCTATGAAACAGCTAACGGAGGATCAACATGGTCAAACGATACAGCCTCAATTCCCTCCTCAGTTGGGTCGCTGGATGCCATATCGTGTGTGTCGGCTAGCTTTTGCGAAGCTGTGGGGTACTCCTATAACGGAACAACTAATGTCGGCGTTTCTTTGACCTATAACGGCTCTGCATGGATACTTCAAAACATGCCATCTACAATAACGTCCCCTTTTGCCATATCATGTACATCTTCAAGCTTTTGTATGGCAGTCGGAGATACCTTTTCCTCTTCCTTAGCCACTAACATAGCTGCTGGTGCTGTTTACAACGGCAGCACATGGAGTACATCAACATTACCATCATCCGATACCTCATCCGAGTCTGAACTGTTAAGCGTTTCATGTATTGGAACATCAAGTGAATTTTGTGTGGCAGGAGGTACTATCAACACCACCTCCACCGCTATTGCCGCCATTTATAACGGTGGCACATGGAGTTCGCAAAGCTTACCCTCCCAACAAGCAACTAACGGCGAGATTGAGGGGTTGTCATGTGCTTCTGAAACTTTCTGCATGGCGGTAGGTAATATCAGTTTAAACACTCAGCCTTTTATTGACGGGACTATCTTATCTTATAACGGTTCCTCATGGAGCGGCAGCGACACTCCAATCTCATATTCATCAAATACGGTACCTCTTTACTCTACTATTTCTTGTACCTCTGTAAGCTTTTGCGAAGCGGGGGGATCATCGTTTAGCTATGCTCCGGGCGGTTATAGCTCCAACTCCGCAATTGGACTACCTTATAGTGGAACATGGGATACTGAACAGACTGTCTCTTTCCCCAACTCACCCTATAATTCCAGCCTCAACAGCATATCGTGTATATCTCAAAGCTTTTGTGTGGCATTGGGAACGTCTAATTCAGGCGGTAATTCAGGAGGAACCACCTACCCCCCTAATGCATTTTTATATAACGGTTCAGGTTGGACTACACTGGCTTTGCCTTCATCAACGATAAATGCCCCTAATGGCATATCGTGTGTGACGACAACCTTTTGTGAGGCAGTAGGATCAGCTGTCGTCTCTAATGCCACTGTCGGTGTTGGCTTGTCCTGGAACGGATCTACATGGTCCGAACAGACTCTCCCTTCGCCCGCTTCCAATCTTTTTGGGATATCGTGTGTGACGACAACCTTTTGTGAGGCAGTAGGATACAGTTCAAGTAACCCTATCGCTTTTTCCTACAACGGAACTGTGTGGACTGCACAAACCCTTAGTTCTTTGGGAGCCAATGACCAACTCACAAGTGTATCGTGTGTGACGACAACCTTTTGTGAGGCAGTAGGATACAGTTCAAGTAACCCTATCGCTTTTTCCTACAACGGAACTGTGTGGACTGCACAAACCCTTAGTTCTTTGGGAGCCAATGCCACCCTAAACAGCGTATCATGTACATCTTCAAGCTTTTGTATGGCAGTCGGGTATGCTCCTTCTGCGAGTCCTTCTGCGAGTGTTGTCTTGTCTTGGAACGGTTCAAGCTGGACCTTGGACAATAATACGCCCACCGGTGCTAATGCTGTGTCATGTATACTATCGCCTGAGGCACAAACTTTTTGTGAGTTGGTTGGTAATAACAGCGCTGCGGAGTACGACGAATCAGAAAATGCTTGGTATCCCCAAGCCCTACCGGTAAATATTAGCGGCCTTGATGAGGTGTCGTGTACCGGCCCCGGTTTTTGTGAGGCAATTGGAAATAATAACTCCGGCAACAGCCCCATCTCACTTTCTCTCAACGGTTCAACTTGGTCTAAGGTAAGTTTCCCCTCCTCGGTAACCAGCGTTTCTGATGCCCTGTCATGTATATCATCCAGTACTCTAAGCGCTGTTTGTGAAACATCGGGTATCACAAACTCCTACGCGGGGCTTTATGCACTCTCTGTCACTGCTTTAACCCCTTTGGTTGGTGCAATTAATCCAAATACAGGATCAGTGCGCGGAGGCACTTTGGTAACGATATCCGGTAACAATTTTTCAACTGCAACAGGCTCAACCAGCGTGTATTTTGGTCCAAAGCCGGCAACAGATGTCTTTTGTTCATCAACAACTACCTGCAGCGTTGTTTCACCAAGCGGGCCCGGTTTAGGAGGAACACTGCCGGTCACAGTAAGGACTTCCTCTGGTACTTCAAATGTTATAAGTTACAGCTATAATCCAACAATCAACTGGTCTTCGTTCCCTCCAACAAGATATCCTTCCCAATCTTATCTCTTTACGGGTATTTCATGTGCAACGACCGGCATATGTTTTGGTGTAGCCAGCAATGGGCCACACAATGATACAACCGTTTTCCAAACAACCAACGGAGGATCTACGTGGATCAATGATATCGGTATTGACGGCATTCCAACAAACAGCAGTCTCCGGGGAATTTCATGTATACCTCCAACCGGCTCATCAAACGGATTTTGTCAAGTAGTGGGCTACGTCACAACCTTGACTGGAGCTTCGACTGGAATCGCTTTTTCTTGGAACGGAACCGGTACCACCTGGACAAATGAAACCCTACCTTCGGGAATAACGGGCCTTTATGCTGTGGCGTGCGTATCTTCCACTTATTGCCAAGCTGTCGGTTCCAGTTCCACCAACGACATTATCCTTTTGTACAACGGTACCGCTTGGACAGTCGAAACAACCCTTTCCATCAGCCCCGACATAGAGGGGCAACTTAGCACAATCTCATGTACCTCCACATCCTTTTGCCAGGCGTTGGGTGGTAATACTCAAACCACTGTTATTGCATATGGATATAACGGCACTAACTGGGCATCCGAAGCTATACCTTTTGTTGAAACGGGAAGTATTATCAGGTCAATTTCATGCACCTCCCCAACCTTCTGCCAGGCTGTCGGCTCCTATCACAATGGAACCAGCAATCCGAATGGTCCTCTTTCATACCTGTATAACGGTACGAGCTGGTCGAATGAAACTCTTCCCTCCGGTTTTTTGGGTACAAACAGTATTTGGTGCAGCTCGGAGTCATATTGCCAAGCTGTGGGAGCTAATGCGGATTTCTGGAATGGTACAACCTGGAGCACAGAGACTATCCCAGCCAATACATGGACACTCAGTGGCATATGGTGCGCTTCTGTCTCATCATGCCTGGCTTCAGGTGCTATAACGGTTCCAAACAGCGGAGATGTTACCGCTGCTATATTCCCTTACAACGGTACCGCTTGGTCAAGTGTGACTCCTCCCTTTGCCATAAGCGGTTCTTATAGAATCTCCTGTGTTTCTTCAAGCTTTTGTCTGGCGTTGGGGACGGGCGATACCCCTCTTGGTATTGTCGAAGCCTCTGTGTCCTGGAACGGCACTTCCTGGACAAATCAAACCCTTTTCCCCTCATCTAACTCAGGACCTTATGAAATTGATGCGCTTACATGCGTGTCTCAGACCTTCTGTGAAGCTGTGGGATCTTATTACACCACCACTGTTACAGCAATTGGCACTGTTACACAAACTCAAACTAATGGTATTGCTCTGTCCTGGAACGGCAAAAATTGGACAATCGAGACTCTCCCATCCACAGTGGCACCGCTTGAGGCAATCTCATGTGTGTCTCAAACCTTCTGTGAAGCTGTGGGAGGGAGCCCCTCTTCCTCCGCCATTGCGTTATCTTGGAACGGTACTGCATGGACTACACAAACCCTTAGTTCGGGAATATCCCCCATCTCCACTATATCGTGCGTATCGACTACCTTCTGTAAAGCAGGGACATCTACAACTCCTGTTATACTTTCTTACAATGGTTCAGGATGGACAACCGATACTCTGCCTTCCTCCTTTGACTCCTTGAACCCCGAAGGAATAGATGATGTGCTGTGCATCTCATCTTCTTACTGTTTTGCTACCCCAGGGACATATAGTGGTTCCAGCGGAGGTGTACTTTTCTGGAACGGCACTTCCTGGACAAATCAGCCTACCGGAGGAGTTAACTCAACAGGTAAAATTATGTGTTTATCAGTTGGGGCTTGTACAATACAGAACAGCTTAACATTAGATGCCCCATTCTGGCAGCCACTAGCTGTCAACTATCTCGAACCTGTAGACAGCACTGACACAACATGCGTCCAAACTGTTAGCGAGTGTTTTACACTTGGTGCCGACAATGTCGGCCTGACCCTTTATTCAACTGTTTTATTACCGCCACCAACCTTAACCTCTATCTCGCCTTCTCAAGGACCTGCCTCAGGTGGTAATACCGTAACCCTAGCCGGTACGAACTTTTCAACCGCCCCTGGCAGTACAACCGTTTTGTTTGGATCTACTCCCGCAACGTCTGTTTCTTGTTCTACTACTTCCTCCTGCACCGCTATCGTGCCGCCTGCTCCAAGCGGAGCAACCTTGCCCGATACGGTAGATGTCAGTGTTACTGTTTCAGGTGCAACCTCTGACTGGACGGCATATACCTATCTTTCTTCTACGCCTCAAGTCGGCACAAACTACTATCCCCTTGTTCCCTATCGAATATGTGATACAAGAACACCTCAGGGAAGCTCAATACTGAAGAATCAGTGTAATGTAAACGGTCCGTCTCCGCTTGGTGGCGGACAAACCATGCAAATACAAGTTTCGGGTTATAAAAGCCCATATCTTGGTTCAGGAGAGTCATATGTGCCGTCCAATGCTACTTCTGTTGTGCTGAACATAACGGCAGTGGATCCGACCGGGCCGGGCTATCTTACTGTTTGGCCTGCTGGAGAAGTTAAACCGACTGCTTCTTCACTCAACTACACATCCGGACAAACCGTTCCAAATCTGACAGAGGTTGCACTCGGCACTACCACCTCCTGTACGGGATGTATCTCCATATACTCTTACGCTTCATCAGATGTTGTGGTTGACGTTGAGGGATACTACGGGCCGGCCTCCGGCGGAACTGTCTTTTCCCCGATTACTCCATACAGAGTATGTGACACAAGAAGCAATAATCCATCTAAGCTGTCCGGTTACGACTTGAGCCAATGTGAAGGGAAAACCTTGGGTCCAAGTAAAATATTAAATGTAGAGGTTGGGGGAACAAATCCATGCAGCCTATCAACTTGTCCGACTTCAGGAGGAGTTCCGACAACTGCTGTGGCCGCAGTACTAAACGTAACAGCTATTTCTCCTACTGAACCGGGTTATCTGACAGTTTGGCCAGAGGGTGCCACCCAACCAACTGCGTCAAACCTGAACTTTGCACCAAATCAAACCGTCCCAAATGTTGTTATAGTACCGCTACCACAAAACGGTGACATCTCAATCTATAACTTTAGTGGCACTACAGATGTGGCTGTTGACGTGATGGGATACTTTTCTTCTTCGACAACCGGAATCAGTTTTGTTGGAACTACCCCTTATAGAGCATGTGATACAAGAACAGTATCATCAGTTGGTTATGCCACCGGATGTTCTAGCACTCCGCTTTCCTCTTCTGTCTTCCTTACCCTTAGTCTAGCCGGTATGGGACCTATTCCTTCTAATGCCAAAGCTGTAGTACTGAACGTAACAGCGGTAAATCCAACCGCTGATGCCTATCTAACTGTTTGGCCCGAAGGTACTGCTCAGCCAGTAGTTTCAAACCTAAACTTTTCGCCGGGTCTAACAGTTGCAAACTCTGTTACAGTTAAACTGTCTGCTTCTGGTAAGATAAGCATAGGACTGTATCAAGGTTCTGTAAATGTTGTTGTGGATGTAACCGGTTGGTATAGCTAAAAGGAGGTTTATTTTTTGAAAGTTGTAATATCTAGTCTTAAACATGCTTTAGGCGTTTTCTTGACCATATTCTTGGCTTTATTCGCGATCGTAGGCGCTATGGGAAGTATTGTCGGCAACGGTATTGCCAACAATCACGGTAATGACCCTACTCAAGGTGGTATTATCATAAAAACTCCTTCTAGTCTTTTTGTCAGCCGGTCTTTAGCTCAACATACATTGGTGTCGATTGGACATGCGCAACCACTTCCACCCGGTACACGCAGTCTTGGAGCTCTTCCGAAAAATACACCCCTCCACCTTGATGTTGTTCTTGCACCTCGCCACCGGTCAGCCCTAAACAGCTTTCTCTCTGCGCTTTATCAACCCTCATCACCCAAATATCACCACTTCTTAAAACGAGGGCAGTTTGCTTTGGAGTTTGGACCTTCACGGTCAACCATTTTAGCGGTGGAACATACTGTTAGTTCCGAAGGGCTTGATATAGGCAAGCTCTCGGCAAACCGGCTTATAATTCCGCTTACCACAATCACAGCCAATGCAGAACATGCTTTTCACACTTCTCTCAATCGTTTCCGCCTTCCCTCTGGCCGGATAGCATATGCAAATACCACTCCGGCACGTGTTCCTGAGACTATTGCTCCATATATAACGGCAATAGTCGGTTTATCCTCAGTTGATTTAGCCAAGCCGCTCATTGTCAAGTCGCCGGCCGCAAAACCAAAAAACAACCTGTCCCCACATACTGTTTCGCGTCTGAAAGCTAATGTAACGACCGCGCCTACACCTTGTAGTTCAGCAACATCAGCGGCAACTCAAAACGGCTCTTATACGGCCAATCAGCTTGCCCAAGCGTATGGGTTTACAACTGGAGCTTACGCAAATAGTAGATTTGGCACAGGTGAGACGATTGCACTCTATGAACTGGCACCCTATCAGACAAGTGACATTTCAACTTATGATAGCTGCTATGGGATATCTCCAACAATAAAAAACGTGTCCGTAGATGGAGCTGCCGTCAACGGCACAACAAGTGGATCAATGGAAACCACCAGCGATATTGAGGACATAGCAGGTCTTGCCCCTGATGCAAACATCACTGTTTATGTAGGACCCAACACCGGACAGGGACAAATAGATACCTACAACACTATCGCTACCGCCGATAACGCACAAGTAGTTTCCACAAGCTGGGGGGGTTGTGAACCATTGAATAATTCAAGTATCATCAAAGCAGAGAACACAATCTTTGAGCAGATGGCGACTCAGGGGCAGTCCATGTTGGCTGCTAGCGGTGATTCCGGCTCTGAAGACTGCTGGGCCGGCAATACAACCCCTTATCTTTTTGGTATTTTTTGCTCAAGCTCTACGAACCCCACTGACTGTGTTGCGGTAGGTGATCAGAATAGCAATACAGCCGGAGCATATGTTCTCCTCCAAAATGGTATCCCGGGAACTACCGCTACGCTTTCCGCCGCTGCAGACCTTTATGGCGTTGTTTGTCCCACTTCGACCACCTGTTATGCGGTTGGTGATGGTGCTAACGGCGAGGGATTCTTTGTTTCTGATACGAATGGTAGCATAGGAACATCATCGGCAATATCGTCAACTTCGGGATTGAACGACATTGCCTGCCTTCCGACTTCAACTACCTGTTATGCGGTCGGATACGCCGGGGTACTGGGAGCAACTAATATAGGCACTATTGTACCGGTTACAAACGGAACCCCTGGTACTCCTGTTACGGTATCGGGAACCTCTTGGTTGCTTGGAATTGCTTGTCCGACTTCGACTACCTGTTATGCGGTTGGAGACAACAACTCTGGTGAGGCGGTTGTAGTCCCAATTACAAACAGTACAATTGGAACCCCAACCGTAATTCCAAATCTCATACAGCTTGATGGGATTGCTTGTCCAAGCTCAACTACCTGCTATGCGGTCGGACTCGGCGATCTAAACGGTACTGGTATTGGCGCCGGTGTGGTAATTACAAACGGAACTGTAGGTACTCCCGGAGGCGTATCGGGAACCTCTGACCTGTGGGGAATTGCTTGTTCAAGCTCAACTACCTGCTATACGGTTGGACAGTATTTACAGAACACTGGAAGCACTATAGGCGTAGTTGTTCCAATTACAAACAGTACAATTGGAACTACAGTTCAAGTACCTCAAACTATCAATGTTGAAGGCATTGCATGTGTAAACTCAACTATCTGCTATGGAGTAGGCAACACCAATAATGGCATGGGAGTATCTGTCCCAATTACAAACGCAGCAGTGGGCAACATACAAAGCAATGAGTTATTAGCTGTAGATGATCCGGCCTCACAGCCATATGTTACGGGTGTCGGAGGAACAAGCCTTACCGCTATCGGACCGCCCCCAACCCAGTCAGTCTGGAACAACGGGAACGGAACAAATGGGATAAAACCCGGCGGAGGCGGCGGAGGTATTTCAACATTCTGGCAGATGCCAAAATGGCAAACCGGCACCGGTGTGATAAACCAGTACTCGAACAGTACATCCTGTGGAGCGCCGACTGGTAGCTACTGCAGGGAGGTTCCAGATGTATCGGCATCAGCCAATTCTCTACACGGCTATACAATTTATGAACAAAATCAGGGGGGATGGACTAGCGTCGGCGGTACAAGTCTAGCGGCTCCGCTATGGGCTTCTGTCATAGCACTCACGAATGAAGGGTGCTCAAGCCCTACGGGGTTTGCAAACCCGGCACTTTACACGCACCCAAGCGATCTAACAGACATTACCTCCGGGAACAACGACATAACAGGAACAAATAATGGGCTTTACCCTGCTACCACCGGCTACGATATGGCAAGCGGACTTGGAAGCCCAACAGCGGCAATCTTTGCACCCGGAGCTTTGTGTCCGAAAGTCACAACCAAACCAGCCTTGTCTTCCATCTCACCAACCGTCGGGTCCACCTTAGGCGGAACTACCGTAACCCTAACCGGCTCCGGATTTTTGACCACAACAAACATGACAACCGTTGACTTTGGATCGGGACAAGCAACATCTGTTACCTGTTCATCTTCCACTTCATGCACCGCCGTTTCTCCCCCGGGCACCGGCACGGTTTCAGTGACAGTTACAACCGGCGGTGGCACTTCAAACGGGGAGAACTTTACCTATATAGCTCCAACCGGCTATACGCCTTTATCCCCCTATCGCATCTGTGATACCAGGGCAGCCAACTCAACCACCATACTAAAGAACCAGTGTGATACAGGTGGCGCTTCGCCCATTGGAGCTTCAGGGGATATCTCAGTGGCAGTTGCGGGCTATCAAAGTCCTTATCTAGCTCCAAATGAAACCCCGGTTCCAAAAGGAGCAACGGCTGTTGTTCTAAACGTTACGGCAGTTGGGGCAAGTACCCCAAGTTATCTCTCCGTCTGTCCGGGCGGAGAGGCTATAAGCTCATGTAAAGCCTCTTCCAACTTGAACTTTGTAACAGGCGAAAACATACCGAACCTGGTTCAAGTGGGGCTGCCAACCTCGGGATCTGCCGCCGGTGATATAGAGGTGTACAACTTCAGTGGAAGCGTCAATGTTGTAATTGACGTGGAGGGCTACATTGCCCAAGTTTCAACCGAAGGAGAAGGATCCTTCAACTCTCTTTCTTCCCCCTATCGCATCTGTGATACCAGGGCAGCCAACTCAACCACCATACTAAAGAACCAGTGTGATACAGGTGGCGCTTCGCCCATTGGAGCTTCAGGGGATATCTCAGTGGCAGTTGCGGGCTATCAAAGTCCTTATCTAGCTCCAAATGAAACCCCGGTTCCAAAAGGAGCAACGGCTGTTGTTCTAAACGTTACGGCAGTTGGGGCAAGTACCCCAAGTTATCTCTCCGTCTGTCCGGGCGGAGAGGCTATAAGCTCATGTAAAGCCTCTTCCAACTTGAACTTTGTAACAGGCGAAAACATACCGAACCTGGTTCAAGTGGGGCTGCCAACCTCGGGATCTGCCGCCGGTGATATAGAGGTGTACAACTTCAGTGGAAGCGTCAATGTTGTAATTGACGTGGAGGGCTACTATACAACTTTAAGCGGCTCTTCTCCATCACTTAGTATAACGACAACCGCTTTGCCGGGCGGTACCGTTGGTCAGTCCTATTCCGCTACGCTTTCGGCAACCGGTGGTACATCTCCTTATACTTGGTCCATAAGTTCTGGAACGTTGCCTTCCGGACTCAGCCTTGCTTCTTCAACCGGGGTAATAAGCGGAACACCATCCACCGCCACCGCCGCATCATTTGGTGTAACAGTTACAGATTCTGCCGGAAAAACCGCAACCGCCTCGTTATCAATCACAATAACTGCCAGTAGTGGCACTGCGATTACCTGGTCCGCCGCTACAAACATTGACGGGACCAACGGACTTTTTTCTGTGTCATGTCCCACAACAAGCTTTTGTGAGGCAGTGGGCAGTGGAGGTGATGCCCTTGTCTACAACGGCACGAGCTGGTCCGCCGCTACAAACATTGACGGCACCAACGCTCTTATCTCTGTTTCCTGTCCCTCTTCCAGTTTCTGTGAGGCGACAGACAACGTCGGCAATGTTTTTTCCTTCAACGGAACAACCTGGTCATCTCCCACGAATATTGACGGCACCAACGGACTTAACTCTGTTTCCTGTCCCTCTTCCAGTTTCTGTGAGGCGACAGACAACGTCGGCAATGTTTTTTCCTTCAACGGAACAACCTGGTCATCTCCCACGAATATTGACGGTACCAACGGACTTATCTCTGTGTCATGCTCATCAACAAGTTTCTGTGTGGCAACAGACAACGTCGGCAATGTGTTGAGCTACAACGGGACAAGCTGGTCATCTCCCACGAATATTGACAGCACCAACGGACTTTTTTCTGTATCGTGTCCTTCCTCCAGTTTCTGTGTGGCAACAGACAACGTCGGCAATGTGTTGAGCTTCAACGGCACGAGCTGGACGACACCTAAAAACATTGACGGCACCAACCAACTCTATTCGCTTTCGTGTCCCTCTTCCAGTTTCTGCGTGGCGACAGACAACGCGGGAAATGCATTGAGCTTCAACGGAACAACCTGGTCCGCACCTCAAAACATTGACGGCTCTTATACCCTTGAATCTGTATCGTGTCCCTCAACAAGTTTTTGCGCGGCAGTAGATAACGCGGGTAATGTCCTTATCGGTCAATCTTCCGGCTCTTCTCCATCACTTAGTATAACGACAACCGCTTTGCCGGGCGGTACCGTTGGTCAGTCCTATTCCGCTACGCTTTCGGCAACCGGTGGTACATCTCCTTATACTTGGTCCATAAGTTCTGGAGCATTGCCTTCCGGACTCAGCCTTGCTTCTTCAACCGGGGTAATAAGCGGAACACCATCCACCGCCACCGCCGCATCATTTGGTGTCACAGTTACAGATTCTGCCGGAAAAACCGCAACCGCCTCGTTATCAATCACAATAACTGCCAGTAGTGGCACTGCGATTACCTGGTCCGCCGCTACAAACATTGACGCCACCAATGGGCTCACCTCTGTTTCATGTCCTTCCTCCAGTTTTTGTATGGCGACAGATACCGCGGGTAATGTGTTGAGCTACAACGGGACAAGCTGGTCCGCCGCTACAAACATTGACGCCACCAATGGGCTCACCTCTGTTTCGTGTCCTTCCTCCAGTTTCTGTATGGCAACAGACAACGTCGGCAATGTTTTTTCCTTCAACGGGACAAGCTGGTCCGCCGCTACAAACATTGACGGCACCAATGGGCTCACCTCTGTTTCATGTCCTTCCTCCAGTTTCTGTATGGCGACAGATACCGCGGGTAAAGCTTTTACCTACAACAGTGGTACCTGGTCGGCTCCAATCACCGGCGGACCCACCTCAGTGTCGTGTACCTCATCCAGCTTCTGCGCAGGTGTTGACTATTCCGGTAACGGATATACCTATAATGGCAGTTCTTGGAGTGCTCCTACAAGTATAGACACCAACACTGACCCCAGTCTCAATACTGTGTCGTGTACCTCGTCCAGCTTCTGTGTGGCAGGGGATGACAACGGCTATGTCTTTGTTTATAACGGCACGAGCTGGACTCAAAACACAAACACTGGTGTTGGTTATATTGACGGTATATCCTGTATATCGTCAAGTTTCTGTGTGGCAGTTGGTTCCCTCAGCAGCGCCGGTGCTGGAACTGTTTGGAATGGAACAACCTTCTCGGCTGCCACAAACATCGACGGTACCAACACTCTTACCTCCGTATCGTGTCCATCTCAGAACTTTTGTGTGGCGACAGATACCGCGGGCAATGTTCTCATCGGCACCTGATGATAAGACGGTTTACACATCTCATAAGCGATGGGAGCTTAAAGCGATGGCTCCAGCTGTTTCAGCAGTTCCAATACCCCATTTGGTCCTTGTACGACTATATCAGCGCTTTCAAGTAACACCTTAGGAGTTTCATTACTGGCAGCTGTTATCTTTACGGTAACAATACCCTCTTTTGCCAATTTATCAAGGGTATCAAAAGCAGGCAGATCAGCTTGATCATCCCCAAAATATGCCACTGCTTTTAGATGTTGTGCTATCTTCGCCACAATAGTTCCCTTGTCAATACCCAGCGGTGCTCTAAGCTCTATGGCCATGCGTGCCGGAAGAACTTCAAGTGCGAACTGTATTGATACGCGTTTTGCGAAAGAAGCGACTTGATCAGCAAGTTCAGGCTTTCTACGCCAATGAAGTGTAAAGGACAGCTGTTTGGGCTCAACATATATATCTTTTGGGAGTTCATCAATCGCTTGCAACCTAGCTTTTTCAACCACACTTTGCCAATGTAAAAGTTGGGGATGAGAGTGTACAACTATGCTTCCGTCACGAGCCACTTCTTGAATTCCGTACATACCGTATAGCTGTAAGGTACGCGATTTACCCATTTTGGTTTCTTCCGTCTCAAGGGGAAAATGGACGGGGAACTTTTCCAAAAGAAAATCCACCGGTCTTCCAGAGATTAGCGCAACTTTCGCGTAAGATAAGGCCAACTTCGTTATGACCTCATTCACGCCGGCAACCGGTAGTGCAAGCATTGGATAGTCAGCTATATGAGCCAGGGTTCCATCATAATCAAGGAATATACCCGATTGATCATAATTGGCAACTATAAAGTTCATCTTGTCGTATTGCATGTAAACTATAAGTTTAGTCGTGAATGAAAACGGTAAAACAACTGTCGAATTGGAAGAGGTTAAACAGGTAACTTTAGACCTACAAGAAGCAGTAATAAGGCTGAAGGCTCAGTTGTCGTCTTCTCCAAACTCAACCACATTAAAAGAGTTGGAAGAGATTGTATCATCCCCAACCACAACTCTCTTAGTGGCAAGAAAGTGTAATGATACAACCCGTATCGAACATACTTTCGGCACCAAAACAAAACGTATCGTTGGCATGCTCACACTGGTAATACTCAGGCTGCCAACAGGAATCAGGGCTTGGATAGAAGATGTTGTAGTTGACCAACAGGAAAGAGGCAACAATGTGGGCAGGCTACTGGTCAAAGAGGCAATATCAAAGGCCGCAGCCTCTGGAGCAATAAACATTGATCTCACATCCAGGCCAAGCCGACAAGCGGCAAACCACCTATACAGTTCTTTGGGGTTTGTTATACGTGATACAAATGTTTATCGCCTTGAAATACGTAAGGATCAGTAAACAAAACAGCTGGATTTAGCAGTTGAGGTAAAAGCGGTGTATAAAATAGTTTGCATAATGTCAAAAATACCGGCTAATCTGAATATGATTCCGTAATATGATTCTGTAAGATTATTGCCATATCCAGTGGATAGATAAAAAGCAAAGGAGACTGTTTTCATGCCGAATAGCGTTACAATAACAGATAACAGAACCGGGCAGTCAGTTGAAATACCTATTATCAACGATGGAGTTGCCGTTGACGAGTGGAAAAAATTACTACCCGGTATATGGTTTTATGACCCTGGGCTTATGACTACCGCTATTTGCGAAAGCTCAATTACTTATATCGATGGCGATAAGGGGATACTCCGTTACAGAGGTTATCCAATAGAGAAACTGGCGGAACAGTCTACTTATTTAGAAGTAGCCTACTTGTTGTTAAAAGGTGAACTCCCCACCAGCCAAGAGTACGATGTTTGGGTGAAAGATGTGACACGACATACCTTCATCCATGAAAACGTACGCAAGCGCTTTTTAGATGGATTCCATTATGATGCACACCCTATGGGCATGTTAGTTTCCGCCGTGGCGGCACTTTCCACTTTTTACTCGGATGCCAAAGACATTTTTAACTCCGAATCACGTTGGAAACAAATTACCCGTCTTATTGCAAAGATGCCCACTTTAGCTGCTGCCGCTCACCGCTTTAGTGTGGGAATGCCTTATGTATATCCTGATAATTCTTTGAGCTTTACCGCCAACTTCCTTTCAATGATGTGGAAGACGGCAGAGCCGCGTTTTGATGCCAACCCAGCACTGGCCAGAGCTTTGGATATTTTATTCATACTTCATGCAGATCATGAACAAAACTGTTCCACTACCGCCATGAGAACGGTAGGTTCTGCACACGCAGATCCTTACAGTGCTTGTTCTGCGGCATGCGCTGCTTTATACGGACCTCGACATGGTGGTGCAAATGAAGCAGTTATACGCATGCTTCAAGATATACACACAATGGATAATGTAGAAGATTTTATCAAATCAGTAAAGGACGGTCATGGTCGGCTACAGGGATTTGGACATCGCATATATAAAAGCTATGATCCCCGCGCTCGTATCATCAAGCAAACAGCTGAGGAAGTATTCGAGATAACAGGTAAGAATCCACTGTTGGACATCGCATTAAAGCTTGAGGAGGTTGCCTTGAGTGATCCATACTTCCTTGACCGTCATCTTTATCCCAATGTTGATTTTTATTCAGGAATCATCTATCAAGCCATGGGATTCCCTTTGGAGATATTTCCGGTGCTGTTTGCACTGGCCCGCACATCGGGATGGCTGGCTCATTGGATTGAACTGTTGGACCAAGACTCTAAAATCATACGCCCACGTCAACTTTACACAGGAAAAGATATACGTGAGTATATTCCGATAGATCAGCGCTAAAACCTTCGGCACTAACTGTTTCGCGATTTTATGCAAGTTTAAGGTCGTGTTTTGCCTACACGTACCAGCCCTTCTTGGCTCACAGAAACAACAAGAGTACCGTTTTGATCAAAAATACTCCCAAGCGCCAACCCTCTTGCTCCAAAAGCCACGGGGGACTGTTGGTCATACAATAACCATTTATCAGCCCTAAAAGGTCGATGGAACCACATACAGTGGTCCAGGCTGGCACCCATGAAACCGGGATCAAACCATTTGACACCATGAGGAATTAAAATAGAAAAGATCAAATACATGTCGGATGCATACGCTACTACACAGGCATGCAACAAGGGATCGTCCGGTAACACCCCGTCGGTTTTGAACCAGAGACGCTGTTTTGATTCACCGACAACCCCGGTACTGTCTTTTTCCCATGGTAGTTCACCGATATGGCGAGTATCGATAGGATGCGGCCTGTTCAATAAGTCTTGTACCACTTTTGACTGGTCCTTTAGAGGTAAAAGTCTTTCTTGTAATGTCGGCAGTTCTTCCGGCATAGGCACTTTGGGCATTGTAAGTTGATGTTCCAAACCATCTTCTTGAATATGAAAGGATGCTGATAAGTGAAAAATCGCTTTGCCATGTTGTATGGCAACTACACGCCTCGTGGTAAATGAACGACCATCACGTATTCTATCCACTTCATAAAGGATTGGAACAGTTGGATCTCCTATCAATAAAAAATAAGAGTGCAAGGAGTGGACGCTAGCACGCCTATCATCACCGCGGGCGTCGTTTTTAAGTGGGGAACCGGTGTTGAGGGTACGGCCGGCAGCCATAAGCGCCTGTGCCGCAACTTGGCCACCAAAAATCCTACCTCTACTCTCTTTAGGGCTGTATCCGCGAAAAATATTCTCTTCTATCTGCTCTAAATCCAACAGTTCAAGCAGCGACTCCAAAGCTTTACTCATACAATACCTTTATCCTGTTCTTCTTGTTAATGTCAGTCACTAGTGTAGACTAATATAAGCAAAATGATGCAAACCAAATTAAAGGCCAAGTTGCCCCGTAAATGGCAAGTTTGGCTCAGCTCCTCTATGGGTATCAAAATAGTTCGCTATACACTGACTTCAGTGATCTCAACAGTGGTATCTTTTGGGATACTTTATATAGTATATGACTATAAGCTCTTGGGAGCTGTAGCCTCAGCAGTGTTGGCAAATGCGGTAGCTACAGTTCCATCCTACTACTTAAACCGTCAATGGGCATGGCAAAAATCAGGCCCGTCACATTTTTGGCGAGAAGTTATTCCATTTTGGGTTACATCCTTTGCCGGCTTGGGTTTTTCTATGCTAACCGTTGCCCTGGCAAGCCATTATGGACCGGATTTTGTCTCTTCCCACCAAACAATGACACTGCTGATTGACTTTGCCAATCTCTTCGCTTATGGAGTTATGTGGGTAGGTAAGTTCGTATTTTACAACTTATGGTTGTTTAACAAATAATCAACCAGTTTGGAATATCTGTAGCTGCCTATGTCAGGAAGGATGCCGTACTAAAATATTAAATGGAAAACTGTTAGAACCCAGTTCAAACTGTTAAAACCCAGTTCATCGCCAATCCCGCCATTCATAAAGATAACCTTCGTTCACCTGGTTCGCTTGGTCATCAATATTTGAATCAAGAAAGCCTCAGGGTCTATTGTTCGCGGAGCACCAGCCACCTTACTCCATAATCTTGCAGCAATCTCTTCTGCAAAGTAACGCCGGGTCTTTAGGTCAAGCGAACTACACCTTGTTAAAAATTGAGATATAATTTGTAAATCTTCTAAGGTAATAGCCGACAAATCCCAGTACGATGTTTCCGGTGGGTGCGGTAAGGGTTGCATATATGGTGTTGGCGGTGGGTATGGCGCAGGTTGCATATATGGTGTTGGCGGTGGGTATGGCGCAGGTTGCATATATGGTGTTGGCGGTGGGTATGGCGCAGGTTGCATATATGGTGTTGGCGGTGGGTATGGCGCAGGTTGCATATATGGTGTTGGCGGTGGATGCGGTAAGGGTTGCGGTGGTGAAAGTCTCTGATTGACGTTTACCGTTTCCTTTATAACTATGGTATCAGCGGCCATATCACCCAACCGTTGGTTACGCTTTGTTGCAAGCACACATACTCCACCCACAAAATAGGCTGTAGGGAGCATATCTATCAGCCTAAGTATATTACGTATTGCACTCGCGCCAAAGGTTACCGGCTGACCACTAGTTCTAATCACCCTCAACCCGAGCGCCCTTTTACCGGGAGTACGACCTGAGCTTTTCACCTCAAAGAATATAAAATATCCAAACATCATCAAAAAAGCTATAACAACAAAAATAGCCAGTGCTGCAAGGCCGGGGGTATTATTGGCAGAGGTATTACTACTAGGGGAAGAAACCGCGATGAACACAGGAAGTAAAAGAAGTAAATAAAAAACTGCAAATATCACTGCAGACATTATCAAAGAGTCCAATATGAAAGCCGAGGCCCTGGATCCAATACCGGCTAAGGTAAAATTGATTCTCATCCCCTCTGGGGTGACAGTAGAATACACATCTTCATTGCCAACCTCGTAACCGGCAACACCAGTAACAGGTTGGTAACCGGCAGCGCCACTATAACTTGAAACCATATATACTATTATAAGAGATAAATGAACCTGGAAAGTTTTTTACAACAGCGAAGTCCCGCTTGGATCGAGTTGGAAAGTATGATAAAAACTTGTAAGAAAAAGCCGACAGCGTTGGGTGTGGAGGGAATACAACGATTGGGTATGCTTTATCGATTGTGTGTGGCTGACTTAGAAGTTGCGAAATACCGTTTTCCCCATCAACCGTTTGTCACACAACTTGACGCTCTTGTCAAGAATGCTTATGGACTTGTATACACGAGCAATTCAAGAAAAGACCCCCTATTGGCTTTCTTTGGCCACACCTACTGGGAAAGAATTGTAAAACAACCCGCGCCGCTGGCATTGTCTGCAGCTTTACAGTTCGGAACGGCTATTATAAGTTTCTTTTGGGCGTTGAAAGATCCGGGATCTGCAGCCGGGATGTTACCCTCTTCTTATCAAGCGGTGGTTCAACCAAAAAGTCCCCACCTTGGTCTTAGCACCAGTATGCGCAGTGTTTTCGCCACATCAATATTCACCCACAACATTACGGTAGCATTCCTTGCTTTTGCCGGAGGCATTACGTTGGGAATTGTAACTGCTTATTTGCTTATATACAATGGAATGACACTTGGTATAATTGCTGGTTTAGCCATAGGATCGGGACAACAAGCTACTTTTATTCAACTAATAGTTCCCCATGGTCTTCTTGAACTTTCGTGTATAACAGTGGCAGGGGCAGCCGGTTTCGTAATAGCCCGTTCTATTATAGATCCGGGATTGCAGACAAGGATGAAATCGCTGGCACTTGGGGCAAGATCAGCTGTGGAAATGGCTTTGGGAACTTCCGTATTTTTGATTGTAGCAGGTATGGTAGAAGGGTTTGTAACACCCATAGGCGTTGGGGTGCCATTGGCTTTAGCAATTGGCATAGGGTTGGCGGCTATCTTTTGGGGACTTGTATTTTGGAGAGGAACGACAAGACTTGAAACCAAAGAGTTTAAAAACGTGCCTTTTGTTTCAACATTAAATATCCCATAACGGTATTGACACCAAGCGTAGGCGGGTCCGCTTCTATCACCACAGCTCCGTTTTTTCTTAGTTTAGATACAACTTTATTCCGTTCGTCCAAAGTTTCCAAAGCAACAAAAGCCTCATAAATATCCGACATTCTTGAAGGAGGGGTTTTGACTGTCTGTTTTAAGTCTGGATCAATAATGCTTGCAATCAACAGTGTATGGCGCTTAACCAAAATAGGTATAGCATCTAATAAAGAGTAAGCTGTAGCTTCATCCACTAAATCACAAAACAGTACTATCAATGAGCGTTTTTTCAGTGCTACTGTGTGAAATGCAAGTTCATAATCACTGTCTACTTCCGTCGGCTCCAAATCATACACGGACTGGACTACAGCATTAGCACCATTGTGTCTTGGACTTAAGTTGCGTCGTATTGAGTTATCAAATGCCACTACCCCTATTCGATCACCCAAAGCTTCGGTCATAACCGCTACCGCGGCCAGGGCATCCAAACAAATGTCCAGGCGGGTTTGTTGTTCTACCGGAGCAGACATAAGTCTGCCTGTATCTACAAGACATATAACATTGCGTTCTGTATCAAGGCGGTATTGATTGCTCATTAACTTACCTGCCTTGGCGCTCGCAAGCCAATTTACAAGCCTGATATCATCATCCACGCACCACTCCCGTATTGATTCGAACTCGGTACCAAGCCCTAATGGCCCTTTGAACCAGCTTTGGGATTGGGCAAAACGTGCGGGACGTCTGAGGAGTGCCATTTTGCGGGCACTGACCAGATCGGGGAATACTTTAACAGTAGTATCCAACGGTACCGTAAGGTCCCATCTCGCAAGATTTAAAGGCCCCATGCGCCTTAAATATACAGGCCCTAACTTATATTGGCCTCTTTCTAACGGGGTAAGCGAAGATGACAGTCCACCAACAGCTCTGTCCGGTTTTAAACTGAACTCCGGCGGAGTTGGCTGACGTACTTCTACGGTGTAACGGGAATTGTTTGATGAAAGTTCAAGAGTGATAACCAGTGGCACTTCAACGCCTCTGACTAAGGTAACGGGAACCTCTCTTTTTGCCGCGACAGAGAGACGCTTGGCTTGTATGGAATCGGCTAAAGTTACTCCAACCAATCCTATGAATGCAATGCCAATGATGAGCGGTGATATGGGAAGGATTAGCGCAAATAATGCCAAAATCCCTGCTATGAAAACTGCTCTTGGCGTTGGACTCATTTCACAATCAATCTTTTCTCAAAAACCCAAACTATCTGGGTATTGGCACACTTGCAAGGGTTGTTCTTATGGCATCAGCGGGTTTATAGCGATCCAGATCGGCTTCCGGTTTCAATACCAACCTATGAGCCAGAACCGGTACGGCTATTTGGGCTATGTCTTCCGGTATAACAAAACTCCTATCATTGAACCTGGCCATGGCTTTTGCACACGCAAGCAGGTGAACGCCCGCCCTGGGGCTGGCTCCAAGCTGTACTGCAGGGAGAACCCTGGTACTGCGTATCAAAGAGGCGATATACCATACTAAAGAGTCATTTAGCGTGGTTATATCAACCTCATCTTTACCCGCTTTCAATTCATCCAAAGTAACAACCCGCGATACCTGATCCAATCCCGCAGGTCGTATGCCATCATAATGCATTTTAAGCAGCGCAAGCTCCTCGGTATCGGAGGGATAGCCAACATCTAATTTCATTATGAAACGGTCCAACTGTGCTTCGGGTAAAGGGTAGGTGCCTTCATACTCAATGGGATTCTGTGTAGCAATAACTAAAAACGGATCCGGCAAACGATAGCTGACTCCCTCTATGCTAACCTGCCCCTCTTGCATCGACTCCAGCAAAGCAGCTTGAGTTTTAGGCGGAGTGCGGTTAACCTCATCCGCCAAAAGAAAGTTGGTAAATACGGGCCCATGCCGAAAAACAAGCTCCCCTTCTTTCAGTATCATGGTCCCCGTAACATCCGAAGGGAGCATATCAGGCGTAAACTGGAGTCGGCGAAAATCGGCACCAAAAGTTTTCGCAACCGCTGTTGCAAGCAAAGTCTTAGCTACACCCGGCACACCATCCAACAACACATGTCCTCCGGAAACCAAGGATATCAAAATGCCGTCTATCATAGTCTGTTGCCCTACGACAACCTTTGAAACTTCAGTTGTAATTTTTGACCTTAGTTCACTTAGAACACTCATACCAACACCTTACTCCAAAGGAATCTCATCAGTTTGAATCGACTCGTCATAACACCAAGCGCATGCTTTTGCGGCAGCGAAAACGCCGGGTTTGCCAAATACAGGATCAAATAAGCCGGTTATAACCGTTTGCGGCACTAAAGAGTAACGGAGAGCTGTTTGTTTCAGTATTGCCGGGTTTGTTCCAACAGGTAAACCTAAACGCTTGGTAAGCTGATACTGCCCTTTTCTTTGAAAACAGTCTATAGTCGCTTGATAAGGATTTAATTTCGAAAGCGTAGCAGCCAGTGCTTCCACATACTGTTTACGAGGTGGCGGCAGTGTACGTTGAGTATTTTGTGGAGGTCCTAAACGATGTCCTTTTGACCACATCCAACCCAGTGCACCAAGCAGCGCTATGGAAAAAGCCCACCTCCACCGACTGGGTATTCCCCAAAATCCTGTGGCTTGACCAAACCCATGAACCGCCTCATCAAAATAGGCTGACCTACCGCCTGTTTTTCTCATGCCGCCTGCTAAAAACAGTGCAAAAGCTGCATTATCGCTTTTTGCCAACAGTTGATTCTCAAAAAAAGAAGCATCGGAGATCATGATGAGCCGTCCGTTGCCTACAAAGGCTTGAACAGCCAGTATAGGAAAGATGCCAACCCCGGCATGGTCGGAGGAAGCAAAGGGGGACAGGGCCAATATTTTGCCACTGCCTCTTTCGCCCCATGACCCTTCTTGGCCCTGTGTCGCTACTTTTAATGGCGGCGTTATACCTTTTATGCGTACAGTAGCCAACCCAACTCCAACAGGAGACCATTGTGGTGCATTATTTGGTCCAAGTATATATTGGAGGGCTTTTTCGCTTGATACGCCGGTGATAACTATCCGGTCATGGCGGTAAAGCAACTGTTTTATCGCTTTATAACTACCATAGTTTAAGTTATCCGGATTTACGATAAACACTGTGGCGTTGTTGGATGTAATCAACCTTTGGCGCAACGGTGTATCCAGTTTGTAAACGTGATACCCATAGTGAGAAAGCAGTTGAGAGTATGCAGCCAGGCCTTCTGGGGCATCAGAATAAGATGACCAGGCAGGCCCCGAGGGGGTAGTATTAAAGACAACTCCAAGCACAACAAAGCTGACATTCAGTACTCCTATTAACAACAATATAACAAGTAACCACCTCAACTTAGAACCCAGGTTTCCCCACCATCTACTACCGGCCTGTTTAACGGCAAGAAACAACTTATTTTGATGATGATACGGCATATACGGTGTCGCTAACTTCCTTTAGTACCATCACCCATCCCGAACGCGCCTCAAGCATATCTTGTATATCAGCTGTTTTATTGGCATAGGCAATTTCGTTGAATGTTTTGGCAAGATAATTAAAAGTCGGAGAAGCAATGGTTTCTGATATATCTTCGGTGGTAGTTGTAAGGGTATTGGTTACGTAACCATCTTTTTCCAGGCGAACAATGCCGGCCTTGAAACGTAGTTTTACAGCTTCATTAAACTGAGAAGAGTTCTCTGCAAGGATTGCTTGGCGTAAAAGCTCGTCTGGATTCAAATAATCCGTTTTTGCGGGTATTGTTGGAGTTTTGTCTTCCAACCTTTTCACCCTAACCGCCTTAGAGGTCAACCGATGTGTCAACACGATTGCAAAACCTAAAATAACCGCGCTTATAACTGCCAATATCAACATAGTCCACAGCATATTGGAAAAAATGTTTGAACCAAAGGGATGGGGGAATGACGGTAGTTTAAAGTCTAGCCAGTGCCCTATGGTGCTCAAAAGGCCGTGCAACGGTCTCGGTGGGGTATGGGAACGAAACTGCGGCTCTTTCAGTATAGTTTGAGCTGTCTTTCTCACCTTAGCACTTTGAGGGAGAGTGCCAACAAGCGCGCTTTTAGAAGGTGAGCCAGTAGCCATTTAATCTACCTCTTCTGATCTTTTGGGTAAGGACTGTCCGGGTTGTAATACGGGGGTGGCATTGTCGGTCCATAGCCGGGTGAGTATGGCTTTTGGGTTAAAAAAGTGGGCCTTTGTCCGCTGGGTGAAGAACCCATTCCGGCAACAAGCAGCTGTAGGTCAAGCGCTTCTTTGCGAACTTTCAAATCAAAATAGACAACGGTCAATACGGCCACAATAAATGAAATTGAAATAGCTGAACCGGCAGTATTCAAAACAAAGATAATAACCTCTTCTACAACAAAGTTATGCAAAAATAAACCGAGAGGCAGAGCAACTATATAGCCTAACGCGCCACTGGCCGCAGATACTATTAAGTATGCAACAATAAGTATGCCAAACGTTTGCCACCATCTCTTTTTCGTCAGCCTAAAAGAGTGTGATATTGCATGTTGACCGCGTTTGTCTTCAAAGGCGAGAAACTGCATAAAAAGTGTCCATGATACCGGTAAGTAAATGGATAAAACAAGCACTCCAACCACTGCATCAAAACCCAAGAACCCCATAAGCACACGAACTGCGATCGCCAAATGGGCGACAATTCCATAAAGCAGAGTAATTATACCTAATAGCACCGCCCAAATAGCTAACAGCACGGTAAACATTATACAAATTATCCAAAAAAGAGACGCCAGTCGTCTTAGCGCTTGAACAAGCGCATCCTTCCAAGAAAATTTGATCCTCATATAGTTGTTACCCAGAACCAAACAGGCGGCGTAAGCAAACAACAAACTGGCAATACTCAGTATAACCATACCTATAGAGACGGCCCCTATCAACCCCCATACGGAAGATGAGCTTATATGCAACGAGGAAAACGGGGAGGCGGTCCCAGAAGATTGATTTAGGGAGAACGGTGAGGCAGTAGGGAAATGCAGGTTGTAAATGGAGCGGGGAATAGCCGAAAATAACAGCACCACAAACAGTACGAGTGCCGGAAGCAGTGTGTACAGTGCTATACGCAACAATGAAGCTAGACTGTTCACAGTGAGCTTGACAGAAACATCCAGTAACTCACCAAAAGACAGTGGCTTCAACCAGGAATTTCGCACAAAGTTATTTTATCATGTCCGTCGTGGATGTCGGGAAAAACCAATAATAAACGCATACCATGACAACAACAAACATACAAGGCAAAACAGTACAATAGGCAGTTTCCCAAAACGATCATAAAAAGTAACACCGTCACGCAACCCAACATCATGCACCAAGACGGCTCTGACACCAAGAGCAGACCTGGCCAACACCTGCCCGTGATTGTTTATAAAAGCACTAAACCCGGTTGGGGCAGCTTGAACCAAGTTGCGACCGGTGGATATCGCTTGCAAGCTTGATGCTGCAATCTCTTGAGAGGGAACTTGACTGGTAATATATGAAGAATCGTTGGTTGGAACTACTATCACTTCTCCACCGACTAAAACCCCCGCCCTTGCTCTGTTAGGGAAAAAAGTCTCATAAGATATCGTCACATCCAGTTTACCCGCAGGAGTGTTCAACAATCCCGGTCCGTGTCCAGGTACTGCATTGCGAGGGACCCTGGAAAGATTGGCAAAATGTTGAAAAAATCCCCGATAAGGTATGTACTCTCCAAAAGGTACCCTGTGCACCTTCTCAAAGGTTCCGATAAGCTTGCCCGACGGCGCCCATGCAACTGCTTCATTCATGAACCTTCTCTTTCCAACAGGTATGGTTACACCTGCAACCAAGGTGGCTTGCATAAATTTTGCCAGTCCGGACAGCTGTCTTATCCTAAAAGAATCTCTCATAGGACCAAAAAGAGCTACAACATCTTCAGGCCAAAGTATCAATCCTATGGATTTGGGAACCAGCTGTTCCGTTGCCCCAAGTTGTGCATCATAAACAGCATAAGGATTGACCTCTTCCATATCCAACCCCCTTTTCCCGCCGCCTTGGACGGCAGCTACTTTAATATAGCGAACGGCGGGACCGCCGTTTGGGGCAAACATGGCGCTTATTACAACCAGGATTAAAATCAGTCCACCCGTTACACCTGCCTTTACATGTCGCCATGGTTGTTGAGCGCCAAAAGGAAAGATGACAAGCTCTGCAATAACCGCTCCAAAGAACCACAACAGATAACACACAACAAAGGTTCCATCCAGCCTAGCGGTTCTGGCCAAAGGACTCACCGCTTGGCCAAGCACTACGCTACCCAAGGGGATTCCACCAAAAGGCCATGACTGCCTGGCAACCTCCGCTAAGGTGAGTGCGGAAGGGAAAGCTGCCATGCGCCACAGTAACGTGTGGCGTCTGTGGTCCTTCATACGCCGGGAGTTTGTGGCAGCAAGAAGACAGCCGACGGCTATGAAACAGGACTGTGCAAACACCAAAACGACATATCCGGCGTTGTTGAATGAATGAGCCCACCAAAGACCGGGAACAAACAGTCCTATGCCACAAACAAAACCGGCCATAGCTTTCGCAGAAGCTCGCAACCGTGAAAGTTCCCAATACAAAACAGCGCCGGAGAGCGGTGCAAGTATCCAAAATCCAAAAGGGGGAATACTAAGTGCAAGAGCAATACCGGTCGACAACGAGATCAAGACCAGTAACGGAAATTTTTTAAACGCTAAAGAAAACTTATCCACCTGAGCTCAGTGACTTTTCCGTTCGGACAACTTTTCCATAACCTGTGCAACTGCGTCATATGACTGAGTTATACAAGCCGGTACCGAAAGTCCTTTATATGCCGCTCCGCACAAGGCTATAGTGCCTAATGAAGATACCTCATCTTGTATCTTTTTAACGCGTTCTAAATGCCCAACTTGATATTTTGGCAGTGCGTTCACCCAACGCACAACCATACCCGCAGATGGTGGTTGGTCAAGTCCCATTGCTTTGCTCAACTCTTCGTGAACCAAAGCAATAATTTCATCATCTGTACTATCGTATATCTCCCTGTTCTTGTCACCTATAAAAGCCCGGAGCAGGAAATGATCCGGATTGGATAAATGTGACCATTTAGAAGAGAGCCAGGTACATCCGGTTACGAGATGGGTGCCGGCAACTAAAAATCCTGTTCCGTCCAGTTTGATGTTTTTGGTATTCGCATAGCTCAACCCGACAACTCCCACCCCTTCATATTTAATAGACTTAAGCAGGCCCGCAGCATCTGGAGCAAGATCGCCAAGTAAAGCTGCAGTTGAATAAGCGGGAGTTGCTAAAACAGTCCCATCCGCCTCATAGTCTTTCTCCAAAGTAGAAACTCGCCAAACGTCACCTTTTCTATGTAACTCTTTGACCTCACTCTCATAGTTAATCGTAACACCACAACCAATCAGCTTGGCTAAGAGTTTATCCACCATGTACCCCATACCGTCTTCGAAAGATTGAAACACCGGTTTGGAGTTTGACGAATAAGAAGCCGTAAGGGGCCTAACGGCGCGCATCAGACTTTTAGAAAATCCGGTGGTTTTTTTTAAAAAAGGAGCAACTGCGCACAAGCTCAGATCGTCTAT
Source organism: Actinomycetota bacterium (assembly GCA_023379935.1). Lineage (GTDB taxonomy): Bacteria > Actinomycetota > Acidimicrobiia > Acidimicrobiales > JAMCPD01 > JAMCPD01. The sequence goes on along the minus strand of JAMCPD010000017.1, from coordinate 64,017 downwards.
ACTCCCTGCGTGAATCCCGCCCAAAAGCGGGGTCGTCAACTTATCCGCAACCTGGTTGCCAAGCCTTGATCTAACCAGGGAACCAACTGATGCATCATGATGGTAGTTGTCATCACTGCCTCCCCTGTCCCCAATCCAGCCGGGCAAAACTAAGTCCAAACCAGCGCGAATAGCACCGGAAACAGTCAGTATTCCCGAACGAACAAGGGGAGATAGCTTTGGCGGTATCCCGAGGATAAACTCCCGAGGCAAAGCTTTAAGTCCGTCAGCCGTCCATATCCAGATCTTATTGGCAGCCGGAAAAACAGATTTATCAGTAACTCCCAGCTCTTCAAATAGCCTGTTTCCCCCTATAGATCTGATCAGGAGGGAATCGGGTCCGAAATCAACCTTTGCACCCATAAAATCTTTGGTTAATATCTTTCCGCCAACCCGGATGTCTTTTTCAAAAAGCATTACTTCTATATCTTTTGTATCGTTACCATACTGTGAGCAAAGATGCCAGGCGGCAGATAAACCGGTTATTCCTCCACCTACCACCACAACCCTTAGCCTGGATGTCTTCACGACTTTCTCCTCACAACTACATCCGCCAAAATTTCCAAAAAGCGCGGGTCGGCATTTAAAGAAGCGGTACGAACAAAATTCAAACCAGCCTGCTCGGCAACTTTTCGCGCCTCGATATCCAGATCATAGAGGGTTTCCAAATGATCTGAAACAAACCCAACCGGTACGACAATCACCGATTCAAATAAGCCGGAACTTTGAGTTATCACTTCAGCCACACTTGGCTGAAGCCACTTGTCCCGCCTGTTTTGGCCTATGCTCTGCCAAGCCAAACGCCAAGAAGATATACCAACTATTTTTGTTGCTACAGCCTGTGAAGTTTCTGTTACCTGTGAAGGGTAAGGATCATCTAAAGGCAAAAAATCAAGAGGCAAGCTGTGAGCACTGAACAGTAGAAGTACGCGGTTTAGCCCCTTTGATTCTCTGGCTGGAAGGCTATTTAGAGAATCCAAAACTCTTTCAACGAGCAAAGATATCAACCCCTCTTCGGTATGGTAACTTTTCACAAAGATCAGAGTTGGTCGTATTTCCGGCGAGGCCAGTTCATGAAAGGCTGAACTAACTCGGTTAAAGTACTCTTTCGTTGTAAGGCTTGAATAATGCGGTGCCAAGACCAAAACTACGACTTCGTTAAAGTTGGAAAAAACTATTTCAGCTACGGTTTGTTCAATAGTGGGATATGCATGCTTGGTGGCAAAAAACAGCTTGTAATAGTTCGGGTTTCGCATATCCAAGCAGTATTGTAAACCCTGGACTTGGGCCTGCGTAATTTCGTTTAAGGGAGACAGCCCCCCTATTAGCTCATAACGCTTTTTCAGCCACTCAAGCTCAGCTTCACTCGGGCGCCTTCCTTTGCGAATACTGGTATAAAAATCCTCCAGTTCATCTAAGTTGTGCGCAGAACCGTGAGCAAGTACCAACACGGCACAGTTGCGGGAAGCATCATTCACAGCTCATCACCGCTTATCATATCTCTCTCGCTTGGCCAATCAGTAAATTATTGCGGATCATAACCGTGAACCAACTCCACTATGGCGCCAAGAATACCGGGATCGGTCCCCGGCAGTACGCCATGTCCAAGATTGAATATGTATCCCCTGGGATGGATCGCCTTGGCATCCTCTAAGGTTTTCAACACTGCTTTTTCTACCACCTCCCAGCTTGCAAGGCAAACCGAGGGATCCAAATTTCCCTGTACGGATTGGACAACATTGCAAACGGCACCGGGTTTATCCCGAACCCCCATAGCACTAAACACAGTAGAATCAATATGACTTGGTACATCCCTCAGTGATATTCTCCAATCCACGCTTAGAACAGAGGCTCCCGTTTTAGACATCAACCCTAAAAGTTCAGATGTCCCTACTCCAAAATAGATCAAGGGAAGATCCAAATCTGACAAAGTGGCAAAAAGCTCTTTTGCAAACGGAAAGGCAAACCGAAAGTAGTCCTCAGGTGACAAAACTCCTATCCAGGAATCAAATACCTGCACGGCGCTCACCCCGGCATTAACTTGAAAGCGTATATAAGAGGATGAAAGTTGCACCAATGCATGCATTATCTTCTCCCATAAAGCCGGTTGCTCACGCATTAAGGTTTTTACGCCGGTATGAAGCTGGCTTGGCTTACCCTCTATGAGATAACTGGCCATTGTAAAAGGTCCGCCGGCCAAGCCAATTAATGGTACGGAAAGTTGCCGGATCAATATCTCAATGGTATCTTGCATAAAAGCCAACCTCTCCGGTTCTAAAGGTTTAATTAACTGAAGGTCCTCATCAGCGGAAAATTGCCGGTCCATAACTGGTCCGGTACCAGGTAATATATGCAGTCCGATTCCCGCTATTTTCAGCGGTACCATAATATCTGAAAATAGAATTGCGGCATCCACCTTATAACGACGTACCGGTTGCAAAGTAAGTTCTGCAGCCAATTCGGGTTCCAATATTGCTTCTAAAATATCGTTATCCTGGCGCGCCATACGATACTCAGGCAGTGAACGCCCTGCTTGGCGCATAAACCACACAGGAATAAAAGTTTTGAAATTTTCATGTTGCATATTTTGGCCTCGGGCGGCCAAAAGAAATGGTGAGCTATTTAGTATCATGATAAACTACCTTACTGCTTCATTAGTTATATTGGCTGTATAGAAAAATAATGGTATTGGTAAATTAGTGTTGTTTTGTGGTATAAATAATCATTGTGAATCAAACTACTGCAATTGACGAAGATGTGCACAAGCTCTCCGGCACATATACAATATTGACACCTGAGCGGCCCTCGCTGCTCGCTGTAGGTGTGCTCATATGGCTTGGCTCTGAATTAATGTTTTTCTCGGGGTTGTTCGCCGCTTACTTTGCCATACGAGCTCATGCCACCATATGGCCGCCAAAAGGTTCCCATTTGGATGTTTTACAAGCCGGTATCTTTACTTTAATACTCCTTGCATCCAGCCCCACAATGCAAAAAGCGGTATGGGAAGAGGAAAAGGGAAATAGGGTATCAGCACGGTTTTGGATTGTCTTGAGCATAACTTTAGGATCAATGTTTTTAATGAACCAGATGTACGAGTGGATTACCCTGCCTTTCAGTCCCTCCACTAACGCTTACGGTTCCTTGTTCTTTATCATGAGTGGCATACACGGGCTTCATGTACTCTTGGGATTGGTGGCAATGGTATTTTTGCTCGGAAGAATGAAGGGGCCGGCAGGTGATCCCGGAGAACGTACGGTTTTCCAGGCGGTAAGTTACTATTGGCACTTTGTGGACTTTGTTTGGATAGCGCTATACGCTTGTTTGTTTTTGTTGAAAGGATAGTAAACTGCTCTCTTTGAAATACAGCACCAATAAAAATAACATGCCATATCACAAAAAATTAATACGCATGTTGTTATTGCCCGCCTTGTTGGTGCTACTCTCGACAGGATTCGCCGTTATAAGCATCTATCGTAACGGCTCTTTTGCCGCTCGAACATCCCTAGTATCAACCGGTACTTCAGTATCCACTGGTGCTTCCCAGGCTGGTGCCGAGAAGTCAAACACGGTGTCAATACCAAAAAGCCTAATACCGGAAGGACATATACTCTTTATTGAAAACTGTTCAAGCTGTCATACCAATACAGGAGAAGGTTCTTATCGAGGGCCCAACTTAGTCGGGTTGGGAGCTGCAACAGTTGATTTTTGGGTTTCAACCGGTAGAATGCCTTTGTCACAACCGGGTATTGAAGCTGTACAAAAACCTTCTCGCCTGACCCGTCAGCAAACTCTGGCAATAGTTGCCTATGTGACTTCCTTAGGAAAGGGAGGCCCGCCAATACCAAAGGTAAACTTGAAACATGCTAACGTATCTGAAGGCCAAACTCTCTTTGCCTTGAACTGTGCCAGTTGCCATACTATAACCGGCTCAGGTGACGCTCTGTCTAACAGATCATTTTCGTCATCACTGCATATAGCATCGCCCACACAAATTGCTGAGGCTCTTAGAATCGGTCCAGGTAATATGCCACGCTTTGGCCCGAGGACTTTAAATCACAAAGAGGTGGAGGATATAGCAGCATATGTAACCAGGTTTATTCAACACCCAAACAACGCCGGCGGCGTAGGGCTTGGTGGTGTAGGACCCGTGGCAGAAGGATTCATTGCTCTTCTTATCGGCTTGGGTGGCTTAATGCTGGTGTCATTTTGGATAGGAGATAGGCAAGAAAAAGAGGAGAGCAGGGATGGACACTAAAGAAAACGGTGAGAACATCAACGCTGTTTCAAAGGCCGGCAATCTTTCCGCCGGCAATAACTCTCATAACCTTGCCAATCATACCTGTGAAGGGTGTGGCAGAAGTGATCTTGCAGAACAAGAGAGGCGCCGCCTGCGTGCACTTGAAGTTGTAGCACAACTATCGGTTATCGGAGCACTGTTGTGCTTTATCGGGGTTGGCGTAACCTATTGGGTAGGTGGACAAAATCAGTTTCTGGGAGGTTTCCTTGCCGCAGGATTAGCCTTGCTTGGGATTGGCGTAATTGTCATTGGTAAATACTTCATGCCTCAAGGCCCGTTTGTAGAACAACGGCATGAAATTTCAAGCACTGTTCAACAGAAACAGTTGTTTGAAGAAGCTTTGGTGGAAAGAGGCGGATCTGCGTTTAAGCGACGTAAGTTCCTCGGAGTATTGATGGGGGCATCCGCTACGATGTTTGGTATTACGTTTGCCTTCCCTTGGATTCGCTCCTTAGGTCCTCTTCCCGGCAAAACCCTTTTTCAAACCTGGTGGCGGCCTGGTTCTAGGGTAGTTACTGTACACGGACGTCCTGTCAAAGTGGATGACTTGGAAGTTGGAGGGATATTAACGGTGTTTCCTGAAGGGCATGCTGGATCTTCTATGTCCCAAACCATACTAATTCGTGCGGCTTCCCTTCCTATAACGACTCGTAAAGGAAGAGAGACGTGGTCACCTCATGGCTATCTTGGGTTTTCAAAAATATGTACTCATGCCGGGTGTCCGGTAGGGCTTTACGAGGAACAGTCACAACAACTGCTGTGCCCTTGCCACCAATCCATCTTTGATGTTTTGGACGGTGCTGTGCCGGTATTCGGACCCGCTCCGCGCCCACTTCCTCAGCTCCCGCTTGGGGTTGACGAAGAAGGCTATTTGCGGGCTAGAAGTGACTTTTTGGAACCTGTCGGACCCGGATTCTGGGAAAGGACTACTGCATGAATAGCACAGGCTATACAAACGGCAAACTTGCCGGGTCGGTTGACTGGATGGATCAACGTCTTGGTTTGGCGCGAATAGGACGCAAGATAATGGACAAGATATTCCCGGACCATTGGTCGTTCATGCTGGGTGAAATAGCTTTGTACTCTTTTATAGTTTTGGTAATAACAGGAGTATTTCTCACCCTATACTACGTACCTTCAAGTCAGCAGATCATATATCACGGATCATACCTACCCCTTAGGGGACGCAGGGTTTCGGAAGCTTACGCTTCAACAGTTAATTTAAGCTTAAATGTACGGGGCGGACTGTTGATGCGCCAAATGCATCACTGGGCAGCGGACGTATTCACTGCTGCAATAGTAATCCACCTTTGTAGAATATTCTTTACCGGTGCTTTCAGACGTCCGAGGGAACTTAACTGGATAGTCGGAATAATACTGTTGATTCTGGCCATTTCCAACGGTTTCACCGGCTACTCACTACCCGATGATCTTATATCTGGCACCGGTCTTAGAATAATGTTTTCAATAATTTTGTCTATACCGGTAATCGGAACATACTTGGGCTTTTTTATCTTTGGGGGAAACTTCCCGGGGAAATTAATCATTCCGCGGTTATATATTATACATGTATTCATAATCCCTATAATCATTGCGGGACTTCTTGGAATGCACCTGGGATTACTTATATATCACAAACATACCCAGTTTAGCGGTAAGGGGCGAAGAGAACAAAATGTGGTCGGCTCCCCACTGTGGCCTACCTTTGTCGCCAAAACTACAGGGCTGTTCTTGATGACATTTGCCTTTATCGCGGCACTTGGTGCTTTCATACAGATTAATCCAATATGGCAGTTTGGCCCATACCAACCGTATAAGATCAGCTACGCAGTGCAACCGGATTGGTATATGGGATGGCTGGATGGTGCTATGAGGATCATGCCAAGTTGGGAATGGACGGGATTTGGACATACCTGGCCCTTAGAGGTATTCATACCCGCAGTGGCATTGCCGGGTCTCACTTTTACTTTGCTATTTGCCTGGCCGTTTTTAGAAGCTCACTTTGGTAAGGATAAGGCCGAACATCACCTCCTGGATCGCCCTCGAGATAAACCGCTGCGCACCGCTATCGGGGCCGGAGCATTGTCTTTCTACGTCGTGCTGTTTGGTGCCTCTGCTACCGATGTATTGGCCAACTTCTTTCAAACCTCTTTGAACTTGGTTCTATGGTCATTTAGAATAACGGTGGTAATAGTTCCTATAGCGATAGCCTTTTTGACGTATAAGATATGTAAAGAGCTGACAGAGACCCCATATTCCGGACAACGCAAAAGGGCAGTTGTTATGGTCCGTTCACCACAAGGTGGTTATAATGCCTATAGGGCGGATCCACACCCGGATACCAAGGCTGGACAGGTAGCAGAACCAGTACCAATTGAGCCTGAATCAACTCAAGCATGAATCGGGCTGAGTTAGGTTAGACACTGCCTCCGCGTCGGCTTTCAGCGGTAAAACCTGCGGTCGCAGAAATAACAACTATAACCCCAAGTGCTAACAGCCAAAGGCCAAATACAAGCCCTAATGCTATAGACGCGCAACCCATGGCAAAAACAAATGGCCATATGCTCCCATTGGGAAAAGCTCCTATGACAACCTCTTTCTTTGCAGGCTCGGGTTGATCCAAATCTTCAGGCCGTCCCAACATGCGCCGGGACCACCAGTAATAATAGGTACCCGGCACCAATCCCAATAAACTCGCAGCAAGCAACATAACCGTTCCGCTGTTCTCATAACTTTCAAACCAGTAAACGACGGTTATCACAGCAACAAAAAGCGCTATAGAGAGTAAGAACAGTGCTTCTATGCGCATACCGGGTTTTGTCATATTATCCTGCTGCATTATCCGCATGATCCTTATCTTTTACACTTGAAGGGGGGTTGGAATTCGAATGGCCGGGTATTGCTGCGCCTTCAAGTCCATACTTCACATCCCAAACAGGTCTTTCGGAACGGACAATGGGTAGCCGGTCAAAGTTATGATGAGGAGGTGGCGAGGTGGTATACCATTCCAAGGTATGTCCGTCCCAAGGATCATTTCCGGCCGGTATCGGTTTGCGCCACGATACCCAAAAATTAATCACTAAAAACAAGGCTCCGACTGCTATCATAAAAGACCCGATCGTGGACAGTTCATTTAAAAAGTGCCAACCAATCCCGGGAGGGTAGGTGACGATACGCCTCGGCATGCCACGCAGTCCCAAAATATACTGGGGGATAAACGTAACATTGGCACCTATAAACATAAACCAAAAACTTATCTTACCTATGCCTTCTCTCATCATTCTCCCGGTCATCTTGGGATACCAATAAACAAGCGCACCTACAGCCGCCAAAAACAACGCCATAACAACATTGTGAAAATGAGCCACCACAAAATAGGTGTCGTGCTCAAAAAAGTCAAGCGGAGGGGCGGCAAGCAACATACCACTAAGCCCACCCCCCAAAAAAGTTATCAAAAAGCCGACAGCATATAACATTGGTGTATCAAATCTGATATGACCGCGCCACATAGTTGCAATCCAGTTAAAGAACTTCACTCCGGTAGGCACAGATATCAAATAGGTCATCAAAGAGAAAAACGGCAATAAGACTACCCCGGTAGTAAACATATGATGTGCCCATACACCAGTCGAAAGAGCTGCGATAGCCAAGGTGGCAAACAGCATGCCTTTATAGCCAAACAGTGGTTTGCGTGAAAAAACAGGTATTATTTCAGTAACCACACCGAAAAACGGTAAAGCAAGGATATAAACCTCGGGATGTCCAAAAAACCAAAACAGGTTCTGCCAGAGAACCGGAACACCGCCGCCTTGAACCTCGAAAATATGTGTTCCGAAATGACGATCCGCATACAACATCACAAGAGCGCTGGTAAGGACGGGGAAAGCAATAAGTATCAGTATAGCCACCACTACCATGTTCCAAGTAAAAATGGGCAGCCTAAACATTGTCAGTCCGGGAGCCCTCAGATAGAACACCGTCGCTATGATATTGACACCGGTGAATATTGCTGAAAATCCGGTAAGAAGTAGGGCGACTATCCACATGTCCGGACCCGCCCCGGGTGAGTTCACCGCGTTGGAAAGCGGAGCATAAGCAACCCAACCAAAATCCGCGGCACCACCGGTTACAAAAAAACCAAGCACCATGATAAGTCCACCGCTTAAATACAACCAATATGACAGCAAATTCAGGCGCGGGAAAGCCATATCTGGAGCGCCAACCTGTAAGGGAACTATGTAGTTGGCCAAACCGCCAAAAGCAAACGGGCCTACAAACAGGTAGATCATTATGCTGCCATGCATAGTAAACAGTTCATTGTATTGATGCAACGTCACCAAAGAGTTGTTCGGTGAAGCAAGTTGCAACCGTATAACAAGTGCCAAAGCACCGCCCAAGAGCATAAACATAAAGGAGGTTATCAAATAGCTCTTACCAATCATCTTGTGATCCGTGCTGGTCAACCAGTTCAACAGACCGGATGGCTCGAAATGTCGTGATTTTACATCCGTCAATTCAGCAGAAACTTCTTGAGAGGTTAACGCTTTCTCTTCTAAAGTCGTCATGATTTTGTCCTTGTTTTTGATTGCTGCTTAGACAACCAAGCGTGATAAGCAGTCGGAGAAACCGCTTTTATGGAAAAAATCATTTCGGTATGGTACAAACCACAAAATTCCGTACATCGTCCATTATAGATACCTTGTTTACGTATGTTTAAATCAAACACATTTGTAACACCCGGTTGGGCATAACGGGAAAAATTAAAAGCCGGAACATAGAAACCATGCACAACATCAGAGGAGACCAAAGTTATTTGAACCGTCTCACCAACCGGAAGAACCGCTTGGGGGTAGTGGTTGTAGTTCCCGACAACGCTCACACCTTCACCCGTATAGTTAAACCGCCAGCCCCACTGAAAAGCTGTCAGATATATCCGTACGGCAGGATTAGCGCTCACGGCATCAACCTCGTTTTCAGTCACGACAGTAAAGTAAAACATAACGGCAACAATCAGTATAGGCAACACTGTATATAAGATTTCCAAAGGAAGGTGATACTGAAACTGTCGAGGCAGCGAATTTTCACTATCTCGGCTGTCTGAGCTGTCTGGATTATTTGGTCTGGACTTGGAAGGTTTAATACGATAACGAAAGGATGACCACAATATGAGCCCCCACACAATAACCCCTACGATTAAAGCAATGATCATAAAACCTTGCCAAAGCTTAAATGTATCATGCCCTTGCAGGGTTGAACCATGATATGCTCCAAAAGCCGGTATATTGCATGCACTTAAGGTGAGTCCGGCACCTACAATACCTACTATGGAAGTTAGCCAGCGATGGCTATTGATATTGGCAAGTAAACTTTCTAATCTTCGCATTAGTAAATAAATGTAGCTTATTATTTAACAAAATGCACAACTTAGAGACCTGATAAGCAAAGATTTTTAGAAAAATTTATTTAACGCTCTTAAGTACCGGCTCTTGTTGCTAGGATTCAGCCTTACTGGAACCGTCTTTCGACTGGTCACCATTGGCAGATGCTTCGGCATCGGAAGCAGGCTTTTGGTTACTGCCTTCTTCTATACCTTTTTTAAACTCATGCGAAGCTGAGCCTAAAGATCTAGCCAATTTAGGCAACTGACTGCCTCCAAACAACAAAATTAATACTCCAAGTACTATGAGCACATCCGGACCAACTATATCTGCTAATAGATAGCTCACCAGTATCTCCTTTACTTTGGTCACTTATCTTATACTACATGGCAACTGCATAGTGACAACTTCACAGTAGTCCTTGAACAGTTAATAGCTTAACCCAAAATTAGCTCTTTGTATAGCCAAATCTCTTTAAATTATTTACCTTTCCACACAGGCAACCGTTTTTGGGCAAAAGCGATTGGACCTTCTTGTGCGTCTTGAGATGAGAATACCTCCCCGACCGCAGTTGCATTGATAAGCCATCCCTCCCCCTCGGGTAAGTCAACTGCTTGACGCATAACTCTTTTAGATGCCCGTACCGCCAGAGGACCGTTGGCGCATATCAGATTGGCCAAATTCAACGCCTCATTCAACAGATCTTCTATCGGAACCACCTTATTTATCAGCCCAAGTTCCAAAGCCCTTTTTGCATCTATGGACTCTCCTGTCATAGCCATCTCAAGTGCCAATGCAAAAGGAACCCGCTTTGGAAGCCTTATAAGCCCGCCTGCTCCCGCAATAAGACCGCGCTTTACTTCAGGAAGTCCGAATGTCGCATGTTGGGCGGCTACAACGAGGTCACATCCAAGCATAATTTCCAACCCTCCTCCAAGTGCATATCCGTTTACCGCTGCTATTATCGGCTTGGGGAAATCGCGTTGCACAAAACCAGCAAATCCACCTTTGGCTCCGGCTATAGCTCCACCTTCACCTGCGGCAAATGCTTTAAGATCCATACCGGCGGAAAAAGCTTTATCACCCGCTCCAGTAAGGATAACAACCCATACATTATCGTCTGACTCTAATTCATCAAAAGCCTCGGACAATGCCTGGCTCGCAGCACCATCTATAGAATTACGAGCTTCGGGTCTGTCAATGGTTATAACCTCTACCTTATCATGGCGTTGTCTTTGTATACTCATCTCTTATCTTCTCCTTATATATCTTATCTGTTCACAAACTTACCTACAAGAGCTTATATGTGGGAGGTTGTCCTTCAACATGTATCCTGGCCCCAACTAAATTCCGGCCGGCCAACTCAGGTAAATCATCGGCAAAGGCCGTGGCTGCCAAATGACTCCCGTCGTCAAGACGCGCATATACCGGAGCACCGGTTACCGTTGAAGTATTGTCATACAATACCGTGGAAGCAATCACAGTGGCATCTGCGCCGGGAATATTTTCCGGATCCTTCGCGCCGGTGTCCAAAAACCCCATGGTAATCGGTTGAGCCGTGGCATTAATTTCCGCCTGGGCAGCAGTTGTATCCCCAATTGAAAAATCCCGCGGGGGTGGCCTGTCGCCATATATACCTATTGAATGCTTGGTTATATACCAACCCAACCCCGTCACAAGCCCCAAACCGCCTTTTTCTCTGATTCGTTCAGCCATAGTTGCTATGGAATGGGTGACATAGTTGTTCCCTGGTCCGCCAAAGTAAGGCAGCCCTCCTGTAACGCTAAGACCTCTTGGATCGTGAAGGGGTATTCCCAGAGCATTAGCCGATATCTGAATTGCCGAGGGAAAACAGGAGTACAAATCTATAAAAGATATATCTCCCAGAGAAATCCCTGCCGCATCTAATACTGCTTTCCCCGCAGCTTTAATAGCAGGAGAAACCGACAAGTCCGGCCTGGCAAGAGGAAACCAGACATCATTACAGTTAGAAGCTGCCCATATAAAAACAATCTCGTCTTGTTTTTTCAACTCTTTGGCAACCGCCAAAGAGGTAACCAACAGAGCCGCACCTTGATCAACCCCTAAAAATGCAGACATCAACTTGGTATAAGGCTCACACACCACCCTATTTTCACTGCTTGGTACTCCAATTTCTGCAGCGCTGCGAGCTTGATTGAACCACGCAAAGCGGTTACCGGCAGCCACCCGACTAAAAGGTGCAAGCAACTTAGCGAGTTCATCCCTGTGTTGTTGATAAGTTCTGCCACTTTTAGCCGCTAAGATACTTTCGAACATCGCATAGATGTGTACAGGTGCTATAAGCCCTATAGCCGCTTCCGCATCAGAGACTCCGGACTTATCTTCACCTATTACAGAATCAGGCTCCAAGCGAACATCAGATTCTCCATCTTTACTTGAGCTGGCAGCAGAGTTTGGCACCTCCTCTCCCCTGGCATGCATTTGACGGATGAGCCGACTGGAATGCATGGCTTCTGCACCGGCAATTAAAACCACATCTGTTTCACCTCTCGCTATTTGTTCAGCCGCCAATCCAACCAGCCACTGGGGAGTAGAGCCGCCTATAGTTGTCGTCAAACAAGTTTTTGGGGTTATTCCAAGTCTCATAGCCAACTTACGGGCCGGAGCGGGTCCTACATGATGAGATAAGATATTGACCATCCAAACTTGTTGAATCATCTCGCGAACTTCGGGTATCGGATCAATCGCAATGTTTGCCGCCTGTGAAGCTAAATCCAGTGCGGTAAATATTTCTTCTTCTTTTTGTGTAACTTGGCCAGTACTAATCAATACTGGTATTCTATCGGCTTGCATCATAAACAAAGTAGACTAATGACAGTTGGCCAAAATGTCAATTTGAAAAGAACTTACAAACAGTTGATGCAAGTTTAATTAATAAAAAAATAATGAAAAATCGTCCAGCAACTGTAAAAAAACATTTTTTAATTCTCTTCACCGTAATTGCCGGTACAACGGTAGGTGTATTTTCAGTATTTCTGACTGGGGCAATGGCACCTGTTATATCCAAATCCTTCCCATTCACTGATACCAATCTTGGAATAGTTGTTACAATATTTTTCCTATCAGGAGCTGTTTTTTCCGCCTTTTTCGGCCGCCTGGCCGATAAAAAAGGAGGACTGATAATTATGATTGCCGGTATATCGACTTGCGCTGTTTGCCTATGTGCTATTGCGGTATTGGTCCATTCTTGGCAGGAACTTGCGGTTTTCTTAGGTTTGTGCGGTATAGCAAACAGTGCAATACAACCGGCCGCCAATCACCTACTTGCCAACACAATACCATCAAAACGCCAGGGAACCGCGTTCGCAATAAAACAGTCGGCAATACCCGTTACTACCTTGTTAGCAGGATTGGCTGTTCCTTCTATTGCACTCACCATCGGGTGGAGATGGGCTTTTGGAGTAGCGGGACTGGTTGCGCTGGTTATTGCCGGCATAACAGCATTGGCCAAAAAGCTATACTCTTTTAGCCACCCAAGTAGGATGGATCCAACAGATATCAACCAAGTGGGCAAAACTGGTCAAAGGGGAAAGCATTTACTAAACAAGCTCCCTTTGTGGATATTGGCACTCGGAGCAGCCTTTGGAGCGGGTGCAGGGGTTTCACTTGGTACCTTTATCGTAAGATCATGCGTGGCAATTCACATTTCAACTGCTCAAGCCGGATTAGTATCCGCAACTGGCAGCATGGTATGTCTTATATCACGAATGGGCAACGGCATATTAGCCGATAGACGGAAAGGTAAACATTTGACAGTTGTAGCAATGATGCTGGGCGGCAGCTGTGTGGGATATATACTACTCGCAACCAGAATTTCCTGGCTTGTAATACCCGCGGTAGCGGTGGCATTTGGAGCAGGATGGGGGTGGAACGGACTTTTCAACTTTGCGGTTGTCACCTCGCATCAAGATATCCCGGGACTTGCAACCGGAATAACTCAAACTGGAGTACTGATAGGATCAGCAGCAGGCCCATTGATATTTGGTTTGGTAACAACAGATACCTCTTATCAAACAGCTTGGTTGGTGGCGGCGGGATTTGCCCTTATCGCCAGTGCCAGCATCATGATTGGTCGTCTGTTACTCAAGCATGTTTCTGCCCAATAGGCGCCCAAGCTTAAACCACAAAGGGTAACTCGCAAACAAGCCAAGGGCGGTTGCATGTGTAGACAAACTTGGTGAACGATGCTCAAAGTGAAACAGTCTTGAATTCAACATGAAATCACGTCCTGAATCAGCGCCAACTATTTCCCACATCCATTTAGTCCACTTTAAATTTAAATAAAGTGAGACAGAGACTGCAAGAAAGACCGCTAAGGTTACCTTCTCAACACGAGTAATACTCTTTTCATCGCTAATCTTGGTTTCAGCTAAAGCACCTGCACCAACCAGCATCGGAGGATCTATTAAAAAACTCATAATCTTATCCTATCAGTTCCTTTCCAACTAATGCCAACTCAACCATGGCGCATTTTCAACGCCAAGCGCACCGAGCGCTCGAGACTCTTTGGTAAAGGAAGCCAATGCAACTCTTTTTTAACACCTAAGCGGTCATAGGCAACCGATTTCAACTGACTGAACTCACGCAAACCTTCCGGACCATGTGACCTGCCCATTCCCGAACTTTTCACTCCACCAAATGCTAAAGCAGGCATAGCATAAGAGACCATGCAATCATTTACGCAAACAGTCCCCGATTGAAGACCCGAAACCAACTTATCAGCCATAGAAGTATCCGATGTCCACACAGAAGAGTTCAACCCAAAAGGCGTATCGTTAGCCAACCAGAGAGCTTCAGCGACATCTTCAACCTCCATTATGGGTAAGATCGGACCAAAAGTTTCTTCTGTCATAACCTGCATGGAATGATCAACGCCAACTAACACCGTGGGTTGAAGCGAAGGGCGATTTCCAACCATAACCTTACTCCCGCCATATACGACTTCAGCACCTTTGGAGAGAGCATCCGCCAAATGTCTTTCGATAATCTGCATTTGTCCCTGATGGGTAACCGCACCTATGTCACTGCCACCCCCCGTGCCTTGGTGTACCTTGGAGGTAGCTTTTATTACTTTGTCCACAAACTCGTCATAAACTTCTTTCACCACATAAACTCTCTCCACGGCCATACAAGTCTGACCGGCATTTGTAAAAGCTCCCCAGACCGCCGCATTAGCCGCTCTATCCAAGTCTGCATCAGAGCAGACTATCATCGGATCTTTACCGCCAAGTTCAAGCAACACGGGAGTCAAACTATCTGAAGCGGCCCTCATAACAGCTTTTCCTGTGGCCACAGAACCGGTAAAGGCTATCTTGTCCACGCCGCTTCGTACCAACTCCTCACCGACTTTGCCATCCCCGGTTACAACCTGCACGATGTCAGAATATTCGCTCATCTGGCTAAACAACTTACCTATCAAAACACCAACTGAGGGGGTAATCTCAGAAGGTTTCAACACCACGGTATTACCGGCAAACAAAGCAGTCGATACAGGGCCCAAAGAAAGCGTTAATGGATAGTTCCAAGGGCTTATGATCCCTATAACACCTAAAGGCTCATAACGCTTTTCCGCCCGCTTATGACGCAATAAGCCGGATGACACTTTTCGGGTAGCCAAAATCTCCTTGGCATGCTTTGCGTAGTAAGAGATCAACTCTGAAACAACCAGTACCTCATTTACAACTACTTCAGTACTTATCTTGCCTGTTTCAGCAGTTACCGTGTCCACCACTTCATCAAGATTTTTTATCAATAAGCGCTTTACGGCCAACATATGTTTGGCCCGGGCGTCAAAAGACAAACTGCGCCACAAGAAAGATGCCTCTTTCGCTTTAGCTAACCCAGTTTGAACTTCTGACATTTGCGATACATCTTCGGATTTGTCTTGTCCGTTATTTTGAATTTTTTTATTTTTTACACCTGTTGTCTCAGTAGTTTTGTAGTTCATGGTCTGGTTCCTATCTCGGCATGCGCTGTTCCTTTTAAACACCAGTTGGCTTCAGTTTCCCAACTCCGGTACTTCTTCTCTAATACTATCACAGCATCCGCTATTTCGCTATTAGTGCAAGTTGCAGTTTCGCCGTCGGGATCCGTATAAGAAAGTGCCACCGCATTTTGGAGAGGTATATGAACCTGTACCCTGATCCTCCTGCGACCGACAGTACCTGTCAGTTCAAAATCGGGAAATTTTAATTTAGTATGAAACTTTAACGCACTAAGCAGCGTATTTTCCGGCCATTCCAAATTCCCTATCCGCAGTTTCACAAAACCCATGAGCGGAAGAGATGAAAAGCTGTTTGACTTGGCCGATACTATCTCCAACACATCTGTAGAGTTTAAATTGGCATGAAGCCACACCCATCGGAGAGCATTTCCATGTCCATAAATATGGGCAACGCCGCCTAAAGCTTTTTCAAATAAAAACCGCTTAGCAGCCGTATTCACTTCTCCGGTGAACAGTCCGGCGGGAGCAGGGACTATCTGAGCAGCCGGTAAAAGCTCCCGTTCCCAAGCTATACGAGGAAAGGTAAAAAGGGGGTTAGTTGCATCTTGGAACTCAAGATCCCAAGTTATGTTTTGCGTATTGCCCCGCATCCAACCTTGACCAAACTCTACCTCTTTACAGGAAAACAAGGCCGCTTTGGGATCTTGAACTTCAGCCGGAAAATAGTCCGGATAAGAACGACCAAAACGTTCCACTTCGGGCGGGCTGTCATGGTAAAACACCCCAATCCAACCGTGTACATAAGCCCGACTTTCAAGAGGTGCCACCATCTCATGATGTATCCAAAAGCCAATTTGATTATCGGGATCGCTAACGGTTGCATACCATACTTCTAATCGTCCCTTTTGCCCTTTCCAGCGAGGAAGCATACCAGAAGTGTCGCCGGTATGCTTAGCGAAGGAATTCATTTTTCAAAAAACTACTGAAAACTGCATAACTGTTCACATTAACGGCTTAGATATCCCATCCGCCACCGCTAATGCTGCCGCCATAATTGATACTTGGGGATTTACTGTTGGACAAGTAGGCAAAATGGAGGCATCCGCCAACCAAACGCCTTGGACTCCTCTCAGACGTCCGTCAGGCAAAACCGGATGATTATCGGGATTTGAACCCGCCGCCGCAGTACCTGTTGGATGAAAAGCCGCCAAGTGCAAATCACGAAAGTTGACATTGCTCAAAGCCGACTCAATTTGATCTTCTTTGTGCAGTGGGGCTACACCCGGAATACCCGTCATTACTTCTTTAGCGCCAGCGGCAAAAAGCAGTTTCGCCATGACCTCAATGGCTTTTATCAACTTTTTACCGTCTTTTCGCATTAAATTGTAAAATATTAAAGCGTTCTTATTTCCGATTACCCGCCCGGCTGGACCGTCGGCTACCATTGCCCCCAATGTAGCAAGGTGAACAGAGTTGTCCAACTCATCAAGTAGGTGTTTTCCATACCCCTGCAGTATTATTGATCCCATACCCGGAGGTGTAGAGGTTGCTTCTATCAATATTCCATATTTCTCATGGAACTCCTCTATGCCTGCGCTTTGAAGCACACCCCGCCACGCCACTACCTCTTCTTCAAAACGTCCGCCAACACCGACACCGGGATGAATGGCCAAGTTGTGTCCAAGTTTGGGATGTTTGCCTATCCCAGAGCGCCTAAGCAACAGGGGAGTTTCGGTGGCTCCGCAAGCTACTACAACCACATCGGCATGAATTATAAGCGAAGATCCCCCTTTACGCCTGGCCACAACCCCTTTGGCATGTCCATTTTCCAACAAAATTTTATCAACCCGTGCATCCGATAAGATTTTAGCTCCATCCTGGCATGCTTGGGGTAAGGCGTTTAAATGAACACCAAACTTGGCATTGCGAGGACAGCCTATTGCACACTGGCAGCACCCCCCACATCCGGGTGCATTACGGAGTAAAGGTGATGCCTTCCACCCCAGTGCCTTGGCACCTTCTAAGGCTAACTTACCGTTTTCACCCATTACCTCCAACCGAACAGGAGCAACTTCCAAAGTGGCTTCCACTTCATCTAAATAAGGATTAAACAGTTCAGGATCAGCCAGCACAAACCCCTCTTCATCTCTCCATCGTAACATCACCTCTTCGGGAGTTCTGTAACAGGTACCGGAATTAATTACCGTTGTCCCTCCAACCGCCCGGCCTATAGGCAACACAACCGGTGGTACGCCAAGCGCCATCGTGCTTCCACCGTCCCTGTAAATACTTGCAAAACGTTCTAACGGGTGTACGGTTCTAAACTCCTCCACGCCATGCCTGGCGCCCTCTTCAACAATAAGCACAGCCATCCCCTTGCGGGCCAATGTTCTTGCAGCCATAGCACCGCCGGCACCAGAGCCAACTATAACTGCATCAAAACGGGACCTACTTGGCCACCACTCCGCTGAGGCTATATCCAACACAGCATCGGGCCTAGCCGGTGAAGTTGACTTAGCAGAAGCCAAAATTTCATCCTTGAAGCGCTCCGATCCCGCCACCAATAAAACAAGAGTTTTAAGTCCTTCCAAAGCCAGCGCGGTTTGTTTATGACGAAGGAAACCTTCCAATACCTGTTCACGACGGGATGGAGGTAATGAGGACAAGCTATGGCCCGTAGTTAAACATGCCCAGGTATTTACAAGAGTTGCACCCACATATACCGCTATGCTCACTGCTTTTGGTTGAGCATCTAAGAAAGCCTTAAAACGCGGCACAAATACAGTCGGCTCCGGACCTCCATACTCAGGGGGAAGTATGAGTGAAGACAAACTCTCTAAAGCAGAACTTAATTTTGACGACATAAACATCAGGTTAGCGCCCTATCACATCTAACGACAAACTTTGATCTATAACTTATAATTAACTCATTAAACTGTTATAGTAAACTAAGATACCATATCAATACCAAAACACAAGAGCAAGAGGAACTATAATGCAACCACAGTATGAAGACAGTAACAAAAACAGCGAAGTATTCCAAGGAGGTTTAAACAAGATATGCGGACAAGAACTATGCCCAGCGGACTAGCAAATGCCAGAGAAATGCTCTCGCAAAAAGGGGTTCTTTATCCACTCATATTTGTTACACTGATAGTTGCTTGGTATGTAGGCGGTATCTTCACGCCAAAAGGCATCCCCACCGCCATAGGGCTATTGGGTATAATTTATGGCGGTTTATATGCACTAACCGCTATGGGATTGGTATTGATCTACCGTTCGTCCAGAATTATTAATTTTGCTCAAGCAAATATAGGAGGGTTAGCTTCCGCAACAGCAGTTCTAATGGTAACAGGGGAACATATTTCTTTTTTTGTTGCCCTAGTAATAGGGATGATAGCAGCAGCTATGACAGGCTGGCTGGTCGAAGTCGTATTCGTAAGGCGCTTTGAACGCTCGTCGCGATTAATAGTTACAGTGGCGACTATAGGTTTGGCGCAACTCTTGGCCGCCGGTGAACTGGGCTTGCCTAAACTTTTTGCCAACCTCTCCCCGCTTACCACATTTACAACCCCCTTTGCCTCGACTCAGTTTACATGGGGGCCAATTATCTTCAATGGAAATATGATAGTAACAATTATAATAGTTCCCTTGTGTATGGTGTTGCTGTGGGCATTCTTAGAGCACACAAGATACGGCACGGCAATAAGGGCAACAGCAGACTCTTCGGAAAGAGCCCTACTGCTCGGAATACCGATAAGAAGACTTTCAATAATTGTATGGGTCAGCGCCGCCGTACTGTCCGGCTTGGGGTCAATCCTTACCGAAGCCGTACAGGGAGCAAATATCGGTGCGGCTACAGGGCCTACTACGTTGCTCATACCTCTTGCCGCCGCTGCCATAGGCAGTATGGAGTCGTTCCCAATTGCGTTTTTTGCGGCATTGGTATTGGGAGTTTTTCAACAAGTTGTATTTTGGGGACATCCTAACTCGACTTTTATAGATGTTGGAACTTTTGTGCTTCTGTTGGTCGTTTTGTTGTTCAAACTCAAAAAGTATACCCGCGCCGGCACGGAGTCCACTCAAAATGCGGCCGTGCGCGAAGCAAGACCTATCCCGAACATACTTGCCAAGTTGCCTGAAATTCGCCTGTCAAAGATAACTCTCGGTGTTTTAATCATTGGAGCGGTGATATTCATACCAATAATAGTTTCAACTTCCAAAGTAACTTTATTGATATCCATCGCCGTATATGCCATTGTCGCAGTGTCACTGGTAATTCTAACAGGATGGTCCGGCCAACTAAGTCTTGGTCAGTTTGCTTTCGTCGGGGTGGGAGCTGCTGCTATAGGAGGGCTTACCGTCAGCGCCCATATAAACCTACTGATTGCACTGGTAATTGCCGGAGCGCTGGGAGCTGTAGTTGCAATTATAGTAGGGCTTCCCGCACTTAGAATACCCGGGTTGTTCTTAGCCGTTACAACTATGGCCTTTGCCGTACCGGTGTCAACTTTTTTCTTAAACTCTAATTACTTTCCATCACTGGTTCCTGCTTCTATCCCAAGACCCATACTGTTCAACCGTTTTTCCTTGGGATCTCCACTTACCCTTTACTACCTGTGTTTAGCAGTACTGTTATTTGGACTGTTCGTCGCCCACAACATGAGAAAAAGCAGAGTCGGAAGAATAATGCTGGCTGTTAGGGACAACCCAAAAGGTGCGGCAGTATATGGGATAAGCCCGCTTCGTACACGCCTCGTTGCTTTTGCCGTAGCAGGCGCAATGGCCGGGATGGCCGGCGGACTGTATGTAACCAATTTAAAAGGGTTGGGCTTCGCAGGGATATCACCTGATGCCAGCTTTACCGTGTTCATAATGGTTGTGATAGGCGGACTGGCTTCGCCCCTGGGTGCTGTGTTGGGAGCGGTATTTTACGAGGGAATACAGTACTTCCTTACCGGTGCATGGCAGTATCTGGCTACAGGAGCTGGAATGTTGATTATACTGTATATTATGCCTGAAGGCTTGGGTGGGGTATTCTATATGATAAGAGATTTTATTCTATCTGTTGTTGCCAAAAAGCGGGGTGTCACTGAACATGCACTTTACGCCTCAATCCCTTCTGAC
Source organism: Actinomycetota bacterium (assembly GCA_023379935.1). Classification (GTDB taxonomy): domain Bacteria; phylum Actinomycetota; class Acidimicrobiia; order Acidimicrobiales; family JAMCPD01; genus JAMCPD01. Next base: position 43,190 of record JAMCPD010000017.1, on the reverse strand, counting down.
GCTTCGTCAACTTCACTGGACCCGGCATTACAACTCAGTGCATTGGAAGACTTGGAAATGACACAACAACAGTCCGGTACTTCGCGTACGACTCATACCCCGGAGAAAGATAAGGACTTAGAAGCTTTGCTGATTTGTTCCGATATAAGCGCATCATACGGACGTTCACAAGTACTTTTCTCGGTGAATTTGTCTGTCCAAAGAGGAGGAGTTGTGGCTTTGTTGGGCACTAACGGCGCGGGAAAATCCACTACCTTAAAGGTTGCCGCCGGTATTTTAGACGCAAAAAAGGGGAAGATTATCTTTGATGGTAAGGACATAACTAATTGGGACCCAATCTCTCGTGTACTGGCAGGGTTGGTAACAATGCCGGGAGGAAAAGGGGTATTCCCCTCCTTAACTGTTGCGGAAAACCTTGAACTGGCCGGATGGGTGAACCATAATAATCAGCAGTTCATCAATGATACCATGAATCAAGTTTTCACTTTATTCCCCATATTAAAAGACAGACTCTCTTCTAAGGCGGGACTGTTGTCCGGAGGAGAACAGCAAATGCTCACACTGGCGCAAGCCTTGTTATGCAAGCCGAAACTACTTTTGATAGATGAGTTATCACTTGGGTTGGCCCCTACGGTGGTGGCACAGTTAATCCCCGTTATACGGCAGTTGTCTCTATCAGGTGTAACCATAGTAGTGGTTGAACAGTCGGTAAACGTTGCAACCGCAATAGCTTCAACAGCGGTATTCATGGAAAGAGGTCAGGTACGCTTTTCAGGCCCTACTCCTAAACTTGAAGAGCAGCCAAACCTGCTTAGGTCGGTATTCTTACGTGCAGCGTCTAAATCCCAATCAAAAGTGGCTGTAAACGAATCTACCCGTGCTGATATGGAGTTATCACCCGATGTGACCGGTAACGGTTCCGGTGGTGCCGTTCATGGGCAACGTGGCTTTTCTGTTGTGGGAATCAGCAAGCACTTCGGGGGTATATCGGCGCTGGACAGTGTGGACATATCTGTGGAGCCCGGAGAAATCTTAGGAATTATAGGTGCCAACGGAGCGGGAAAGTCCACATTGTTCGATGTATGTTCGGGATTCTTATATCCAGACCAAGGAAAAATCATTCTAAACGATCAAGAGATAACAAATATTCCTCCTTCCAAGAGAGCTACCATGGGCATAGGCCGGGTATTCCAGGATGCCTTATTATTCCCGTTCTTGACTGTAGCGGAAACATTGGCGGTGGCACTTGAACAACACATTGCTGTGAAAGACCCTTTAGCCAATATGCTAAGACTCTCAGCGGCAGTTAATTCAGAAGAGCAAACTCAAAAAAGAGTTGATGAGCTGCTTGTGGAAATGGGGTTAACGCGTTGGAGAGACTCTTTTGTCTCAGAGCTCTCTACCGGCACCAGAAGAATAGTTGAACTTGCTTGTATATTGGCTCATGATCCTCAAATACTTCTTTTAGATGAACCCTCCGCAGGTGTAGCTCAACGGGAAAGCGAGGCTTTGGGCAAACTGATTTTAGCCATGAGAGATAAGACGAAAGCATCCTTTGTTGTCATAGAACATGATGTTCCTTTGGTTTCCGCAATTGCGGACAAGATGATCTGCATGCACTTAGGTGCAGTGCTGTCCAAGGGTTTACCTTTTGAAGTGCTGAATGATCCCGCCGTCATCGCAGCTTATCTGGGTACGGATGACACGGCAATCTTGCGCACAGGACCACAGTCTTGACCATCGCCAATCGGTAGGGGCTTTCTTTTCTGCTTCGACAACACGATGTCAAAAGCTTCCGACAGACTTCTCACTTGGAACAACTCAATTCCGCTTTTACCCTCTTTGTCATCAGGTACAGTATTATACGGCACTATGGCCTTTTTGAATCCCAACCTATTTGCCTCCGCCAAACGTTTTGTAAGTTGTGAAACTTGCCTGACTTCACCACCCAAGCCTACTTCACCTATGGCAACCAATCCTTCCGGTAATGCAATACCATAGGCAGCTAAGATCAAGCTCAAGGCCAAAGGTAAGTCCACCGCCGGTTCAACTATCTTCAACCCTGACGTAACAGAAGCAAACACATCCATGCCTCCAAGGTGCAAACCGGTTATACGTTCACAAACAGCCATAACCATTGATAATTTTTGTTGATCCAAGCCCTGTACAAAACGTCTGGGCATAGAAGCGGTAGATCTGACCACCAACGCCTGCAATTCGACAAGCAATGCTCTCGGTCCTTCCATGGTTGCAAACACAACTCCTCGCCGCCGGTCAGAACCGTCACTACCGTAATCAACAAGCCAGAGTTTACTGGGATCAAAAACCTCACTAAGCCCACCCGGAGTCATTTCGAACACACCTAACTCGCCTGTAGGGCCAAAGCGATGTTTTGTCGCCCTTAAAAGTTTCAAGGAAGAGTAGCGTTCAGCCTCAAAAGATAAAACCGTATCTACAATATGTTCCAACACCTTCGGACCGGCTAAAGCGCCTTCTTTGTTCACATGACCAATCAATATAACCGATATATCGGTAATCTTCGCCAAACGTACAAGTTGTTCGGCACATGCACGTACCTGAAGCAAGCTGCCAGGGGCGGAGTTAACTCGCGGATCAAAAACAGTTTGTATGGAATCAACAACCACTAACAAGGGAGCAATGTTCGATATGGACTCAAGCGCCTTTGACAAGTTCGTTTCTGGCAACAACCAAAAATTATCACGACAAACACCCAAGCGCTCCGCCCTTAAATATACTTGGTTAACCGATTCTTCCGCACAAATCATCAATACCTTATGGCCTCTGGCGGCTAGAGCACCGAGTGCTTGTATAATTAAAGTAGACTTACCAATTCCGGGCTCACCGCCTAAAAGCGTCACCGAACCCGGTAATAAACCACCTCCAAGAACTCTGTCTATTTCAAGCACTCCGGTGGGAATACAAGTGGTTGCATCGCTTATACTTATCTCGCACATTGGAACCGGCTTAGCATCTAAAACATCTAAATACCCGCTTAAGCTGTTAGAGTATCCACCGGAAGGATTCTCATACTCCCCCACAGTATTCCAAGCACCGCATGAATCGCAACGCCCTTTCCATTTTGAGGTTAAGTTGGAACATTCGCTACATTGATAAACTGATTTTTTTATAACCATGAGCCTCATCATACAACAGGGGTATGACAGCCTAAATGGTAAAGTCAGCTAACTTGTTAACTTCAGTTAACCTGGGGTCCACTACCGGCAAACTCCAAGGGCGGTGGCTCAAGACTTTCCATTGCATGAAACACTATAGATGAGTCCACACAGTCGGCTATGATGGTGTCTCCGGCTTGGAACTGTTTCTCCAAGATCTTTTCGGCTAAGGGATCTTCAATCAGCTGTTGAATTGTTCGCCTCAAGGGACGCGCGCCCAAAGCAGGGTCATAACCTTTGGTGGCAAGAAACTGTTTAGCAGCCAAGGTCAGCTCCAAAGCAATGCCGCGTGAATCCAACTGTTCGGTAACCCTATTCATCAACAGATCAACTATCTGTACCATTTCACCTGTAGTCAACTCATGAAAGACAATAATCTCATCCACACGATTTAGAAATTCCGGTCTGAAATGATTCTTGAGAGCACTGTTCAGTCTTTCCTTCATCTTTTCATGCGTTGCGGCTTCAGATGCTTTTGCAAAGCCAACTGCAGCACGCCTAAGTTCTTCGGTACCAAGATTCGAAGTCATTATTATAACGGTATTTTTAAAATCAACGCTCCGCCCTTGTGCGTCAGTTAAACGACCGTCTTCAAGTATCTGCAAAAGTGTATTGAAGATGTCTGTATGGGCCTTCTCTATCTCGTCAAAAAGTACCACAGAAAACGGTTTCCTGCGTACAGCTTCAGTTAACTGTCCACCTTCATCATAACCGACATATCCCGGAGGTGAGCCAACCATCCTGCTTACAGTATGTTTCTCCATGTATTCACTCATATCCAGCTGCACCAAAGCATCCGCATCATCAAAAAGAAACTCCGCCAAAGCCTTCGCCAGTTCGGTCTTACCTACGCCGGTGGGACCAAGGAAGATAAACGAGCCGCTGGGACGTTTGGGATCTTTCAAACCCGCCCTTGTACGTCTTATGGCTCTTGACAAAGCTTGCAAAGCCTCGTCTTGACCAACTATCCGTTTATGAAGCTCATCTTCCATTTTCAACAGCTTTGTAGTTTCCTCTTCCGTCAGCTTGTATACAGGTATGCCCGTCCAAACAGAGAGAACCTCTGCTATAACATCTTCATCAACAACATCAAAAAGTTCTATTCCTTGGGATCTCCACTCCAACTCCTGAGCCTCTTTGGTTCCTAAAAGTTCTTTTTCTTTCCCTGAAAGTTTCTCGGCTTGGGCGTGGTCCTGGCGCGTTAAAGCCGCTTCCTTTTCCTTGCGAACACGCATAAGATCATCTTGCAGCTTCTTGTGTTCGGGTGGTACGGTAACTCGTCTCAGGCGCAACCTACTGCCTGCCTCGTCCAGTAAATCTATAGCTTTATCAGGTAAAAACCGGTCAGAAATATAGCGGTTTGCCATATTCGCGGCTGCCACCAAAGCCTGATCGGTAATAGTAACGGAATGATGCTCCTCATAAGCGGATCGCAAACCTCGCAGGATTTCAATAGTCTGTTCAAGGGTAGGTTCCTCTACCTTTATGGGTTGAAACCTTCTTTCCAAAGCGGCATCTTTTTCAACATGCTTCCTATATTCATCCAAAGTTGTGGCACCTATAGTTTGGAGTTCACCTCTGGCTAAGAGGGGTTTTAAAATAGATGCCGCGTCTATGGCGCCTTCTGCCGCACCCGCTCCAACCAGAGTATGGAGTTCGTCAATAAAAAGTATAATGTCTCCTCTGTGCCTTATCTCTTTTAATACCTTCTTGAGACGCTCTTCAAAGTCCCCCCTGTATCTGCTGCCCGCCACCAACGCTCCGAGGTCCAGAGTATAAAGTTGCTTTCCTTTTAATGTTTCGGGTATCTCCTGAGCAACTATACGTTGGGCTAAACCTTCAACAATAGCCGTCTTACCGACACCCGGCTCCCCAATTAATACAGGGTTGTTTTTAGTCCTACGTGACAACACCTGCATAACTCTTTCTATCTCTTTTTCGCGACCAATCACTGGATCCAGTTTTTTATCACGCGCCAGTGCTGTCAGATTGCGGCCAAACTGATCCAATATGGGGGATCCCGATGGCAAGTCACCGGCAGAAGATCCCGGCCCTACTCCTACGGTTTCTTTCCCCTGATAACCGGAGAGCAGTTGGATGACCTGTTGGCGCACTTTACCCAAATCGGCTCCTAAACTAACTAAAACCTGTGCCGCCACACCTTCACCCTCTCTTACCAAACCAAGCAACATATGTTCTGTACCTATATAGTTATGTCCCAACTGAAGAGCTTCCCGAAGCGACAATTCCAATACCTTCTTTGCCCGGGGAGTAAATGGGGGTGATCCCGAAGGGGGGGTGCCGGCCGGACCTATCGTTTCCTCCACCTTCTTGCGAACTACCTCTAAAGATATACCAAGAGATTCAAGTGCCTTAGCCGCAACTCCGTCACCTTCGTGGATAAGCCCCAAAAGTATGTGCTCGGTCCCGATAAAACTATGATTCAACAGGCGTGCCTCTTCTTGAGCCAACACAAGTACTCTTCTAGCTCGGTCAGTAAAACGTTCAAACAACCAATTTCCTCCTAAATAACTTTACTTATTAACCAGTTTACCTATAAGATGAGACATTTGCTACTGCAGTACAACAAATAATGCTACTTTTTTATGAAAATGGACATAATAAACACCCTCAACCTTAAATTTTTAGAAGAAAATCTGGTCAACCTGGAGAAATACTTAAAAAAAGTACTGACAACCGACAGCCCTTTTATGGATGAAATAGCCACACATCTGTTAAATGCAGGCGGAAAACGGCTACGCCCTACATTGACCTTGGCTTGCGGAACTTGTCAACCAGCCGGTTCTGATCCTAACTCCGCCAATATGCCAAGCGAGGTCGTCCTCGCTGGTGCGGCCGCGGTTGAGCTGATTCATCTTGGTTCTTTGTACCATGATGACGTTATGGATGAAGCACTTTCCAGAAGAGGAATTCAAAGCGTAAACTCACGTTGGGGTAATCTAAGTGCCATAATTGCAGGGGATATGTTACTGGCAAAATCAGCTGAACTGGGTGCCAGCTTGGGATCTGATATTTCCGCCTTGTTGGCTGTAACGCTCGGAGAACTTTGCAAAGGGCAGATGGAAGAGGTTCGCTTGGCCCATCAAACCACCAGAAGTTATGAAAACTACTTTAAAGCCATATCGGGGAAAACAGCATATTTGATGGGAACGGCATGCCGCATAGGTGCCTTGCTGGCAAAAATGAGCCGAGATCAAGTGGAAACAGTAACAAACTACGGGCACAATTTCGGAATAGCCTTTCAAATAAAAGACGATGTAATGGACATAATAGGAACAGAAGCAGAACTCGGAAAACGCCCCGGTCAAGACCTGGCGGAAGGGGTTTATACGTTGCCCGTGCTGTTCGGACTAAAGGACAAGGAGATAGGCGCTGAACTCGGCTCTCTTTTGGGAAAGCCGTTGGACCAGTTAGCAGACCAGGAGGGGATAGACAAAATCAGAGCATTAATAACCTCTTCGCCTGCCATAAAAGACAGCGTCATCCAAGGACTGCACTATGTGAAATTGGCTGGGCAAGCCGGGGAAAAGATCCAAATACCTGAACTCAGAGATGCACTTATTTCCTTGGCGGATGCATTGATGCAGGACTTGCCCAAACAGTACTTATCGTAGTTCTAAACCGGTGGTGCTTCGCGCCTTAGAGTCGGAAAAGCTATTATATCTTTTATATTCGTCACATTGCCCAACAACATGACAAGGCGATCCACTCCTATTCCGAGCCCACCCGTAGGGGGAAGACCGTGTTCTAAAGCCGTTACATAGTCCAAGTCCATACCCATAGCTTCTTCTTCGCCTGCCGCTAAGTTGGAACTCTGTTGTACGAAGCGCCTTTGTTGCTCTTTGGGGTCGCATAGTTCAGAAAAAGCATTGGCTAATTCACGCCCGGCTATAATAAGCTCAAAACGTTCAACATAACCCTTTTTGCTGCGGTGTTGGCGGGCAAGCGGAGAAACCTCCAAAGGATAATCACATACAAAGGTTGGACGCCACAAATCGGGTTCACAAACTTTTTCATACATCTCGACAACTATTTTGCCGGGACCCCAAGATGCATCAACATCCACCCCGATCTTTTTTGCCAACTTTTTTAAGTCTGTCAACGGTGTATCAAGGTTAACATCTTCAGATACAGCCTCAGAAAGCAGAGCGGTTAATGCTATTCTGTCCCAAGGAGGGGTTAGGTCCAACTGCATATCTTGATATGTGATTATCGAACTGCCGTATACTTCTACGGCTGCGGCGGAAATAATCTCTTCGGTCAGGTACATTATGTCGTTATAGTCTGCATAGGCTTGATAGAGTTCCATAATTGTGAACTCAGGATTGTGCCTGGGAGAGAGCCCTTCATTGCGAAAGGCCCGACCTATTTCAAATACTTTTTCGAGCCCCCCCACTACAAGCCTTTTCAGATAGAGTTCCGGAGCTACCCTTAGATAAAGATCCATATCCAATGCGTTGTGATGAGTCACAAAGGGACGGGCCAACGCGCCTGAAGGTACGGGGTGTAAAATCGGAGTTTCCACTTCAATATAACCCTTGTTTTCCAAATATCTGCGAAGAAAACTTATGAGACGACTTCTAAGCAAAAGCAGTTCCAACGAACGTTCATTGGCCCACAAATCAGCTTCCCGATGGCGCATACGCAGTTCTGAGTCTTTTATCCCCTTGTACTTGTCACCAAATCCTAAAATAGCATCCGCCAATAGAACCCAACTTTCAACCTTTACACTTAGTTCACCTCTCTTGGTGCGTATGACTTCTCCTTCAACCCCAACCCAGTCACCAAGTTTCAGTTTGGAAAATTGATCAAAATTCAAAGTAACGGATTTTAAGGCAAATAGCTGTATGGAACCTGTCCAATCCCGTAAGGAAGCAAATGACAAACCACCTTGGGGTCGGGATAAAACTACGCGACCGGCAACCTTGACTTTGTGTCCCGATTCTTGGGTCGCGGAAAGAAACGACCATTGATCTATAACTTGATGAATGTCAGATGTTTTGTGAAAACTGTAGGGGATGTCATTTACCATAGGACTGTCAAGTATGAGATACTGTATGGGTGATGATATTTCATTTATACAACTTTACTCGAAACTGTTCTTTGTATATATGATTTTCAAACCATACAAAGTCAGCCATGGTTCGTAATGTTGTATAGACGGGCAAAACCGCAGCAGCAACTCACCCATACCGCCCGTAGCAATGACAGAGGCATTGCCTAATACTTGAGCGAAGCGTTCGCACAAACCTTGTACAAGGCCGGCATAACCAAAAAGTGTACCGGACTGAATTGATTCTACGGTGGACCTTCCTATTATATTTTTTGGTTCAAGAAGTTCAACGCGCCGGAGTGCGGCAGCTTTTTCAACCAAAGCGTCCAAGCTCACCTGTATTCCCGGCGCTATGGCACCGCCGAGATACTCACCGTCAGCCGATAACGCATCAAAAGTAGTAGCGGTACCGAAATCCACAACTATCGCAGGCCCCCCATATAACTCAAGAGCCGCTACAGCATTTGCAATACGGTCAGGCCCAACCTCTTTTGGATTGTCATACAGTATAGGCATACCGGTTCGAACACCCGGACCCAACACCACACAAGGAACTTGAAACCAGCGTTCTCGCATTTCACGCAAGGCAGCTTGGACAATTGGGACCGTGGAAGAAAGAACAATTCCGTCTATGGCTGTAAAAGCATCAAGCCCTTTCAGTGCAAGCAGTTGTGTCAACATCAATACATGTTCGTCAGCCGTTCTTTCAGCAACGGTAGACAAGCGCCAGTGGAATAACAACTCGAAACGGGCGGGATCGGATAAGTCGGAGTCGGAATGGGCGGAGTCGGGAGAAACAGAATTAAACAGTCCGATAACAGTTTGTGTATTGCCAACGTCTAAAGCCAATAACATAGTTATTCTATATCCAGTCCCAAATCCAATATAGGCGCTGAGTGCGTTATAGCACCAACAGAGATTACATCAACCCCAGCGGCGGCATAAAGCCCAACCGTGTCAAGATTGACCCCGCCTGAAACCTCAATCAGAACCTGTTGAGATTGGCTGTTTCTCTTGTCATTTATAAGCTCAACACAGCTCTTCACTGCGGAAAGATCCATATTATCAAGCATGATAATTGACGCTTTGGCATAAAGAGCCTGCTCAACCTGTTCCAAAGTGTCACATTCCACTTGCACTGTCTTGCCCGGCCAGTATTTGCGCGCCAGTGCGACAGCGTCGGCTATGGACAGTTTTGCCACATGATTATCTTTTATCAAAATACTTTCAGACAGATTGCCCCGATGATTAAATCCGCCTCCTGCTCTAACCGCAGCTTTTTCAACAGTTCTAAGCCCGGGAGTTGTTTTCCTGGTATCCCATATTTGACAATTGGGATTTACATCATTGATTTGTTCAACAAAGCGACGCGTCAAAGTGGCTATACCCGAAAGATGACATAAAAAATTCAGTGCGGTACGCTCAGCTGTAAGAATCGATACCAAAGGTCCGCTCAGCGCAGCCACTGTAACATCTTTGGTAACGCTATCTCCGTCTTTTACTTGCCAATCAACTGTAATTCTTGGATCAAACTGGTAAAAAGACTCTTGTGCACATAACCGTCCGGCCAGTACTCCTGTGGACTTTGCAACTATCTTGGCGCGTCCGGATAGATTGTCAGGGAACAAAGAGGAGGTAAGGTCACCAAGAGGCATTAAGTCTTCCGCCAGTGCCTTAGATACCACCTCTTTGATGAGGGCAATAGGCGGGTCAACATTGTTGCGGCGGTAATTTGAGAAACAGTTATTCATTATCCACACTCAAAACAGGAACGTCTTTAGAAACCGAGCGGTGCATTTGGAAACTAAGAGGGTATATAAACCGCCGTGTCCAGGCGGGATCAGTATCGGGATAATCAGTTCTTACATGTGACCCCCTGGTCTCAGTTCTAAAGTAAGCACTTTGCAGTACTGCCACCCCCACCTCAAACAAATTAACAAGTTCGTAAAGCTCCCTGGGTTTTCCATACCGTAAATCGGGTAAGGGGGGGTAAGACAGATCCGTCTCATCAGTTTTGTCTGTTGCAAATAGACCCACCTGAGGCTGGGGTAAGATTTGTAACTCATTTGGATCTATAAGTTTAACCAGATCATTCTCCAACTCAGAAAAGATATTACCGGCTTCAACAAGTGATGCTTTACTCCGCAACACTCCCACATACTTAGTCATTGTGTGCTCAAGCAAATCACGCAAACCGGCTATACGCTCAGTTGAGGCGGTAAATTGATTTGTGATCAACTTTTGATGCCCATGGTAGAGGGGGGGGACGGTAAAACCTCCGATTACCTGTTCTTTGGCAACAGAGGCGTTATCAGCCAGAACCTCCTTCATCACCCCATTAGGTTCAGGTCCGCTTACTCCCTCCAATATTGCATGTGCCGCTTGAGTAGCAAATACCATACCCTCCAGCAAAGAGTTGGAGGCAAGGCGGTTGGCGCCATGCACACCGGTACAAGCTGTTTCACCCACAGCCCACAGTCCCGGCAATCCAGTGGCGGCGTGTAAATCGGTGATTATACCGCCTGATATGTAGTGGGCGGCAGGAGCTATCGGAAGCCACTCTGAAGAAGGGTCCAATCCCAGTGTATTTAGAAGTTTAGCTATAGTCGGGAACTGATCGAAAAAATCCTCCAGTTCAGTAACATCGAGCCATAAATGATCTACAGACTGTTCAATCATTTTAACGGCCATAGCCCGGCTCACCGCATCTCTGGGCAGCAGTTCATCAACAAAACGCTCTCCGTTAGTATCTCTGATCTTGGCGCCATGCCCTCTCAACGCTTCTGATAAAAGTGGGCGCGGCATTAAGGAGTGGTACAAAGCGGTTGGATGAAACTGTACAAACTCAACATCAGCCACCGGTATCCCTCTTCTAAGCGCTATAGCAATACCATCACCTGTAGATAAAAGCGGATTGGTCGTAACACTGTACATCTGTCCGGTACCGCCTGTAGCTAAAATTACGTTTGGGGCAAATACCTCCTCAATCTCTTGTAACGAATTGAGTGCCACAACTCCTTTACAACGGTCTTGTTGAAGCAAAAGATCAACAACAAAGCAGTTTTCCATAATACACAAATCACCGGCAACTTGACTTCCTCTCAGGTACGCAACTAAAGCTCTCTCTATTTCCGCACCGGTAGCTGCGCCTTTTGCATGTATCACCCTGGGCATTGAATGTCCTCCCTCAAGCAAGCGGGACAATCCGCCGCTCGAAGAAGAATCAAAGGTTGCACCAAGTCCTATCAACTTAGCCACTACGCCAGGAGCTTCGTCCACCATCATCCTAACCGCCTCTAAATCACATAGCCCCGCCCCAGCCGCACAAGTATCAGCAAAATGAAAATCAGCAGAGTCTTCATTGTCACCCAAGACAGCCGCTATTCCACCTTGGGCCAACTGTGTTGCAGATAAAGATAACTCACCCTTGGTTAATATCCCCACTTTGATCCCGGGATTCGATAAAAGATGAACAGCCGCAACCAGTCCCGCTACACCACTACCAACAATAATTACATCAAATGAAAGCGGCGATCGCATTACCGGTGGGTTTATTATTTTGATCCACGTGGATGACCTTGGGCTTGAACTTTTTCAACTCCTCTTCGTTGAAATCTCCATAAGTAATAATAATTACCTTGTCTGACAACTGCACTAACCGCGCAGCAGCACCGTTTATGCAAACCTCACCGGGTTTGCCGCGTATAGCATAGGTCTCAAATCGGGACCCATTATTTATATCCAAAACAGCTACTTGCTCATACTCCATAATGTCACCAAGCTCCATTAACCGGGGATCAAGGCTAATTGACCCCTCATAGTCAAGATTCGCATCTACTACAGTCGCTCTGTGAATCTTGGATTTCATCATACGTCTCAGCATTCAGTACTCCTTTTCTCACTACTTATTTTGTGCTCATTGCTCATATCTACTACTGTTATCATCCGGGATCAATACTCCTATGTTGTCAATCAATCGTATACCGGAAATCAAAACAGCCGCCAATAAACGGACTTTACCTTCTAGCGGATCTATCAGATCTAAACTGTCAGATGCTCTAACCTGTGCATAATCAACCTCCAACCCGGGCTGATCTTTGAGCATGCCAGCAAGCAGCAGTTCGACTGCTTGGGCTTTGCGTTCGCCTTGTTCAATTGCATTTTTACCGGCTGTTAATGCTTTATAAATACTTGTAGCAACGCTACGTTGTTCATAGGTGAGGCGTATGTTCCTGCTTGATAGAGCCAAACCGTCATCTGCCCGTACCGTTGGACAGGCAACTACCTCAATAGCAGGGAAAATATCCCTAGCCATATGTTGTATTATTACAAGTTGCTGATAATCCTTCTCTCCGAAATAAGCACGGCAAGGAGTAAAAATGGCAAAAAACTTTCCGACAACAGTTGTTACACCCTCAAAATGACCAATGCGACTTGCGCCTTCTAAGATATCTGAAAGTTTGTTGACCCAGACTCGCGTCAAAAATGGCGACGGATACATTTCCTGAGGTGAGGGCGTAAAGAGATAGTCGACATCCAAATCTGCGGCTTTTTTTATGTCACTTTCCAAATCTCTGTTATAGCAGTTAAAGTCTTGGTTTGAATCAAACTGCAAAGGGTTGACAAAAATAGTTGTAAATACTGTGTCACATTCCATACGGGCCCGTGATATCAAACTGGCGTGACCTTCATGTAACGCTCCCATCGTCAGAACCAGCCCAACTCTGGGGTTTTTGTGCCTTTGTGCATCTAAAGTCTTCAAAACTTCCTCTACCGTTGTCAGTACCTGCATGGGTATACCTCCGGATTAGCAAGCCTATAAGCTTGATTGGACATAGCGTCGTATACTTCCAACTCGTCAAAAGCAAGAACCGAGCGGTGAGCATTGACAGTTTCTGAGTCTCCGCGGGCCTGAGGTCCAGTCAAGGCTTGGGAGGGACCCACAGCGATCACATCCTCCAAAGCTGTTTTGGCCAACGATTCAAACAGTTCAAACGGCACTCCTAAGGTATCGGCCAACTTTTGTGCTGTTCCCAACAGTGCAACCAGATGATTCGCTGATATGCAACAAGCGGCATGATAAAGAGTTCTGGATGCCGGTTGGAGTTCAACTATTTTGCCACCCAGTGTTGCCACTATCTCTTTAACCATGGAATCGCCGTCAACTACAAAATACACACCGCTTTTTAATCGTTTTGCTCCTATGTCGGAATTGGGCAAGGTTACCGCAGGATGGATGGATCCCTTTTTTGGATGGGGTTCAAGCACCTCAAGGCCCGAATAACCGGATAAATGGATAACCAGTGTTTGATCAACCGGTATTATTGCTTGAGCCACTTGCCCGATAAGGCGATCGGGAGTGGTGATGGCAAGCACATCAACGCCGTGCGAGGCTTGAACAAAATCATCAGTCTGGTTTTCATAGTCACTGCGTCCCAATACCGACAAGACTTCCCAGCCTGATCTTTCCAACGCCAAAGCCAGTGACATACCGGCTCTACCGGGACCTATAATCCGTATAGACCTCACAAAACGCCCCCCACTTTATAGACCCCCATCCTGTTTAATTTCTGTTGTACGATAAACAACTAAAGCTCCTTTTACGTTCCGGCCCTTATCCGACTAAAGGTACCGTTCGCTCATAGCGCTACACACCATTTGTATTTTTTTACTTAAATTTATTATACCACAAATACGCAACAAATCAACTACTTCCAAAATTTTTGAAGATCCATGACGGCAACCTTTTTCACCTTCCCGACGGCTTTATTATAACAACATGTATCAACTAACTCCGGAGCCAACTCTCTAAGAGGAGCAAGAACAAAGCGTCGTTTGTACATTAAAGGATGCGGAACTTCTAAATCGGGCTCATTTACCTTCAAATCGCCTACCAACAGTATGTCAACATCTAAAGTACGCGGTCCCCACCTGACTAAGCGCGTGCGGTTGGCATCGGCTTCCAACTGTTGCGTAAAGGCCAAAAGTTGCCGGGCAGATAAAGCTGTATACAGCTCCACAACCATATTGAGATAAAAAGCCTGGTCTTTCGGTCCGCCTACGGGTGAGGTCTCATATATGGATGAAACTGCAGATAAACGAAGGGCATCAAAATGTGACATTTTAATAACAGCCTGTTTTAAATAACCCAAGCGCGGGGATATGTTCGAGCCAAGACCTATGAACGTCCTGGCACTGCCATTATTCGCTCCCAGCGGTCCTGGTTTTTTCAATCTTCACCCCTACCTTATCTAAGTGAACATTCAGTTGCGGTCTCAACTTGTATACAGCTACAGTTACAGCTTGGATTCTGGAATCTTTTAATACCTCCGAAACGATTGAGTCGGCAACCGTTTCCAATAGGTAAAACGTATTTCCGGCGACAACCCGCTCAACTTTATCAGCCAAGGTTGCATAGTCTACGGTGTTGTCCAAAGAATCTGTTGTGCCGGTTGAGGAAAGGTCAACTTTTACCTCCAGATCTACCTCAAACGGTTGTAAATACTGGCGTTCGAAAGCATGTACTCCATGCCTTCCCATCACCTTTAGGCCTTTTATCTCTATTATCAAGCTATCACATCACTCATCATAGCCACCAGCTCTCTTCCCCGAAACCCCATTGGACGGCCCACAATACGCTCTATAACTACAGTTGCCTCGGGAGCATCTTTTATCTTCTTGGACCACAGCAGATAACCGGCAACTACTCCCATAACCCTGTCGGAAACCTCCTCTTGATGCAGCAAAACTTTTTCCTTAGCCGACAGCCACCTGTCCAACCTGGTATATAACACGGTTAATGTTTCAGAGACATCCCCGGATGACAACAGGGGTATATGTGAATAGTACAAAGAAAGCTCTCCGTAAGCGGTTAAATTATGAGGAGAAACAAGCAGCGACACTATCCTCGTAAATCCTTCCCGTTTAATCCATATAAGTTCTTCCGTACGCCGTACTTTTCTGTGCACTTCTCTGACCCCCCCCGGGCGTTCACAAACAGCCAGGGAACCTTGGAATATCCATACAAAATTATGGGGCTTTATGCCGGATGCCCACTTACTCTTCATTTTTAACACACCAGTTTCAAAGCTTGTACCGTCGCTTTAACATCATGCACCCGGACCATTGAAACTCCAGCTGCCATGGCCCAAACGGCACTGGCTATCGAACCCTCTAGTCGCATATCCAGAGGTAGTGGGGCACGGTCATCATATAAAGAATTTACAACACCTATGAACGATTTGCGACTCGTTCCTATTAAAACCGGATAGTTTGATGTTACCAATACATCAATATGGCGTAACAAACTTAAATTATGTTGTAACGTTTTACCAAAACCTATTCCGGGATCTATCCATATCTCTTCCAGCCCTTCACTTCTCGCTTTATCCGCAGTGTTAAACAAAAATTCACTAACTTCGTCTACTACATTTTGATACTGGGGACTATCCTGCATATTCTTGGGTATGCCCCTCATATGCATAGTCACATAGCCGACTTTACATTGAACGGCCACCGGCCACAAGGATGCCGAGATATCGTTAAGTAAGGTTGCACCCTCTTCAATTGCAGCATATGCCACTGAAGCTTTGCGCGTATCAACAGAAATTCTTACACAGCCTGCCAACTCCTTTACAACAGGCAGTACCCTTCTCATCTCTTCTTCTCCGTCAACTGGGAGCGCACCCGGACGAGAAGATTCGCCGCCTATGTCGATAATGTTTGCCCCCTGTTCAATCATTTGAAACCCTCTTTCTATAGCAGAACCGTGGTCAAAAAAATTACCGCCGTCATAAAAGGAGTCCGGAGTGACATTGAGTATGCCCATAACAAGAGGAGATGAGGGCGGATATTGATAAGACAGCGGCTCGCTGG
This sequence comes from Actinomycetota bacterium, assembly GCA_023379935.1. Classification (GTDB taxonomy): domain Bacteria; phylum Actinomycetota; class Acidimicrobiia; order Acidimicrobiales; family JAMCPD01; genus JAMCPD01. Next base: position 27,047 of record JAMCPD010000017.1, on the reverse strand, counting down.
TATCAATCATCTGCCAATGCCACCCTGTATAAACTGCATAGCTTCAACTCTGGTGGAGGTGTTGGTTTTGAACATGCCCCTTACCGCCGAAGTAATCGTCAAACTGCCCGGTTTGTTAACTCCCCTCATGGACATACACAGGTGCTCAGCTTCAATCACCACTAAAACTCCGCGGGGGACAAGTACCTGTTCGATCGTATCAGCTATTTGAGTTGTTAATCTTTCTTGAAGCTGTAAACGCTTAGCATACAAGTCTACCAAGCGGGCCAGTTTGGACAAACCAGTAACACGACCTGTCACATCCGGTATATATGCAATATGTGCTTTGCCTATAAAAGGCAGCAGATGATGTTCACAAACAGATGCAAGGGGAATATCACGAATCATGACCATTTCATCATGTTCAGCCATGAAAGTTACAACCAACTGTTTTGCGGGATCTTTACTCATACCGGCAAGCAACTCTTTGCACATTGCCGCCACTCTCTTGGGAGTATTCTTTAAACCCTCCCTATCCGGATCTTCTCCTATAGACAGCAGTAACTCTTTAATTGCTTTTTCAGCTCGGGGTATATCTATATTCACAATTAACAGTTTGGCTTAATAAAAACAGCTTTGTTTAAAAAACAACAGTTGGCAATGAATCTGTTGCATATTTAGCCGTGTTGTATCTCGCGATTTCACCCATACCACCCAACCACATCCACAATCACATCGGTTGAACCAAAGTAGTTGTAGATTGCTATATTGCCTGCTGCGCTAAGGGGTACGGTTACAAAGTTTGCTACAGCTTTGCTAGATTGGGTGAAGTTCAAGTTTGATGAAGCAGGTTTCATACCTCCGACGGGATAAACGGTTGGTATGGAAGGATCTTGTCAAGTCACATGTAGACCAACAAGTACTTCATTTATGCGTGTAGGACCAGTTATAAGGTTTTCAGGTAAATGTCTACGTTTTGGCATACACTCATCCTGCCATAATTCAGGCTTCGATAGGTGGACCTGTGCCCCACTCTAATCCGAAGAGCCTCTTTCAGCGGATCAAGAGCCACATAGGTCTACACTAACTTGACATATTCTTATACTATGTGTTACAATAGATGTCATGAGAGCAATGGACCTACTGCAAAAATTAGATGAGCTTGATCGCCAAGGTGTCTGGGTATTGGATATGCCGCGTATGGCGCTACTATTTCCTGATGAGTCACGCGAAACATTGAGGACTTCGCTTGCCCGCCATTGTAAAACAGGATTGCTCCAGCGATTTACAAAAGGCGTATTTGTCAATCCACGCGCCCTGTCTATTCCTGAATATTATACGTTGCTACATGCCACCCCAATGCTTCATCCTCTTGAATTTTCATACCTGTCGCTGGAAGCAGTGTTGTCGGATGCCGGATGGATTTCACAGATTCCAATGTGTGAGACCTTTATGACTACAGGTCGCTCCGGTGTTTTTTACACCTGTTACGGCAGGCTTGAATTTACTCATACAGAATCGCAAGATTCATCGGGTATCTATTTCAATTCCGCCTATGGGTGTTGGGTTGCAACACCTGAGCGGGCTTATACAGACCTAAAACACGTTGGTCGTTGTCTCGATTTAGTTGAGATCCCTGATGAGGAGGATATGACAGAGATGAAAGCAGCCCATGTTGGCGCGTAATTTCACCGACATTCTTGCATTGGCTAATTCAATTGCAAGGGAACAAGATACGTCAACACGATCTGTCGTGAGAGAGCTTATACAGTACGAAATTCTTAACGCACTTTTAGAAATGGATGTACTCCAAACACTTACATTTCAGGGTGGAACTGCATTGCATCTGAGCTATAACGAAATGCGGTTCTCCGAGGACCTTGATTTCGTTGGTGGAATTAATTTTGATCCACACATCATGGACGAATTTGAATTAGCATTATCTCAAAAAATTGGACAGAGGTATAGTTTAGCAGTTACAGTAAAGCCTCGGATTGGGGCTACAGGGATTGCAACATGGAAGGCAATCATTAGGATACCTGATAGTAATCGTGCAAATAAACAATCTGAAATGATACAGATTGAAGTAGCCAACATACCAGCGTATACGAGAAATACGCAGAAAAGGATACACACATTAACTCGCGACCTCGAAACTGTATATACCTCGCTTTTTGTGCCTGTCGAATCGTTGGAAGAGATTGCAGCGGATAAGGTGATAGCGTTCGGCGTTCGCAGGTATGTTACGTACCGTGACATTTGGGATTTGTGGGGTTTGTCTGACCGCAACCTTGATCGGGTACAAGTGAGTAACTTAATTCAGAAGAAATTGAGTGATTACCGTATAGACTTGAATCAATTTACTGTCAGCACCAGTGCGCGGCTTAAAGAAATGAGTACACATTATTATCAGAAAAAATTTACCGCTGAGATGGAGCGCTTTGTCTATGGTACTGTACGACGTATGCTGGATGATAGGGATACGGTTGTATCTATAATTGAACAGGCAAAATCCCTTGTGTCTACATATCTTGCACCTACCCCCTAATTCCGTACATACGAACCTAAAAAATAAAGGAGAATATGTATATGGAAAACAAAAAGAAAATCAAGCCTTTCTTTTTTGAGTGAGTTCAAAGCTGATGCCGTAAAGCTTGTCAATTCAAGTTCCAGGCCGGTTACCCAGATCGCAAGAGAGCTGGGAGTATCTGAAGCTACTTTGAGGGCATGGATAAAGAAGGTAGGCAATGAAAATGACGGAGTTAAGCCTTTGTCAATGGAAGAACAGTTGAAGCTGGGCAAAAAGGAAAATGAGGAGCTTAGAATGGAGCGGGAAATCTTAAAACGCTTTGCGGCCTTCTGGGTGAAGGAGACAAACGGGAGATGATATACCAGTTAATCTCTTCCCAGAAGGTGGAATTTCCTATAAAGATTTTATGCAGGGTTTGTGAAGGTCGAAAGGTCAAGCTATTACGACTGGGTAAAAGTTGCAGATTCCAAACAAAAGAGACAAGTAGAAAGGAATGCCTCAAAAAGCCTGGTCAGTCAAGTGCTATGAGAAGTCAAGATGCAACTACGGTGCCCCTAAGATCACCTTTGCACTACGTGCTAAAGGTACCCACATTTCAAAGAAGAAAGTAGCCACATTGATGGTGGAATTAGGAATTAGTGGAGCATGTGCCAAGAAAAAAGATTAGGACCACGAAAGCTGACAAAAAGGCTACATACAGTCCTGATTTAGTAAATCGTAGCTTTCATGCAGAAGACTTAGACCAACTCTTAGTAAGTGACTTAACCTATCATTGACAACCAAAGAAGGATGGCTGTTTTTGGTCTGTATTTTAGATGTATTTTCAAAAAGAATCTTGGGTTGGTCAATGGCTCGTCCCTTTGTGTCTTATTTCAAAATTCCGTGTCCCACAAATCCCTGACAAAGGAGGTTACAAAGTGGTAAACAACCCACGGATACCAGAATTGCAGTTTGCTTTATTTTCTAATAAAAGAAAAAATGTCTGTGACTTGACAAGATCCTTCCATATAAGAACTTAGATGTGAATAACACTAACGGCAGCTATCCAAAAGTCAGTTGTCGCGATGGCCATTGACACATGGGAAGCTAAAGTTTCACCCATACCACCCAACCACATCCACAATCACATCTGTTGAACCAAAGTAGTTGTAGATTGCTATATTGCCTGCTGCGCTAAGAGGTACGGTTACAAAGTTTGGTATAGCTCCGCTAGATTGGGTGAAGTTCAAGTTTGATGAAGCAGGTTTTGAGGCCCCGGCGGGATAAACGGTTAGATAAGAAGGTGAGGTAGCGTCTGCTTCCGTGACGTTTAGCACAACAGCTTTTGCGCTTTTTTGAACAACACCTGTCAAAGAACCGGCAGTCCCTTGATATCCAGATACCTGTACTGACAGAGTTTGACCTGCAGTTATAGTGTTTCCGGTGCACTGATCTGTTATCTTTGACAGAGTTTGTGACCTAGTGTCACATATCCTATAGGGCACGGTCCCAAAAAATTGAGTTCCAGAGGTAGAAGAGGTAAAGTAACCCACTACGTCTATGATTACATCTGTTGAACCTGATAAGTTGTAGACAGAGACAGTCCCGGTTGGCGAAAGCTCGGCTATAACTCCGTTTGGTCTTATCTCACCGGCCGCAAAGTTTAAGTTTGATGCAACAGGAGGAGTACCGGCAGGATAAACGGTTAGATACCCGCCTTGATTCGAGTCTGCTTCTGTCACGTTTAGTACTACAGCCGCCCCGCCGGTTTGAGGTACAGCCTGAGAAGGTGAAGCGGCAGTCCCTTGATATCCCGATACCTGTACTGACAGAGTTTGACCTGCAGAAATAGTTTTTCCGGTGCACTGATCTGTTATCTTTGACAGAGTTTGTGACCTTGTGTCACATATCCTATATGGGGTTAGGGGAACAAAGCTGCCTTGGCCTTTTTGAGATACAGGTCCAAAGTATCCCTCTACGTCTATTGCTATATCCGTATTACCGTTATAGTTGTAGACGGTTATACAGCCACTACAGCCGGAGGTATTACCTAAAGATACCTGTACAAGGTTTGGTATTGCTCCTGTTGTTTGATTGAAGTTCAGACTGGAAGAAGCAGGTTTTGTGGCTCCGGCGGGATAAACGGTTAGATATCCAGAAGATGTAGACGAAGCTTCTGTCACATTCAGTACTACAGCCATAGCTCCATTTGGAACTATTGAAGCGCCAGAAGCAGCATTTCCCTGATATCCCACAACCTGTATGGTCAAGTATCCTCCTGGAAGAATAGTCTTGCCGGTGCACTGGTTTTGAAAAGTACCTTTTACGCTAAGTGACCTGGTGTCACATATTCTATAGGGAGCAAGGGAGTTATACCCACTATAAGTTGTGTAGGTATAGCTTAGGGCATTTGAGGTTCCATCAGAAGTCGTAACTGTGACAGAAACTGTTCCTGTTCCAGAAGGTGAGGTTGCGGTACATGAGGTCGTAGAAGAACAAGTTACAGATGTTGCCGCATTTGATCCAAATGAAACGGTTGTGCCGGTTGTGGCTGTGGAGAAGTTGGTACCGGTTAGGGTCACAGTCGTGCCGCCTGAGGCAGGACCGGAAATTGGCAAGATGGAAGAAAGAGTCGGGGTATTTGAGGTGGCATTATAGATTATGTAATTGCCAGCCTCGTCAACCGCCATGCAAAACTGGACAATTGGACATGAAATTGAGCGTAATCCGGGAATTGAACTTGGATCAATGTTGGTGGGATATGACCATAACGTTCCATCCCAGCCGATAACGTTTCCCGAGTAAGCAGTTGTCATACAGATTGAAGAACTGCCACATGAAATACCTGTAGTTGACTCTTGAGCAATCTGTTTACCGAGTTGAAAGCTGATACCATTGTAAGTCCACTCATTTCCTGCATCATCAATCGCAACACAAAAGGAGAGTGATGAACATGAAACCTCAATTAGTCCTGATAGGGAGCCCGTGGTATCAACATCTACAGGTGCCGACCAACTTCCTGAGTTATAAAATACAACTTGACCATTTGTGTTGGCTAACGCGCAAAACGATGAACTGGGACATGATACCGACGTAATGGAAACAGGCGATACAGCACTCGGGACGGACCATGAGGTGCCATTAAAGACTACCACATCTCCACTGTCATCACCCGCTACACAAAAAACAGGACTGGGGCACGAGACGGTATTGATAACAGTAGATCCATCGACAGAAGCAAATAAGGTCCAAGCTGTGCCGTTAAAACTAGCACCATGTCCTGAATTATCAACTGCAACACAAAAGACGCTGCTTGCACAAGATATAGCGTCCGTTGCTCCTGGCAAATTGTTGGGAATCGGTGAAGACCAGTTGCTTCCGTTATAATAAAATGTAGAACCATAATTTGCGAACATGCAAAAGGTGTCAGAGCTGCATGAAACCATTTGATCACAACCAGCCGTAGATCCCGTTGACACACACGATGCTGCTTGAGTATCATATGACGGAAATGCAACCGGCGAACTCCAGTTGGTAACCGACCACAAAGTGGGATAGCTGGGGAGCGGATTGGCAAGAAAGTCGTTATGTAAGTCAATCGCTAAACAAAAACCGGTCACACAAGACACCATTGCTAAACCAGCTGCACTATCAAGGAGCTGGCTGGACCAGCTTGATCCGTTAAACGTTAGTATATTTCCAGCCGCGTCGACCGCTACACAGCTGGAGACGGAGGTACAACTCACCTGAGCAATAGAACTGGTATCAACTGAACTGACACTCCATCCCGAGGAAGTATAAGTCAATTCATTACCCACATCATCAACAGCAACACAAAAACTGGCACTTACACAAGAAACTGAATTTATTGTATTACTGCCATCAACAGATAGCGGAGTTGACCATGTTCCCGAAGAATAGGTAATAGCGTTGCCACCCACATCTACAGCAACACAAAACGACGAACTGGGACATGATACCGATGTAAGTGTATTTAAAACTGCATAACCAGACGGTGGCGGATCTATTGGTGTTGCCGGCGACCAGCTTGAACCGTTATAAATTGACACATCACCCTGACCATCATTGGCAGCGGCAACGCAAAAACTGGATGATGCACACGAAATAGAGTTTGGAGTAACTGGAATTGTTGTCTTAGCCGACCAAGTGGAACCATTGAACACCACAACAGAATTGGCAAATTCAACTCCTGCCATACAAAAGGTGGTACTTGCGCAAACAACCGACTGCAGCGCGGCATTTGTAGCCGGAAGCCTCCATGTGGTTCCATCCCACACAAGACTTTGGGGGGTATTGGCTTCAACGTAAACACAAAAGGTCTGAGACGCACAGGACAATCCGTAAGAAGTCGACAGACTACCGTTGGAACCTGAAAGTGTATTTGGAATTGGACTCGGTGCTGACCAGCCGGCAGTAGCTCCGCTGATAGTAGCAGTTGCAGTGGCGTATGAACCGGTAACAGCCAGCACTCCTGTCAATAAAGTTGTCAGGATCAGAAGCCCAAAAAAAATTCTCTTTATCATAAGTTAAAACCTCCTTGTCTTTACAAAACAGTTCTCAATTGATTCTAAAAAGTAGTTTCATTCAGTTTAGTATAAGGTGTGTAATACTTACTTGAAAACCTAAGAGGAATAACGGCTGGATGTTAACTGAAAAACTTATGCACACTAAGGCGGTTAATACTAAGGTGGTTACTGATGGATAAAACAGATCAAACGGCAACAAACAGTCAAGCAGGTCCTCAAACAGTCTCATGGAACATAGCTCAAAATATAGCCTCGCTGGTGCTCTGGAAGCATTCCGGCTGGATGTCCGAATCACTGCAAGATGACTTCAAAGAACTGGTACCAATGGCAAAAGGTCTGGTAGAAGATGCAACGGGACTAAAGCCGGCATCAGAAGAGTTAAATGCAATGATCGTAGACAGACTGGAGTGGGTACGTTTAAACATAACCTCTTTTCAACACCTGTTTCAACCTTTAATTGCCGGTCTTGATCTGCCAAAACTACCCGAACCGCTGGCAAGGCCCGGCAGAGCCATAGCGGGGGCCCAACTGGGCACCATATTAGGCTGGATGTCATCACGGGTCCTGGGTCAATATGACCTTTTGATGTTGGACAAGCAGGAAAACGGTTACGTATACTTTGTCGGACCTAATATCATACAGCTTGAAACTCAGTATAACTTCCCTCCTCGTCAGTTTCGCTTGTGGATAGCTTTACACGAAGTAACACACAGCTTGCAGTTTGAAGGGGTCCCTTGGTTGAAAGACTACCTGCTGTCATTGCTAAACCAAACATTTACTGCCATACAACCAACCAGCTATGATTTCAAAGAGTCGACAAAACATTTGATTGATCAAGTGCGTTCAGGAAAAAATCCCCTGGGTGAACTTGGGATATTGGGACTCGTATCCAACCGGGAGCAGTTGTCTGTCCTACGTAAGATGCAGGCTGTAATGACATTGTTGGAAGGACATGGAGATGTAGTCATGGACCATGCAGCTAAGCAACATATACCCGAGGCTCAACATTTTAGCGATGTTTTGAAACAAAGACGCAACCAAGCTTCGGGAATAACCAGGATCTTGTTACAGTTGGTGGGTTTGGAAGCGAAAATGCGCCAATATGCGCAAGGGGAACATTTTGTAAACTATGTACTTGAAACAGGCGGTCGGGGTTTACTGGATCAAATTTGGCAAGGTCCGGAGTGGTTGCCAACACTGGAGGATATATATGACCCGTCTGCGTGGGTCGCACGAGTTAACAATGGCAACCGGGCTGTTTTGTCCTAACCAAACTGTTTCCAGCCAAGCTGTTCGTTTGCTTGAAGAAATGGACAGCCTTGCCAGGTTGCCTAAAGCAGGAGAACAGCTTGTATGTGCTGTATCAGGCGGTGCGGATTCGCTTACTTTGATGTTGCTTGGGCTGTGGCGAGGTTGCAAAGTAACAGCTATCCATGTTGACCATGGACTTCGTCAAGATTCTGCACAAGAAGCACTGGTGGTCCAACAAGCAGCGGAGCAGTTTGGGGCAGACTTTATATCACAACAAGTCAAGGTGGACATGGGACCTAATTTAGAAGCACGCGCAAGACAAGCGCGCCTATCGGTTTTACCTCCTGACACCGCAACTGGACACACCATGGATGATCAGGCGGAAACTGTGTTGATTAATCTCTTGCGCGGATCTGGACTTGATGGACTGTCTGCAATGAGGCTTGGCGCGAAACATCCGCTACTTAAAATACGGCGTCACCAAACACAGGCCTTATGCAAAGCTTTACAACTCAAACCTGTAGTGGATCCCAGCAACTTTGATCTGTCCTACTTACGCAATCGCATACGTAACCAGTTGATTCCCTACCTTTGTGAGCTGGCAAACAGAGATATAGTACCTATACTGGCTCGTACAGCCGACATAATGGGAGAAGAAGCTGACTTGTTGAACTTGCTTGCGGAAAGTTTAGATCCAAGTGACTCTGTGGCGTTGTCTGCCTCTTCTGATGTTTTGTCCCGGCGGGCAATAAGACAATGGCTCAAACCTATGTTGGGACTTCCTCCCAGCTACGCTTGTGTGCAACGTATAGTGGATGTAGCCAAAGGAAAAGCTAAAGCTTGTGAGGTGGTAACCGGAATAAGCGTAGTGCGTTCAAAAGGTAAACTGTATATAAAACAGTCTACCCAAACCAGCCCGGTTGATTAACTGCGACAGGATAATCATGACACGAGACGCACCAAGATCAACTGAGGATTTATTAGGACCTATAATGCTCTCTGCGGAAACTATCGCTTCTAAGGTTAAAGAGTTGGGCCAGCAAATAACCAAGGACTACCAAAACCATGAACTGCTGCTTGTGGCAATCTTAAAGGGTGCTTCTATATTTGCAAGCGACTTGATGCGGTCGATTGATTTAATAACAGAAATTGACTTCATAGCTATATCATCCTATGGCAGTACAACAAAGACCAGCGGAGTGGTGAGGATAGTCAAAGACCTTGATTCGGACTTGACCGACCGTGATGTTTTAATAGTGGAAGATATAGTAGACAGCGGATTGACCTTGTCTTATTTAAAGCGTAATCTTCTTTCCCGTTCTCCTAGAAGTCTTGAAATATGTTCACTGCTCGTAAAGGAGGAAAAACAAAGAACTAAAATCAACATACGATATATAGGCTTTGAAATACCCGACAATTTTGTGGTGGGATACGGATTGGATATCGGACAAAAATACCGGAATTTGCCTGATATACACAAACTTATCATACCCGAACGGGAAAATCCTCATTAAAAAGTCGGTAAGTATAGCCGTTTATGTGTTTAAGGCGTTACCGATATAACTGAGACCGTCCAGATCATGGATATCAATATCCATCAACGGCACCTTATACACTTGCGAAATAGATATCTTATCGACCAGCTTGGATATAATGGCATTCTCACTTTCAGATATTGTCATAAGGTCACATAGGTTGGATATCAACAGTTTTGTTTTGCGATTTTGCTGTTCTTCATGGTCCCGCTGAAAACTTTTTAAATTCATCAAGGCTTTCTTGTCTTTCAAAAACGAGGGGTAAATACGGTTTATAACCAAAGCACTTGCTTTTATGTTGTAATGTCCGAGTTTTCCTATGAAATATGCAGCTTCTGTTGTGGCATCACGTTTAGCGGTAGTTACCACCACAAACCCGACGGCATCAGAGCTTAAAAGTAGTTGTACCTGTTTTGCCCTGTTGATAAAGCCTTCTTCCATGCCCTCAAAAACCTGGAAAAAAGCCAAGGCATCTGACACTACCTCGGAACCGGCTACTTTGGCAACAGTATGCAAAAAGGTTCTGGTGGCTACGTTGAATGCCTTTAAATATGCTCTTGTGGGCATTAAAATCAGTCTAAAAAATCTATTTTCCAAAAAACGGGTTAGCCGACCTGGGGCTTCCAAAAAGTCTAAGGCATTACGTGTTGGAGGTGTATCCACAACTATCAAGTCGAATTCGGATTTTGAATAGATCTCATACAACTTTTCAGCGGCCATATACTCCTGAGTTGCCGACAAAGCGGTAGAAAGATTGTGATAGATGCGATTTGTCAGTATACGTTGTACTTGTTCATCATTAGCGGCGTACTGTTTGACCAACTCGTCAAAGGTCCCCTTGGAGTCCAGCATCATTGCCCACAGCTCACCGTCCCACGGGCCTTCAATAACTCTCGGTGTATTGTTCAGATGATCCACACCGAGAGAATCGGCTAATCTACGCGCCGGGTCTATAGTCACTACACAAACTTTTCTGCCATTTTTGGCAGCCTGGAGACCGATGGCAGCTGCAATGGTGGTTTTACCTACACCACCGGGACCACAACATATAATAACTTTTGAACTGTTTAATAAGGTTTTCATCTAAATCCAACAGACAAACTCATACCAACTTGTCGGCAAAGTCGTAAGACAAGTGCGTTATTTGATCTCTAAAAACTGCGCCAAGGAACTCAATCTCTTTTAAGGCTATCTCCCGGGTAAACAGTTGGGGAAGATGTATCTGGGGTAAGGGAAGTTCCGCCCTAAGTTTTTTAAGCTGTTCTTCTTGCAAGTTCTGCCGCTTCAGACGAAAATCAGCAGCCTCTTTCAAAGCAGCCAATGTTCCCGTCGCGAGTGTTGGCACCTCCAAGGCTGTCTGCTCGGGATCAGGCTCTAAACCCTTGACGACCGGGTATAAACAGTTTACAACTACCGGACCCAAAGTAATACCGACTTTTTCCTCTAAGAAATAGGCGGCTTCAATAGTTTCATTTATGGGCATTTCTTCCGGCAAAGTTACCAAAATGACTTGACAACGCGCCGGATCATCCAACATATCAACTACTTCTTGAGCCTGAACCCTTATGGGGCCACCCCTTGCGGCATCCAACAAACCACTCGAACTGCTCAAAAAAGTCATTACATGGCCAGTTCCGGGCGCATCCACAACAATCAAGCCGGCAGAATCAGCAGCTTGCACTCTTTCCAACTGTTTTATTTTGCCTAAAACCAGTATGTCGCGAATTCCGGGTATAGCTGTAGCAACTACATCCAATACACCTGAAGCTAGCAGTTTTTTTATTACTTTTTTAAGCCCGTGATTGGCTAAATACTCGACCAGAGCGTCATCCGCAGTTAAAACACGTCCTACAACCTGCCCGCCATGCGGTAATAGGGCCAGTAATGTTTCTTCATAACCCAAAGCGGCACTGTCATGCTTGGTGCCCTTGTCCTCTAGTGTAGTTGTATCGCCGAAACTGTGAACAGCAGTATTCAGTTCAAAGATATCAAGTAAGTCATCCTTGGGCTCCACTTCAACCAACAAAGCTTTCTTAGATTCCATAGCTACCGCATACGCCAGAACAGCTGATACCGTAGTTTTACCTACACCACCCTTGCCGGCAACTATCAACACCTTACTTTGCGTGAAAAAGTCGATCTTTTTCACGCAACTGCTGATTCTATTTTTACTACCTTGATCACGTTTCCATATTAGCATTCACAACCGCAAGATAAGTGTCTTTGTAACGGTCGGCTTGTATAATTACGGTTGTAAAAGTAATATGATAACTTGTGTGTGCTTTTATGGGCAAATCCAAAGTTGATATAGCTATATGACCCAAGGAAAGGCTCGGCATTCTTGGCCAAACGGTATACCTTGGCAAGTGCCGGTATCGAGCATTTTAAGCCTAATCGGCCTTAGCATATCTATTTATCTAACCATCGTTCACTATGCAAGCGGTATCCCACTCGTCTGTCCAAACAAAGGGGCAATCGATTGTCAGGCTGTGATAACGAGCCCGCAATCGATCTTGTTTGGCATCCCCATTGCGGTATACGGTGATATCTGGCACTCAATCATGTTCCTTGTCTTTCTTCCGTGGGCATGGTACGCATCGGCCGGATTGGGTAATCTTGGCAAGCGCGCAGGTATCTGGATCGGATATTTTCGCTTCGGAGGAATCCTCGTGGCAATCAGCTTTGTTATCTATCTCATATACTTAGAACTGTATCAGATCCAAAAGATCTGCCTTTGGTGTACATCGGTGCATGTGACAACCTTCCTACTGCTGATAACCGTAGTATCGACAACCCGCTGGTCATTGGGACAGGGCTTTGAACCGGAACAGGGCTTTGAACAAACATACGACGAAGATACGGAAAAGAAAGACAGGGATGTTACTGGGCCACACACATTGGCAGAATCGGTTGAACCGTAAGCTGTAGTACCAACAAATATCTCACTAACCTCAAAAATCCCCAAGCGTTCGCGGTTCTTAGAGAGGAGATCTGCTTTCCAGCCGAAATCTTGAACTTATTCATATATAAGGCCACCTCTGACTTACGGGTATCAACGACTTGGGTGTAAAGCACATAGTGGCCTGCGGAGCAGGCTTGGTCGGAGCCGGTTTACAGCCTTTTCTCAGCAGCTTTGATAACGGGCCTGGAACAAACTTTGGCCGGCGTATTTGAAGTTACGGTACAGATGGCTGCTATGAGCCAGTTGGCGGAAGCATCAATATAAGAACCGGGAGGAGTCGTGGAAAGAGAAAGGCTGCCGGCTATTGTCCCTCTGGACATACCCGACAGCGCGCCCGGAGTGTATTGTGCACCTGACATAACAAACTTGTTTGCAATATCAATAAATGGGATACCACCTGATGAAGCGGAAGATACATAAGGAGGGGCATCATACTTTGTAATCAAATCATTTTCGGTTTTAGTGGGTGTCTGTAAAGTAGGATAACTCCCATTTACTTGCGTATTGGTATTGGTTTCCACGGGTGTAAACGTTATATAAGGACTTGAATACACAGAACCGTAAAAACTAAATGTTGAGGTTCCCCCAAATACATCCGAAGTTGAAGATGTCATGTCAACCAACTTGGAAAAGCTACCAAACTGACTAAGAGCAACTATAAACGCCCACCTTTGAGCGGCACAGTAAGGGCAGTAATCGGCACCAATGTAGACAATCCTTGGAAGCCCCGATTTGGTGAGCAAGGGTGTGTTCTTTATGACCTTGGGAGGGGTGACAACAGGCGTGTTGCCAAGTCCGGCAGCTTCAAGCACTGAAACAGGCACATGGGTAACAGCATGCAGCGTAGTGGGACTCGCATAGGTCACACCTCTTGGAACCGGCGTTGTTGAGCGAGTCATCTTTACCACAACCAATACCACGATAACCAACACCACCAACCCCACCACACCCCAAGCCAACATGGTCCCATACGAACGAGTTACTGGAGAATGTTTAGCAGAAGGTATTTTTACGCCGGTTGAGTTATGTTTTGGTTGCCGATTAGTTTTGGATGTATTTGACATAGCCTATAGTATATAGCAGACAAGCCGCTCAAGTATCCGCATCAAAAAGAAAATATTCTGTTGATATCCACCTTTTTATGCTGAGAAAAAAGTAGTATCTTTTTCAACATGCAAAAATATAAGCCATTGCTGTTTTTACACGGATGGGGATTAGGTCCCCATGCATATAGACCGGCAATAAAACAGCTGCTTTCACTTGGTTTTACGGTTTATGCTCCCGCTTTACCGGGTTTTTCCCGAACACCCAGCTTGCCTGTGAATAAGTTGTCTATTGAAGAGTATGCTAAATGGGTAGAGGAGTTTTTGACTATGAAGATAGGAGGAGATCAAGTAACAGTTTTGGGTCATTCTTTTGGTGGAGGAATAGCAATAAAACTGGCACATAAATTTCCTGAAAGGGTATCCGCTATAATACTGATCAACTCTATAGGCAGTCCGGTTTGGATCAGCAACGGTAAAGCTACACAACGGATGTCGGAAAGGCCACTATGGAATTGGGGTCAAAATTTAATAGCAGATTTAATCCTATCTACCAACTGGTTTCGTGTTTTCCCGCACATCTTGGTGGATGCTCTGCCTAATTTGATATACAGACCTTTGGATATGTGGAAAGTGGCCACCATGATTAGAAGGGCAGACCTGTCGGCTGAAATAAAACAGCTGAAACAGCGAAAACTCCCAGTCTTACCGGTTTGGTCTGATAGGGATCAACTCATATCCAAAGCATCATTTGATGCTCTCTGCCAAGCAATAGGACATAAAGGCAAGACAGTCAGGGGAAGCCATGCCTGGTTAATCGAAAACCCCGATATTTTTATTGAAACTGTCCTATCTTTTTTGTCATTACCGCATAACTTCAATAAACGGGATTTTCCAATTGGCACCGGAACATGGTTACCTGCCCGCGGCTAAAGTCGCTGACTTACAGAGGTGTCCGGGAATTCCGGGATCTGAGGATCCCGAGGTTTTCCGGTGTGAAATTTAATGAAAGCGGACAGTTCTCAAAGTAAGTTTAACTATGTGATTGATAAACCGATTAAAATTAAAGATGCGGCAACTTTGATTTTAGTCAGAGATTCTCTAAATGACACACACAACTCTTTAGAGGTTTTACTGCTTCGCAGAAATGCCGGTTCCAGTTTTGTTCCTGACACTTATGTTTTCCCAGGGGGAGCCTTAGATCCCAATGACTACTCTGAAGAGATACTTAAATACTGCAGGGCAAAAGATAGAGTTGAGGCTAACAAATCCTTAAAAGTATCTAAAGATGCTATAGCCTGGTGGGTCGCTGCCATACGGGAGTGTTTTGAAGAGGCAGGAGTACTGTTGGCTTATAGGGGAGATGATCTGGTTCGTTTCAATGATTCAAAAAAATATGAACGGTTCAACAGTTTGCGTAAACAACTGCATAAAAAACAGATAACTTTGGTGGATATATGCAAATCGGAAGATATTGACCTAGCACTAGATCAAATTTATTACTTCAGCCATTGGATAACCCCTCCTATTGCGCCGCGGAGATACAGTACGAGGTTTTTCATAAGCAAACTGCCACAGGACCAAGTAGCTGTGCATGACAGTATAGAAACGGTTGATAGTATATGGATAAAACCTTCAACTGCTCTTTTGCAAAGCAGAAACAACAGCTTAAAACTGGTTTTCCCCACTATCAAAAATCTTGAAGTGATAAACCGGTTTAAAACAGTTGAAGAGCTACTTGAACAGCTCAAAGTTGCCCAAGAACGCCAAGACAGTGTTCAAGAAGCACATGGGACTCGTATCCATCTGTCAAGTGACACGTGAATAAAAAGAACATTCCACTGCTTATAACAGTTTTACTACCTTTTATACTGCGCTTGCCTGCAATTTTAGGCTACCTGCATACCAACCCCATGCTTTTGTTCTCTGGACTGTCCGTCGGCACTCATACCGGTATTTTGCAAGGCTTATCGGCAAACCCCGGCAGCGGAACTATATCTCAAGCCTTGGGACACCGCGCTGTTTTAGACTTGTTCAGCGGTAAAATGCCCTGGTGGAATCCGTATGAAGGGGTGGGGCTTCCTTTGGCCGGTGATATGCAATCGGCCAGTTTGTTCCCTTTGACTCTACTGCTTTACTTTTCAAGCGGACAACTTTATGAACATATCATCTTGCAAGTCATAAGCGGTGTGGGAACCTATCTCTTTCTGCGTAAATTAAAGCTTGGGCCAACTCCTTCACTCGCAGGAGGTGTTCTATATGAATTTAACGGCACCTTTGCCTGGCTGGGAAGCGCCCCCTCGGCAGCATTGGCTTTTTTGCCCTTGTTACTTTTGGGTATTGAAAAAAGTAAAAGCGCTGCGGAAGGTAGAAAAAGTTTTGGCTGGGGTTGGATTAGTCTTTCTATCGCACTTTCGTTGTATGCGGGCTTTCCTGAAGTGGCTTATATCGATGGGATCTTTGCTCTTTTATGGACAATATTGCGTATATGGCAATCTGGCGGCTTTAGAAAAAAATTGGTCATTAAGACCGCTCTTGGGGCTTTTGTGGGTTGTCTGTTGTCACTGCCTATTGTTATTCCTTTTTTAGACTACTTACAAACAGGATTCATCAAGGGCCATAGCGGAGCCGTTGCTTCCCTTTTCTTCCCTTCACCTGTTAGCCCAATGGTTGCAATGCCGTACATATACGGGAACAACTATGCGTACCATGGCACCATGACCTACTGGGGCGGAATTGGGGGATATCTTGGAATTGGTGTCATAGTTTTATCAATCGCCGCTCTTTTCGGAAAACACAATAGAGTATTACGAATAGTTTTGTTTGTTTGGATCTGTGTCGGGTTAGGAAGGTCGTTTGGCATACCGGTAATTACTCAAGTGGTCAATCACATCCCACTAATAGTTAACGTTAAGTTTACCCGATACTCCGCTCCTAGCTGGGAGCTGGCTGGCGCTGTTTTGTCGGCATTCGCCATAAATGATCTGCAATCAAAAAAAAGTGTTGTGCCAATTGTAGTCTCATCTGTCATATCCTCTATAGTGTTGCTGCCATTTTGGCTGTTTTTTGCCCACTCAAAAGTGTACGCTCTTTCTCATATTCAAAACTACATGAAGTGGCCAATCATAAGCGTGTTCTTGTATATTGCCACACCCTTGTTAATTCTTCTGATCTGTTTTGGAACTGAAAACAAGCGCCTGAGAGCGGCCTTGGTATCAACCGTTGTGGTAGTTGAAGCTATGGGTTTGTTTACCATACCGATACTTGCGGCCCCCACCTCAAAAAAAATTAATACCGAAGCAGTTGGTTTTTTAAAGCGCAATCTTCACCTATCAAGGTTCTACACCCTCGGACCTTTTGCTCCCAATTATGGGACATATTTTGGTGATGCATCTATTAACACCAGCGACCTGCCGATAGCACAAAGCTGGCACAACTTTATCCACCATGACCTTGACCCGTATGCCATAACTAATGTCTTTACGGGCAACATTCATTTAAATCCCAAGGCTCCGTCACCATCTGAAGAGCTTATAAACCGTTTGAAAAACTACGAATGGATAGGCGTAAAGTATGTCGTTACATACCCCGGGCAAAATCCTTTTGCGGGAACTGATTCAAGGTCGAAACTTGTTTATAAAAACAGTATCGTAAATATTTATCAACTTGCCAACCCGGCACCTTTCTTCCAAACTCTACCGCCTTCTTCATGTAAGTTGGACTCATTATCTCAAAATCGAACAGGCGCGTACTGCAACAAACCTGCAATATTAATACGCCGCAGCCTGTTTTCCCCCGGATGGCAAGCAAGGTTAAACGGACATATCGTTCCAATCGATAAATATAAGGTTATTTTCCAAAGTATTGAAGTAAACAAGGGAAGCAACCAGATTGTATTCAGCTATGCGCCGCCTCATATCGACCTCGGCTATTTGGCTTTTTTCTTGGGATGTCTATTTTTAATTAGCAGTTCAATAAACTATAGACTGAGCATTAACTACTACCGCGGAGCACATGCAAAAAACAGCGTACAGGTGAAAAGTGTTAGGCCCAATGTTGCTTAGAAAGTAAAGCTTGCGAGTTTCAATCGGTGAGAAGGTTTACAACAATGAAAGATACGACTGAAATAAATAAGATAAATGAAGTCTTAGTCAAAATTCTAGCGCCAAACCCCGGTATCATGACCGGAAACGGAACCAACACCTATCTGGTTGGAGAAAAAACATTGGCGGTTGTCGACCCCGGTCCGGATCATAAAGGACATTTAGAAACCATTGTGAACTATGCTCACAAGCGCGCCAAGGGTAATATAAAGTACATACTGCTTACTCACGCTCATCCAGATCATGCACTTGGCACAGCTAAATTAAAAGAGATGACCGGTGCGGTGGTAGCGGCATTTGGTCCTTCGACCGATATTATGCCATTAAAGCCTGATATCTACGTAAGCGAGGGATTTGTCTTTACTCTCGATAAAGTGCGTTTGCGTACCCTACACACACCCGGGCACTCATCGGATCACCTATGTTTCCTACTGGAAGATATGAACTGCCTGCTTGCGGGTGATCACATCATGCAAGGTTCAACTGTGGTTATACTGCCGCCACAAGGCGATATGGGGCTTTATCTCAAAAGCCTCTACCGTTTAGCATCACTTACTCCACCCTTGCAAACCATTGCTCCCGGCCATGGTGAAATGATAACCAATCCCGCCGTTACTTTAAATGAATACATCACGCATCGACTGGCCAGAGAGAAAGCTGTCGAAGACAGTTTGAAAACCTTCAAAAAAGCCACCATAGACCAGCTGTTGCCGCTGGTTTATCAAGACACTGACCCTGTGTTACATCCAATAGCCCGGTATTCACTTTGGGCTCATCTAAGAAAATTAACCTTGGAAAAAAAGGTGACATGTCAAAATATGGATAATCTTAATTCTATGTGGATATATAATGGATAACAGGTGTATAATTGTAAAAGTACAACAATACTAATATTCAACAACTGAAATATTCAACAACTGGAACTTTTAACAAGTAAGCAAGGAGATTAAAAATTGAGCACAACAAGTAGTTTTGTAAAAATAGAAAAACGCCCCACACCTATTACATTGAGTGATGCGGCTATTAAAAAAGTAGCCGAGTTGATCTCCAAAGAAGGTGAGGAAAACCTGGTTTTAAGAGTTGGAGTCAAACCGGGTGGTTGCTCAGGGTATACCTATGAAATGTTTTTTGACACTGAAATAGCTGATGATGACATAGTAAGTGTATTTGATAACGTAAAGGTGGTAATCGACCCGGCCAGTGTTAAATTTTTAAAAAACTCCACTATTGATTACGTGGATGAACTGGAAGGTGCGGGATTTCATCTGACCAATCCCAATGTAACCAAATCTTGCGGTTGCGGAAACTCTTTTAGCTAAGGTATATCTTTAGCTAACGTTTTTTATGCTCAAAAGTTTTTAAACCGAACAGTTTTCGAAGTTGTAACAATAGATTTATCTGTCGGAAATGTCTCTGAAACATTTTTGTGTTTAGACTTAGCATGTGTTTAGATCTTTTATGAATAAAATATGCATACTCCGGTTTAAAGAGTGTACATTATCATAAAGCATTTAAATTTTAAATATAAGTAAGCATCATTACCCATAAGGAGATATTTAACAGTGCAACAACGTAGTGTCCAAGAAGTAATCGGTCTCGTAACTGATGAGAAGGTTGAAATAGTTGATTTCCGGTTTTGCGACCTTCCCGGTCTCATGCAACACTTTTCCGTTCCTGCCAAGGAGTTGACAGAAGAAGGATTTGAAGCCGGATATGGTTTTGACGGTTCATCTATAAGGGGGTTCCAGGAAATTCATGAGTCTGACATGTTGCTCATACCGGATCCGGCAACAGCTGTTATAGACCCCTTTACGGAACATAAAACTTTAGCCCTCAACTGCTTTGTAAAAGATCCCGTTACAGGAGAAAGCTACTCAAGAGACCCCCGTTGGGTAGCCAAGAAAGCTGAAAACCACCTGGCATCAACCAAAATTGCCACTACCGCTTATTTCGGACCTGAAGCCGAATTTTTTGTGTTTGATGACGTAAAGTTTAACCAAGATCAACACTCAGCCTTTTATGCTGTGGATTCAGTAGAAGGGATATGGAACTCTGCACGCGTTGAAGATCCCAACTTGGGATATAAGCCGCGCTACAAAGAAGGCTATTTCCCGCTTCCTCCTATGGACCACTTTCAAGATTTGCGTTCTGAAATGGTACTTTGTATGCAACGTATGGGCATTGACGTAGAAGTTCATCACCATGAAGTTGCTACCGCCGGGCAAGCCGAGATTGACATGCGTTTTGATACGTTACTCGTTATGGCCGATAAGTTGATGCTATATAAGTACATCGTAAAGAATGTGGCCCGTTCTAAAGGTCGTACCGCTACTTTCATGCCAAAGCCACTCTTTAGTGACAACGGCTCGGGTATGCACACTCATCAATCGCTATGGAACGATAAAGAGCCGTTGTTTTACCAAGAGGGTGCTTATGCCGGCCTATCCGATATGGGCAGGTGGTATATCGGCGGTTTGTTGAAGCATGCCGGTGCAATACTGGCATTTGCGGCACCGACGACCAACTCCTACAAGCGACTGGTACCCGGATATGAGGCACCCGTCAATCTTGTTTATTCGCAACGTAATCGTTCAGCAGCCTGTAGAATTCCACTCTATTCACCCAGCCCAAAGGCCAAAAGAGTAGAGTTTCGTTGTCCTGATCCGACTTGCAACCCTTATCTGGCTTTTGCGGCAATGTTGATGGCCGGATTGGATGGGATACAACACAAGATTGAACCGCCGGATCCCATAGACCACGACCTCTACGCGCTGCCGGCAGAAGAGTTGGCCAAGGTCCCTCAAGTCCCGGGATCTTTAGAAGAGGCTTTGAACGCCTTGGAAAATGATCAGGAGTTTCTAAAGGCCGGCTCTGTTTTTACGGACGATCTCATACAGACCTGGACTGAATACAAAAGAACCAATGAGATAGACCCTGTGAGGCTGCGTCCTCATCCCTGGGAGTTCATGCTCTACTACGACCTTTAGTGGCTAAGTCCTAAAATAGCGGACTGATTCTGGGATTGGACTGATTCTGGGATTGGACTGATTCTGGGATCTGTCTAAAGTTGGGTTGAGCTTTCATGCAAGCCGATAACTGTATCTGTTATTTTACACAATAGCAATCAATTTATTATTTACAATATATTTCTATAGTTATTGAACTGTATTTGCAATCAGGTTGCATTTAGTATAGCATCTTGATATGCGTGTACCCACACCGATTGAACATCCTTTGGCCCACGATACGTTCCGTAATGTAAGACATAATCTGCTTGCTCAGGTTTTCAATATAGGAGATTTACTCAGTCTTTCTGTATCAAGTGTCGGTCCGCTGTTTTCCATCGCCGCAGCCGGCGGCGCCATAGTAAAAAGTGCCGGTTGGTATTCGCTGCTTGCCATAGGGATAGTGGCACTGCCTTTTATTGCCAGTTCCTTTATCTTTCGTATGTTAAATCAACATTTTCCGCATGCCGGCGCTTCCTATCATTGGTCCAAACGGGTATTGGGGCGCAAGGCTTCACGTTTTCAAGCATGGATACTGATAATAGCTTACTTTGCATCTATCCCCCCTATAATTATACCTGCTTCTTCCTATACATTGAGCTTGGTGGCACCGGATGTACCTGTCAGCTCAGCTTTGCGTATTATGATCAGTGCTTTTTGGGTCGGATTCGCTCTTATCCCACTGCTGACCGGCGGCCGTCCAACCGTCAAGTTCACAAAAGTGTTTTTAATAATTGAACTTTTCTCACTGGGATTCTTAGTAGTACTGTCCATACTTCGTTGGTCATCCCTCTATGTCGGTATACACCAAGGACCGATATCTATCGGTGGTGTCTTGATTGGAGCTGTTATGGCCGCCACAATTATGGACGGGTGGGAGATTGACAGTTATGCTGCGGAAGAAGCTAACCGTCCGAGGACCGATCCCGGCAAAGCCGGCATATTGGGTGCGTTCTTAGCATTGGCATTTTATGCCGTTATCTTTCCACTTATGTTAGCTGAAACACCGTTGAACCGGCTGGCCGGTTCTACTAATCCTCTTGCAATATGGGGTACGCGACTTGTTCCTGAAGCACCATGGTTAATACTAATACCGGTTTTAGCCTCTACGGCGGGTGGTTTATGGCTAACCTCCTACATACTTTCCAGGGCTTTGTTCGCCATGGGTCGAGAAAGTTTACTGCCCAAAAAGTTTGCTCACGTTTCAAAAAAACAAACTCCATCTGTGGCCGTTATAGTTCCATTAACCTGTGCCTTGGGAATCGTTGGGCTTCAGGTGATTGACACATCACTTAATTCCTTTTTTGAGTTGGTACTGTCATCTGCGGGTTTCTTTCTTGTTGCGGAGTTCTTCTTGGACTCATTAACAGCATCGGTATTCCTTATACGTAGGACAGGCAGCAAAAAACGCGGACTAAGTTCTCACTTGCCATTCAACCATCATAAAATCTTAGGATTAATGTCAGTGACAACAACTGCGATATTGGCATTTTTAATGTTAGGATTTTTAATCTACGCACCACAAAGTATCGGTTGGCAAGTGGACCTAATCGTTGCAATCTTGATCATCTCGGGCGCGATATTTTCGCTAACTTCAAGACACAACCCTAAAGATGGGTTTGTTTTTCACTTTCATGGTCAAGACATTTTCAGATCAGATCATGTGAAGGATATATCAGATCAATCCGCCAATCGTCGGGCCATCATCAACATCTGAATCACCGGAACATTTTTTACAATATCCCACTATCGCAAAATGATGGGGCTTGACAACAAACTCGAAATGTTCTTTAATCGTTTCAATCAATACAGCGGATATGTCGTCACCGACCTCAACAGTGTCACCACACCTTTCACATACTAAGTGAAAATGAGAGGTGGATGTCAAGTGATACATAGCTGGAGTATGCCCAAAATGTACATGTTCTATAATTCCCAAACGCTCCAACTCTTCTAAGTTGCGATAAATCGTCGATATGTTCATCTCGGGGTTGGTGTTTTGTACAGAACTTATCAGGTCTTCGGCGGTAATATGTCCGGATGTTTTTTCCGCTTCCACTAAAACTCGGATGATATTGAGCCTTTGTGTAGTTACCCTATTGCCTGCTGTTTTAAGTTTATCCAATATGGCTTGTACTATATCTGTTTGCATAGTACGCTCATCGCTCATCGCTTAGAATTATAATGTAAAAAAAGGTAAGCTACACACATGAGAGAAATTCGCCTTGGGCTGTGCCAAATAGACGTTACGGTCGGTGACTTAAATGCAAATACAAAGCAAATTTTACACTGGCTCGACAAGGCAGAACAGGCTTTATGCGACATTGCCATATTCCCTGAACTGGCTGTAGTCGGATATCCTCCTGAAGATCTTTTACTAAAAGAGGGCTTCATCGACGACACCCGGTTGGCATTGGAAAAAATAGCGCAAGAAACCGGAGACTGTGTAGCAATCGTAGGATCCATCCAAGAAGCCGAGATCACCCAACAAATCAAGCAAGGCGATGCTGTTCCAAGGCGCCTGTACAACACCGCAAGTGTATGTTCAATGGGAAAAGTCGTAGGGCACTATCATAAACACCTTTTACCAAACTACTCCGTATTTGATGAAAGGCGTTACTTCCTTTCATCCCAACAAACGCGACAAGTTGGGCCACCGCTGTTTTCGATAGGAGGAACAGCTGTCGGCATAAGCATATGTGAAGACCTTTGGAGTGCAGACGGTCCCGTGAGCCAAGAAGCTTCCGCCGGTGCAAAACTTATAGTAAATATAAATGCGTCACCTTATTATGCGGGACGTATAGCAGAAAGACTGGCTATGCTCAAAAACCAAGCGCTCAGATGGAACATACCGATAGCATATGTAAATCTAGTCGGCGGCCAAGATGAACTGGTTTTTGACGGCGGTTCTATGGTGGTAGGGGAAAACGGCGAGCTGTTGGCAAGTGCTCAGCAGTTTCAAGAGGACCTGCTAATAGTTGATATGACCTTCCCCTGGCCGGGAAAAGGGCAAGACAACGATACAAAAGTGACTGCCCAGCCCAGCAGAACTCAGTCCAGCAGAACCGGGGAGGTTATAAAAGTAACCGACAACCTCCGTGAAAAAACTAAGTCCTATCCAAAACGCATTATCAAGCCTCTTGGGATAAATGAGGAAATTTATCATGCTTTAGTACTTGGTACCAGAGACTATGTTTGGAAAAATGGTTTCAAAGATGTTGTGATAGGTTTATCGGGGGGAATTGACTCTTCCCTGGTCGCTACCGTTGCAGTTGATGCTTTAGGTAAAGAACATGTACATGGAGTAACGATGCCGTCCATCTACACTTCTGAGACATCCATAAACGATGCTGTGGTGTTATCCAAGAACTTGGGAATCGACTTATTGGAGATATCGATACAAAGTATGCATGAGATCATGAGTAAAACAGTTGGAGCAGCACTTGGTAAACTGCCGGTTGGGACTACCGATGAAAACATTCAATCACGCCTGCGTGGCATAATATTAATGGCTTTGTCCAATGCCAGGGGCTGGCTGGTCCTTACGACAAGCAACAAAAGCGAGCTGGCTGTCGGTTATTCAACCCTTTACGGTGATTCCGCTGGTGGTTTTTGTGTTATCAAAGATGTCCCAAAGACTACCGTTTACCAGCTGTGTAAAATGATCAATGCAAAAGGCGTTCGTATCCCTGTTTCGATCTTACATAAACCTCCTTCCGCGGAGCTGAAACCCAACCAGCGTGATGATCAGACACTACCGCCTTATGAAAAACTGGATCCGATACTTTTTGCCTATGTTGAGCAAGACATGACGGTTTCATCGATAGTATCAGCGGGATTTGATGCCGAACTGACGTCCAAAATAACAAAAATGGTCGATTCCAACGAGTACAAACGCAGACAAATGCCCCCCGGAGTTCGAGTTACCCCGAAAGCCTTTGGGAAAGATCGCAGAATGCCTATAACAAACCGGTATACAGAAAATCGTTATATAAAACATGATAATTAATTTTTTTATCAGTTAGGTCTAGGAAAAAACTCATTTATCGTGTAGAATAAGGTATTAGGTAGGTAGCCCAAGTTGCTACTTGAAAAGTAGTGCGGGAAAAATATAAAAATACAAGGTA
Source organism: Actinomycetota bacterium (assembly GCA_023379935.1). Lineage (GTDB taxonomy): Bacteria > Actinomycetota > Acidimicrobiia > Acidimicrobiales > JAMCPD01 > JAMCPD01. The sequence goes on along the minus strand of JAMCPD010000017.1, from coordinate 1,986 downwards.
ACATAAGATTGGTTAAAGAACGTATCAACAGAGATGAAGAAGATTTAATTCGACTCTACTTAACTGACATAGGACAGTACCCGCTTCTTACCAAAAACGATGAGGTGCGATTGGCACAACAGATAGAAGCCGGTAAAAATGCCGAAGGAGAGTTGGAAGAGTTAGACGCGGCCATAAGCACCGCTAAAAAACGTGAGCTTACCCGAAAAGTAAGACTCGGTGAAGACGCACAACGAAAGTTTGTGCAGTCCAATCTGCGTTTGGTCGTATCCATAGCCAAAAAGTATCAGGCCTCCGGTCTGCCGCTGCTTGACTTAATTCAAGAAGGCAACCTTGGCCTTATGCATGCAGTGGAAAAGTTTGATTGGCGCAAAGGATTTAAGTTTTCAACTTATGCAACTTGGTGGATACGCCAAGCCATAACAAGAGGCATAGCCAATACCGGTAGAACAATAAGGCTTCCCGTTCATGCAGGTGATACTTTAACCCGTGTACAAAAAGCCCAAGCGCGATTGGAACTGAAACTGGGCAGGCCGGCTACTTTGGATGAACTGGGTACTGAAGTAGAACTGCCTCCGGAAAAACTGGTGGAAGCATTAAGATTTAGAGCGGAACCGCTTTCTTTGTCTGAGCCACTAAGAGAAGATGGAGATGCCGAACTGGGAGATGTTGTAGAAGATCGTTCAGCTGATTCACCCTTGGAAACAGCCTCATCTATACTGCTGCCGGAGGAGATTGACAAGCTGTTGATACCGTTGGACGAGCGTGAAAAGGCAATCCTTCGCTTACGATTCGGATTGGACAGAGGCGAGCCCAGAACTTTAGAAGAGGTAGGCGAGCATTTTGATCTAACCCGTGAACGTATTCGCCAAATAGAGGCTAGGGCAATGTCCAAGCTTCGCCATCCGTCCAGTGATACCGGAGCCAGAGATCTGCTTACCGTATAAATATCGGCTGTACTATCTGAATTTGCTTATTTTATCAAGAACTGCTAAAGTGTAGTGGTATGAAAAAGCTTATTGTACTTGGACTGCTTGTAACCTTGGGAATCATTGCCGCTAAAAAACTGCGTTCAATCTGAGTTAATCAAGTAGTTTTATCAACTTAGGCTTTTTAGAAAAAGCCGCCGATATCTCCAGCCTCTATCTAAACCCTCCCCCAAAACGCCCCGGTAAAGAGCCGACGAGAACTGGTAGTATCTGGGCAAAATCCCATATAAAGCCAACAGATCAACCCGGGCAGATCAACCCAGACAAAGCCCGCTGCCACAAAGAAAGCCGCCACTACGTGAATACAAACGCATCGGCACCAAAGTGGGTTTCGCTTCATTCTGCATGCATGAAAGATCAGTGATGAGTTGGCTTGAGAGATTCGACTGTCAATTCGACTCGGGTCGGATAGTTTCCTATGGATTTGCTCACCTAACCTCGTCGGAGAAACTGTCAAAGGGTCTTGATCTCCATCTAATTGCCGAACAGTCTCATCAGCACATAAGAGTGATCAAGGTCAAAGAGTTCTTAGCGGAGAATCCTCACGTACACATCCATTATACTTCCAACCCATTCAAGCCAGCTGAACCGGGTTGAACTGAACCGGGTTGAACTGTTCTTCTCAATTATCGAGCGCAGACTTTTTTTCGTCGATGGGAATTTGCTTTTACAGACGAATTGGCAGGTCACATCATCCAGATCGCATCATCACATTTATCAAGGACTACAACCGTCGTGGATACCGTTCGCTTGGGAGATACGATGGTGGAGCGCTAAGGGTTGCCAACCGTTGACAAATAAGTGTACAAGAAACCCTATACGTGAGTTTTAATGTGCTGTATTGGAGACATGAGGTGATCTGAGTAGATTAAATGCATAGTAATAATAGTGACATCCACGTTAGTGATACACCCCAAGGATAAAATGTAGTTATGAGCAAGTTTCAGATACCAAAGGGATGGATAGCTCAGGCATACCAATATGAGGTAGACAAACC
>JAMCPD010000016.1:15515-51068 GCA_023379935.1 Actinomycetota bacterium | reverse complement strand
CATCGGGTGGCGGAAATGTAACTGTTACAGTAACTACCAGCGGCGGTACCTCAAGTGGTGTAAACTATGACTATACTACAGCTACTTCACCGACCCTAAGCTCTATTTCTCCGACCTCAGGACCTGCTTCGGGTGGAACAACCGTGACTCTTACCGGTACTAACTTTGTAACCACCTCGGGCGGAACAACCGTTGACTTTGGAACTGGAAACCCTGCAACAGGTGTTTCTTGTTCATCTACTTCCTCATGTACCGCCGTATCACCTTCTGGAACCGGAACGGTTTCAGTGACAGTTACAACGAGTGGGGGAACCTCGGGGGCACAAAGCTATACCTATATACCCGCTCCGACCCTAACCTCTATTTCTCCGACCTCAGGGCCGCAAGCCGGGGGTACATCGTTTAGTATTACAGGCACTAACTTCTCCACAGCCTCGGGCGGAACAACCGTTGACTTTGGAACTGGAAACCCCGCAACTTCTGTTTCCTGTTCTACCACTTCCTCTTGTAGTGGGACTACACCTGTCGGACCATCGGGTGGCGGAAATGTAACTGTTACAGTAACTACCAGCGGCGGTACCTCAAGTGGTGTAAACTATGACTATACTACAGCTACTTCACCGACCCTAAGCTCTATTTCTCCGACCTCAGGACCTGCCGCAGGCGGAACAACCGTGACTCTTACCGGTACTAACTTTGTAACCACCTCGGGCGGAACAACCGTTGACTTTGGAACAAATGCGGCAACATCTGTAACTTGTTCTACCACTTCCTCATGTACCGCCGTATCACCTTCTGGAACCGGAACGGTTTCAGTGACAGTTACAACGAGTGGGGGAACCTCGGGGGCACAAAGCTATACCTATATACCCGCTCCAACCCTAACCGGTATCTCTCCGACCTCAGGACCTGTCACAGGCGGTACAACCGTGACTCTTACAGGCACTAACTTCTCCACAGCCTCGAGCGGAACAACCGTTGACTTTGGATCTGGAAACGCGGCAACATCTGTAACTTGTTCTACTACTTCCTCATGTACTGCCGTATCACCTTCTGGAACCGGAACGGTTTCTGTAACTGTTACTACGGCAGGTGGCACTTCGTCAGGACAAAGCTATACCTATATACCCGCTCCGACCCTAAGCTCCATTACTCCGACCTCAGGGCCGCAGGCCGGGGGTACATCGTTTAGTATTACAGGCACTAACTTCTCCACAGCCTCGGGCGGAACAACCGTTGACTTTGGAACTGGAAACCCCGCAACTTCTGTTTCTTGTTCCACTACTTCCTCATGTAGTGGGACTACACCTGTCGGACCATCGGGTGGCGGAAATGTAAATGTTACAGTAACTACCAGTGGCGGTACCTCAAGTGGTGTAAACTATGACTATACTTCAGCTACTTCACCAACCCTAAGCTCTATTTCTCCGACTTCAGGACCGGAAGTAGGCGCTACATCGTTTAGTATTACAGGCACTAAGTTCTCCACAGCCTCGGGCGGAACAACCGTTGACTTTGGAACTGGAAACCCCGCAACTTCTGTTTCTTGTTCCACTACTTCCTCATGTAGTGGGACTACACCCGCAGGTCCATCGGGTGGCGGAAATGTAAATGTTACAGTAACTACCAGTGGCGGTACCTCAGGTGCAGTTACTTATACTTATATTGCTCCAACCCTAACCTCTATTTCTCCGACTTCAGGACCTGCCGCCGGCGGTAATACTGTAACCTTAACTGGTACTAACTTTGTAACCACCTCGGGCGGAACAACCGTTGACTTTGGAACAAATGCGGCAACAGGCGTTTCTTGTACATCCACCACCAGCTGCAGCGCGACAGTACCCAGTGCACCATCTGGAACTGTAAACAAGACGGTAAGTGTGACAGTAACAACTTCTGATGGAACCTCAAATGGGGTCAGCTATACCTACATTGCTCCATCGCTCACCTCGGTTACTCCAAATGCAGGGGCTGTTGGCGGCGGAACAACTGTAACCCTGTCCGGTTCTAACTTTGTAACCACCTCGGGCGGAACATCGGTTTCCTTTGGATCAAATGCGGCAACAGGTGTTTCTTGTTCATCCACAACCTCTTGTACCGCGACATCGCCTGCAGGTCCATCGGGTGGAGGGCCAGTTAATGTGACAGTAACTACCAGCGATGGGACTTCAAACAACATAAGCTATACTTATCTGTTGACCCCAACTCTCACCTCCATTAGCCCGAATGACGGACCTGTGGCAGGTGGTACAAGTGTTACTATTACAGGGACTAACTTTTCAACAGCCACAGGCGGAACAACCGTTGACTTTGGTGCCGGCAACCCCGCTCCTAAGGTAGCATGTCTCTCGTCTACCAGCTGTTTTGTAGAAATACCTAAAGGTCCTGCCGGTGGTGGAGTAGTTTCAGTGACAGTTACAACGGGAGGGGGAACTTCAAGTCCGGGCGTCAGCTTTACCTACATGCCGGTGCCGACTATTACTTCTATTACTCCTACATCCGGATCTCAATCAGGCGGTACTACCGTGACCGTCACAGGAACCGGTTTTTCAACTGTATCCGGGGTAGTTGAGGTTGAGTTTGGAACAACTTATTCCGGCTCGGTTACCTGCTCTTCTACAACCTCATGTACTGCCGTATCACCGGCAAGCTATTCCGCCGGGCCTGTTTCTGTAACTGTAACAACTGTTGGCGGAACTTCAAGTCCGGGTGTCAGCTTTGACTATATAGCGACTATACCCACTCCGACCCTAACCTCTATTTCTCCGACTTCAGGACCTGCTTCGGGCGGAACGACTGTAACCCTTACCGGTACCAACTTTGATACCTCTTCGGGCGGAACAACCGTTGACTTTGGATCTGGAAACGCGGCAACACCCGTGGACTGTCCGTCTGCAACCTCTTGTAGTGCTGTAACTCCAGCAGGAACCGGAACGGTTTCTGTCACGGTTACAACAACCGGGGGAACCTCCTCAAGTGTGAGCTATACCTATATAGCTGCTCCGACCCTAACCTCCATATCGCCAAACTACGGATCGCAAACCGGCGGAACAACTGTTGAGCTGGTCGGTACCAACTTTGATACGACCCCGGGTGGGACAACCGTTGACTTTGGATCCGTTGCTTCAACTACTGTAATCTGCACAGCTACTACTTTATGTACCGCCACTTCACCTTCCGGTCCTTCAGGGGGCGGGCCAGTTAATGTAACAGTAACTACCGGCGCTGGAACTTCAAATGCGGTCAGCTTTACTTATCAACTCGGTGCCACTGTTTCATCTGCCTATGTGCCTCTTTCAAGCCCGAGTAGGATATGTGATACCAGGCCTGTCTCTGTTCTAAAGCTTGACTATCCAAACGGCTATGGTTGGGACTCTCAATGTGCGGCAAAGACCTTAGGTGTAGGTGCAACACTTACAATCACTGCAGCCGGCTATGTCGGAGACGGCGGCTCGTCTGATGTGGTGCCAACCAATGCTACGGCCGTAGTGGTCAACGTAACGGTGGCAGATCACACTACCGGTGGTTATATAACCGTATATCCAGCCGGAGCCAGCATGCCCACCACGTCCAGCTTGAACTTTACTCCTCCCACCTCAACATCTGGTCCTCTTGCCAACCTGCTCCAGGTGACTTTAGGCACGGGATCATCCGCCGGTGAGATATCAATCTACAACCACTGGGGATCAACTGATGTAGCGGTGGACGTAATGGGATACTTTATCCCCGTTACCAGTTCCGGACAGGGCAGTTTTGTGCCTCTTTCCAGCCCGAGCAGGATATGTGATACCCGTTCTACATCCGTATTGTCAAAGCTTTATCCAAACGGCTATGGTTGGGATACCCAATGTGCGACAAAGACCTTGACCGGACATACCGCCAGCGATACGTTGACAATCTCCGCATCAGGTTATGTCGGAAATGCCGGCTCATCTGATGTGGTACCAACCGGTGCTAGCGCTGTTGTGCTAAACGTTACAGAGGCTTCAAATACACTGGGAGGTTATCTAACCGTATTTCCAGCCAGTTCTACTATGGCTAAGACTTCCAACTTGAACTTCATGCCTGTTTCCGGTGCTGTTCCAAACGGTGTGATAGTCGGGCTGTCTTCTAGCGGGAAGTTGTCAATCTTTGATCTGAAAGGATCTGTCAATGTAACCGTTGATGTGATTGGATACTATATATCCACCACAAGTTCTGATGAATATCATGGCCTTGACTCTCCTACCAGAATATGTGACACCCGTTCTACATCTTTGTTGCCTACCCTTTATCCAAGCGGCTATGGTTGGGATACCCAATGTGCGACAAAGACACTGTCTCCAAACTCCACACTTACCATCTCCGCGGTAGGTTACGTCGGAGACGGCGGTTCAAACGAGGTGGTGCCCCAAGGCGCAACCGCTGTCGTGCTAAATGTCACAGAAGCTACCCATACTACCGGCGGTTACCTAACCGTATACCCCGCGGGTACTACAAGGCCTACAACTTCCAACTTGAACTTTATATCTACTTCCGGAGCTGTACCTAACTTTGTTACGGTTGGATTGCCGACAACCGGCTCTAATGCAGGAAACATATCCATCTACAATCTTTGGGGAGATACCAACATAACGGTTGATGTGGTTGGTTATTACGGGTAAAAAGCGGTAACGATAAGTTACCTATTGGTCGGCTAAAGAAGTACCGTTTATGAGTATCGCGACTTACCGCGATACTCATAAGAACGGGGTACTCATTTTCAAGATGGCTTACTCTTCGTATCGGCCGCGTCAACTGTTATTCAAGGATAAATCTAAAGTCATATCCAAAGTACATATATCAACTGTGAAAATTCGATACTCAGGCCTAGTATAGTTGAGAGTGAATGGCAATCAACGAAAGCTCTTTATTTGAAAAAACCTGGCATGTCGTAGTAGGCAGACCCCTGAAAGCCACCCAGGCAGCAAAAGAAGAGATAAATCCAGTTGAAGGCCTTTCTGCCTTATCTTTAGATGCCTTGACTTCGGTTGCATATGGGCCCCAAGCAATAGTCCTCGTTCTTGTTGTTGCGGGCACCACAGCATTGCATCTGGTGTTTCCCATAACTATAGCCATAGTTGCACTTCTAGCCTTGTTAGTACTGTCGTACCGTCAAGTTATAGAGGCATATCCGCAAGGTGGCGGAGCATACGCTGTTTCAAAGGACAACTTCGGTACCCATGCAAGTTTGGTTGCCGGGGCTTCTCTGATAATTGATTACACCTTAACCGTAGCGGTTTCAATAGCTGCCGGTGTTGCCGGATTAGTCTCCGCATTCCCATCCTTGGCCAGCCAGACTGTCCCTTTATGCATTGCTATATTGCTTGTCATTACTTGGCTCAATTTGAGAGGGCTTGGAGATGGTGCAAGAGCATTTTTGCTCCCCACACTGGTATTTATACTTGGTCTGCTTGGGATTATTCTGGTTGGGCTTATACATCCGCTAGCGCCGCATATACATCAATTGGGTCGTTTAGTTGCCACCCGCACCACTGCTACCAACCCAACAACTGCTATAGGGGTGCTGCTGATACTGAAGGCATTTTCATCCGGCTGCAGTGCTTTGACGGGTGTGGAAGCTATAGCAAATGGGGTACCTCTGTTTCGCCATCCTCGTGTCAAAAGAGCTAAACAGACCGAGATGTTATTGGGGCTTATTTTGGGAACCATGTTGTTGGGCTTAGCCCGTTTGGCTGTCAACTTTGGTATCCAACCTCGCAGTGGGCAGACTGTTTTGAGTCAAATAATGAGTGCATCCGTAGGGCGTCATTGGGCTTATTTTATAGTAGACATATCAATCACTGTTGTACTTGGGTTGGCCGCCAATACCTCTTTTGGTGGACTGCCGGTGCTGGCTAGTTTGCTGGCAAAGGACAACTTCCTCCCTCATTCGTTTGCTATTAGGGGAGATCGTCAGGTGTTCAATACCGGGGTTTGGGTGTTGGCTGTATTGTCGGGGGTATTACTGATTGTGGTAGGCGGTAATGTTAATGCCCTGATACCGATGTATGCAATAGGTGTCTTTATCGGCTTTACCCTTGCCCAGTCCGGTCTGGTAGTTCACTGGTATCGCATGGATCCATCAACACGACCTAAAAGGTGGCAACCCAGAGCCCTGTTGAGCACTCTGGGGGCGGTTACAACCGGTACCGCTACCGTAATCTTCTTGTTGTCCAAGTTTGCAGAGGGGGGTTGGGTAGTAGTGGTTGTGATCCCAAGCTTTATATGGTTATTTTATCGCATAAAAACATACTACAATAAGGTTGCACAAGAACTGGAATTAATTCAACAACCTCCCGCGTCAAAACATCTCGCGCGAAAAGAATCTCTCGCGCCAACCTCCTTCTCCACTCTGGGAGTACCCATCGCGACAGAATCTATTGCCATACCCTCTAAAAAGAGGCTTTTGGTTATAGTCCTGGTAAATAAGGTTTCCAAATTAACATCCGAGGCCCTTTCTTATGCCTTATCTATGGTTGCAGACAAAAATGATGTTGTTGGGTTGTATGTTGAGTTTGTCGGTGATGAAACTGCCGCAGAAAACTTACGTAAAAGTTGGCAAGAGTGGAATCTGGGTGTGCGTTTGGTATGCGTGAAGTCACAGTACCATTCGGTTGTAAGACCGGTACTGCGCTTTGTGCATTCTGCTGAGGTGCTAAGCCATGAAAAGATTATGGTATTGATTCCTGTTGTTGTTCCCAGACATTGGTGGCATAGGGTTCTGCAAAATCAGATAGATGTTGTGCTGTCAAGCGCTCTTAGACGCCATAGTGATGTGGCGGTTGGGAGAGTAACCTTACGACTGGCTGAGGACAAGTGAGCTAATTGGATTCCGATGTTCTAAGTTTGTTGTATAATTTGTATGTCAAAAGTTACGATTTCCGGGGTAGCTCAATTGGCAGAGCACGCGGCTGTTAACCGTGTTGTTGAGAGTTCGAGTCTCTCCCCCGGAGCGTTGTTTCCAAGCCTTGTTTATTTTATCGAGTCACCGGCCTCTTGGTAATATATGCAATGCAACTGATCATTTAGCAGTACTAAATGATCAGCGGATTATCCTTGTGTTTGATAACTTAACACAGGATATACTTGTTCTGTGAAGCGATGATCATACCTTATGGGAAGTGTGAATCGGGCCCGTAGCTCAGTGGTTAGAGCGGAGGACTCATAATCCTTTGGTCGCAGGTTCGAATCCTGCCGGGCCCACCATTTTCAGCAAGTGCAGATACCCAAAGGGCACATTCTGTTATTATCGGAGTTTGCTGTTACAGATAAGCTGTTATTCATAAGTAGACAGCAAAACCTACTTGGCATATGATATAATGTTTCATTTGCATAGGATATAAGCGCGATGAACAGGTGTAATCGTAACTTGAAAGAGGTATATCATAAATAGTTATTTTTTGAAAAGTAAATCAATGGCTGGAGTAGCTATCATACTGTTGGTTTTGGTTGCGGGTGCGGTAGCAGTAATAAGCTATGCAACAAGTAAAACGGTTTCAACTCCCTCCCTTGCTTGGACAGTTCCCGCTGCTGTTGATTCGGTTGCCCATGGTCTTGACTCTATCTCATGTCCGACAACACGCTTTTGTGCGGCGGTGGATAGTTTCGGCAATGTAGTTATCTATCATGACACCGGATGGGCTACGCCCCTACTTGTTGATTCCAACAATCGAGGATTTACCGCTATCTCATGTCCTACCTCCACTTTTTGTGCGGCAACAGACGCCTCGGGCAATGTGGTTTCATACAACGGTACTTCATGGTCGCCACCTGTGCTGGTCGATCGCCAATCAACACCCTATAGTTACCTTGATACCATTTCGTGTGCAGCAACCTCTTTTTGCGTGGCGATGGATTCTTACCGCAATGCATTTGTTTACAATGGCACTTCATGGTCAACTCCGCATATGGTTACTATACCTGGCAACCCATCCAATTACTTTAGTTCTGTCTCATGTCCGAGCTCAAGCTTTTGTGCGGCGGTAGACAATGAAGGTAGCGTATTTACATACAATGGCACCGGGTGGACTACTCCACTACTTGTTGATCCCTATGGCAATGGTCTTACCGCTATCTCATGTTCCACTTCCACCTTTTGTGCGGCAACAGACGCCTCAGGCAATGTGGTTTCATACAACGGTACTTCATGGTCTGCACCAAAATCTGTTGGGGTAGCTCCAAACAATCACCCTCCTTTTATCTCTGTCTCCTGTCCGAGCCCAAGCTTTTGTGTAGCAGCAGACAGTGATAATTCTGTGCTTACTTATAATGGTGTTTCATGGGGCAATTTTACATTTCTTGATATGAACGGACATTTTACTTCGGTATCTTGTGCTTCCAAACAACGTTGTTTTGTAACAGACAGTATTGGCGATATTCATATGTATAATGGCAAGATTTGGCTCCAACCACAGGAGATAGATCCAAGTGCCAGCCTTATTCAAGGACGTAGCGGCCTTACCGCTATCTCATGCCCACTCTCAACCTTCTGTGTTGCAACAGATGCTTCTGGTAATGTTATTTCATACAACGATACTTTATGGTCGCTGCCTCAACACATTGACCCAAACGCCAAGGGTCTTACCGGTATCTCATGCCCACTCTCCACCTTTTGTGTGGCAACAGACGCTTCGGGCAACGTAGTGTCATACAACGGTACTTCATGGTCGCTGCCTCAACACATTGACCCAAACGGCAAGGGTCTTACCGGTATCTCATGTTCATCTGCAACCTTTTGTGTAGCAACAGACGCTTTGGGCAATGTGGTGTCATACAACGGTACTTCATGGTCGCCACCTCAACGCATTGACCCAAACGCCAAGGGCCTTACCGCTATCTCATGTTCCTCTACAACCTTTTGTGTGGCAACAGACGCTTTGGGCAACGTGGTTTTATACAACGGCACTTCATGGTCGATGCCTCAACACATTGACCCAAACGGCAAGGGTCTTACCGCCATCTCATGTTCATCTACAACCTTTTGTGTGGCAACAGACGCTTTGGGCAACGTAGTTTTATACAACGGTACTTCTTGGTCGCTTCAACAAGGCACAGGTTTAGGTCCAAATGATAATGGTCTTACCGCCGTCTCGTGTTCATCTGCAACCTTTTGTGTGGCAACAGACGCTTTGGGCAACGTGGTTTCATACAACGGTACTTCATGGTCGCCACTTCAACACATTGACCCAAACGGCAAGGGTCTTACCGCCATCTCATGTCCACTTTCCACCTTTTGTGTAGCAACAGACGCTTCAGGTAACGTGGTTTTATGGAGTTAGCGGGTGGGTAGTAGTTTTTTAAGGGCTGTACACGCAAAGACAAACTGTTATAACTCTACAGTTATGCCAATTGCGATTAATGCAAGATTATTGAAAGGGCCCAACCATGCGGTAATTGTCAGGCTTGTTGTCGCATGAACCAGTTTAACTTGCCTAAACAATCAGTTATGATGGATAAAGACTTATGACGAACTATTTATATGGGTCTAATTTACTCCGGCCGGAGTGAAGTTTTTGTGATAAAATAACACTGCTTGCTGTTAGGATTTCTCCAATCTTGAGAATAAAAAGTCCAATTCCAAGCGGGTTTAAAAGTTTTTGAGGTTTACGTAGCCATGGTTGTTGTTTAAATACCCGTTTAGTTTCTTCCATTCCGTGCTTGTGTGAGAATAAGGCACGTCCGGGTGCATAGTAGCCCGCTTTAGCACATGTTTGGAAATAACTAATGTGTCCTATATCATGAATAATTTCAGCATCAATTAGAGCACATGGGCCAAGTTTCGCTACGCGCAATGCTAAGTCCCTATCTTCTGGTCCTGTCATCATCTCATCGTAGCCACCACTTTCATCAAAAACTTTTCTGGTAAAAAAGCGTGGTATTCCAGTATTGTATTCTTGGAACAAGGAGTGTTCGAAAGCTATCACAGATGCCCAAAAACCTTCTCCTGTAGTGTGTTCGGGTATTATAACGCTTACTGCTCCTTGACGAATTTTAACAACAGCTTCTTCAACTACATTTGGCGTGAGAATCATGTCAGAATCAATGAAACCCACTATGTCAGCTTGAGTTGCTTGTGCTCCAGCATTGCGTTGTGCTGAACGTTCTGGACCTATGTCAAGCACAAAGTCAGCGAGTTCTGTTGCTATTTCACGAGTATTATCAGTTGAACCATTGTCTACTACTATGATTTGTGGAACAAGAGTTTGATACTGTAGCGAATCAAGACAGTTACGAAGTGTTCTTGAACAGTTACGTGTTGGAACAATTACAGCTACTTCGCCATTGACATTATGTGGTGGCAAATTATCAACCATGTTGATATGATAGCACTATGAATGGTTCTGTTCCTATAGTGGATACTTATTTATCTTTATCTTATTCTCACAAGGTTAGGTTGATGGCTAATAGTGTTTCTAATTGGATCCGTTTTATTTTAATAGGCGCGCTCAATCAGTATACCCCTTTAAAATTAAACATTAAAGTGCTTACCAAAAAGGGCACTACTATTTATTGTCCCTCTTATTCCTGGTGGGCAGCATATGAGAATATAGCTTGTAACCCATATTTACTAAATGATTATTCAGGTATATCGTCTTTTTTGGATATTGGAGCCAATATTGGAGCGTTTTCTCTGGCACTGCTTGAGCGATTCCCCCTTGCTACAGGGATTGCCGTGGAGCCGGCGCCCAATGTTGTTCAATATTTGCACAGGAACTTAGCTGCCAATAAAGTAGATGGGAAAGTAAAAGTGATAGAGGCGGGTGTGTGGAAACAGTCCGAGCAGAACTGTTTGTTTTCTTTGGCTAGTGCGAGTGAGCAGAGTAGTATTGTTGATGTCGAAAGTGGAGTCCCGTCAGCTGGCTATATAAAAATTAACACTATCTCCTTACAAGAGTTGCTTAGTTTAGCCGCAGAGCAAAAAGGAGTTGTTGATTTAGTCAAGATAGATATTGAGGGGGCAGAGCATGAGATTATTGAGGATACACCTGCACAATCGTGGAAAATAGTGCGTAACTTAGTAATGGAATGCCATCCGGTTCCGGCTAAGTCTGTAGAGCATCTTGTTGATCTCTTGGAAAATGCGGGGATGGCACTTGTCAAACAAACAGATCCGCTTATATCCCCCAACGTAAACTTATGGTTTTCGAGAGAGAAATAGTTCCTGAGATGATATATAGATGACGGCTGAGTCCAATCAATCATTAGAGACACTTGATGTGCCTTGTGATGAGAATGGTGCGTCACAAGGCATAATAGACGCTTCGGTGGTGGTGATATGTTTCAATGCTGGTGATACTTTGACCGGCTGTCTTGAAGCGTTGCAACCATTGCAATGGCGTGAAGTAGTAGTTGTTGACAATGCCTCTACAGATGACAGTATTGGTGCCGCGCTAGTTCAATGGCCAGGAGTGACAGTGGTTCGCAGTGCAGTTAACCTGGGATTTGCTGGGGGTGCTAACCTGGGTGCCCACCATACTACAGGATCAGTACTAATATTTCTGAATCCTGATACATACCCGGAAACTGCTACATTGCAATATTTAGTTAATTCCCTTATAGATACCCCCGGGGTAGCCGGCCCGCTTGTTTATCAGCAGGCAACCCAGGGGTATGAAGCAGGAGCGGTGGTAGACATATCTGGTATTCCACACGGACTTTCAGTAAATGATAGCCGTTTGCCGCTGTATATAACAGGTTGTTGCCTAGCTACCAACCGGTCATGTTTTGATCTAGTTGGAGGTTTCGATACCCGCTACTTTATGTTTGTGGAAGATGTAGAGTACTGTTGGCAAGCGTTACGCCGAGGCTTTGAGGTCTCAGTAGTGCGTGAAGCGGTGATTGACCATGCAGGGGGTGCAGTAGCGCCTGGTGGTTATCCGGCAGCTAACGATACAGAGTGGCGTGAAGTTAGTGTTGCCCGAGTATTATTGCGTGAGCGTAATACCACTATTATGTTGCTCGCTTGTGTACCAATTATCTGGTTACCGATAGTGTTGATTGCATCAATAATCCGTACGGCAGCTTTTGCCTGCCTGCTTGTTCGACTAGGGGCATGGCGAAGCATTGCCGGATTGTTGTTCGGGCTTGGACAAGTTGTCTGGTGGATTCCAGAGACATTACGACGGCGACGTAAACCTGGTGTTACCAAACCAGGTATTATGCATGCCTGGGCACGGGTGGTAAAACGGCCATTCTTGCTTGACTCACTTGGTGAATCCAGTCGGGTTCGATTAGTTGGGGCACGATCAGTGGGGCCTCGGTCGAGTTCTTGGGAGCGCGCCGTTGGTATGTGAAATGCGCATATTGCGAATATTGTCATGAACCAGGAAGCCGGGCTTACCGTGCTGCTTGCACCGGGAGCACTACGTTGGGATCCGCAAGCTGGATCTGAGCATACTTTCATGTATGGTGTTGTCGAGGCGTTAACGCGGCGTGGTTGGCGGTTTCGAGTAGTTACAGAGGATGCTGTTGCCGGTGCTGTTGGAGAAGTTGTCTCAGTAGGGAAGCGACATAATGCTCAACTTGGTGGTGTAACTCTACCAATTCGTGTTGCTAAGGCTGTTAGCCAGTATAATTTAGCCAGTGGGGTTAATATAGTGCACCATGGGCTTCCTTTTGCTCTTGGTCAGACATTTAGTTTATTGCCATATCTGGCCAATATGCGTTATCTCCCGTTTATAGTAGGACCGGTCCAGCCACTACAAACCTGGTCCGGTCGGGACGAAGGATGGGCATCACTCGGATACACTGCATCGTCGTCATTGATGGCACAACAAGCAGAACGTTTGACACGACTCTTGACGTTGGCTGTTCCGAAGTTACTGTTTGGTCGGTTAAACCGGAAAACACTGGGGAAATCTGCTTGTGTTGTTGCTACAGGTGAAACAGCGCTGGAACTGTTGATATCACAGGGTGTTCCTGAAAAGCGATGCAGGATAGTTAGACCTCCGGTGCATATGGAGTTCTTCAATGCAGTTCAGAAATCTACTCATTATTCTGCGTCGTTTGTAGAGGAGGGCGTGAAATGTGTATCGGCCGGTTGGATGATAGAGCGTAAGGAAGTCAATCTAATTATTGATGCTTTTGCTCATGCCAAATATCAGTGTGAACAGCTTCAACTTGTTTTGGTTGGTGATGGACCACAGCGTCAGCAACTGGAGCAACAAGTAGTGCATCTTGGGCTTGGAACAAGTGTTTCGTTTACCGGCAAGCTTTCTCGTTTGGAGTTAATAGAGTTGCTAGCTCATGCAGATATTTATGTTGCTATGTCCAGATCAGAAAGCTTTGGCATGGCTGTAGCAGAAGCTATGGCTATGGGTCTTCCCGTAGTGAGCGCAAGCAACATTGGTGCTTGCGAACTACTGCGACATCAAGATACAGGCTATCTTGTAGGTATTGACGATGTTAACGCTTGTGCTGCTGCTTTATGCGAATTGGCATCTTCTGCTGATCTACGTCATCGCATAGGCACTAAGGCACAAAAGTGGGCACTTACCAATCTCCATCCAGATCAAGCAGCTGACCATTGGGAGGTGATCTATCGCGAGGCGTTATCTACGATATGGTGAAGATCCAGTTTACTTATATCCCCCTACGGAAACTTATGGTTTTCGAGAGAGAAATAATGCCTGAGATGATCATAATTACCAGTCCAAGCAGCAAAAATATAGCCTCTATATCAAGTCCGATATCAAGACCTTTTTGGGGGCTGTAGGTGATATCTACTTTTTTTGCTGTGTTGGTAGGCAGTACAAAACCGTTAGCCCACCCATTTACTGATATATGCTGCAGCGTCACTCCACCGGCAACGGCTGTCCACTGGGGGTTGTAGTGTTGCCAGAAAACCAGCAAGCTGTTCGAGCTCGAATTGGTAGTGTCGTTGTTGACGGTAACAGTGTAAGAGTCGGTTGTTGAAGATGCCCATTTCAAGTTTTTCGCAGATTTATGGGGACCATCAAGCGTGAAGGGTGAATTGGCGCCGGCATTTACTTCATATAAACGCAATCTACTCCCCAGTTGATAGTGTTTAAAATGTTTCAAGACAGCTAATGTTTGTTCCAGAGTTTCAGGATATGGATATGCGCTACCATAGGAAGTCGCATCTAATCTAACTACTACATATGCAATATGATACTTATTTAAACTTTGTCGCGGTGTGTTGAGCAGCCAAGAAAGAGACGGAGAAACATATATTAAGCCAGGGTTGACTGTTCCGTTTCCTTTGGTGTCAATCGGTATTTTATCTGCTCCTATGGATGGATGTTCCAGTGTTTGTTTATTGGCAAAACGTGACACAGCAGGTATCCATAGGATTGAACCGTTATGTTGTTCTACAAAGTTCTCTAATGCAGTATAAGAGGCGGGCACTGTTCGTGGTGCCAAGTCGTGTTTTAGTGTGCCGGAAAGCGCAGGAAATGCTGAGGTTACAAGCAGTATTATAAAAAAGATACCCAATATTAATTTCGTGTTGGCACTTCCGAGCCAGTCAACGCTTTTATGTTGGCTAAGCTCAGACGAAGGCTGCTTAGAAAAAATAGCGGTTGGTATCAGGATGGCCAGAGCCAAAGCAATTGGTCCGAAAAAAACTGAGGGATCTCTGAAGGCACTCATTTCTGGTATATGGGTAAATATCCAGGTGTTCAAAGATCCAAATGGTAGATTGGCACCTACAAGGACAACTGAAAATGCTAAATATATGGTTAATGCAACCGGTATTATAGTTTTATTCCAAATAGGGACAAGGAGTAACAAGCCGACTATAACCGGTATTGTGATCCATATAGCAGGCATGACAAAGACATGCGGAAAAATATATTTGGGCCAAAAGGGATGAAAAAGTCCGAGAGCATCACCCAATGTTATGAAGGAAAGCGAGCTCAAGCTGGAAGAGCCCGCAAAACTAGCGGGTAGTTTAGGAGGTGCACCGATTAAGATAGGCAGTATCCACTGGAGCTGTAGTATAAAAGCACTTAGCGGAATTATAAGAGTTTGGGGCTTGAGTAACGGTAAGAGGATTGCCCGTTTTTTCCATAAGAGAAGAACTGCTATTACTACGATACTTACTCCAATAGATAGTGTCGCTTCCCGAGGGTCAAACCAGGCTTGGACACCCAATACCATTCCGCACCCAAGTGCTCTTGGGATTGAGGGACGGCGTAAGTAGGCTATTGCTAATATCGCAAAGAACGGCAAAAGAGCATACCCTACTCCAACAGTTAGTTGCCCACCCGATATAAGGACAAGTGCATAGGGGTTAACTGTAAATAGAATTCCGGCTATCAAACAGTACCAGGGTGAGTAGTTCAAAAAACGTAAAAGTAAAAAAGGTCCTAAGTAACAAAGCACAACTGCCGGAATATAAAAAAATATTCGTTCGATCAACCACCACGGTGCTCCCAAGTGTGCTCCTAAGCCCATAACTACTTCCAGCGGAAAGAAAGAAGATCCCACTGCGTTTGAAAAACCCAAGTTGGAAAATGACCAAACTGTCGGGTAAGGAAACCATCCTTTTATGGCGGATATGTTGATAAAAGTTGACCAATCTCCCCAGGTGATTACCCCGGGGTAAAAGATTCCGTGATATACAAGTAAAACTAGTATTAATCCCAGTATGGCTATCTTTACGCTATGGGAATGAGAAGCTCGCCTGGAGGAAGTTGGAGCCGGATTTGATTCTAACGGGCCCAATGTATTGGCAGATCCGTCTTTTAAAGTCAGCCGTCTTGAAGTTATGTGAGCAATAAGACCTACGAAAAGAGCTACCCAAATTATTGTGAAGATTACGGTTCCCGTTATATTGCGATCTGTCGGGCTGATTGCAAGAGCTGTGTTCAGTGCAGGAATATTGATTGTTAGATTTATGATACTGAAAAGAGCATAAAAGATACCAGCAGCTATGCTGACTACTGCGCATATTTTACTGATATCTGTCCAGGTTTTTACCGGTTCAGTGTGCGAGGCTGTATCTTGAGTATCTATTTGTGCCACATTATGCACCTTAGTTGCTTGAGTTGGATTGTAGATACTCATCAAGTGGGGCTTTTGGTTTCGGACATTTTAGCTCCTAATAACAGATCAACAATGTGAGCCGGCCGGGTCGTGATGTCATGTACCGGCCCAAGCCGGCGCAGTACGCCGTAAGCCTCTGTGTCGTCACAGCTGTATAAAAAGAGAGAGAATCTGTTGGTATCCCGTGCCCAGGAATCGGTTGACCTTACAAAGTTTTCAAGTTGCAAGACAGTTGCATCAGGGTTTGGGGAGCTAAAGGTTACTACAGTTGCATTATCGGCAACCTTGCGGCGTTCTTTTATTCCGAGTTTTTTTCTGTTGATTTCTGCAATTATGACTTGGCCAAACTTTGTTGCGCTATTTTCCCAGGTAAACTGCCGTGCCCATTTATGGCATCGCTCTCCCCAAACCTTAGCGGTAAGAGGGTCCTTTAGTTTTTGAAGTGCGTCGTCTATCGCATTTGCAAGGCCAGTGACGGCATCGGTCCTTTTGGTACCAGTCTCTTTTACCAACCATCCGGTTTTACCATCTATAATTGAATCCCGCAGTCCCGGTACATCAAATGCAACCGTTGGAACTCCGCTTAGGGCTGCTTCCATGACAGTAAGTGACCACCCCTCTGCATTTGAGGGATTTGCAGCCAACCAAGAAGATGACACCAGTTTGTCCTTGGTCCCTTCGGAAACTTTGCCATAAAAGGTAACTATATCAGAGATTTCCAACTGTTTTGCTGTGCCTTCAAGCCTTTCGCGAAGAGGTCCGTCTCCGACTATGTGTAGTTTTAGATTGTGATATCTGTTTTTCAGCAGTTGAAGTGTGCCCAAGAGAATATCGATCTGTTTGTGGGGGACAAGACGGGTTACGCATACTATCGTCGGATAGGCTGTTCGTTCCTTTATGCTTTTTATCGTAGCTTTTGTCGCGTCTGTTCCGCATGGGATGATAAATATTGGCTCATCCAGTTTCAGTTGTGTGCGGATGTTTTGTCGTGTAGTTGCCGAGATAGCCACTATGGGGATATGTCGGTAGACCTGTCTGGTGAAAGGCCCTTCTGCAATTTTTCCGATCTGATTAAGTGGCCATTTAAAATGAATTTTAAACTGTTCCTGATGAACATGGAACATGGTCAGAACAACGGCGGATGGAGTAACTAAAGGTGAGAAAAAGGGTATCCCGTTTTGAAAATCAACTATTGCATCATACTTTTTCCTATTTTTAAGTACATGTATGAGTGCGTATAGATAAAGGCTGTAAGTTCCCCCCGCCCTCCTTATTTCTATGCTGTTTGATACTTCACGATCTGCTGCGTTCGGATATTTAGCACTAAACAGTGTAATTTTAGCGCCACGGATGGCTAAGCGTTGTGCTATCTCCATACAGTAAATTTCAGCTCCCCCGGCGAGGGGATGACCGGGGTCGCGCCAGTTCAAAAACAGCAGTCTGCACTCATCAAGTGTTCTTACGGTCTTAGGCATGAAATGTCGCTATGGGAGATGAGACATTGTCTATCAAAAAACATTACTTATTGTAAAGTTGTTTTGGAACTGCGAAACTTACGATGCAGAGCCAGCAAGTCTCTTGCAGCCACCAACCCGTCTTCTATAATTCTAAATGTTGATCCGTCTCTGGAGTTCCAGGCAACCGGGATTTCTTCAACTTGATACCCATGGTGCTGTATAGCGGCTAACAGTTCTACGTCAAAGGTAAAGCCTGTTATTTCACAATCAGCAATAACATTACGCACCAGCTCAGCATCGAAAAACTTAAATCCGCATTGGGTATCTTTTAAATTGGTGACCAAAGAGCCTACAAACAGTTTGTAACCTCTACTTCCTATTCGACGCACGATGGAAGGCTTTGTCAAAACGGTGGAATCCTTTAAGTATCTGGAGCCGATCACTGCCTTTGTTCCTTCTTGGAGCATAGGCATTACTGTGTCCAAAGTGTCTATCGGTGTTGCAAGATCAGCATCCATAAAGCCTACAAAGCGGGAGCTGCCGGTTGATATTCCACGATATACAGCAGCCCCCTTGCCTCTTAGAGAACAACCAACTATGTGTACCGGAACGGTATGTGTTGAATAACTTTGTGCCACTTCAACCGTGCGGTCTACACTGCCGTTGTCTATTATTACCACAGCAGATGACCAAGGTTTGTTGGCAAGATAGTCTAATAGGTGTGGGAGGGAGTTGGGCAGCCTTTTTTCTTCATTTAAAACCGGCATCAAAACTTCCAAATCGACTGCGGGACGCTTTTTCGGGCTTATCACCACATTGCCAAGTGAGGTTGGTTCCCGAAGCACTGCATCGGGTACCGCCGCTGTATCGAATACTGTCTGTGTATCAAGTGCTGATCGTATATGTTTGTTCAAAGCTGTAGCGTCTTTCCTTTTCCTTTTTTAGCTAGCATACTTCAATTATTGCCCAAATACTGCTAGCCTGCAACATTTAATGGCTACTATAGGTAATATCGCACAAGATACACAAGAGGTTACCGCTAAGAGGTTTATAACCAAGGATGATTGGGCCGCTTTAATTCTGGGAATTTTACTTGCTCTTTCTATATTTTATCCATGGTTTGGCGGAGGCTGGTTGTTGCTGCTGGACTGGGGGGCGGGTCCTCATACTTACCTGCAACCGGCTTTTTATGGGCTAAACGGCGGTTTGGTAATTGGACCCCTTTTGGGGTTGCTCGAGATTGCTTTTGTCCGTCTCTTTTCTACGACCGGCTCATGGCTGTTGTTTGTTTGTGTTTTTCCGCTGGCCACGGTTTCTGTCGGTCGCCTTGTTGGTGAAAGCGGTATCGGTGAAAGTAGGCTTTCACGGCTTTGCGCTGGGTTGTTTTATGTACTCAACCCTTTTGTTTTTGCCCGTCTTTATTCCGGCCAGATCAATGTTCTGCTCGGTTATGCTTTGTTGCCCTTTTTCGTTACGTCAACAATGCGTTCCGTTTCCGCCAAGGGTGTTCGCAAATTAACACCTGCATTATGGTTGGTAATTTTAGAGGAGTTAGCTCCTCATTACGCTTGGATAGGCGGAGTTATTTTGCTCGGAGTACTGGTTCAACAGCGCTTCAAGCCAAAGGCTGTCATATGGGCAGCCATGGTCGGGATCGGGTTTTTGGCTATGATCTCTTACGTCTTTGTTTCAGCACACGGGCATGAACTGCCTCTTACAGTCGGTGCCCGCAGTTTGGCGGGGTTTAAAACCAGACCTGATGCTCATATAGGTTTGGCCGGTAATGTTGCCGGTTTATACGGGTTTTGGCGCTTTGGACCTTATCAACCGAAAGATGTTATAGGAACAGCATGGTGGTTGTTGCTCATAGGGATCGGCATAATAATGATAGTCGGGCTGATAAGGGGTCTCGGAAAATCTTCCAGCCGTCCTTTGGCTATAGTGCTGCTGTGGTCAGCTGTTTGGGGATTCTTGTTAGCCATGGGAGCCCAAGGCCCAACCGGTGCCTTGTTCAGATGGGCATACTTTCATATCCCGTTTTTTGCAATGATGCGCGATGCACAAAAGTTTGATCTGTTGACGGCTTTGGGATACGCAGTCTTTTTTGCTTGGGGTGTCGCGTGGTTGGCGGAAAGCTTTTCCCCGCCGCCTGTCGACCCGGCCGGCCCCCTGTCTTCTAAGACCACTCCCCGCTTCTCGTTGGGACAGCTGTTGACAGCGCTTTTTGCGGCGGGGCTTATTGTGGTATACACACCTAATCTTGTAAGCGGACTTGGCGGTCAAATACATCCCATCCACTATCCCGCCGGTTGGTACAAAGCCAATGAAGTTATGGCAACGAGTGCTAAAACCGGCAACGGTAAAATACTGTTTCTCCCTTGGCAACTTTATCTCTCCTTTCCGTTTACCGCCAAAATGACTGTTGCAAATCCTGCTCACAGTTTTTTTTCGAGAGATGTAATAAGCGGGGACAATATCAACATGCCCGGACTTCCAACAGAATCAACCTCTCCAAGGTCTGCCTTTTTGACCTACTGTTTTTCGGTTGGACCTTCTATCACCTCTTTCGGTGCCCTGATTGCCCCTTTGGACATAAGCTATATTGCACTTTCAAAAACTGTTGGCGCAGATTCGTATAGCTGGTTGGCAAAACAGTCCGACTTGGCGCTTGTCTACAATAACAGTTCTATAGAGGTATGGAAGAACAAGGTACCGGCATTTGCAGGTAGGAGGGTGAGCGGGTTGTTGAAGTTGCCCAACTGGGGCTCTGTTGTCGGATTTGCCAATGCAGACCCAGCCGGTTACTTGGATATGGCGGTATCGGTCGCAAATGCACAACCCGGACCGATTGTGTCACCCACTAGAGAGATGCTTGACGGCGGGCATTCCACCCATCCACCCGCTGTTGATGCTATACATGTCTCTCCCGTCACCTACCTTGTTCCCGGCGGAAGTTTTAAGTGGGCAGAGATTAGTGAGCCTTATCAGCCGGGCTGGCAAGATGGCGGGAATTCAGCTGTTTTGCTGGCGGACGGTGGGTTTGGTGTAAAAGTTGCGGCTTCACAAACAGTCGTTTCGTATGCACCTTGGATTTGGGTGGAGCTTAGCTATATAGGCTCTGTGCTGCTGTTCTTGGTTATCTTTGGCTGGATAATGGTTTTGGAGTACAAACGGTTTTGGAGTACGGCCAAACGCCTTGTCCGCATCAATCACCGAGCCGGTCGCGGAGTGGCGGAATAAAACTTTAATATTTTGAGCCGGTAGAAAATAGCCAAAGTGTCCAAGATAATGCCCTTTACTGCTCTTGGTGACACGGTACTGCCGAAACGTTCAACTATTTCAATTGGAAGATCGCAGAAGTTGTTGTAACCCAAATGCTTTGCCACTACGAAAAGTTCAAGGTCAAAAGCAAACCTCTTTTCTACCATTCTTGGCAGGACATCTTCGATAACCTCTCTCTTTATGAATTTAATTCCACTTTGGGTATCTGCTATGTCCAAGCTGAACAGTAGTTTGATAAGGTCTTGATACCCCCAAGAATATAGCCTTCTGAGTAGCGAGTAGTTGACCTTGGAATTTGGGTGGCGTTTGTTGCCATAGGCTATATCAGGTTTATTCTCGCCGATGAAACATATAAAGTTGGCCAGTTGACTTGCAGGGATGTCCCCGTCTGCGTCAATAAAGCCCAAATAGCGTCCTTTAGCCATTGACAGACCTATTCTCAAAGCTTCCCCTTTCCCTTGGTTGGTAGGATATGTGATGACCTGCAGTAAGTTTGGCTTTTCCGCCTCCAGTTCTTTTAGCGACTCTTCACTGTTGTCCGTAGAGCCGTCTGAAACTGCCAGTACTTCAAAGGTTACGCCCCTCGACGCCAGACATTCTATGATATCTCTTACGTGGGGGTGAAAGCGCGGACCGGGATTGTAAAACGGAATTACAACGCTGAAGTCAAGTTCGGATTGTGCTATAGGAGAGTTGTAGGATAAGTTGATGTTGGCTTTCGGTGATGATACCGTCGGTGTGGAGTTTTCTGCGAACCAAGCCGGAATGAACATAAGCAGCATGGTTATACAGCTTGTTATAAGCATTACTATTGCAACCGTTTCGGGGCTGGAGTGAAAGACGGATATACCGCCGGTTGCCAGTAAAACTCCAACCCAGGGGATGACAGATGAGTGCGACCTGCGGGCCAAGTGAAGGTAGATCAAAGGATTAATTACGCTCAAGAAAACTGCGGCAAAGCTTACAGTAGTTACTATTCCTACAGATCCGGGGTACTTGTTGCCAAACAAAATGTTGATTATCAAATGGGGAATCAAGGCTATAACGACTGCTGCCGCCAAGCTGAGAGCGGCCACCACCGTAAGGGCTTGTATGAAAGTACGTCTTGCATGAGCTCCTCTGCCCCCTGCGGCAGCCAGCCTTGGAAAGGCAACCATTGCTATTGCGGCAGGCAAAAACAGTACTATGCGCCCTGTGGTCACCGCCGCGGCATAGTAACCGGCATTTTTATGTGATAAAAAGTGAGGGGTTAAAAATGTGTCAATACTTGTTGACATCCAATAACCTCCTAAGGCAACTATAGACAAGGTGGTGTCTTTCAACTTGAGCTTTAAAGAAGAGTATTTAATTGGTGAAGGTTTCTTGATCAAGTGAATAGATTTTTCCGGAAACAGATTTGGGAAAAGGCGGTGTCTTACGAGCCATAAGGGGAGCAAACAACTGATAAGTACGCTTGCCAACGTAGCCAACATTGCTCCGTTTATACCCATGCCGATCTCCACCAGTGCGATTGCTACGACAAGACGGGTTATCGCAGCCGAGAACATTACAACCGCTACTGCTTTGAAACGCATCTCTCCGAGCAGTACACCTAGGGGCAACAGAGCTACTATGGAGGGCAAAACCCACAAACCCAGCCATATTACAGGTACAACATCGTTCAAATGGAGAAAGTTGTTGATGGTCGGCCCAAACAGTAAAAAACCGACCATGCCAACCGCTCCCACAACGGCAGACTTTACAAAAAGTGTATAAATTGAAGATGGATAACCGGTTAGCTCATCATGGTTTTTTCCATCGGCGCTGTGGCTTTCTTCAGCTACAGTTTGAGTGATTGCCACCTGGACCGCACCCAGGGAGAAACCAACTACGTTTGTTATGTTAAACAAAGCTATAAGGGCACCATAGCTGTAAGGACCCAACAGGCGGCTCAACACCAGTTGCAGTAAAAACCCCGTTATATTGACCATGAAGCTACTGATAAGAAGTGCAAGACCACCCCCACCCGTCAGATTGGACGTAGAAGAATGCCAGAGTTTCTTCAAAATAGTCTTGCCTGTTTGGCGGTTGGGATCGGCTTTTTCGGTTGTGGTCATTATTCTTGAGTTAAACGTTAGCACTTCTTTTACAAGTTTCAGTGCTATCGCGCTGTCGGTTTGTATATAGCTTAATATTTTGCGTGTAGCTGGATATGTATCGATGAAAATAGATAATATGGTAGTGAAAATAAGTGAAGGAACCGAATGTCTGATTTGTTAGAGCGCAAACTCGTTTTTATTACCGGCAAAGGAGGGGTGGGGAAAACAACCGTTTCGGCCGCCCTCGCTCTATTGGCTGCACAAAAAGGGAAGAAGGTACTGGTATGTGAGGTGGATGCAAAGGGTGATTTAGCCAGTTTTTTTGAGGTGGATGAACTTGTCTTTAAAGAAAGGCAGGTATCGGCGGGTCTTTGGGCAATGTCAATGGATACCGAAGCTTCCCTTAGGGAGTATTTGAAGTTGTTTTTGAAGATTCCTTTGGTCGGTCGCATAGGCCCTTTGGCAAAAGCATTTGATTTTGTGGCCACAGCCGCACCCGGTGTGAAAGAGATACTCATCGTAGGCAAGTTTTGCTGGGAGGTCAAAGAGAACTCTTATGATATGGTGATCGTGGATGCTGCGGCAACCGGGCACATAGTCGGACAACTTGCCGCACCCCAAGCTATCAACAATCTGGTGAAAGTCGGACTTATACGCTCCCAAACGGATTGGATGCTCGACATCCTTTCCGATCCTTCAAAAACCGGGCTTTGCATAGTTGCAACTCCTGAGGAGATGCCAATAGCGGAAACCTTAGAACTCGTAAATGCCATGGGTGAACAGACAACGGTGGATCTAATTGCAGTAATTGTAAACAAAGTATTACCTGAACTGTTTACAAAGAGGGAAGAAGATATCTTTGAATCCCTGTGTGTGGCCAAAGCTATAAAGGCGTTAAACGAACTGTTGGATGGTGATGTTACCTCAGTTTTAGAAGGGGCATCTTTGGCCGTAAAAATGAGGCGCTCCAGGACCAGCCATCTGAAACGTTTACGTCAAGAGCTACCTGAGCAGTACCCCATTTACTACTTGCCTTATATGTTCAGGCGCACGGAGGGTTTGCGCGCCACGCATCAGATTGTAACGGCATTGTCTGAGGAACTCGGGATATGACGGCGAAAACCCGCACAACCTCCCCAGGTGACTCCGCTTCTCTTGTCGGTTTGGCTTCACTTGATGGTTTGCTTGCTTCCAAAGAAATAGCCGTTTTCTGTGGACCAGGTGGGGTTGGCAAGACCACTACCGCTGCTGCCGCCGCTTTAATGGCAGCCGCCAAGCATGGAGGAAAAGTGCTTGTACTTACTGTTGATCCCGCAAAGCGCCTTGCAAATGCTCTGGGGCTGTCCGGTATAGGCAACACTGAGACCAAAATATCAAAAGCGGCATTTGAAGCTGCCGGTATTTCAGGGAGGGGAGAGTTATGGGCAGCGATGTTGGACACCAAACAGTCATGGGATGACCTCATTAAACGCCATGCTCCCGATGAGGAGGTAAAAGAGCGTATTTTATCGAACCCCTTGTATCAGAACATATCGGGACATTTTGTCCAAAGTCATGATTATATAGCCATGGAGAGGCTTTATGAGATTCATACCGAGGGTGACTTTGATTTAATAGTGGTGGATACTCCGCCAACTCGTAATGCAATAGATTTCTTAGAGGCACCTGAGAGAATGTCAGACTTCTTTTCCTCGCGGTTGTTACGATGGCTTATAGCTCCCTATCGTTCCAAGTTCATCAATTTTGCTTCACGCCCTTTTTACCAAGTGGCGGACCGTATACTTGGGACACAGTTTTTAGGTGACATATCCGAGTTTTTTATACTTTTTCAGTCAATGTACGAAGGCTTTGCCGAGCGAGCCGAGGCTGTGTCTAAACTCATACAAGATTCACGTACCACATTTTTGGTCGTTTCCACACTGGAAACTTTTCCAATTAAAGAAGCTGAGTTTTTTGTCGATGCTTTGTTGGAGCGTAATCTAAGCCTTGGTGCTATTATTTTGAATAAGGTATTACCCGACTACTTTCGCAGTACAAAAGCGATCTCCGCAGCTGAACAGCTGGACAAGCAGTTTGATAAATTGGCGAACGAGTTGCTGGGCAAGATGTCTGGAGCCGGTAAGGATGGAGCCGGTGTATTGGGTGGATTAAATGCTAACGGTGATTTATCCAGAGTGTTCAAAGAGGTTGGTGAAAGTTTTTTAAACTTTTCTGTTGTAGCTAAAAAGGAAGCAGAACAGGCGAAAGAACTGGCTTTATCATCGGAGATTACAGTTAAAATACCTTTTTTTGATACCGATATATATGACTTGGCGGGATTGGCGAAACTTGGAAGGAGTATGTGGAGCTAGTGCAGTGTCCATCAACTTAGGATGGGCTACACGACCCGTTTGGCCTTGGTCTATGATCTCTTTGGCGCTCTTTTACTCCAAATAAATGCAACTCCCAAGTGAACTGTTTTTTAAGCAAATATGGTGCCTGACTGTTTTGATGAGGTTAAAGACGCTTTAAAAACTCCCTTTAGCAATCTGTTTAGCAGTTATGTTTCGAAACTAACTCGCCGACCAAGATTTAACTACGAGAAACTTGTCGGGATAAAGTGGCTGTTCGCTCAGTGCATGAGAAACTGTGGCATCTGTTTCCAACCATACCTTTGCATTGGAAGATGTGACCGGCGTAGTTTTCTTATCAACTCGGTGGATACCAATTCCCGTATAGAACGTGATATACGCTCCTTGTTTTCTCCCGTGTTGGGCGGTTGTTGTGTATTATGGTGATGTGATCGATTACCACACCCATATATGGCCTCATTCGCACTCCTTGGAGAAATCTCCGTCTATAAGCGTGGAGCTGTTGGAACGCTACTGCAGCTACGCGCATGAGGTTAATGTAAGTGAAATAGCCGTTACGGAACACCTGTTTCGTTTCAAGCAGGCTTTTGAACTATTGAATGGGTGGTGGGAAGAGTCGGACAGCGCAGATCAAGATGTTGCATTACTTCAAGAAAGTATGAAACGTTACTTTTTAGAACATGCCGTTTATGATTTGGATGAATATGTAGACTGTATTCAAACAGCTCAGAAAAAAGGACTTCCCGTACTGGCTGGTCTGGAAGTTGACTACTATAAAAACCGGATGGATGACATATCGACCCTGGTTGGACGCTACCCGTTTGATGTGTTGCTTGGCTCAATTCATTGGCTCGGTGCTTGGCGTTTTGATGATTTGGATGATCAGTTGTCAATGGACAAATGGGATACAGCCAACCTTGGCCAAGTGTGGAACAGTTATGTGAGAGCTGTTGAGGAACTGGCCGATTCCGGCGTGTGTGATGTTTTAGCTCATCCTGATTTGCCAAAGGTGGTTGGTGATAAAGGCAACCTTGATGACAACAGCGGGAGCTCTGAGATGTCAAACAACCTTTGGGAACGTATAGCAAAAGCTTTATCCTCTGCTCATATGGCAGCGGAGGTCTCTTCTGCCGGATGGCGAAAACCTGCGGCAGAGGCATATCCGAATGTTGAACTGTTGAAACAGCTTTTTTTGCTGAAAGTTCCCGTTACTACCGCATCCGATGCCCATGTATTGGCAGATATCGGTAAAGACTTTTCTAAGCTGCGCGTATTGTTGGATAACATAGGGTATAAGTCCGTTACCCGTTTTTCCAAACGTGAAGGTTTTTCACATCCGCTTGAGAGGTAACGCCGGTAGGCAAAAGTATAGAGTGGTTGTAGATGAAAAACTATGATTTTATGGATAATTTGGATAAAAGCATACTGGACGAAGATGCTCT
Source organism: Actinomycetota bacterium (assembly GCA_023379935.1). Taxonomy (GTDB): domain Bacteria; phylum Actinomycetota; class Acidimicrobiia; order Acidimicrobiales; family JAMCPD01; genus JAMCPD01. Next base: position 24,429 of record JAMCPD010000016.1, on the reverse strand, counting down.
TATCCATTTACAGCTTTTGCTGGCTTCATGGGAGATGCTTGCCGACCTTTCTTTTTCAGACCTGCTACTGTTTGCCCCTGCCGTTCATACGGATGATGATACAGTTCAAGTTCACGATGAGACAAAGAACCTTTATAAATGGGACTTTATAGTTATGGGGCAGAAACGCCCCACCACCAGCCAGACACTTTTCCCTGAGGATCTGGTCGGATTTACTGCGGTGGCAAAAGGCTGGCCCCTTGTCTATTCGACCTGGAACCTTTCAAAGCCAACTGCTGGCAGTATGAGTTTGGACAGATCAGTTAGAAACCTTATTCCGGACCTGATTTCCCAGCATGCAGGCCAAACTTCACATCACTATGGGGGGAGTTCAAGTATGGAGCGAATGACAAAGCGAGCCCAAATTCAATGCATTCCTGTACGCATGGGCAATAAACTCATTGCCGTTATGGCCAGCGTATCTTCCATAGCGACAAGGCGCAGACCCGGTGAACTGGAGAGTGTTTATATGGATTTGTTTGACCAACTGGCAGACATGGTTACCCATGGACTGTTCCCATTCCCCGCCAACTATTCCTGGGTGCAAGATGCGCCAAGAGTGGGAGATGGGGTGGTGGTGGTTGACGATAAAGCCAAAGTCCTGTTCGTATCGCCTAATGCCACCAGCGCCTTTCATCATATGGGAATATATCAAAATATTGTCGGCAGAACTATTGGCCAGTTGGGAGTTGAACAAAAGGAGCTGGAGTTGGCTTTATCAACCTGTCTTCCTACTATGGCTGAGATTGAGCACTCAAACTATGTGACTGTGTTGTTGAAATGTATGCCCCTGGTACATAGCCGATCATCTGCCATCGGCCAAACAGCGCTTAGGGCGGACGAGGCAGGCGTGAGCGACGCCGAGAAGGATTTACCTGCCGAAGGTGAGGATCTGATGGCTACAGGAGCAATAGTATTGCTGAGGGATGTAACGGATCTAAGAAATAGGGATCGTTTGTTAGTCTCCAAGGATGCGGTGATAAAAGAGATTCACCACCGAGTTAAAAACAATCTGCAAACTATTTCATCGTTGCTCAGGATGCAGTCCAGAAGACTGCCTACGGCACAAGGACGTGAAGCACTCAAGGAAGCCGAGCGCAGAGTTCATTCCATCGCCATTGTTCACGAGATTCTTTCCAGAGATCCCGGCGAGCAGGTACCATTTGATGAAATAGTGAATGCACTGGTAGATATGGCAAAAGATGCCGTGGTTTCCGGAAGCCACATACAAATAGTGGTTAGCGGTAGCCTAAGGAGGTTGCCAGATGATGCCGTAACCCCACTGGCGGTCGTCATTGCGGAGTTGTTGCAAAATGCGGTTGAACATGGCTTCGAAGACGGGAAAGACGGCAGAGTGGATCTTGTGTTTCACGATGACGGACAGTATATAAAAATACAGGTAAAGGACAACGGAAAAGGATTTCCATCTGGATTTGATATATCAAATACCACCAGTTTGGGGTTGTCAATAGTAAGAGGGCTTGTAATTGATCAACTTCACGGAAGCATCAACATCGTTTCTTCAAAAAACTCAACCACTTTACCGGCTAAATTCGCGGGGGAAACACCCGCCCAAACGGTTTTAGCCCAAACGGCGTCTACGACTACCGTTGAGCTGCTCCTGCCCATGGATGGGTTTTCTGTTTGAGAGGCGCAGTTTACTCATTTGGTTAATCTGTTCTTGGCCCGCCTGGCGTGATAGCCATATTTTTCGCAGTTGACGACGCTCCTCTTCGGCAGTACCGCCCCATACTCCCGATTCCTGGTTGGTTACCAATGCGAACTCCAGACAAGGTCCTTTTACCTCGCATTCCGTACATACCGATTTAGCAGCCTTTATATGCTCAATAGCGGGCCCGGTTGTTCCGATAGGGAAGAAGAGGTCTAGTTCGGTATCCCGACAGGCTGCCACCTTGCGCCATTCTTCGGCATTCCACTCAATTGAGCGACTCCATGTAAGGGCCATTGTGTCTCCTTAGATTCTCTTGACGTAAAATACTTTATTCAACAATCAATACCAGCAAACAGTCAATACCAGCGATTTAGCAATACGGTAATACTCCTTTTAGAGGAGCTTTCAGGGATGAAAACTACCAATCTTAACGGCCGGTTAACGGTTCGTAAATATAGCGTAAACCTAAATGCTTACAATTGCAAGCAAAATCTTAAAAAAATTTTGCTCAGGATTGGCGTTAAAGGTATTACATGGTGAAAAATCAAATAGTATGAATATAGTTGTATGTGTTAAACAGATTCCCGATCCGGCTATGGCATTGACTTTAGACGATTCAACCAAGTGTCTTGTAAGAGATGACAAGCTCATCATGGACGATTCCGACTCTTATGGTGTGGAGATGGCTCTTCAACTGGCGGAACAAGCCGGCGGCGGAGAGGTAACGTTGGTTTCAATGGTCCCGGGCAATCAGACCAGTGGCCTTCGCACAGCGTTGGCTATGGGAGCCGCCAAGGCTATATTGATTAGTGATGAGGCACTTAAAGGTTCGGATGCCCTTAGCACGGCTAAAGTATTAAGTGGTGCAATCAAACGCGGGCAGCCAGATCTGGTTATAGCCGCCACTGAGTCTACTGATGGTTACACGGGAACATTGCCGGTGCAGATAGCGGAACTGCTTGGATGGCCGTCAGTTACTTTTGCAAAGAAAATATCGGTACAGGGTAACAGGGAAATAGCGGTACAACGCCAGACTGAAGCCGGCTATGATGAAGTTATTTCGCCGTTGCCCGCGGTGGTTACCGTCACGGCAGGAGTTGTAGAGCCCAGGTATCCTTCCTTCAAGGGCATTATGGCTGCCAAAAACAAACCAATTGAGGAACTCAAGATAGCCGACTTGGGCTTAGATGCCACAGAAGTCGGTTTTGCGGGTGCAAGGCAGGAGGTTGTAGATGTTAAAGATGAACAGCAGCGTTCAGCGGGTGAGATAGTAGTTGACGAAGGTGACGCCCATGAGCGTGTTGTCGCTTTCTTGGAGCAGTTGAAACTTATCTGAGAGATAAGTTGATAAGCTAAGAATAACGGTTATATAAACAAGTAGGAGATTTTGAAAAATTATGACTCTAAAACGTATATGGGTATTGGCGGAATCTTTTGACAACACCCCAATCGGGACCACCAATGAGCTTCTTACCTGTGCCAGATCGTTGGCGGAGGTGGTGGAAGCCGTAACTTGGAATGCAGACATAGCGTCATTGGCACCGCTCTTGGGTGCTTACGGAGCAAAGAAAGTATATAACCTGGGCGATCTTGGTTCTTCAATGCCGGGTGTGGTGGTATCCCAAGCGCTCCATCAACTTATACAAAGCGGAAATGTTCCTGATGCAATCTTTGTTCCCAGTACTTACGATGGGAGAGATATAGCGGGACGCCTCTCTGTACGCATCGACCGCCCGGTTCTCACCAACATCGTCGGACTTTTCTATTCGGCGGACAGCCTTATCACCCAACATACTATTTTTGGTGGTACAAAGATTTTGACTGCCCGTTTCACGGGGGAGCTCCCCGGTATTTATGTCATACGGGCCAAGTCTTTTGCCGCCGAACCGGTTCAAACCGGGTCTGAACAGGAGGTTTCTCAACAGGAGGTTGAAACTGTTGAGGTTGGCGAGCTTGGTCCGACTAATTTAGCACATATTGAGTCTCGTCATGTTGAGCAAAGAAGCGGACCAAAGCTTGAAGAAGCTCCCGTGGTTGTCGCTGGCGGCCGGGGTCTCGGCGACGCTGAGAGTTACGGTATGATTGAGGAGTTGGCCAAGTTGCTAAACGGTGCCCCAGGAGCTTCCCGGGCTATCGTGGATCAAGGGTGGGTTCCTTACTCTTATCAGGTTGGACAGACCGGCAAAACTGTAAAACCCGTTGTTTATATAGCGTGTGGTATTTCAGGTGCCACTCAACACATGGTTGGGATGAAAGGCGCCAAGAATATTATCGCTATCAACAAAGACGCAGAAGCCGCTATTTTCTCTATAGCTGACTTGGGAATCGTTGGTGATGTCAAAAAGGTGTTGCCCAAGTTGATAGAAGCTATAAAGTCTGCCCGGTAAAACATATCTTTAGCCGACATAATCGTCCGGTTTTCGATTAACTGCTTGACTGGAGTGGTTGATTTTATCGATGGTTGGTTTTTCTGTCAGCCTATGTTCCGTTGACGCTCTGGGGTTTTGCGCTCTGGGGTTTTGCGCTCTGGGGTTTGCCTGAATTTTTCTGTATTCGGCTTGATAAGCGCGCTAGGTGTGTTATGCTATATTGTTGGAAGTAGTGATGTCAAAAGCTTACATTTTGTGAGCTTTGCTTTGTAAAACTCGGTAAGTTTGTAGTAGGAAGGCAAAGGAGGTGAATATCTGTGAAACGTGGAGAACCCCCTAGTAGTAGGTTGATAGATATTAACGCCTTCCTATTTGTATAACACTTTCGACAAGTACCGTTATCAAACGCGATTAGAGCGCAAGCACTTCTACAAATCAAGGTGCTCTTTAGGCAATTTGTGAAGGCAGTGGGGAAAACCTATTTCAGGAACTAATTTCCTGTTTTTTTAACCAAACTGTTTAAAGCCAGTTATTTTCCGCAGAACATATCGGAGAGAGTAATGAGTTTACGTTCACCTTTTTCTATACATATTTTACAAACACTGAACCTTGGAACGAATCGAGTTGGTCGGACGATCCAAACCGCCCGGGTGGGAAGTGATGGTGTCGAGGTGGATCGCACCGCTTTGGATTCGGCGCATATCGGTGATATCAAGGGAGCTTTGGGTACTGTTGGGCAACATCAACCGCCCCCCGAACACTCCCTGTTTAAACGGCTGCTTGTTCTTTTGGCAATTATGGGACCTGGACTTATCGTTATGGTTGGCGACAATGATGCAGGTGGCGTAGCTACCTATGCTCAAGCCGGTCAAAACTATGGGACAACTTTGCTTTGGACGCTTGTGTTGTTGGTTCCGATTCTCATCGTTGCCCAAGAAATGGTTGTGCGTTTGGGGACGGTTACCGGCGTAGGTCATGGGCGCTTGATAAAAGAGAGGTTCGGAACTCTTTGGGCAGCCTTTTCGATTGTGGACCTGCTGGTTTTGAACTTTCTCACCATAGTCACTGAGTTTATAGGTGTCAGCATGGCTTTATCATATTTTGGGCTGCATCCGGTTATCTCCGTGCCACTAGCCGCGCTGGCTTTAATAGCGATGACGCTGAGCGGCAGTTTTAGGCGTTGGGAACGGTTTATGTACATATTCATCATCACCAGTTTGTTGGTGTTCCCCATTGTATTTTTAGTCCATCCCCTCACCGGACCGATTTTGCGAGGCATCTTCATACCCTCGATATTAGGCGGTGTTACACCGACGTCAATCTTGTTCATTATCGCCATTGTGGGTACAACGGTTGCTCCCTGGCAACTGTTTTTTCAACAGTCGAATGTGGTGGATAAACGGATTACCACACGTTGGATCAACTATGAGCGCGCCGATACTTTTATGGGTGCAATACTGACCAATGTAGCCGCCGCCGCTATCATGATTGGTGTGGCTTTCGCCTTTGGCAGAACTCATTTTTTTGGGAACTTCGTCAGTGCTGGGGCTGTGGCGATCAGTCTTGGTCATCATCTTGGGTATGTTGTCGGGGCATTGTTTGCAATAGTACTGTTTGATGCCTCTGTTCTTGGGGCTTCTGCGGTGACCTTATCGGTGTCTTATGCGGTGGGTGACGTTTTTGGCGCCAAGCACTCGTTGCACAGAAGTTTTCGTGATGCAAAAGCCTTTTACCTTTCCTTTAGTATTTTTGTGTTGCTGGCAGCCGGAATAGTACTTATACCACATGCACCTTTGGGGCTGATAACACTTGGAGTTCAAGCCTTGGCCGGAGTACTGCTACCGAGCGCAATTGTATTTTTGCTGCTTTTGTGTAATGATCGCGCCGTACTTGGTCCTTGGGTTAATCCCGCTTGGTTGAACATTATCGCCGGTATTATCGTTACGGTGCTTGTTATTCTCTCACTTGTTTTAATGGTTGCCACTATGTTCCCGAACTTAAATCTTGTTTTGGTTGTTGAAGTGTTGGTTGTTTTAGCTGTTATTGGACTTGGTGTGACGGGTGTTTTCGCGCGGAAAGGTAAAACTAACAGCGATAAAACGCTAAAGAGTAATAGGAGAGTGAAAGAAGAACGCAAATCTTGGAGTATGCCCCCCCTTGCACTTTTAGAACGTCCGCAATGGTCAGCCACATCAAAAATTGGCATGTATCTATTACGTGGCTATCTTGTAGTAGCTGTAGTATTGTTAGTGATAAAGGTTGTAGAGATTGGCATTGGCCATCCGTGAAATTGGCCATTGGAAGGATTAACTTAAAATTCACGACTTAATACGACTTTCAACAGTGGCACATAATCCACTTGTAACTCAAGGGGGTGACAATGTTGCGCGTGTGGAAGACTTAGTTGCCAGCTTAGTTGGTGAGGGTTATCCGGTGATAGCCGGGGCATTGATAAAAGTTAGTGATGAACAACTTTTCTTACCGGCAAAGTGGATTCGCACTTTAGGAGACGGCGTTGTTGTAATTGATATACCAGCAACCGCTTTATCAACCGCTGATATTATTAAAAAATTAAATCCGTTTGAGCGCCGCGTTGGTGAGGTTTTGCTTGTACGTGATGTATTGGGGCACCAACTTATTTATGCCCAGCGTAAGTATAAGCCGCGCCTTGTTCGCGCCTCAGATATTGTCCTGTCGCCCATTGGCGGCTCTTGGAGGGTAGTCGGCATAGATGCATCTAAGCATTCATTGATAAAGTTCTGGCAAAAAAGAAACCGCCTCATCAGTCGCATAAGTAAGCGAAATGAAAAGGAGCAGGATCACTCCTTCTTTTTGGACTGGACAAATTTGGAACCCTTTTTAAGTCATGTGCCAACCTCTCGTTTGAAAATAGGCCTGCGCAAGTTGGCACCTTTATATCCCGGAGAGATTGCCGACTTAATTGAAGCTGCCACCCATGCCGAAGGTGAAGAGATAATTGAAGCGGTTGGTCAGGATAAAGAGCTCCAAGCCGATGTGTTTGAAGAGCTGGATCGAGATCACCAACTTGAGTTTATAGCCAACCGATCCGATGAGGAAGTGGCGGCTATTTTATCGAATATGGCTCCCGATGATACGGCTGATTTGTTGGGAGAACTTGCCCAAGAACGCCGCGAGCCTGTACTTAATCTTTTAACTATCCCTCAGAAAACCCAAGTTATGAGTTTGTTGAACTACAACCCTAACACTGCGGGAGGGCTTATGAACCCCAGTTGTATTTGTTTGTCGGCTTTTACTTCGGTCCGAGATTCTTTAGATAAGCTCAAGTTTAGGGATAGCAAAGAAAATCCTGAGATATTAACTACGGTTTATGTGGTTGATGCCGATAAACGACTATCGGGATCAATCACACTGCTTGAACTTCTCCGATCTGATCCGGAAATGATACTGAAAGATGTAAGCCAGATTGATCCTCCTCGCGTTTCAACTAATGCTGATTTTGTTGAGGTTGCTCTTGCGATGAGTGATTATAATCTAACTTCCATAGCCGTAGTAGATGATAACGATTGTGTAGTCGGAGTGGTAACTGTTGATGACATTCTTGCGTTGTTGATACCCGAGAATTGGCGCCGTCGCAGTGAAGTGTCATCTTAGGTGAGCTATAACTTATACGTTTGAATGGCAGCGAGATCATAAAGCTATACATGTTAACTGTTTACTCCGCTACTCTCAGAAGAACCCGGCGCCTAATGTTTTTTAAAAATTCATACTCAGCCAACTTAGCCGGGATTCTTTTGGAAAGCCGCTTCTTTCACATACCTGCTCCGACGAGAGTTGTTATTCAAATATGATACGGCAATAGACGTTTGACATCGGTTTTTCAATTAATCCGCGAAGAACCGTTTAAACAGGGTTGCCGTCGCAGTAGATCCCTCCAAGACTTTTGCAGCCAACACCACTGCAGCCGAGCTATAGGTAGTGCGTTCTTGACTGGGAAAGGAGGTCCCTCGGGGTATACGCGACCAGTCAGGTATGATCCGTCATCGCATCTGGAATCTTTTGTCCAACTGAGCACCCATCTTCCGCAGTTAGGTGTATACGCGAGGTCTCAATCCACCACTCTTTTCAGCTTCCCGCTACCTTGTTGGAATTTTGATCGATAACCATACGATTTATTTTGAGAAATTCTTTGTTGTATAGCGGTGGAAAGTTGGTCGGTCTTTAGATCGGGTTTTGTCATTTAAAACGATTGCCTATCCTATTGGAAGTTGGTTGTAATTAAATAGCGCCTCCGTCGCGGATTGAGCTGGAATATACACAAACTTCGGTATTTTGAAGTTTTCCACTCGCATAGTATTTACTATCAGAGGTGTAGCCACAAAACACCTAAATAGGCAGATAATATGGTCCCTGAATTGGCATTGTATAAATAATTAATTGGCCAAAATGTTGGATCTGGAGAAAGCGGCCGAAGGGGAAGGATAAAAATATTTAAATTATTTTCTTGTATTTTCATAGTATCTTATCTATAATATTATTACTATAAATTGGAAACAGCACAGCTGAAAAGTTTGTGCTAAAATAAAAAAAGGAGAACATATGAAAGGCTTCGACTTCAATGAAGTGATGTTAGCGGTTGGCTTTTTAGCCGTAATAGTTGCGATATTTTATGGCAATAATAATCTTGCTGGCTCTCTAAAAAACGACATAAAAAACGACATCAAAGGATTAAGGGAAGAACTAAAAGGCGACATCAAAGGATTAAGGGAAGAACTAAAAGGCGACATCAAAGAACTCAGAAAAGAACTCAAAGGCGACATTGAGGCTTCGGAAACCAGATTGCGGACTGAGCTAA
>JAMCPD010000016.1:0-15486 GCA_023379935.1 Actinomycetota bacterium | reverse complement strand
GAAACCAGATTGCGGACTGAGCTAAAAAGTGACATTGGTGGGTTAAGAGGTGAAATAAACGGACTTAGAGGTGAAATAAACGGACTTAGAGGTGAAATAAACGGTATGCACTCTGAAATAACAGGCATTGCTCAGACCGTAGGACGCATTGATGGACGGCTGGAAGAACACTTGCGTGTTCACAACCCTCCAGTTTCTGTGAGTCGCTAGGCCCCTATCGGCATAGTTAATGCACTGTTTTACGCCAGTTATTCCAGTTATGTAAAGTCTCTGTAAACGAATCCCCTCCAAATTTTCTCACTATTTCCCATCTTCCGCAGTTAGGTGTATACGCGAGGTCTCAATCCGCCACTCTTTTCAGCTTCCCGCTACCTTGTTGGAATTTTGATCGATAACCATACGATTTATTTTGAGAAATTCTTTGTTGTCAATGGCCATGAAAGATTCCCCACGGACGGCCACGGAATTTCCCAGATATGGCCACGGAATTTCCCGGTTTGCTTAGACCAGAGGCAACTGCCAGGTCCGCTCTGGTGCATTCCATGACAGCATCGGTTAGACTGCCCTCGAGAAGCATCGTGGCATAACGGTGCACTTCAATGTTGGGTTTGGAGGAAGTGGCCGAAAGCGGAATAGATTTTTGACATCGGTTTTCAATTAATCCGCGAAGAACCGCTTAAACAGGGTTGCCGTCGCAGTAGATCCCTCCAAGACTTTTGCAGCCAATACCACTGCAGCCGAGCTATAGGTAGTGCGTTCTTGACCGGGAAAGGAGGTTCCCTCGGGGTATACGCGACCGGTCAGGTATGATCCGTCATCGCATCTGGAATCTTTTGTCCAACTGAGCAGTTTTTCAGCCAAACTGCTCAACCCCATTATATCAAGAGCCATAGCACATTCCGCTGTTTCTGCCGTGGTAACCCATGGTTTGTCAGAAACACAGCGTACTCCCCAACCCCTTATGACGAACTCCCACCACCCTTCCCACATTTTCACAAATGAACTGGCAGTATCTAACGCATGTGAAAGTATCGGATAGTACCAGTCCATTGCAAACTGCGGTTTTGGTTCAAATGTGCCTGCCAGTTTATTGATGGCATAAGAGACCCTTTTAGCCGCCAACTCCCAGTTTTCTGATTCAAAACCCAGTTGTTTGGCGGCGGCATTTGCACATAAAAGGCTGAAATAGATGGAAGACGATCCCGTCAATAGGGAAAAACGTCCCGGCGTTCCATCCGGCTCTATTGACCATGTAAACCCGCCTTCTGCGCGCTGATGGCTGCATACGAAGTCAACAGCCGCCTTTAGCGTTGGCCACATCTGTTCCAAAAACCCCGTATCATTGGTGCACAAGAAGTGATGCCAAACTCCGGTTGCTATATATGCGCTCATATTGGTATCCTTACGCGGGTCCTCCACCCCACAGGTTAGATAGTAAGCGCACCAGGACCCATCCGGTAATTGGGCATCCGCCAACCACTGGTATGCAAGTTCCGCATTTTCATATAATGCTCCAGCATCTAATGCCATAGCGGCTTCTATATGATTCCATGGGTCGCTGTGACCGCCGGGAAACCATGGTATTAGACCGTTTTTAAGTTGTACATCTCTAATGGCTTCAACCGTCAGATTTATGTCGAGATCATCATCTGTATCAATGTTTAGGCTTTTTGTGCCGGAGGTATTTGAGGTCATGGCCCGGTTTTCTCGTTTTTGGTTGGTGTCATATTCGATGTTTTTTCCAGGTACACAACTAAACTTTTACCTATGAAAGGATTTAATATTTTTTCAGCCATTTGAGTTATTTTAGGCGAACTGGTGATGTCTAATACAAGCAGGCGGTGATAGATACGAACCAGCGGATGGTTATCGTTATCTACTCCAACCAAGCATCTAAGCCACCAGTAGGGTGAGTGCAGGCCATGAGCGTAATGGCTGGCAAAGGGGGAAAACTGCACTTTTTTAAGTCGCCGATAAAGTATTGAGCGACGATATATGCGTACATGTCCCCCGGGCCGTGAATGGTAACTGTCGGAAAGTGCCCAGTTGATCAACTCTGGACCAAAACGCGGCACGGTTACGGCTAACACCCCCTTTGGTTTCAAACTCTTATTCAGTTCCAACATGGCATCTGAATCGTTTGTCACGTGTTCAAGAACCTCCGAAGCTATAATTTTTTCAAAACTGCCGTTTTTAAATGGCAGTGCTGTCGCATCAGCACAAACCATGTAACTGCCGGATGGTGCCACTTGTCCGGCCTGAACCATCATAGAGACCATTGCCCTTACTTTGCCCAGTTCTTCTAAGGATATGTCAAGCGCTACGACTTTTGCGCCTTGTTTGAGTGCGCCAAAAGCATGTCTGCCTTGTCCGCATCCTAAGTCCAACAGTAAGTCGTCTTGGGTTAAACGCAATAAATTATAGTCAACACTTATCATTGTATAGACTGTTGTATGGGCTGTTTCATGGGATCAGGGGCAGATCTTAGAAGCAGCTTTTCATATTGACGAACAGTGTCACGAGCTGTTACTTCCCAGGTAAAATGGTTCAGCACCCGAAAACGTCCAGCACTCCCCAGCCGTTTTCCAAGCTGGGGGTTGTCCAGAATTTCCATAATTGCCTTCCCAAGAGCAACGGAATTTCTTGGCGGAACGCTGAGAGCAGTTTCGCCATAAGGTCCCACAACTTCAGGAATTGCACCACCTGTTGTTGTAACAAGCGGCACTCCACATGCCATAGCCTCAACTGCGGGCAGCGAGAATCCTTCATACAATGACGGCACTACTGCTACTTCTGTTTGTGCATAGAGTTTCACAAGGTCTTCATCACTCAGGTTGCTCACAAATTTAACGTTTTCACCGAGTCCCAATCTGGCTATAGTTTGTGCAGTTCTACTCCGCTCGCGCGCTTTTCCGACGACAACCAGTTCCGTCGGTTGCATTGACCTTTGGCGATACGCTTTTATCTCTGCAACAGCTTCCAATAAGTAACAAAGCCCTTTCATGGGAACATCCGCACTTGCTGTTGTAACAATTCTTCCTGGTATCTTAGGTATTTCTGTCAGCGGTCTAAAACAGCTTGCATCCACTCCGACCGGCACAACAGATATGCGTTCCCGTTTTATGCCCATATGATTTACTATGTCGTTACGGGAGGATTCAGATACGGTAATAATACGTTCCAAACGGGAAGCGACTTTCATCTGCATTCCGAGAAAACCATACCAGCGTTTTATGGCAATTCTACGTTTCCATGACGTTGCTCCGGCCAGTTCCAGTTCTCTATCTACGGTAATTGGGTGATGTATGGTTGCTATTACCGGCCAGCCGTCATTCATTATGCCGGCCAGCCCGCGTCCTAAACCTTGGTTGTCATGTACAATATCAAAATCGCCTAATCGCCTTGCTAAAATTTTTCTGGCTCTCAAACTAAAGGTAAGCGGTTCGGGGAAACCTCCCAAGGACATAGTTAAAAACTCAGTTATGTCCGTAAGATTACGGAACTCGCCAAGGGATGGTACCCTAAAAGGATTTGGTTCGGCATAAAGGTCTAAGCTCGGTACAGGCGAAAAACCGACACCATCTTCCAGTATTGGATAAGGCTGACCTGCGAATACCTCGACATGATGGCCGAGGGCAGCCAACTCCCGCGTTAAGTAACGCGTGTAAACGCCTTGGCCGCCACAGTGAGGGTTGCCTCTGTATATAAGAAATGCTATTCGTAAGGGTTTCATTGTTATTGCCAGTTTTGCGCATTATTGTTAAAAATGCAATTAGACAACTTGAGATGGTGTATATTACAGCTTTTTCAGTATTTGAAGACTTCCCTGTGAAGAGTGTTGGATGAAGTTTCCCGATTTTAACCCGGCTTGCCATATTTCAAAAGGTGGCCTGCCGCCCTCTAAAGGGTCGGTAAATACATCGTGTATAGCCAGCAAACCTCCTGATTTGATCATTGGTGTCCAGTTGTTGTAGTCCGCTAAGGCTGGGATTTTACCGTGTCCGCCATCTATGAACAAGAAGCTGATTAGTGTATTCCACCACCTTGATACAGTCGAAGACTCACCGACGACAGCTATAACGTGATTTTCCAAACCGGCATCTTCAATATTATGCCGCCAATGTAAAAGCGTATCTATCCTATTGGTGTGTGGGTCAACCAGTGTCTTGTCGTAGTACTCCCACCCTTTTTGGTTTTCTTCAGATCCATGATGATGATCTATACTGAATAGAACGGTATTTAACCGTTGTGCAGCAGCACCTATGTAAATAGTGGACTTACCACACCATGCGCCGATCTCCACTAAAGGTCCTCCGGTTTCACCGGCTGCTTCCAGCGCCACTTCAAACAGTGCCATGCCTTCATCATCGGGCATAAAACCCTTTGTCAGCTTAGCTTTTGTAAACAGTTCCTCTGGCAGTGAGTTAGAGGATCCCGAGGCGGAGTTAGGGAAAGCTGAACCAATCAAGCAACTAATTCCAAGTAACTAATTCGGATCCTTTATTTTGAAGGTCTGTGTGATAAAATTTGATACGGCAGCTGAGCGCTCTGGGCGTGCAAAATAGTAACCTTGTGCCGCTTCTGCTCCCATTTCCAAAAGAGCTACCGCTTGTGATTCACGTTCTACCCCTTCTCCGATTACTTTGAGTCCCAACGAATGCGCCAAACTTACTACTCCGTTTGCAACAATATTGTCTTCTACGCTGTTTCCGAGACTGGAGATAAGGGAGTTATCCATTTTTATTATTTTGACGGGAAACCGCTCCAAATAACTAAGTGATGACCATCCCACACCGAAGTCGTCTACAGCCAATATTACTCCCAACTCTTCCAACTGCTCCAGCATTTCAGGCGTACTTCCGGCTAATGCAGCCTCTTTTGTTTCAAGGCATAGCACGATCTCCTCGGGGAGCCCTTTTTGTCCGGAGGTTACCACATTTTTAACTGTTTCAAATAAATCATCCGCCTTTATCTGACGCTCTGATAAGTTGATTGACAGTTGAAACCATTTACCTTTTCCTGTAGCGGTATTATTTGCGGTGGCATTGTCCAAACCGGTTTTTGTCGTGCTTTTGGTGGTCGGTTTTTGAGTCTTTGCCTTGGCCGCAGACTTCAGTTTTTCCGCTTTACCTAATGACCAGTTGTGGCTTTGTTGGCAAACTTGATTCAACACCCATGACCCTATAGAAAATATAGCACCACTTTTTTCAGCAATCGGCAGGAACTCATCGGGAAGTACCGTGCCGTGTATAGGATGATTCCATCGCACCAATGCTTCGACACCGCAAGTCTTTCCTGTTTTTAAATCAATAATTGGTTGGTAGAGCAACTCCAGTTGTTTGGCACTGATTGCTCCTTCCAACTCTTGTTCAATTCTAATCGTAGATCTGTTTTTGGTACTGATACTTTCTTCGACTAGTTCGCATACTCCCGGTTCTCTGTCCATTGCTGTTTGTAGAGCTTCTTCAGCGTCTTGCAACAACTCATTCGGCATGCAAAGCCTGTTGTCGGTAGTGGCTGCTCCAACCAAGACATCAGCTTTGTATGGAACACCTTCAAGCAAAAGAGGTATGGACAACGATTCCATCAATCGCTTGGCTATGGACCTGACCTGATCAATGCTGGTGGTATCTTCACACAGTATTACAAACTTATTAGGTCCCCAGGAAGCTATCGTATCCGAAAAACGTAAGAAACTTCGCAAGCGTTCCACTATAGCCACTGTTGGCGTTAAAGCCATGCTCTGGTGCTGGTCGGCTCCCAAAGTCATGTTTGCACTGTTGATATAAACGAAAAATACAGCTACACCACGGTTATGGCGGCTCATACGCTCAAGGGCGTGGAGTAGGCGGTCAACTAAGAACTTTTTGTCTGACAGTACGCCCACAGACGGCTGTATTTTGGAAGAATCCGCAGGTTCTGTCACGGAAACGCTATCAGCATCTTTAACCATTGTTCAATATAATTCCTATTCTCAGGATTATTACCCAAGTTATTATTCACTGCAATTATCTTATTCCCTTGCCATGGATGCCAGAGTATTCTTAATATTATACCAGAGAGAAGAGGCATTTTGCAAGCAAAATGTGACATTAATATCCAAACGCTCCAAGGTTTGGGCTATGGACTTTTCACCGGAAGGAATCGGGTTAGAAGTTAGAAATGTTCTTATCTCTTCTGCCAGCAAAGGTTGTCCATCTTGTATGTTACATAGATATTTGGTACCCTCCAACATCCTGGGAATCGTATTTTCAGGGAACCGTTCCAGCAGTTTATCCCAGTTGGTTTTAACAAACTCCCATACGAAAGGGCCATTATAGAGGTTTGTCAACATGGCTTGGATCAGATAAGGCGCATTCTGGACTCTAACCTCGCCAATCGCCATATCCAGTGTTTGTTTAATTAACTCTTCGGATTTAAAACCTGCCAACGCATACAGATAGCGCATCTCTTCCTGTGGCGTTGAAGCATTATGAAACTTATCAACAAAATCATCGAAATCAGCCGATGTTCCGTTATGGGCTATGGCAGCTACCACAGCCCCCGCCAAATTTGGATCAACTGATTCAGCTGAACCCGATTTAGCTGAATTGGAGTACAGTTTTTTAGCCCAAGAGTATACCTCCATGTCTTCCAAGGTTGTGCCCAATGTCTCCAAAACTGTTGCTCTTAGTGTAGGCGTTATGTCATTGTCACTTTTGGTGGCTTCCCAGCCGATTTCGTCAAGTACTGAATGGAATAACAGCTGTCCGAAAGTTTCCAAGTCTTTCAACTTTTGGACATCTTGTTGGCTGGAGACTCCCCGCCGCATTAGATCAAATGCACCGGCCAATAAAGACCAGATGCTTGACTCGGTGTTTCCTCTCAGTCGCACTACAAGCTCTAAGAAGCTTTCAGGTTTGATTTGATTTGCTACAAATCCGGCCCAAGTATCTCCGAGTAGGTTAAACCTTTCCAAGGGGCTCAGCTGATTCAAATGATCACAGAGCCGCGAAAACAGCTCATCAGAGTAGCTAACCCTGTAAAATCCCCAGCCGTTTGCGTTACCTACTACCCAGTTGCATTCCTCCCGGTTCCATTCCCCGGGCACGCGTTGTTTTTTGTCGCGAAGGAGCAGTTTTATCATGTTGTTGGCATTTGCCGATGAAGTATCATCAGATGAAGTATTACCCTTTATCAACACCGGTACTTGCCACAGATTTGCCGCGGCAGTGCCAGCAGGGAACTTGTCGGTCGGGTCTTTATCTAGCGCGATATGTTCTTCCGACGAAGGTCGGTTGCCGACGGAATAGCAAAAAGGCTGTTGTGTGACCTCAATCACAGCGGAAGATGGTTTCCTGTCAAGGTTTTCGGTTGGGATGGAAATATTAACCAAAGGATAACCACCTTGGAATATCCAAGTTTCCGCTATAGCCCGTACCGGTTGTTTGGTTACCTCCTCCAAAGCATCCCACAGGTCAGATGTTTCGGTGTTGGAGTACTCATGTTTGTTTAAATAATGGGAGATACCCTTTTGAAATTCTTCAGGTCCTAAGTACTGTTCCAGCATTCGAAGCACGCTCGCTCCCTTTTGGTAGGTCAGTACGTCAAACATGCCCTGTGCTTCATCAGGGCTGTTCACAGGGAACTCTATTGGTCTGGTGGTTTGCAATCCGTCAATAGCCATTGACTGTTCTTTTGCCAGTCCGAAACTTATCCATCGTTGCCATCCAGGGCGGAAATGATCCACGCACAACAACTCCATAAACGTTGCAAAAGCTTCGTTTAGCCATATGCCGTTCCACCATTTCATAGTGACTAAGTCACCGAACCACATATGAGCTATTTCGTGGCTTATTACGTCGGTTATGCGTTCCAACTCTTGGCGAGAAGTTGTTTTTTCATCACACAACAAAAGCGATTCTCTAAAAGTAATCGCGCCGAAGTTTTCCATGGCACCAAAGGCAAAGTCAGGTATAGCGATAAGATCCAGTTTTTCGCCGGGGTAGGGTATCTTAAAATAGTCCGAGAAAAACTCCAACGCATGCCGGGCCACCGTCAAGGCAAAACTACACAAGTTCCCTTTTGACGGCACATGTGAAACCCGCAGCGGGATAGGGTCGGTCTGAGGTGAGCTGTTGAGTTGCACCATTACAGGGTCTGTAAACTCCAATTCGCCAACTATAAATGCTACGAGATAGGTGGACATCGGCATGGTGTCACAGAAGCGAACCCTACGCCGCCTCTTATGTCTTAGGCTGGGCATGGTTTCGTCGGTTTCCCCGCTTACCTCAGTTTCTTCGATTATTGGTGTATTTGAGATGGCAGTCAATCCTTCTTCAACCACAAGGGTGATGCTAAACACGGCTTTCATCTCAGGTTCGTCGAAACACGGGAATGCCCTTCGTGCATCGGTGGCTTCAAACTGTGTAGTGGCAAGCCAATGTTGTTGTCCGTCTTTATCTTTGAAACTGCTGCGGTAGAAACCTCTCAGCTTGTCGTTGAGTATTCCTGAGAACGAGAGAGATAAGATCCATTGACCTTCGGTAACTGTTTCCCCAAACTCTATAGCTGTTTGCTCGGCTCGTTCGGGCTGGTTTGGATTTGGAGCAATGCTCAGCGCATTAATGCTTTTTTGCTCTGAATCTGGCTTTCGAATTGAAGCCTTATGTATATCCAGTTCCACGGCGTTGATAAGTATCTGCCTGAGCGGTGCTAAAGTAGTCAGATAGATGTCTTCATACCCGTCAAACCTACCAGTTTCTAAATCCGGTTCAAGTGTCAGTTCATAGCGGTTAGGCTTTAGTGTAGTTGGCAGGCGAAATGCAGGTTCTTCCGCTTTTGCTGAGTTTGTTTCTATTGGAGTATTCACAAAAGGTATATTAGCTTAAATAACAATGAGAAGTTTTGATGTTGTAGGTATAGGTCATGCCATTGTAGATGTATTGGATTATGTTACCGATGACTTTTTAGAAGATATGGGGCTTTTACGGGGAACGATGTGCATGGCCGAAGAAGAGTTGGCGTTAGGAGTGATATCTAAGTTGAACTCCCCAACTCTTTCTTCAGGCGGTTCGGCCGCCAATACGATGGCCGCTATTGCGGCATTAGGCGGACGGGCGGCATTCGTGGGGAAAGTTGCTGCGGACTCATTTGGTCACACATTTAGTTCCGACTTGAAAAAAAACAATGTTTTTTTTGATACCAAGTTGCATGAGGGAAACGATCCGACGGGACGTTGTGTGGTCATGGTGGAAGATGACGGGGAGAGAACTATGCTCACTCATATTGGAGCGGCAGCCCATCTCTCAGTTTCCGATATAGATGCCTCTTTGGTTTCAAATGCTGAAGTTGTTTATATCGAAGGGTATCTTTTTGATCATCCAACTGCCAAACAAGCAGTTTTAAAAGGCATGGTTGACGCCAAACAGTCCGGAGCAAAGGTGGCATTGAGTTTGTCGGATCCTTTTTGCATTGAACGACACCGTGAAGAGTTTTTGGCATTGGTAATGGGAGAGTATGTACTGGACGAGGTGACAACATTGTCAGTGGACTTGGTTTTTGGAAATGAACAAGAAGCAGTAGCATTATGGAAGGGTGCCAGTTACACGGATAAGATCACGGATGACTTTGAGAAGGCAACTGAGTTGTTCAAAAGGGAAGGGCTTACAGCTGTTTTGACCAGAGGGGAACGGGGATCTCAAATTCTAGCGGGAGATGTCTCTCACATAGCTGTCGCCAATCCAGCCAAGGAAGTGGTTGATACCACCGGTGCCGGTGATTCATATGCGGCCGGATTTCTTTATGGATTTTCTCACAATATGGAGTTGAGCGCATGTGCCAGGCTGGGAAGCTTAGTGGCCAGCCTGGCAATAGAGTCTATGGGCGCTCGACCGAGCGGTGATTTAAGCTATCTGGTAAGTGAGGTGCAAGCTGGATAATCCATGGTTGAAGCGACGGGTAATTGCTTATGCTCACCAAGGCGGGTCATATGAGGCACCTTCCAGCACCCTTTATGCTATGAGAAAAGCGCTTGAAGTTGGGGCAACCGCTTTGGAACTGGATGTTCATTCAACTTACGACGGGCACCTGGTTATATGCCATGATGCAACAGTTGAGCGCACGACTAACGGCACGGGGGCTATTTCTGATCTCAAGTTGTCGGAGTTAAAACAGCTTGATAATGCCTATTGGTTTATACCCGATTCGGAATTAAAACAGCAAGATATTGAGTTCTGCCATCAGCCGGAGAATGACGCATCAAGTCGCGATTATATCTTTAGAGGATATGCACCGGATGACCCGGAGTTTCAGATTCCGACTCTGAGGGAGGTATTGGAGGCTTTTCCGGGGGTTATTTTAAACTTGGACATAAAATCTACTGCTCCAACAGTACCCGGGTATGAGGGAAAACTTGCCCGTCTGTTGGCTGAATATAAGCGCCAAGATGATGTTATCGTGGCTTCGTTTTTTGACAGCGCGATTGAGACTTTTTCCGGGATTTCCCCACAAATACCCGTTGCGGCCCCACCGTCAGTACTGGTAAAGTTTTACCAGTTGCTAAAGGAACAGTTTGCAGGTGAAGATCTCGCATCAAAAGAGCAACTGTTTGCACCTTATGTGGCTTTGCAAGTCCCGGCTTCTTATCAGGATATAAAAGTAGTTGAGCCGGGGTTTGTGAAGCTTGCCCATGATCTGTCACTGGCTGTTCATGTGTGGACGATAAACGATAAAGATGAGATGAAACAGCTGGTTGACATGGGGGTAGACGGAGTTATAACGGATCGGCCTTCGCTGCTTGTGGATGTGTTGAATAACAAACATTGTAATTATATCTAGTTTTACTTAGATATATGCGTAATCCTACTTATGCAATAAAGTAATCTTACTTAAATTATCAACTTAACACTGTTTCGTCGGTAGATTAAATATTTTTTTAACAATAAGTTATTGACAAGTTATATTCAGCAATGTATAATAAACTTTTATATTAGACAATATGTTGCTGGGGAGTATTTCTATGGTATTTATTGTGTATTTCCCAAAAAGTTAGGAAACGTAGATTCACATTCGCAGTTGAATCCGCCAAAACTTATAAATAAATCCCTGATAAAAGGGAAAAGGAGTATCAAAAAATGAAACTATTTATATACGATAAGGACAAGCATGATGAACGGAGTCGAAAGCTCGGGATTATCCCCGCTCTGTTGGCTGTTGCCGGCCTCGGACTTACTGCTATGGTTACACTGGGTGGATTTTCCGCCTCAATCGAAAATTCAACAAACTCGTACTCAAGCGGCACGCTGTTGCTCTCAGAGGGAAACGGTGCCACTACGTGCTTATCGAGCCCCAATAGCGCGGGAGGCATCACAACCAATGTGAACTCGTCATGTACTATCAACGACTTCGGAGGCGCGACATCTCCGGGAGCTGAGCCAACCAACCCGCCGACAGCTACCAATACCACTATCACACTTACCAATACGGGATCACTTAGCGCATCCGCCCTGGATCTCACACCAGGCAGTACATGCACAGTTTCGCCTAACCCTCCCGGGGCCGGAGCCAACGCAAGCTCCAGCGGTCATGATACAGCGGGCTTTTGTTCTAAGGTGGATATCACCATTTACAACTCGACTACTAACTACTGTTTCTATCCAGCAGGAGCTGGAGCTTGCCCGGCGTTGGCCAACACTTACAACCTGAGCACACTGGCCGGTGCTTTGCCTATGTCCATAGCGGTACCCTTTGCTTCAGGTGCATCGATGGCGGTTGTCATAAGTGTCGGACTTGATTCGAGTGCTACAAATGCAGATCAGGGACTAACCGCTACTTTACCGTTGACATGGAGTTTGGCTCAATAGGAGTTTGGCCCAATAGGAGTTTGGCCCAATAGGAGTTTGGCTCAATAAAGGAGGAGCGTTTTTGTATGGTTTCTTACCATCTTGATTCGCTTGAGCCGATAAAAGACGGTCGATAAAAAACCAGCCAATAAAAAAGAAGGTGATCCAATGGTTGGAATTTCGAGTTTGGCTCAGAATAAGTTCTGGGTCAAACTCGTTATCATATGCCTAATAGTACTGTGTCTGCTTGCGATTATGGGTACAGTAATAAGCAACTCTCAAGCTCATGGAGGATTTAGTTCCGCTGAAGTAAACGGATTATCCCAGTATTCTTCCGGAACAGGACTCATTAGCGACACCATTTCCCCCACTCAATGCCTTTCAAGTCCCAACGCAGCCGGTGGTATTGTAAGTAACGACAATTCCAACTGTACAACATACCCGTTGGCGAGGAGTCCCGGCAGCTCATTAACTACTGACTTGTTGAATACGGGTTCACTTACTCCATCGGCGGCTTCGGTTTCCACTACCAATACCTGTGGTGTACAAGAGTTTGTTGACGTATCGGGCGAAACACCATCCAATCCGTCTATTGCGTTAGGTGGAGTTACCTACCAGCAGACTGGGCCTACTCAGTTTACCGATTCACCGGCTTCAGTGGGGTTTGATGGTACGAGCGGATGGGGAGAGACGGTTGTTGGAGGTCCCTTTGGTCCTACATTTTATGCACCCCCCGGTCCTCAAACATTTTCTATTGCCGCCTGGTTCAAGACAACGACATCAGGATCGATTATTGGATTTACAAACTCTCAGTCAAATACGGGACAGACAAACTGGGATCGTCAAATATGGGTTGATTCGGCCGGCAATGTCGTCTTTGGCGTATACCCCAATGCTATTTTTGAGGTTGCCAGTGCCGGAACAAACTATGCAGATGGGAACTGGCATTTTGTTGTAGCTACCGTGGAACCCTCAGCCACAACAGGATTTGGAACAGTAGAACTTTATGTTGACGGCTCTCTTGTGGCGGGTGGTGTTGGGAATGAATCTGACGGTGGCAATGGTAATTATCCGGCTCAGAACTATGGTGGATGGTGGCATCTTGGTTGGTCCAATGCTTCAAACGGTTGGACTGATGGGCCAACCAACCCATATTGGACCGGTTCACTGGCTGATATCGCAGTATTCCCCTCGGCTCTTGGTGCAACCGAGATATCTACATTATATGGCGAGACAACACAAGCCGGTTTTTACTCCGCTGTTTTATCGGATTCACCCAAGTCCTATTGGCCGCTTCAAGACAATGGGACGGCTTTGTACACGGCCAGTTTGTCAAATGTTCCAGACAGTGACACCTATCCGGATGATTCGGCCAATCCCGGCACAAATACCGGGACCGGCTGGGGATGGCTGACTACAGACCCTTACGGGCCCATAGGAGATAAAGCTGCGGCTTTTGACGGCAGTTCGGCTTGGATAGAGACGACAACCGGACCGCCGACTGCATTTTATGCATCCCCCGGTCCTCAAAAATTTTCTATTGCCGCCTGGTTCAAGACAACGACATCGGGATCGATTATTGGATTTACAAACTCTCAGTCAAATACGGGACAGACAAACTGGGATCGTCAAATATGGGTTGATTCGGCCGGCAATGTCGTCTTTGGCCTATATCCCAATGCTATTTTTGAGGTTGCCAGTGCCGGAACAAACTATGCAGATGGGAAGTGGCATTTTGTTGTAGCTACCGTGAAGCCGGCAACTAGGACAAAGGCAACAGTAAAGCTTTATGTTGACGGCTCTCTTGTGACGGGCGGCCCCAAGGATGAACCTGTGGGTGGAAATGGTGGTGATCCGGCTCAAAAGTACGGTGGATGGTGGCATCTTGGCTGGTCCAATGCTTCAAACGGTTGGACTGATGGGCCAACCAACCCGTATTGGACCGGTTCGTTAGGCCAAATTGCCATATTTCCGTCATTTTTATCAGCTGCAAAAGTAGCGACGCTCTATAGCGAGGCAACGGCTGGTGCTTATGCCGCCGCAGTTACCGGTGGGGTGGCTACATCCAACTCCTTTTGGCCGCTTGATGGAACTGTAACTCCCGGTCCGTGCGGATACATAGGAGTTACCATACAGGCATCAACCGGGGTTTGTATATACCCACCATCTTCATCTCCATGTCCGTCTCCCCCAACTTCAGAAGGTCTGGCTGTTGATGAACCGATTCCAATTCCGTTGCCTAACTTAACCTTTACTACAGCATTGATGGGGACAATAACCCCGCTTCCACCCACTGCCGCCGTTGGGTTACATGTATCTGTCGGGTGGGCGATTAAGACAAGTTATGGTGGGTTCAGTGCAGAGATTGATCATGGAGAAGGTTATGTGTTGTTGTAGACTCTGTTATAAACTGCCTTGGCAATTAAAGTCGTTTACACTATGCCAGGCTGATAACTGTGGTTGCTAGTGCATCCACGCATTAGGGATGCTAATTCCAGGGATGCTAATCGTCCGTGGTGGCCCGTAGTTGTTGTTACTTTGTGTCTGCTCGGACTACTTTTCGCTTGGGCCGGGTGGTTGGTGAGTGGCGGGAAACTGTTTTGGGTTACCTCACCGTCAATGGGTGAAGCCGCACCTGTAGGTTCCCTGGTTGCTACCCGCCCGGTGCCGCTTGGCAAGTCCTTGCATGTAGGCGAAGTAGTTGTGTTTCGTGTTCCGGAATCGACAACTGTTTTTGTTCACCGTGTTGTTCAGGTGATGGCTAATGGGCATTACCGTACGAAAGGTGACTTGGAGCAGGTACCCGATCCATGGGTAATTACCGCTTCTAATGTTATCGGCAAACCTGTTGCGATCATTCCGGCAATCGGGTGGGTGTATAAATTGACAGTATGGTTTTTTCTGGGTGCCACTATTTTAGTTGTTGCAGACATATTTGCTGATAAGCGCAAGCGTCGCTGGCTGCGGATAGTTGGTCCAATTCTACTGCTGGTCATACCGTTATGGCGTTATCACCCTCTTGTTGGAGGTTATGTGCTCGGGTCAAGTAATAGGAAAACGGAGAGTGTTGCACGGATAGTAGACACAGGGATCTTACCGGTTGATTTTAGTATGTCAGGAGGAAGTCTGGTATATGCCGCACCCGGTCAGGCAGTGTATATATTTTCGACAAGACATATCAACTTGGCCCAAAACAGATCGGGATCTATGATACTGCCAATAAGAGTAGTTGTAGCACTCACATGGTGGGGTTGGGTTTTATTGGTACTGGTATGTATGTTGCCTTTGCTCTTTCTTGAAATTGATATACGATATGCCCGTTATAGAGCGAGACTTCTCGGGCAGGATACCAGTCTGGTACTGACAAGCCGCTCCAAGCGGGTTAAACGTTCGTTAATCCGGCGCACAAGACGAGCATACGAAGAATCGTATCGTGCATACCAAAAGGCATATGAGGCAGCAGGATGGTGGTCGTGAACTATCCAGTTGCCCCCTTGTTCTCCAAAGCCTGCTTTTAGTGCCTCCGCTATTTTTTGCTACAGTTTTTTATCGGTGAGTACGTATAAACCTTCCGGTGGCGGAGATTTTACGTTTTTGCCGACCGCGACAGGTATACATTTTTCTTGAGTCATTTTTGAAAGAACCTTGGCGCGTTTAATAGCGC
>JAMCPD010000015.1 GCA_023379935.1 Actinomycetota bacterium | reverse complement strand
GTTGAAAAAATCAACCACCGTCCTCGTAAGTGTCTTGACTTTAAGAGTCCTCATGAGGTATTCTTTGGGACAGTGCTAAGTTATACTAAAAGGGTAGCTAAAGTTGCACTTCGAATGTGAAACCAAGCCACATTAAGAACCTATCAGAGGTTAGACAGATTTCTAAGGATAGAGATTAATTATTCCCGCTTAAACGCGAAGGGACCTAAAGGCATGGCTTAAAAAGCACCCAAGGTTTCACATGCACTTCACCGTTGAGCAGCGCGCGTTATTTGATGGACACTACACTAGGACTAACACCAGCACTACAACAGCTATCTTAAATCTTAGGTGATGAGTCATGAGCGAGCAATAAATGCATTCCAACCACCATCTCCTGCCACACAAAGCTCACCTGGTGACTCAGTCGCAGGTACACACGAAACAGAGGTGAAAGAAAAAGGCGACGCATCTTTTTTGTGAGAAACTGGATCAATCAACTGTGGAGCAGACCATGAGGTGCCATTGAAAGTAGTGGCGTAACCCTCCACACCCACCGCTTCACAAAAAGAACGAGAAATACATGAGACGGAATTATAACCAGCGGTGGGTGGGCCCGCAGGCGGTACAACTGAAGTAAACCATGCGGTGCCATTGAAGATTCTGACGGTGTTGCTTCCATCTGTTGCTATACAAAAGGTTGTACTGGTACATGACACAGAGGTTAGGGAATAGCCAGTTGGTTGATCCAACGATGCCGCATACGAATACGTTGGATCAATTAACTGTGGAGCAGACCATGAGGTGCCATTGAATATAATAGCATTCCCACCCCCATCTACCGCCACACAAAAGCTTGTACTTACACATGACATACCCATAAGGGGAGAATATGGCGATCCGATTTCTAGTGGAGCAGACCATGAGGTGCCATTGAAAGTGTATACATCCCCACCACCATCTCCTACCACACAAAAGCTTGTACTGACACATGATATAGAGTCAAAAGCTGGGTAAGAAAGATGATCTTCAGCCCAAGCATAACCTTTTAGGAGTGATGTTGGCACAAACAACTGTGGAGCTGACCATGAGGTGCCATTGAAAGTAGTGAAGTAACCATCTTCACCTACTGCCACACAAAAGGTTGCGCTTGCACATGACACTATACTATTCCAAAGAACAGATCGTGGAGCAGACCATGAGGTGCCATTGAAAGTTTGCCCATATTCATTTCCCTGTCCACTCACTGCCATACAAAAGGTTGCACTTACACATGATATATTATCACTGTAGGAAAAGTCAATTTGAGTCTGTTGTGGACCCGACCACAAAAGAGCTGATTTGGACTTACCCCCAGTTTGAAGGATGGTTGGGGGAGAAGATGTGGAAACAGTAGTGGTGGACGTAGAGGTGGTGGGAAAGTGCTTGGCTGTTGTGGAAGTAGTGTGAGTTGTTGACTTGGTTTGTTTGTTTGTTTGTATAGTCTTGCCTATCCCAACATAAACTCCCAAACCAGCTAGGACTAACACCAGCACTACAACAGCTATCTTAAATCTTAGGTGATGAGTCATGAGCGAGCAATAAATGCATTCCCATCACCATCTCCTGCCACACAAAGCTCACCTGGTGACTCAGTCGCAGGTACACACGAAACAGAGGTGAGCCAAGGCCACGGTTTTTTTTGAGAAGCTAAATCAATCAACTGTGGAGCAGACCATGAGGTGCCATTGAAAGTAGTGGCGTAACCCTTCAAACCTACCGCTTCACAAAAAGAACGAGAAATACATGAGACGGAATCATAACCAGCGGTGGGTGGGCCCGCAGGCGGTACAACTGAAGTAAACCATGCGGTGCCATTGAAGATTCTGACGGTGTTGCTTCCATCTGTTGCTATACAAAAGGTTGTACTGGTACATGACACAGAGGTTAGGGAATAGCCAGTTGGTTGATCCAACGATGCCGCATACGAATACGTTGGATCAATTAACTGTGGAGCAGACCATGAGGTGCCATTGAATATAATAGCATTCCCACCCCCATCTACCGCCACACAAAAGCTTGTACTTACACATGACATACCCATAAGGGGAGAATATGGCGATCCGATTTCTAGTGGAGCAGACCATGAGGTGCCATTGAAAGTGTATACATCCCCACCACCATCTCCTACCACACAAAAGCTTGTACTGACACATGATATAGAGTCAAAAGCTGGGTAAGAAAGATGATCTTCAGCCCAAGCATAACCTTTTAGGAGTGATGTTGGCACAAACAACTGTGGAGCTGACCATGAGGTGCCATTGAAAGTAGTGAAGTAACCATCTTCACCTACTGCCACACAAAAGGTTGCGCTTGCACATGACACTATACTATTCCAAAGAACAGATCGTGGAGCAGACCATGAGGTGCCATTGAAAGTTTGCCCATATTCATTTCCCTGTCCACTCACTGCCATACAAAAGGTTGCACTTACACATGATATATTATCACTGTAGGAAAAGTCAATTTGAGTCTGTTGTGGACCCGACCACAAAAGAGCTGATTTGGACTTACCCCCAGTTTGAAGGATGGTTGGGGGAGAAGATGTGGAAACAGTAGTGGTGGACGTAGAGGTGGTGGGAAAGTGCTTGGCTGTTGTGGAAGTAGTGTGAGTTGTTGACTTGGTTTGTTTGTTTGTTTGTATGGTCTTGCCTATCCCAGCATAAACTCCCAAACCAGCTAGGACTAACACCAGCACTACAACAGCTATCTTAAATCTTAGGTGATGAGTCATCTCAATTGCCATTTGTCTTGTCCAAGATTATGACAGGGAGAACCACTGTCGGTTTAAGTGTTGCCAGAACAGATAGTGCGTTTAGATATCCAAGTGGTGGAGTTACTTCTTCTACTGTGTAGCTTTGGGGTAGAAGACCAGTAAGTATATTTGACTGTGCGCACCAACAGTTTTCACTCCAAACTGTTGTCAATGCTCCAACTGTAGTGCCACTGTAGTCTTGAACAGACAGTACAGCTCCGCCGGTTGGGAAAAGTGGAGTATTGTCACCAAGTTTTATAACAATAATATCTCCCGAAATAGCAGTATTAGTAAACTTTGCTGTGGTTGTGGTTGCCTGGGTCAACTCCACAACTTGTGTTCCATCGGCAAGATAACCATTAGGTGGTATAGCTTCTGTGACCGTATAAGGACCAGGTAGAAGTCCAGAGATACTGCTTTGACCTAAGGTATTCGTAACTATGTCCCCCACAGACGATCCATAAGAATTATATACAACAAAGGCTGCCCCTGAAACAGGAAGAAATGGCGTGTCATTGCCAAAAAGATTTATCGCCAGACTTCCAAGGAGTGCTTGATTAGAAAATCTTGCAATACTAAGGGTAAATCGTTTTACCTGCACTGTTGTAAAAAATGCCGAGGTGGGTAGTTCATAACCAGCAGGAGGAGCAGTTTCTACAACTTTGTAACTTCCAGGCTTTAGTTTTACAACACTAGTAGCTGGAGGTGCATCTGGGCCAAGTACTCCCGTTATGCCATTTGTGGCAGTTGTCAGTGTGCCAACAAGTTTTCCCTTGGTGTCATAGACACTAAAAGTAGCGTTGCCGGGTGAAATAAATGAAGCATCATTTCCGGCAAGGGCAACGGTCAAAAAACCATCTCCTTGATGTTTGCATGACTGGTTATTTTGGACTTTATCTTGAGAAACAGTACCGTTATTACTCTTGGCACTGTTATTTTTACTGCCGTTATTCTTAGTCTTTTTATTATTACCACTGTTACCATAACCGCTGCCATTGCCACTATTACCTTTGCCACATTTTTGTTGCAGTAAGGACAAAGAGGATTGCTGATTAGCGTTGACAGTAAAGTCCATTGGGTTTGCCAACCCATATCCATGTGGAGCGCTCAGTTCAAAAAGTCGATAGTTGCCTGGTATGAAACTTTCACTAAACTCAACTGATGCAGTACCGTTGTTATCAACACATTGGGTTTTACCGGGTGAAGTAGTGGAGACAGTTGTTGTAGCAAAAGTAGTATTATTTGGCAACGGACCTAATATAACAAAACTGGCACCATTTAAACTATGACAATGAAAGCCTTGTATTCTAAGGGAAACTGATACAGTTTGAGCATGATTGATTAGTGGCACAAAAAGATGCTGATTGGGACTAACTGTAATATCTATATTTGCTTGCGATCTATAACCAACCGGTGAAGTGATTTCATCAAGGACATAATTGCCAGGAAGTACATTGTTTAGCACAGCCAAAGCAACATTTGCAGAAGAGTCCCATATGGGCAATAAGTTAACTTTACTTCCTATACCTGGCCCATCTTGGCGTGTAAGAGAAATTGACGCACCGGAAGTGGGCAGGAATGGAGTGTCGTTGCCATAAAGAGCAACTGTAACTCCTCCATCAACAGCTTTGTTATAAAAACTAGCTACATCTGTCTTGTCTGGTTCAACAGCAACTTGCTGTGGAGCTACGCCTTGGTAGCCTAAAGGTGGGTTAGTTTCACCAACTGTATAATACCCGGGCAGCAATGCTCCACTGGTGACATCTGCGCACTTACAAGAAGAGTCCCAAGTAGTTGTTAGTGTGGTTGTAGTCCCAGCATTTGGGTTCGCATTCTTTGTAACTGTAAAGACTGCACTGGAAGTGGGCAAAAATGGAGTGTCGTTGCCGATGAGTCGAATGTTTATATGTCCAAGGATTGCCGAATCAGAAAAGTTCACATCTGTTGTTTTGGCAAATGTCACGTTTGCTTCTTGTGCTACAGAGGATTTATAGCCAGCAGGTGGGGTTACCTCTTTTACATTGTAACCGCCGACAGGCAGTGGGAGAGGCGGGTTAACAGAAGTGCCAGCGGCATTTGTGGTAAAAGTACCCACTGGGTTACCTGCTGAATTGGTAACACTAAATACTGCTTTAGAAAGAGGCAGGAATGGAGTGTCGTTGCCTGATTTGCTAACAGTCAAATAACCATAAGGTTGTATAGCAATACCAAGAGGATGAGTGCTTGCGATAATTGGCGAAGACGGAATATTGGTGGAAGTGGGAATAGGTATTACAGTATTTGAAGCCAGATCAGACACATAAAGCATTTTACCGTTTGGTGTCAGTCCAAGACGAACAGGTGAACCTCCAACATAAATAGGTATACCTGTCGTTGCACTTACCAAATTCACTGGAGTAACGACACCAGCAGTCGGGTTAGCCACATAAGCGGTTTTCCCGTCGGGTGTAATCGCGATAGCTGCTGGATTTGCACCAACTGTGATAGGAGTACCAGAAGTATTTGTAGCTGTTGATATTGGGGTTATGGTGCCGTTGGCAAGGCTTGCTACATAAGCGGTCTTCCCGTCGGGTGTAATCGCGATAGCTGCCGGATTTGCGCCAACTGTAATAGGAGTACCAGAGGTATTTGTAGCCGTTGATATTGGGGTTATGGTGCCTGAACCAGAGTTAGCCACATAAGCGGTTTTCCCGTCGGGTGTAATCGCGATAGCTGCCGGATTTGCACCAACTGCAATAGGAGTACCAGAGGTATTTGTAGCCGTTGATATTGGGGTTATGGTGCCTGAACCAGAGTTAGCCACATAAGCGGTTTTCCCGTCGGGTGTAATCGCGATAGCTGCCGGATTTGCGCCAACTGCAATAGGAGTACCAGAGGTATTTGTAGCCGTTGATATTGGGGTTATGGTGCCTGAACCAGAGTTAGCCACATAAGCGGTTTTCCCGTCGGGTGTAATCGCGATAGCTGTCGGATTTGCACCAACTGTGATAGGAGTACCAGAGGTATTTGTAGCTAAATTAATTGGTGTAACAGAGTTTGAATCGAACTCAGCAACATAAGCCTGCGGTGAGGTTACAACAGAAGGTAAGTTTATCGTGTTAGACCCCGATCCTGATAACTGCGGTCCAAGCGTACCCATATTTACAGCATCACCAAAGGCATAGATATCTGCACTGCCTTGGTTGTTTACCATCCAATATCCTAGATTGCCTGGTGACACAACAGCAAAGCCAGATACAGCAGCTGGAATATGCGGAAATGAAAAGTTAGGGAAATATCCAGCCGGCGAATAGGTAGGGTAATTTGTAGAAAGCGTACCATTATAAGTTGCATTGCCAAATGTATAGACAGAACCGTTGGCACCAACCAGCCAGTAGCCTTCACCATCAGATGTTGCTGCCGTACCGACAATTGAAGTCTGACATCCACCGGAAATATCGCCACAACTTCCATAAAACGGAATATCACCAAAAGAAAATACGCCACCGTTGGCACCAACCAGCCAGTAGCCTTTACCGTCAGATCTTGCTGCCATACCGACAATTGAAGTCTGGCATCCACCGGAAATATCGCCACAACTTCCATAAAACACAGCATCACCAAAAGAAAATACTCCACCGTCGGCTCCGACCAGCCAGTAGCCTTTACCGTCAGGAGTCGAGGCAATGCCAACAATCGGCTCTGCTGGGATAATTCCTAAACCGGGCAGTCCGCCGTAAAACACGGCATCTCCAAATCCAAATACCGCACCGTTTGAAGCCACCAGCCAGTAGCCACCCCCGTCGGGGGTTGCTGCAATGCCAACAATTGGCTCTGTTGGGATAATTCCTGAACCGGGCAGTGAGCCTAAAGAGGGAGCAGAACCTTCATTGAAAACACTTCCGCCACTTGAGACTTCCCAGTAACCATCAGTGGTATTGTTACTGGCAAGACCAACGATTTTTGTACACAAGACATTACCAACGGTATTGCCCCATACATCATATGCAGGAATATTAATATGATAATTTTTTGAAACCTGGGCTGCGATAACTTTTGCTCGAGAAAAACTTGGGTAACCTCCAGATGGGTTACCTCCAGCAGGTGCATCACATCCTCCATACTGTGGAGTAGATGTCAGATATCCATACTGCCAAGAAAAGATAGGGTAGTTAGCCAGTCCATCCTTGAAGATGTCGGCATTCAATGATCCCGCTGTATTTACTGTTGCCGATAACCAAAGGGGCGTGGTATATCCTGATGTTTCAAGTGGCGGCGGATCCGTCGTGGATGTACCTGGACCTAGACCTGTAATCTTTGGCCAAGAACCACCAGCATAAATACCAGCTTTTGAAAAGCCTTGCTGATGGGCTGCTTGTAGAAAACCTAGAATTACTTGTTGGTTTTCTTGTGGGGTTTGCTGACTCCATCCTCCACCTGGCTCCACATCTGCAAAAATCGTACTAATATCTCCCGTAAGACCGTTATTTTGTAGGATTTGGTAGGCCCATATAGCTTGTTGTTCACCCCACTGCGTAGGTGTATCTGACGATCCACAAGCCGTGGGTGATGTCAAAAACCAGAATCCAACCGCATTGCGTCCCCAAAGCCAAGGAGATGACAGTGCTGATTTAATATCAGAGTTAGCTGTTCCTTCGGTGCATCCGCTACCGATTTGAAGAATTGCATAGTTGTATATATCGGCAACTTGCGGTCCGTTGGGATCTTGAGAATCTGTGCCACTCCAACTTCCTGCCGAAAAACCTGCTCCGCTTACTTGGGTTGCAGGTATAGGATGATTAGGCGCACACGCACTTAATGCCAATCCAGCCAGTCCAAAGAAGACAAGGAGAGCAATCTTGCGGTGGAGTACAAACCAATCAATATAGCGATGCTTAACCTGTGTGTGTGTGTGTGTGTGTGTGTTAAGTGCGTTTTGATATTGTGTTTGGCACTTTGAACTATACCCATTTGATCTCTCCTCTAGCCATATTACCGGGCAACTTTTCCCAATATTTTTATAACTTAAGTCAACACTTTTCTAAGTATTACTATAACAACTTAGTTTAGACAATGCAACTCGCAATGCAACTCAAAAACTAATTTTTGTCCAAAACAGCTATCGTCCTTTCAAAGCCATCCCGCATGAACTGCTCGGTACGTGAAAAATCCGAGTAGTTCAAAGTCGGTCCCGGGCTGATATCAAGCACAACCACCTTTACGTCTTTCGGCAAATTCGCCATTTCACGCCTAAAACGTGACTGGACGGCTATTGAAAAAGCCACCAACAAAGTTTCTATTGGGCGTTTATGTTCCTGCGGCACATAATCAAACGGACCACACAGGAAAACGAAAATTTGTTTTGCACCAAGCTCGATAGCTCTTGATATGGGCACATCATTTACCACGCCGCCGTCTATCAGCGGCTCACCATTCAACCAGACTGGGGGGAATACACCGGGCAAAGTAGCCGAAGCCATTATCGTATCTATCACCGGACCAGAGGAAAACCAGCGTTCCCCTCCATCCGCCATTGATGTGGCAACCACTTCCAGAGGGATCTTTGCCTGCTCTAAGTTCTCATAACCCAAACTGCGCTCTATAAGATTACGCAGACCATCAGGTGGATAAGCAGCTTCTTTATGTTGTAAGAACTGCCACCGTCCATGCAAAAATCCTCCCGGGAAAATATCTTCTCCGCGCAGGGAGTTCCAAATGTCAGCTAAAATATCCACCCCTTTTGTTGTTGGGTTAGCCGCATATGCGGCACCATTAATAGCTCCCACGGAAACAGCTACAACCAAGTCTGCTCTGATGCCTCTTTGTGTCAATGCCTTCAACATCCCAACCTGTGCGGCACCTCTGTTGCCACCCCCCGCCAGCACAAAAGCCACCTTTGGCCTTCGCTTTTTAAGAAACATTCGGATCTTCCTGGACCCACCAACGCCAATGTTTATCGGTTCCAAGTTTTATGCCAACTCTTGGGCCCGTTCCGGGATGGGCGGGGGGGCGTTTGCCGTCATTCGCTATGAACACCCCTTTTTCGGCAGTTACCAAGTCTATGCCGTCATAGCGCTTATCCAGTGAAAAAGCTTTTGCCAGTTTTGCGGGACCGTTGCACATGGTATCCACTTTCTGAATGGGAGAAAGCGCTCTAATCAATACCGCTCCAGGGCGACCCTTTGGCCAACAAACTACATTGACACAAAAATGCATACCGTAAGTAAAATAAACATACAACAGTCCGGGCATCCCGAACATGGAGGCATTGCGTTTTGTCATTCCCTTGTATGCGTGACTTGCCGGATCCTCAAATCCCCGATATGCTTCCACTTCCACTATACGCCCCACCTTATTGCCACTCACAAAAAGCTTATTCAACAGTTTGGGTGCCACAACCAAAGGGTCACGATTATAGAAAGAGCGCGACAACGGGGGCAAATCAATCAAGGCTGTTGCGATCCCGACCGTCCATACTGAAGTCTGTTGCGATCCTGCTCCAAACGCATACGAAGCTGCTCTATCTGTTGTTTTACGCTTCCCGTACTTGCTCCGCCTTTGGTAATACGCCTGCGTACCGCCTCGCCGGCTTTTATAACCTCCAAGGCCGGTTTACCCAAACTGGGATGGCTGACCACAAAATCTTCAAAAGAACCTTGATTTGCGATGCTGTCTCGCACTAAAGAAGCAATCAGGCTGTGAGCCTGCCTAAACGGCATACCGAGCGCCACCAACCATTCCGCTAAATCTACAGCAGATGAAAACGGTGAGTCAGCCGCTTCCTTCATACGCTCTAAGTCAAACTTGGCCTCAGCAAGGAGCCCCGCCAAAGCTGGTAGGATTAAACTTATTTGATCCAAAGAGTCAAAAAGTGGTTCCTTGTCTTCTTGTAAGTCACGATTATAAGATAGAGGAAGCCCCTTTAAAACAACCAGCAGAGCTGTAAGATTGCCTATAAGCCTCCCCGCCTTAGCTCTTGTCAGTTCCGCCGTATCAGAGTTTTTTTTCTGCGGCAACATGGAGCTGCCTGTGGTGTAAGAATCATCCAAATGGACAAAGCCGAATTCTTGAGTCGACCACAAGACTATCTCCTGACCTATGCGTGAAAGGTGAATACCTAAAAGTGCAAGATCAAACAGAGTTTCGGCCACAAAGTCCCTGTCAGATACGGCATCCATTGAGTTTTCAAACAAAAAACCAAAACCCAGTTCCCGTTGTGTGTATTCCGGATCCAGCTTCAAAGATGATCCCGCCAACGCTCCTGATCCAAGAGGGGATACATCGACTCTTTTCAAACAGTCGCATATGCGATCAACATCTCTTGCCAAGGCCCAAGCATGTGCCAAAAAATAGTGAGCCAAAGGAACCGGTTGAGCCCTTTGCAGGTGTGTATAACCGGGGAGATACGCATCAGCAGAGTCAACTGCTCTGGCAAGCAGCACTTCCTGTAAATCTATAATACCAACTGCTGTGGCTGTTAATTCTCTCTTGGAAAACAGTCTCAGTGCGCACGCTACTTGATCATTGCGACTACGTCCTGTGTGAAGTTTTGGTCCTACCTCAGGGGATATAGCCGTAACCCGTCTTTCTATCGCGGTATGAATGTCCTCATCGGACTGTTCAAACTCGAAGGAACCGTTGCGAAACTCCTCTTCAACCTGAGAAAGAGCGGTAAGTAGGATAGAGGACTCTTCGTTTGTCAGTACCCCACTCACCCCTAAACCTTTAACATGGGCTTTTGAACCTGCCAGGTCATCAAAAGCAAGTCTTTTGTCAACGGCCAAGCTGTAAGTGAGGTTTTTTGCTTCCTCGGACAGCGGACGGCTTGTTCGCGATGACCACAGTGTCACAGCCTGCCGCCCGATGGGTTGGTGTCCGGTGGGTGAGCGGTTGCCCATGTAGTCAAACCCAGTCCCCAAAGTCGTACGAAACCCTCTGCATCTTGGTGCCGAAATGTATCGTCTTTGCCATAAGTAGCCAAGTGCATATCATACATTCCGCTGGGACTGTCTCTTCCTATCACAACACATCTACCTTCACTTAAACGCAGTTTAACTCTACCGGTAACCCAGCGTTGGGTGGAAATGAAAAACTGATCCAGTGCTTCTTTAAGCGGTGAATACCACATACCATCATAAACCAGCTCAGCCCAGCGTTGTTCTAACGATTCCTTGAAATGGAGAAGGTCACGCTCCAACACAAGGCTTTCCAGATCCTTATGAGCCATTATCAATGCCAGGGCGGCCGGACACTCGTAAACCTCACGACTTTTTATACCAACCCTGCGGTTTTCCACCATGTCAATACGCCCCCAGCCAAACATACCTATAACAGTGGTTAACTTGGTAATTAAATCAACCAAGCCTATAGGTTCGTCGTTTGATGTCAACGGGTTAACCTGCTTCTTTGATAAGACGGGTCGCTCTTGTAATGAGACGGGTATCCCCTGTTCAAAACCTACCGTTATTACACTGCTTTCTTTCAAATCAGAAGACAATCCGGTCAACGAAAAAATGTCCTCCGGTGGTTCCTGCCAGGGGTCTTCCAGTATGCCACACTCAATAGCCCTACCCCAGAGGTTCTCATCTATCGAATAAGGTGTGGCGTTATCTGAGGTAGCAGTTTGAAAAATCGGGATATCAAAACGGTTTGCATACTCAATTGATTCAGCTCTCGTCATACCCCAAGTACGTGCCGGTGCCAGAACTTCCAGCCGCGGATTAAGAGCTCGCACAGAGAGCTCAAAGCGCACCTGGTCATTGCCTTTGGCGGTGCTGCCGTGAGCTATGGCATCCGCACCGGTTTTTCCGGCCTCTTCAACCAGATACTTTGCTATGAGAGGACGGGATAAAGCTGATACGAGAGGGTACTGCCCCTCATATAAAGCGTTAGCAGCCAGCGCGGGCATTATAAAATCGCGTGCAAACTCCTCTTTAGCGTCGACCACAATCGCTTGTGCGGCACCGGCTTTCAAAGACCTCTCCCGCAGTGCTTCCCAGTCGCTATGGTGCCAGTTTGGGTTCTGTCCAACATCCACTGCAACCGCTATAACCTCTGCTTTGTACTCCTCAATGAGCCAACGCACGGCTACAGAGGTATCCAACCCGCCACTATAAGCAAGAACTATCTTCTTGGTCATCTAATATTTCCTTGACTTGTGCGATTTAGTCCCCCCCGTTCCAGTGTCGAAATAGCTTCAGGGATACGCAGTTGAATTGTGATTGTTTGCCCGAATATTTCAACTGTTGTCGATCGAAGCGGCCCCTGACCCAGTGGGTACTTTGCGTTTATGAGATGACATTCTACAAGTTGAGCAGCTGTCAATTAGTACCTCCTCCGGAAAGAAATCTCAAAAAGCGCACAGGTGAAGAGAACAGCCCACTTCATACCAGACAAGTGTCGATAGGAGCGAACAAGAGGGTATTTTGGGAAGTCTTTAAATTTCCAGTCTTGTTTATACATAAAAAATCATTCTAGTACAAATGTGGGAGTTACAAGGTCTTCATAAAACCTATCTCTTTGCGGGAAGGTTGTAAGCCCGGAATTTTCCTGGTATACTGATATCATATGGATACTTTGGAAATTATTCGCCAAATTGAAGCTGACCCCGGACTTCGCTCTCAACTGCCGCGCGGTTTTACTTGGAGATGAACTTATTAATCTACCTGAATTGGTAGCAGAAAATACACGTTCCATAGCGGAAAACTCACGCCTCATCAAAGAACTAATAGCTTCACAAGAAACTATTATCGGCCGCCTTGGCCATGTAGAGGCGGATGTAGCCGATCTGAAGGAAGATAACAAGATAATAAAGGCGGATGTAGCCGATCTGAAAGGCTCACGGTTAGAATCTTCTTGGCGAAACTGGGGAGGTAAATTCCGGAGAATAGACATTGTCCGCTCAGTATTCGATCCTATGAGCAACAATGATCTGTTTAACCTTATCATTGAGGCAGAAGAGGGCGGGAGTATTACAAAAGACGAAGGTAAAGATCTTGAGTCAATCGATATTATCTTTCCTGTAGTATTTAAAGATAAGTCAAAAGGTTATTTAGTTGTTGAAGTATCGGTGAACA
>JAMCPD010000014.1 GCA_023379935.1 Actinomycetota bacterium | reverse complement strand
ACCTACATACCCGCTCCAACGCTTTCCTCAATTTC
Organism: Actinomycetota bacterium; assembly: GCA_023379935.1. Classification (GTDB taxonomy): domain Bacteria; phylum Actinomycetota; class Acidimicrobiia; order Acidimicrobiales; family JAMCPD01; genus JAMCPD01. Next base: position 40,326 of record JAMCPD010000014.1, on the reverse strand, counting down.
TCCGACTTCAGGACCGGTTGCCGGTGGTCAATCGTTTACCATTACAGGTACTAACTTCTCCACAGCCTCAGGCGGTACAACCGTTGACTTTGGATCTACTCCAGCAACATCTGTCTCCTGTTCTTCTACGACCTCATGTAGTGGAACTACACCTGCCGGACCATCGGGTGGCGGAAGTGTAAATGTTACAGTAACCACCAGTGGCGGTACCTCAAATGCGGTTACTTATACCTACATACCCGCTCCAACGCTTTCCTCAATTTCTCCGACTTCAGGACCGGTTGCCGGTGGTCAATCGTTTACCATTACAGGTACTAACTTCTCCACAGCCTCAGGCGGTACAACCGTTGACTTTGGATCTACTCCAGCAACATCTGTCTCCTGTTCTTCTACGACCTCATGTAGTGGAACTACACCTGCCGGACCATCGGGTGGCGGAAGTGTAAATGTTACAGTAACCACCAGTGGCGGTACCTCAAATGCGGTTACTTATACCTACATACCCGCTCCAACGCTTTCCTCAATTTCTCCGACTTCAGGACCGGTTGCCGGTGGTCAATCGTTTACCATTACAGGTACTAACTTCTCCACAGCCTCAGGCGGTACAACCGTTGACTTTGGATCTACTCCAGCAACATCTGTCTCCTGTTCTTCTACGACCTCATGTAGTGGAACTACACCTGCCGGACCATCGGGTGGCGGAAGTGTAAATGTTACAGTAACCACCAGTGATGGAACATCAAATGCAGTGACTTATACCTACTATGCTGTATATATCTCATCTATTACTCCTTCTAATCCTGGAATCTTGACCCAAGTAACCGTAACCGGCAGTGGGTTTGGATCATCACAAGGATCAGGGTATGTAAGCTTTAATGACACCACTAATAGTATATCTTGGGGCGTACCTGGTGATGGTGCTTATTTTGAAGTTATTAGTTGGAGTTCTACCAGCGTAGTATTTCAGGTCCCAAGCGATTCGGGATGGTGGAACGGACAATACTGGGATCCCTCTCCGGGAGATAGCATAAATATAACAATCACTAACTCCAGTAACATTACATCCAACACAGTACCTATTACCATAGGTTCCCCTACCACTTATTCCTATTCATCATACGGCTCCACTGAGTATATAGGCCCCGATAGCAATTATGCTGCTAGTGGTACTATATCATCAGGTAGTTCTGTTTCTATTATTTGTCAAGGAACCGGACTGGCTGTTTCTGATACATCTTCACCAAGTGGTACCAGCGATATATGGGATTTTCTCAACACCGGTTACTGGGTTAGTGATACAACACTCAGCACTCCAGGCAGTAACCAATTTTCTTCCGGTATTCCGCAATGTACAGGTTTTACAATGAATCCTTATGCACAAAATTCAGCCGGATTTGATATCAATCAATTCTCCACCAGTGCTCCAACATGTTCTACCAGTACATTACCTACAACACCTTATGCGCCTAATTTAGTCCAAGTTGATGGCGGACCAGAATCTTATTATAACGGCTGCCTCGTGACTGAAGCGAACTACGATACCGGATCAACAGGTCCAGATACCCCGCCGCTAGAGCTCATCATGTTTCCGGGCGCCGGACAAGATGCGTCCGGTCCGCCAATTTGCGGAGGCAATCAGTGGTGCAACCATGGTTATAATGTGGCTGCGAATACCTATAATTATGTGGTAAGTCAACTAAGTGGCGGTACACCAAAAACCTGGCTTTTAGATGTAGAATGCGGTGGCGGTTCAGGGTGGTATGGATGTTCAGACAGTTCTGGATCTACTGGTTATGCGGATAACATAGAGTCGCTCACAGGTGCCTTGTACTTTTTTATCTACAATTCCATGTATGTTGGTATATATTCCTCTCCAGGCGAGTGGTCAAACATAACTGGTAATTGGTCCACTGTGACGACAACAAGCGGACTATTTGTTGTCGGAAACTGGCTTGCTGAATACGGGCCTAATGCTTCCCCTTATCCGACATCCTGCAATGGCAGTAGCGCTAATACTTATCTTTCAAATACCGCCGGTGCGCAGCCATTTAGTGGAGGACCGCTTTGGATGTGGCAGTATGCGTCTACTGTTCCGAGTGGCAGTAGTACTTTTGATGGAGATCTCTCCTGTTATCAAAGCTAACTGATCTTCTACCGTATTGACTATGACATAACTTAGCAAAACCATGCGGTTACTGCTAAACTAAATAAGTAGACGCATGTGTGCTGTAACGGAAAAAGGTACTTTTGATTCTCAGGTAACGATAGCCCCATCTATATTGTCTGCTGATTTTGGCAACTTGGCACAGACGGTTGCCGATTTAGTGGAGGTTACCAACTGGTTGCATATAGATGTGATGGACGGACATTTTGTCCCAAATATCACAGTTGGTCCCTGTGTAGTACAATCTCTTAGAAAATATTCAAGTATGTATTTTGACTGTCACTTGATGATCGAAAATCCCGGAAAGTACTTAGAAGCTTTTCGTGATGCCGGAGCAAACAGCTGCACAGTACATATAGAGGTGGGTGATACAGAAAATCTAATTGCTCAAATGAGGTCGCTTGGTTTGAGTGTTGGGCTGGCAGCCAATCCCCAAACCCCGTTTTTTCTACTTGAAGATTGGTTGGATAAGATAGATCTGCTGTTGTTGATGACGGTACACCCAGGATTTGCAGGTCAACACTTCATACAAGAAGTTATAGAAAAAGTCGGGGTGGCACGCTCTTTTATAGATTCGAATAATCTCCATTGTGACCTGCAGGTCGATGGCGGTATAGACATTCAAACCGCACCTGGTGCCGTGCAAGCTGGTGCACGAGTATTGGTTGCCGGGACCGCCGTCTTTTCTTATGGAGATGAGTCTAAAAATAAAACTCAAGATGCGGCTAAAGCGGTAATTGATTTAAAAAATGCCGCAATTGGGGCATTGACCGGTCAATTAAATTCATGAAGAGTCAGAACAGTTACTCTTTCATTCAAGATAATACAGACATTCAAGATGATTATAAGATTATGTTGGATGCCATTGAACTTGCACAAACAGTCCGAAGTACTGTAGCACCGAACCCTTGGGTTGGTTGCGTGTTGTTGTGCGCTGAAGGAGTGTTCAAGGGTGTAACGGCGCCTAAGGGTGAACATGCAGAGATTGCTGCACTGTCTCATGCGGGGAAAGCCGCCAAGTCAAGCACAATGTATGTTACCTTGGAGCCATGTGCCCATTATGGCAATACTCCTCCTTGTACAGAGGCGATTATTCAAGCAGGTGTATCCAGGGTTGTTATTGGTATACCCGATCCCGACCCCCGTGTATCGGGGAAAGGAATTGCTGCATTGAAAGAAGCCGGCATTCAGGTTGAATTGGGAATTGGAGAAAATGAAGTTAAAGAACAGTTGGCAGCATATATCAAGCACCGCACGACAGGGCGTCCATGGGTTATCTTAAAACTTGCTATCACTATGGACGGGTATATAGCGGCACCTGACGGTTCAAGTAAGTGGATTACCGGGAATCTGGCCCGAATGGATGTACATAAACTACGTCAGGAAAGTGATGCTGTACTGGTAGGTGCCAATACAGTACGCATAGATAATCCGTCTTTAAGGGTGCGCTTGAGCGAGCAGAGCTCCCCGAATCAGCCTATGCGGATAGTACTTGGGAAATCGCCACCGACAGCCGATATCCAACCCGCTTTTGAGTTTGAGGGCAAACTTTCCGATTTGCTTGATGAACTGGGTTCAAAAGGTATACTTCAACTATTGGTAGAGGGCGGTGCTAAAGTAGGATATAGCTTACATAATGAAGGATTAATTGATCGTTATGTGTTTTACATTGCACCGGCTTTGTTGGCTGGCAACGATGGACTTCACATGTTTGACGGACCTGGTGCTAAAAGTATGGATGATATTTGGCGGGGGAAGCTGTTGTCTATAACCAGGTTGGAAGATGATTTAAAGATTGAGATTGCCTCTGTCAAGAAAGGTAACGGAGAATTCAAATGATTAAAGAAAATAGTGAGAACAAACAGAGTGAGAATAAGCAGTGTGAAGAGTTCAATACCATTGAAGAAGCTATAGCTGCTATGTCATCAGGTGATCCGATAGTGGTTGTTGATGATGAGAATCGGGAAAATGAGGGGGACTTGATCATGTCTGCCCAGTTTGCCACTGCTGATAAGATCGCATTTTTTTTACAACACACTTCCGGACTGATATGTGTGCCTATAAACGGTGAGCGTCTTGATGAGTTGCAACTGCCCTTAATGGTTGACCCTGCCCATAATACCGAACCTCGTCATACCGCTTTTACTGTTACGGTTGACTACAAACATGCTACGACAACAGGTATATCCGCACATGACAGGGCTGCAACCATTGAGGCATTGATAGATACCAAAACCACCCCGGCTGATTTCGTACGCCCGGGACATATCCTGCCCTTACGATATACCCCCGGTGGGGTGCTAAAAAGAGCCGGCCATACGGAGGCTGCTGTAGATATTGCAACTGCCGCGGGACTATACCCCGCTGCGGTTATATGTGAGATAGTAAGCGAAGACAAAAAACATATGGCACGGCTTGATGAGTTGAGAAGGTTCGTTTCAAAACATAATCTCGTGATAGTTTCAATAGCTGATCTTATCCGCTGGCGTCATAGAAAAGAAAAATTGGTTAAGCAGGTTGCCAGAGCAACGTTACCAACCGAACTTGGCGAGTTTACCTGTTATGCTTATGAGTCGATTCTAAACGGAGAACAACATGTTGCATTGGTCAAAGGGGATATTGAAGGCGTAGACGGCCTTTTGGTGCGTGTGCACTCGGAGTGCTTGACCGGTGATGTTTTCGGGTCACGCCGTTGTGATTGCGGTTCGCAACTTGAAGCCGCAATGCGCATGATAAGCGAAGAGGGTCGCGGTGTAGTTGTGTACTTGCGCGGACATGAGGGGCGCGGAATCGGGTTGGCTCACAAACTGAGGGCATATACCCTCCAGGAGCAGGGGCAGGATACCGTTGACGCAAATCTTTCCTTAGGTATGCCGGTGGACAGTCGTGAATACGGTATTGGTGCTCAGATTTTAGCAGATTTGGGCGTAACCACAATGAGGTTGATGACCAACAATCCCACCAAGTACGGTGGCTTGGAAGGATTTGGACTGATAATAACCGAACGGGTTCCGTTGGAATCCATCCCGACCAAAGAAAACATCAAGTATCTACGAACCAAGCGTGAACGTATGGGTCATTTGCTGGATGGTTTGGACGATGTTCATCATGAGCAGATATAGGATCATATCTGCTCATGGGTAAATCCGCTAAGACCGAACAGTTTCGTAGGTAGCAGATGGCAGGAATCAGTCCAAAAGACTTTCCGCAACTTGGTGATGGTGATTTAATCGGAAGCCTTGAAGGTGAGGCCTACAAAATTGCCATAGTATGCAGCAAATTCAATCTGAAAGTTACAGAGCGTCTGCTTTTTGGTGCGCGGCGTGGATTGGAATATTGCCATGTAAAAAGTGGTTCAGTCCAAGTTGTCTGGGTTCCCGGTTCATTTGAACTTCCATTGGCGGCAGCCGCATTGGCTTCGGGCATTGGAGGATCTAAGGATATGTCCACTAAAGGCTTTGATGCGATTATTTGTTTGGGTGCTGTAATACGCGGAGATACCGATCACCATCTTTATGTCGGACATCAGGCTGCCGCAGGGATACAAAGGGTGCAGTTGGATACCAAAGTACCTGTCATATTCGGTGTACTTACTGTAGACACACTTGCCCAAGCTATGCAACGCAGCGGAGAGGGGCGGGACAACAAGGGTTTTGAGGCTGCATGCACTGCTGTTGAAATGGCCGACTTACTTCATCAAATTTCTGCCATCTGAGACTGTTGACATGAAAAGATTCAATCTTGATGATGGCAATAATGCTACACTGTTGTGATAATGGATTTAAATATATCTCCTGATTTACAACTTAGTCTGGTGCTTCCAAAGGGTTCTTTGGAAAAAGCCACTATGGACCTGTTTATGTTGGCTGATTTGGCCGTACACCGCAGTTCCCCGGTCGACTATCACGCTAAGATAAACGATCCCCGTATAAAAGATGTCAGGATACTAAGACCCCAGGAAATACCCGGTTATGTCGCCGACGGGCTGTTTGATTTTGGAGTGACCGGGAGTGATTGGATTGAAGAAACACAAGCCGATGTGGTACAACTGGGCCAATTAGGATATTCAAAAGCAACCCGCAGCCCCGTGCGAATAGTTCTGGCTGTAGAGCAAAACTCTTCGGTGCAAAAGGTAACAGACCTTTCCGATGGAACCAAAATCTCCACCGAGTATCCGCAACTCACCAAACGCTACCTGGAAGACAGGGGCATTAAAGCGGATATAAGGCTTTCTTACGGTGCCACTGAGGCAAAAGTACCCGATATAGTGGACGCGGTTGTTGAGATAACCGAAACAGGACGTGCGTTGGAGTTGGCGGGACTTCGTATAGTTGAGACCTTGCGTGAATCCACTACAGAGCTGATTGCCAATCCGAAAGCAGCGGAAAGCCCGGAAAAATTCACGATGATGAATCAGATACTTACATTGCTGCAAGGCGCTATGGAAGCCCGGGATAAAGTGCTTATCAAACTCAATGTGACAGAAACGGATCTTCCAAAGGTTCTCGACTTACTCCCATCCATGAAGGCACCCACAGTGTCAGAGCTTGCCAGAAACGGAGGCTATGCTGTTGAGACGGTTGTGTTGAAAGCCGACATCAACATTTTAATTCCCAAACTGGTTGAGCTGGGGGCAACTGATATTATTGAGCTGCCTATCTCCAAAATTATTAGTTCGCCGTCCCTTATTAACTTTCGATGACGGACAGCTGATATTATTGAGTTGCCTATCTCCAGAACAGTTCACTACTGTGTATCTGACTTATATCGATTCAAACTGGTTATAATGTCGCACATTGGCGCATAATATCGTAGTATTTTAATGTATAAATGAATACCACAGAATTAATATCCATAATCTTGGTCATTGTCAGTGCTTTGTTGATAGGTATAACGGTGCCGACCTTGATCTGGCTCCTCGGTACGGTGCAAGCTTTAAAGAAGGTGCTTGAAGAGATGAAAGAGGAGTCTGCCACCTTATCAGACAACGCCTATCTGGTTCTAAAAGAGGCACAAACAGATTTACGCAGGGTTGATGATCTACTTGATTCAGCAGGTATTGTGGCACAAGTCGCTGATTCGGCTTCACGTTTGGCGTATAATACCTTCTCCAATCCCGTCATAAAAGCTGTTGCAATCGGAACCGGAACAGCAAGGGCTGTCAAGCGGTTGGGCAATGCCAAGCAGCCGGGAACCGTCAAGCGGGGAAAGCCCAGGCGCTAATGGTCAGCAGGTCAAAGTGGATGCTACTTGGTATGGGAGTTGGAGCAGGTCTTTCTGCATCCGTTGGACGGCGTTTGCGAAAAAAGTTCTCTAAAAAGTTTAGCAAGTTGCAAGCAGGGTTGGCTAAACTGCACCCTACGATTCCCTCTCTCAAGGACGCACTGCAGGAAGGCAAACAGGCTATGTATGATAAGGAAAATGAACTCAAACAAAAATATGCCATCCAGGAAAGCGGTTACCGCCGCAACAGATGAAGTGCGATAAGAGATGAAATCAATCCAAACAACGCAATAACATGGAATCGGACACTTTACGTTTATCCTTCACCGATTTTTTTGCTTCAAAGGGACACACTGTTGTACCCTCAGCCAGCTTGGTGGCCAGTGATCCTACTGTTATGTTTACCATTGCCGGCATGGTCCCTTTCAAAAGTTACTTCCTGGGAGATCAGATTCCACCATTCAAACGGGCAACGAGTGTCCAGAAGTGTTTCCGCACCTCGGACATAGAGATCGTAGGGACCACAACCAGACACTGTACATTCTTTGAAATGCTTGGCAATTTCAGTTTCGGAGACTACTTCAAAGATCAGGCTATACCCTTTGCCTGGGAGTTCATAACCGAGAAACTTGGGATAGATGCCGACCGGCTATGGATAACTGTCCACGAATCTGATGATGAAGCAGCTCGAATCTGGGAAAAAACGGTTGGTGTACACCCCGAGAGGATACAGCGTATGGGGGAAGACAATTTTTGGAGGATGGCTGATGTTGGTCCTTGCGGTCCGTGTTCAGAGATTTATTTCGACAAAGGCGATACATGGGGAAACGGCGGAGGTCCGTCGCTTGGGAGTGCCGAGCGTTACGTTGAAATATGGAACCTGGTATTTATGCAGTACAATCGGAACTCTGACGGTGTATTGACTGAACTGCCTCAAAAAAATATTGATACAGGTGCCGGTTTTGAGCGTATATTACCCATACTGCAAGGTGTCGATTCCCTGTTTGATACGGATCTGTTTAAACCAATTATCAGCAGGGCAGAACAGGTTCTTGGGGTTAAATATGGCTCGGATAATAAAGTTGATACTGCTATTAGAATACTGGCAGATCATGCGCGCGCTATGACGTTTTTAATTTCCGATGGAGTTGTCCCGTCCAATGACAGCAGGGGATATGTCCTTAGACGGATCATAAGAAAAGCCGTGCAGAAAGCCTTTCAACTTGGAGCACAAAAAGCGGAAGAAACAGTAGTACCTTTATTGATTGATTCAGTAACCAAAGTGATGTCAAGCGCATATCCTGAACTTTTAAACAGTTTGGAAACAACTGTTCAGGTCGTCAAAAGGGAGGAAGAGAAGTTCCGCACCACCTTACATTCCGGCTATTTTTTATTGATGCAAACTCTGGATGCATTGAAACCTGAAGCGGGGGTGGAATCTCCCCTCAAGCCGGTGCGGTTGGAAATACCCGGTGAAATTGGGTTCAAACTACACGATACTTACGGTTTTCCGATAGAGTTGGTCCAAGAGATTGCAAATGAACATGGGGTGGGGATTGACTATGACCGATTCAAGGCGGAAATGGACCGCCAACGCAATCGAGGCAGGCAGGCGATCCAAAAGGCTTCAAGTGCACAAGGATCCAATGGCATTACCCGTTATCGCACGCTTCTTGACAACTCAGGCGTAACAGAGTTTATCGGATATTTTGAGTATGAAACGACCACGAAAATAGTGGCGGTCTTCTCCCTTTTAGACTCCCCAAAAGACAGATCTGTGCAAGATATGCAAGATGTCGAGATTTTTCTTGAAAAAACTCCATTTTATGCTGAATCCGGTGGCCAGGTTGGAGACACGGGGACAATCGTTACTCCAACAGCTACAGCAGAAGTTTACGATACACTTTATGCACTACCGGGGTTAATAAGCCATCGTGCACATTTGAAGGGGGAAGTTTTTGTCGGCCAGGATGCCACAGCTGCCATCAACACCTCCCTGCGGGATGCAACAAGGCGCAACCATACGGGTACTCATTTATTGCAGTGGGCACTTAGAGCGGTACTGGGTGATCATGTTCGCCAACAAGGTTCCCTGGTTGGGCCCAACAGGCTGCGCTTTGATTTTTACCATTTTAACCAGCCAACCCCTGAAGAACTTGCGAAAGTTGAGCTTTTATTTGCTGAACAGGTCCTTTCAAATCAACCGGTGCGCTGTTATGAAACTACCCTAAAAGAGGCGGAACGGTTGGGGGCAATAGCTTTTTTTGGCGAAAAATATGGTGAGTTTGTAAGAGTAGTTGAAGCAGGTTCTAAGTCTATAGAACTGTGTGGAGGCACCCATGTGTATGCATTGGGAATGATAGGACCCCTTTTAATTTTACAAGTTGGTTCAATCGGATCGAATATACGCCGTATTGAAGCGGTAACTGGTCTTGATGCAATAAGGCATGCCAGAGACTTCGCCGACACCCTAAAAAGGTCCGCCGGACTTTTACAGGTACAGCCCAACAGTTTGGACCGGGCTATAAAACACCTCTTAGATTCAAAACAGCAAGCGATCCAAGAGCTTGAAAATATCCGTTTTTCAATGTTGCGCCAAGAAGCATCGAGTTTTAGTCAACTGGCGAAAGATGGAGTAGTGATAGCACAGAGGGATGGGCTGGAATCTGAATTAATGGTTAAGTTGGCATTGATGTGCAGAGATTCTTTTGGGTTACGCACAGTAGTATTGATTGGAACACCGGACGGCAAAAAGGTAGCTATAGTCGTTGCGTCCGCAAAGGATTCGAGGGTGTCGGCGGCGGATCTGATCAAAAAAATAGCCCCTGTTGTAGGGGGTGGGGGCGGAGGAACCGATGAACTTTCCCGGGCAGGGGGAAAGGATATATCTAAGATCGCTGCCGCATTGGAGTTGGCAGAGGCTGAGTTGGCGAAGAAATGAAAGTACTCGCATTGGATCTCGGGAAAAAGCGCATAGGAGTGGCTGTAAGCGACTCACAATGCAAGCTGGCGGTCCCTGTCGGGGTAATAAAACGGAGTGACACTTGGCAGTCAGATATATCCGCTATATCAGATATGGTGGTCCGTCTTGGGGCATCGAAAGTGGTTGTCGGGCTTCCCCTAAGTTTGAACGGGAAAGAGGGCCAAGCGGCATTGGATGCTACTTGCGAAGCAAAATCTCTGAGTGAAGCTCTGACGGTTCCCGTTGTGTTGCATGATGAGCGTTTCTCCACTGCTGTCGCACACAACTATTTTAAAGAGACAGGCACATCTCATAAAAAGCGTCGTGACAAAATAGATGCAGCCGCAGCAACTGTAATACTGCAATCATGGCTTGATTGCTATGGTGATTCGACATCCGCCAACTCTGGCGGAGGATTCGCACCGAGTAAACGGTTTTGATTTACCGGATGGCAGCGGTTAGTAAAAAACGCCTGGCCCTTCTGGCAGTATTTGGGGTTGTGGCGTTAGTGATTCTTGGTGGTGGAGTTATCTCATATTTGAAATACTCCACACCGCCCCCGCCACCGCCCCGTATATATAAACTCCTCATACCGCCGGGATTTACTCTAAAAGATATAGCCCTTCGGGTAGGGGAGATTCCCGGACACAAAGCTACATCGTTCCTTTTACTCGCAAACAGCGGTAAGATCAGGTCCGTATGGCAACCACCCGGGGTAACCAGCCTTGAAGGATTGTTGTCGCCAAATACCTATTTTGTGACGCGTTTTGTTTCCGACAGAACAATAATAGACATGATGCTGACACAGTTCACGCTTGAAGCGCGCCAAACGGGACTGAACAACTCTGCCAAGTTGGTGGGGCTAAACCCGTATCAAACATTGATAGTTGCCTCGATAATACAACAAGAAGGGAAACTTGCCGGCGATTTACCAAAGATAGCCCGTGTTATATATAACCGCCTCAGTGCGGGAATGGCTTTACAGATGGACTCTACCGTTAGGTATGCCCTTGGATACAATCCAACTGTCCTTACCGTTGCCGATACCAAGGTAAACTCTTTGTACAATACTTATCTGCATAAAGGGTTGCCGCCTACCCCTATATCTGCGGCCGGCCCGGCTGCCATTCAAGCCGCATTGCATCCAGCAAACGGTAATTGGATGTACTTTGTTGTGGTATCTCCAAACGGTGCAGAAGCATTTTCAGCTACTTATGCTCAGCAGTTACAAAATGAGGCCTTAGCGCGACAAAGAATGGGCACCTAAAGAGCGGCCTTATCAAGATGACCGACTGGAATACCTTTATCAGGAATGCCTTTATCAAGAATGCCTTTATCAGGAATGCCAAGTAACCTCATAACCGCTGAAGTCGCCCACTACGCAAAAGCCGGTGTTAGGACACGCTACTGAAGTAATACCACCGGGGTTTGAGTCTATGGACTGAGGAGCTGACCATAAAGAGCCGTTCCAAGTGACTACCTTGCTGAGTGCGTCACCGGCCATACAAAAGTTTGCCGAGACGCATGAGATGGCATTAAATCCAGTGGAAGGATCAACGCTTTTAGGGGTGGACCAGGAAGTGCCGTTGTAAACAGTGGCCCTTCCGTAGTCATCCACCGCCGCACAGAAAGTTGCTGACGCACAAGAGACGTACAGCGTTCCTGGTTGAGAGTCTATGAGGGTTGGAGCCGACCATGTTCCGGCGGTATATGTGAATACATTGCCACTGGCATCACTTTCCATACAAAAACTCGCAGACGGGCATGAAACCGAGTTCACTAAGCCGTTTGGGTCGAGCGATGCCGGAGCAGACCATGAAGATCCGTTCCAGGTAAGGACGTTGCCGCTTATATCGGCTGCTAGGCAGAAGCTGGAGGTGGGACATGATAGCGAGGCAAATCCATCGCCGTTTGGGTCGAGCGATGCCGGAGCAGACCATGAAGATCCGTTCCAGGTGAGAAGGTTGCCTTTGTTGTCACCAACCACGCAAAAGCTGACAGAGGCGCAGGAAAGTCCCTTGAGTCCCTGCCCGTTTGGATCGTCCACCGTTATCGGTTTCGACCATACAGAGCCGTTCCAAGTGAAGGTCGTGTTGTTGTAGTTCATGGCGATACAAAACCTCGCAGATGTACACGATATTGAGTTGATTTCACCGTTGGTCTCAATGGGGACCGGAAGAGACCAGCCGGGTGTAAGAGCAGATATCACCGAAGACGGTGTTGTTCGGGTTGGGCTACGTGGTGGCAGTCCGGTCGATGCGGGCAAAGAGGCATGTTTTGGTGATGTAAAACCACATCCCCCCAACGCTAAGGCTGCGAGCATCCCAACTCCTGTTATTGTCGTTATTTTTCTTATTCTCATCCTTCTCTTCTTTTTGGCGGTGGATAACTTTTCCACTTGATTGTAGCTTGTAAGCTGTTACACTCACAACTATGTCGAGATTTTTCTTTTGTTCTTTTCTCTCCCGCCCGCCAAGTGCGTTTTTCGCAAGTAACGGCCGGTTTGACGGGTTGGTTTAGCCTTAAACAATAGATTCCAAATATCTTCCTTCACGGATCTGCTAAAATCGAAGATGAATGGAGGATGACCTAGTGGAGAAAGATATTTGGCCTACCGCCAAAACTAAAATTGCCGGGGTTATTGGTTATCCAATTGACCACTCCTTATCACCTCTGTTGCACAATGCGGCTTTTCAAGCTGTTGGGTTGGACTGGGTGTATGTAGCATTTCAAGTGCCTGAGGGGAAAGCCACATCCGCGCTGGGAGCTGTAAGAACGATGGGAATACACGGTTTGTCTGTAACTATGCCGCACAAACAGGCCATCATAGACGGCCTGGATTCGCTTTCCCCCACCGCTGAGCACCTTTTAGCGGTAAATACTGTGTTGTGGCACCAGGATAAGCTTATAGGTGATAACACAGATGTAGGTGGTTTTATTGATACTCTGGCGCGAGGTGTTCCATCAAGGCAAGATTTTCCGACAAAACCGGATGCCCCGATGAAGAGCCTGGACGAACCCGCTGAAATGGTTTTTGATCCCGGGGGGAAACGCTGTATCATACTTGGCGGGGGCGGCGCTGCAAAGGCTGTTGCTATGGCATTAGCCTTACGCCAAGCTGCTGAAATTGTTGTCGTCAATCGCACTCTTGCTCACGCCAGCCAAGTCGTCGCTATTGCAGGTCGAGTGGGGAGGTTGGGGCGCCTAGAGGAGGTGGCGGATGCTGATTTAGTTGTAAATGCGACATCGGTGGGCATGGATCCCCTAATGCCAGATCTTTCCCCTGTTGATAAACTGTTGTTTCATGAAGGACAAGTGGTAGTGGATTTGGTGTATAATCCAATTGATACTGTTTTATTGCGTCAAGCACGGTCACAAGGAGCATATTGTATAACCGGAGTTTCAATGTTGGTTTATCAAGCGGCCAGAGCTTTTGAAATGTGGACTGGCGTGGAAGCACCTCTTTATGCCATGTGGAAAGCTGTAGAAGATCTGCTCGGTGGGTATTAGTATGGCCCAAGGAGTACTGGAAAAAAGCCTAGCTCGTAAAAGCAAACCCAGTCCAAGTCGCGCTAGTGCTACCAGTTCGACTCGCTCCAACAGGCCCAAACATGTTCTACTGAAAATAGACTTCATTTTAGCTGTTGCCACCTGCTTATTGGCCCTATTTGGGATGTTGATAGTTTATTCGGCAACCAAAATACAGTTGGAGATAGCCGGTATTGATCCCCACTACTATGTTATACGTCAGGCTGTTTATGCAATCATTGGTTTTGCTGCTATGTTATTCATGGCTTGGTTCGACTACAAGTGGCTGGATGTATTGGCTCCGATCGTTTGGATAGGCGAGCTGGTTTTCTTGCTCGCAGTTTTAAGTCCACTTGGATCCAGTGCTCTTGGGTCTCAGCGTTGGTTCCAGGTTGGGCCTCTGCAAATGCAACCTTCCGCCTTTGGGGCTTTAGCTGCAATGTTGATCTTGGCTTCTTATATATCACGCCAGGAGAAGATAAAGCATCGAGAGGGTCTTGACTTTCGCCAAATTGTGGTTTGTTTGGCAATTATCGGTTTGATGGCGACTCTTGTTGCTGTTCAGCCCGACTTGGGTTCTGCAATTCTCATAGGGATAGTTGGTATTACCATGATTATTATGGGAGGAGCCAGACTGCGCCATATTCTGTTGTTAGGAGTCACCGGAGTTGGACTTGTGGCTGTTTTGTTGAGCGTCGGGTTTTTAAAACCATATCAGATGCAGCGCTTAACCGGTTTCCTGCATCAATCCTCAACTAATACTCCCGCAACCTATACATTGTCTCAGTCCAAGATAGCAATAGGTTCCGGAGGGTTAACCGGGACAGGACTGTTCAAAGGGTCGCAAACCGACCTCTCTTATGTACCGGAGCAGCAAACCGATTTTATATTTACCGCCGCCGGTGAACAGATGGGATTTATCGGCGGTTTGGTGTTGCTATTCTTGTTCAGTATAATCTTGTGGCGGGTACTTTTGGCAGCTACGAGAGCAAAGGATGCTTTGGGACGTTTGATATGCGCTGGAGTTTTTGTCCTTATCGCATTTAGCGTGTTTGAAAATATAGGAATGACCATAGGGATAATGCCGATTTCAGGTATACCCTTGCCGTTTGTCAGCTACGGTGGTTCCGCATTGTTAGGCTTTTTTATCGGGGTTGGTATGGTGTTGAACATATCCGCAGAAAACCGCCGTTGATAGCGAAGCTGTTGTTTTTGGACATGGAACCGACTACAAACGACGAACTGCCATTGCCAGAATCAAACGAGTCGAAAAAAGAGACGGCCGATGAGTTGGCGGGTGAGTCGACCGGTGAGTTGGCGGGTAGTCAAACTTCAATTTATCAAAATCGCAAGTTTGTACAGGTCCAGTTTGTAGACGTATCCATCAAGCTGCCCTTGGTGCATCCGAGTATACTGTTGAAAGAGATAGATTATCCTCACAGAGAACTACGTATTGTAACAGGGGTGGCGGAGGGAGTAGCACTTGGGTTTGCTTGGCGGGGTGTTCCTACCCCACGTCCGTTGACTCATGAGTTGTTTGTAGATGTACTGACCAGACTTGGCGGCCAACTTGAGGTTGTAAATATAACCTATGCACGCGGATCTACTTACTTTGCTGATTTGATTATAGTAAAAGACACCCAAACACACGTCATCTCCTGCCGTCCTTCTGATGCGCTGGCACTGGCTTTGCGCCAAAGTATCCCTGTTCCCATTATGGTGGCGGAGGAGTTATTTGCGTTGTGATTTACGCTCTGGCCTTATCTCGACCCGCGCTCCAAGCCTTATACTGTTGGAGGTCTTGGCTAAAAGCTATCCTCTAAACTTGCAAGGAGGAGTCGTAAAGTTCCTGAAAATCTTGTGAAACTTCACTGTGGTTACCTTCGTGGGATATGCGCATAAGCAAGGCTATAAGTATGTAGTTGGCCAACAGCGCTGATCCTCCATAAGCTACAAACGGCAGTGTCATACCCGTAAGGGGAAGTAGGCGTACAATACCGGCCATTATAAAAAATGCCTGCAAACCGAGTACTATCGTTAAGCCGACGGCGAACAGTTTAGAAAACTCCGAACGAGCCCTTAGCCCGGCATGTATTCCGGCTCCTACTAGTACCAAAAAAGCTACTATAACTATACTGGTTCCCATAAGCCCCAGCTCTTCTCCGATTGCCGCAAAAATAAAGTCACTTGTTACAACCGGTATAAGGTTTGGATGTCCAAGTCCGAGCCCCGTACCACCAAGTCCGCCCCAACCCAATGCATACTGTGCCTGGACCAGCTGATATCCGGTTGTTTGAGCATATTTCCATGGGTCAAGCCATGTGACTATACGCACATTGACCTGGGTAAACAGATGTGCCCCCAACCAAGTAGCGCCTAAAAATATGATCACCCCGACAACCACATATCCGAAGCGTCCCGTTGCAAGCCAGAGCATGGTTAAAAACATTAGGAATATAAGCAGTGCAAACCCCACATCTTTTTCCGCCGCCATTATCAACATTGCAACACCCCAGCCAACGACTATGGGGCCAAATGCCCTGGGATCAGGTAAAAGATAGTTCCCCGCACGTAACGTAGGGGTGGAAAGCAGCTCCTTTTTTTCTATAAAATATGAAGCAAAGAATGCGCATAATGCCAATTTGGCTGCCTCGACAGGTTGAAAAGTGAAGCGTCCAACCTGTATCCATAACCTTGCACCGTTTATGTCAACCCCTATATGGGGTATCATAGGCAAAAACAGTAAGAACAAGCCTAAAACAACCAAGATGTATCTGTAGCGTTCAAGGTCCTTGGAACGTTTTATTATCAGCAGCGTTATCGCATACATCACAACCGATAACGCAGTCCACACTGCTTGAAGTCTTGCCTCCCCTGGGTCTAAGCGCGATAGCATAACATAGCCTAAACCGTTCAAGAATATCACCGTAGGCAGTATTACGGGGTCGGCATCGGGAACCAACCAGCGATTGGCCAAGTGAGCAACAAGCCCAAGAGTAAGGGTTGCGGCCAATGTAAGCTTTAAGTTGGCCGGGATAGTGTTTTTAGTAGCGAGTGAAGTCAGTACGTAAGCTGCCACAATGATAGCGGAAGCTATAAGCAAAAGTCCCAGCTCTGTTCTTCGACGGGGTCTTCGCCCTTTTGGTACCAGTCTACGGGATCTACTGGAGTGCGAATGCATACGGTTAACCACGTTACCAGACTACATCAGTTGATTATTTTTATGTCATCTATTTGAAGTATTATTGTAAAGGTGAGAATTTTAGAGCCGATTATTATCCTTCTTGGGGTACCAATTGTGATTTTTCTTGTACAGTACCTGATCTTATTTGAGGTGCGCAAGGTGCTAATCCAGCCTGGTCGTGAGGTAGCACTGTCTATCCTTACCCATTTGAAACGACCCACGCAAGCGATTGTCCCGTTGATTGGCCTTGAAATTACCACAAGTGCTCTGCGTTTGCCTCAAGATGTTACATCTCCACTTGAACACGGGCTTCAAATTGCGCTTATCTTTTCAATTGCCTGGCTCATAGTCAACCTTACTTATATTCTCGATGACCTGCTTGTTTCCCGTTTCCCACTTAACAAAGCCGACAATCTGGCGACCAGGCGTGTTCACACCCAGGTTCAAGTGCTTCGCAGAGTGGCTGTAGTCGTTGTAACGGTTCTTTCTGTCGCAACTGCTTTGCTGAGTTTTCCCTCAGTACGAACAGCAGGTGCTGCATTGCTTGCATCAGCGGGACTTGCGGGAGTTGTTCTTGGTCTTGCCGCCAAGCCAACTATTACAAACTTAATTGCCGGGATCCAGATAGCGGTCAGCCAACCAATCAGAATTGATGATGTCGTGGTTGTTGAAGGACACTGGGGCCGTATTGAGGAGATTGCCCTTACTTATGTCGTGGTACGCATATGGGATCTTCGAAGGCTTGTGCTCCCTATCTCTTATTTCATCGTGAATCCGTTTGAAAACTGGACGCGTGAAAGAGCCGACATTCTTGGGTGGGTACATCTTGAAGTCGACTATAGCGCGCCGGTAGCTGAAATACGAGAAGAACTGCATAAGATTCTAAACTCTTCTCCTGATTGGGATGGGAAGGTATGGAACCTCCAGGTGACTCAACTCGGTACCGAAACAATGACACTTCGCGCACTTATGAGTTCATGTGACTCCAGCACATCCTGGAATCTCTGTTGTGAAGTGCGGGAGAAACTTGTTCAATTTCTTCAAGTTAACAAACCGTCAGCGCTTCCTCGTTTGCGAACACAGGTTATTTTACAATGATTCTGATATTATTGGTATATGACCACTGATGCTGTTACCACTAATGCTGTCGTCGTTGCTACTACCACTGCTTGCACAGTTGGAACGCAGCGGACGGAACAAACATTTTCAGGAAAAACTCTTTTAAATAGAGAACTGTCATGGCTTGATTTTGCAAATCGTCTGCTTGATTTGGCGGAAGATCCAAACAATGCCTTATTGGAACGTGTCAAGTTTATCGCTATCTTCTCCGGCGGACTTGACGAGTTTTTTCAGGTTAGGGTTGCCGGATTGAAAGATCAAGTGGCTTCTGGTGTCCGCCTGCTTTCACCGGATGGACTAAGTCCGTCAGAACAGCTGCGTATGATTCGCGATAAAGTAGCTTCGCTTGTTGCACGCCAGAGCAGAATCTTTTTGGAAGATATAACACCCTTGTTGGAGGAGGCAAAAATACGATTTCTTGATGTGAACATGCTTGATTCTGAAGATAAGGACTATCTTATAGATGTATTCAACAAACAGATTTTTCCTGTTCTTACACCTTTGTCGGTAGATCCCAGCCACCCTTTTCCATATATTTCAAATCTAAGCTTGAACTTAGCGGTAGTGGTCAAAGATCCCGACACTAGTGAGCACCGCTTTGCCAGAGTAAAAGTTCCTCCTCTTTTACCCCGTTTTATAATGATGCCCGACAAGGAGAGGTTTATTCTTCTTGAGCAAGTGATAGCGGCACATTTGAAAAGGTTATTTCCATATATGGATGTAGGCAACCACTTTGTTTTCAGAGTAACCCGCAATGCGGATCTGACATTGGAAGAAGATGAGGCAGATGACCTAGTGGCCGCCATAGAGATGGAGCTTAGAAGATTTAGGTTTTCAGCCGCAGTCAGATTGGAGGTGGACTCGGCCGTTACCGACGAGATTAAGGAGCTTTTAATCAACGACCTGGGAATTGATGCAGAGGATGTATACACCTTGGATGCCCCCTTAGACCTGAGCGAACTGTGGTCGATATTTTCTTTGGACAGGCCAGATCTACATGCCAAGCCGTGGGTACCTATGACACCACCACCGTTGGCGAATGCCGGAGATGAACCTGTTGATTTTTTTAAAGTATTAAAAACAAGGGAGGTTTTCATTCATCATCCCTACGACTCTTTCGCAACCTCCGTTGAGGCCTTTATAGCTCAAGCAGCACAAGATCCAGATGTATTGGCGATAAAACAAACCCTATACAGGACATCGGGGGACAGTTCTATAGTCAAATCATTGATACAAGCAGCCGAAGCGGGAAAACAAGTGGCTGTACTGGTGGAGGTCAAAGCCCGTTTTGATGAACAGGCGAACATAGCGTGGGCTAAAGTTTTGGAGGAAGCGGGGGTTCATGTAGTTTATGGGATAGTTGGTTTGAAAACTCACTGTAAAGCTGTGTTGGTAGTGAGAAAGGAGGAAGACGGTCTTCATCACTACTCACATATCGGAACCGGCAACTACAACTCTAAAACCGCCAGAGACTATGAAGATCTGGGCATACTTTCTTCCGATCCTAATCTGGGAGAAGATCTGGTTAAACTGTTTAATTTTTTGACGGGGTATAGTAAACAACCCAACTATGACAGAATTATTACCGCTCCTTTTGAGTTAAAGACAAAACTGCTGGAGATGATTGAAAACCAAGCCGCTAAGGGTCGTAACGGCCGTATAGTGATCAAGATAAACGGTTTAACCGATCCGGCCGTAATAGACAGTTTATATATGGCGGCAAGCGCACAAGTGCGCATAGACCTTTTAGTAAGGGGAATATGTCTCCTCCGACCCGGAATAAAAGGGTTGTCTGAAAACATAACGGTTCGCTCCATTGTCGGTCGCTATCTGGAACATTCCAGGATTTACTGGTTTGGTGACTTAGACAGCCCTTGTGATGGCGTTGATCGTCCGCAAGTTTTAATAGGTTCCGCTGATTTGATGGAACGCAACCTAGACAGGCGGATAGAACTGATGGTGCCTGTTTTAGAAACGGAACATTACATGCGCATTAGAGAGATACTGACACTGGACATGTTGGATGATACCAATACTTGGATTTTGCGACCTGATGACACCTGGGAGAGGGTAGCATCACCTCAGGGTATTAATGCGCAAGAACGCTTAGCCGAACTTGCCCGCCAACGTGCCCGCAGGCGACGTGAAGGTGAGCAGTCCTAAACAAGCACCATCAGGAGTTCTTTGACTTTTTGTATGGTTCCAGCTTTAAACTTAAATAGCATATTCCTCCTAGCGGTATGGGAAGCCAAAAGTTAAACAGCCTATAGGTGAGTACTCCCAAAATTGCAACTCCTTTTGGAGTTGCAAACCCGATAAGTGTTGTAATAAGTATGCCCTCCACTATTCCGAGCCCACCGGGTGTCACTGGTATTGCCGCCAGTATATTAGCCAAGCCGTAAGCAACCAATAAGTTGATAGGCGAGACAAACTTCCCAAATGCGGCTAAGAATATCCACAAGGATGCCCCATCAAGTAGCCAGTTGGCAACAGCCCAAACTATGGCTCGCCTCAGTATACTTTTATTACTGAGCAGTGCATCCACCCGATCAGCCATGCGGTGAACAAGATCATGCGCCAGCTTCTTTTTCAACAAGGGTATACGATCTGTTATTGACAGCAACCATTTTTCAGCGTGTTCTTGCCCTTTGGTAAGAAGCAGTACAAGGCCGGCGAATGCTGCCATCAGTATTGCGGTAACAAGAGCTGCTATCCAGTATAAGGGGTTGAATCCGTGTAGTGGTATGGATACAACTAGGGCGGCCCAAAACAAGACGTTCAATACGACAGCTGAACCGATTCCCTGTGTAGCAAGTATAAATCCGGCATCAGAACCGGTTACGTTGTTTTCAACAAGTAGCCTATAACCAACCGCAGTACCGGGGGCCGTTCCACCCGGGAGTATATGGCTTACCGCCAGGGCTGAAGTATTTATTCTAAACAGAGTTGAACGACTCGGGCTGTTTCGTGACAGAACTACATGAGTCAATTGAGTATAGGCAACCAGGGCTGCCGCTTCGCTCAGAATACCGAAGATAAGATATATCACGTTTACCTTCCCCAATAAAGACAGTGTTCCTTTTGCACCGGCCAGTTCAGGCAGTACTATATACTCCACCACCAGTACAATAACAAAAAGAGTAATCCCATGGCGTAAAGGACTTATAAGCAGGTGTAAAAATCTTCGTAAAGGACTCAGAGGAATGTGCTCCGCCGGGGTGGACAACCGGTGGGGGTCTGCTTGATCGCCTCCCTCGGCCGGCTTGGGGCCTGATGGGGGGCCTGATGGGTGGGCGCTGTTTGGGCCTCTACTGCTTAAGTCACTGTTTTGGTTCCCCTCATCGGGGTGGTTGTTATCTGACATATACTAAAGTGATATGCTAGCATACGACTAAGCTCATGCGTGTATTAATAGTGCTCCCAACTTATAATGAAGCTGGAAATATCGTTGGCATATTAACCAAGATACGTAGTGTATTGTCCCAAGCTACGGTGTTGGTAGTTGATGACTCAAGCCCAGACTCTACGGGCGATTTAGCAAAAAAAACAGCGGAAGAGATAGGCGGGGTTGAAGTAATAACAAGACCGACCAAGTCCGGACTTGGCAGTGCATATAGAGACGGCTTTACATGGGGCCTTGAACACGGTTTTGAGGCTTTTGTTGAAATGGATTCCGATTTTTCTCATGACCCTGGAACACTACCCAAACTCTTAGAACCCTTGGATAAGGGGTTCGATGTTGTTGTCGGTTCCCGTTACATCCCGGGAGGTTCAATACCGGATTGGTCGTGGTATAGGAGGTTTATCTCCAAAGGTGGGAACTTATATGCCTCGTTACTTCTTTCAATTCCGGTAAGTGATCTTACTTCAGGTTTTAGGGCGTATACAGCTTCAGTTATAAGAAATATAGATATGTCTAATGTAAAAGCCGATTCTTATGGCTTTCAAATCGAGATGGTTTACAAGGCAATGCTTGGCGGAGGGCGTGTAACTGAAGTCCCGATTCGTTTTATAGACAGACAAATGGGAAAGTCCAAGATGTCGATGTATACAGTCGCAGAAGCCCTATTGTTAGTTACGTGGTGGGGTATAGTCGCCAGGGTTGGCAAAATTGCAAGACTGTTTTATAAATTATCCGCTAAAGAATCTAAAAAGTGAGGTAAAACGTGGGTATTTTGGTAGTTGACGATGAGCCTTCCATCTGTGAACTTCTATCAGACTGCTTATCATTTGAAGGATTTGAGGTAGACACTGCTTACAACGCAACCGATGCTCTTTCAATGGCGGAATCTCAACGCTATGATCTTGTGATACTGGATATTATGTTGCCGGATATGAACGGTATAGAGGTATGCAAAAGGTTGCATATCGAAGACAAAGACACTCCGATCTTGTTCTTGACAGCTAAAGACTCTCCGGCCGACAAGGTGAGGGGGCTTGTTTCGGGAGGCGATGATTATGTGACAAAACCGTTCAACTTAGAAGAACTTGTGGCACGCGTCAGGGTCATCTTGAAGCGCACAAGATCCGGTTTTCACCCCCAGGTGAACGATGGTAAAAATAGTCCAGAAGGCAGTGTTACGCATAAGTTACATTTTGCGGATCTCTCCTTAGATGAGATGACTTACGAAGTGTTTCGAGGCGATAACCTTATCACATTGACAGCCACCGAGTTTTACCTGCTGCACTTTTTGATGTCCAATCCCAAACGGGTATTGTCTAAGTCTCAGATACTGAACGGGGTATGGCAGTATGACTTTGACGGAGACGGCAATATAGTAGAGACCTATATAAGCTACCTGCGTAAAAAGATAGACCGTTTTGACCCACCATTGATACATACCGTAAGGGGAGTAGGTTACATCCTAAGACTCCCTCCCGATAAAAAACGGTTTCAACAAAAGTGATTTCAAAGTATCTGTTCGGGTTGTTGGAGTCTTAGGTGAGCCGTCGTAGAAGTTGTGAGTAGTCCTCTATGTCAGGAAAGATATCAGTGAGAAGGTTAACGGCTTTTTTTAGTGGACATTCTCTTAGAGGACGTATACTCATCACAACAATGGTCTTAGTTGTTCTGGCCTTCATATTAGTAGATGTCCTCACCTATTCATCTACTCGCACCTTTCTTTACGGGCAGATAGATGAAAGAGTTACCTTGGCGGAACGCCAGGCATATAAGTATATTTTGACCGCCTTCATTCATCACCACCCCTTCAGTCCCAGTACTGTCTGGGAGACAAAAGGGCTTTCCGAAAGGATCTCCAGTGATGTCTACCTTGAAATCCTTTCTTATAACGGAAAAGTGTTATACCGTCATCCTTCAGGTTCTTATGCTGAGCCCGATCCACCTCCAGTTTTGCCTCCCCATCTGCCTGTACAAAGAAACCTTCCTCCAAATCCGTTCAGCTATGTCCGCAGTCATGTTTATAGACCCCAAAAATCATCATTTGAACTGTCTGCGCACGGTTTTTCCGATTCCGGAGTTTTTTACCGGGCAGAAGCAGTGTCCGTACCCCCATCTGACAGTTTGCTGGTAGCCGCACCTATTGACAATGCCCAAGCAACTTTAAGTCTGCTTTTAAAAATTGAGGTAGTCGCAAGTGCTGTTGTGTTAATGCTCCTGTTTGTCTTGGTTTTATGGGCAGTCAGACTCGGCCTAAAGCCCTTGGATAAGTTTTCCGAGGTTGTAAATGATATTGCTGCCGGTGATCTAAGTCGTAGGCTTGCGGTGGATATGTCCGCGGGTGAAATTACCAAATTAGGATCCGCATTGAACAGTATGCTTGGACAGATAGAAACCGCTTTTGATCAAAAGAGTGTATCAGAGAATAAACTGAAACGTTTTATAGCTGACGCATCTCATGAACTGCGTACACCCTTGACTTCAATCTTGGGATATGCACAGCTTTATCGAAGAGGAGCTTGCAAAGAGAAAGATTCCGTGGACAAGGCCATGGAAAGAATTGAATCGGAAGCAGTTCGAGTTAACATGATTGTAGATGAAATGTTGTTCTTGGCTCGCATGGATCAAGAGAGCCCTTTGGATATAACATCAGTTGATCTGGTAAGCCTAGTCTGGGATGTTGTCGAGGATGCCAATGTTACAAATCCCAATGGGGAGATAACCCTTAGCACCCAAGGTGATGAGTTAGTGGTGCCGGGAGATGAGCATAGGCTAAGACAGGTGGTGGGAAATCTGGTAACAAATGCCATAGTGCATACTCCGCTCGGCACGCCTATTTCAGTCTCGGTCTATACAACTTCACTTGAAACTGTGCCCGCCACTTCCATTTCTGATCGGTTAAATGAAAAAAACAGATATGCAGTTATCAGGGTAACCGACAAGGGGCCGGGCGTGGATGCGCACCAGCTGTCAAAAATGTTTGACCCATTTTGGCAAGGTGATGATTCGCGCTGGCGAAATAAGAGTACAAAGCGTTCCAACACTGTCAGTACTGAAGGTGTTGGTAAAGAGAATAACGGCACTGGCAATATCCCAACCGGTGCTGCTGAGATGTCCCAGGGTGCCGGTCTCGGACTTACCATAGTAGACGCTATAGTTAAAGCCCATTACGGTAAGGTCAATATCACCTCTGAACTGGGAAAAGGTACCGAAGTTACGGTTTTGCTTCCGCTGGCTCGTCCCTAGTCTGAATCACACCAACTCATCCACAAGGTATTATCACATAAAGTGAAAATAATTTAGCTAAAACACTTATAGTGAAGTAAGGGTATGACGATTAAAAAGTTGATGTTGGTTATTAAAAGTGGGTTGAGTAAGTTAGAAACTGAGGTTGGTATGAGCTTGATAGAAATGGTTATTGCACTGGCTATTTTGCTTATCGTCCTTGTGCCCGGTTCAAGCCTGTTGTGGAACATGCTTGCCGTCTCCACAAATACACGCAGTTCATTACTGGCTTCCAACTTAGCGACCGCACAGTTGGACCAGCTTACACAAGCCCCGTTTTCATACATAGAGAGTTTGATTCAAGCTCCAGTCACTTTGAAAAAAGATGTTGGGGGTACAGTTTTCACGGTTGTCCAAGATGCTCAGTGGGTTGGGCAGGGATCCGACACAAGTTTGTGCAACCAGATATCTGGGATCCCTCAACTGGTTCGTGTAAAGGTGGTTGTGAGCTGGCCTGCGGGGGTTGCCAGCAACTATACGCCCATAACGGAGGTCAGTACTTTTCCACCGGCAGTGAGTAACTCCAGTTCCGGCGGTGGAAACATGGCGGTGTCGGTACTTGGTTCAAGGGATCAAACACAGGGGAATGTGGATGTCACCATAACCTCCGGTGGAACTAGCCCGACTTTTACCCAAAGCATAATCACCCCTCCGGATGGATGTGCGTTCTTTGCGTTTGTTCCTGTTGCTACCTATACGGTTTCAATCCAGGGTCCGTCTACTGAACCTGTGTGGGTAGGCGAACAGGAGAATACCTCCCCAACTCAGACCGGGTCGGTAACTTCCGGTAACACTACGCTGCTTCAGTTTTATTACGACCAGGGAGCTATTTTAAACTTTTATTTTCCACTCCCGACCAGTGTAGCACCGGCAAGTAACCTCCCGATTTCCTTGAGTAATGCTCAGTTGAACGTTCCGGGATGGGTCTCTACCCCTCAAGGTGCCAATCCCTATTCTCCGGTTTATCCCTATAGTGACGGTTATCAGTTGTGGGCGGGAAACTGTGTAGAAAACAATCCCAACGGCACAACCCCTTCTGGAGCACCTATCTATCCAAATGCGCCGCCATCTTCATCGACCGGGTTCCCTTCATCGACCGGACCGCTCGCTCCGGGCATGTCTTTTACTGTTCCTGTAACTTTGTATCCTCTCAAAATCAAGGTTGTAGACGGCAGCGGAAATGCCGTACAAGGGGCCACCTTGAGCGCTCAGGAAAATGGGACAAAGTATCAATGTCCTCTTCTGGCCCCCCAACTTGGAATGCAACCAAGCGGGGGCGGGGGTATGAGCACTACGGGTATGCCATTAGGTCATTTTCAAATAACCGCTGCTAAGGGCCCAGCCAGTGGTTCCACCGATATATGGATCTATCTGGGATCCTCCGGCGTACAAGTACTGGCCGAGCCCGGTGGCACACCCATATCAGGTCCTGTGACGGTGACGATATGAAAGGTATTAAAGATATGAAGCTGGGCAAGGACTGTTTTCAAACCCGAGGTGAAGCCGGTGTCAGCTTAATTGAGATGACGATTGCAATGGTTATTCTTTCAATAGTAATCAGCAGTGCATATTCGGTTGTCGGTGCATTTTTCAAACAGTCAGTCAGTCTTAGCAGCACCTATAATGCTCAAGATCAAGTCCAGCTTGTAACCGAGGGCCTCACAAGCGATCTACGCGCCGCTGTTACACCGCAAACCACCTTGGCGGTAAATCCAGCCTTTTCCTCCGCACAACCGGTCCCGACTGAGGCCAACCCTACCACCTTTTTTGCTTCTTTGGGAGCTAAGGTCTCGATTCCCGGAGTCTCTGACAACAGCTATCCAAGTAAAGTGAGCATTTATCTTGTACCCACCTCTTCTGCTAGAAGCAGCTTATTTCTCTCTGTTACACCTCCGAGTGCACCTATATCCGCTAACGGAACCGCGACTTACGGCCAGTCTGTTTATCAAAGTGAGCTCGCCAGCGATGTTGTTTCCAATCCAGATGGTATGCCGCTTTTAACATACTGCTCACCATCGGTTTTTGTTGCTGGCAATCCACTTGCTCCGGGTGAGAATTTGGGATTAATCAGCAACTCAGGTTCTTCCGGACCGGTTGCCGATTCGCTGCTTGGCTATATAGCTACTGTTAACTTGGAGTTGACCGTTCAAGCACCGGGAGGTATGCCGATAACTGCAAAACAGGTTATCACCATGGAAAATTATGATCTCAATCCGTCCCCATCTGTTTCGTTACCCCAAGGAGGTGCGTCATGTTAAACACACAGTATTTTAAAGATTTTCGCTCTGTGGCAGAAGGCAGAAAACTTATGCGAACAGCCCAAGATAAACTGCTCTCAGAATCTACTTTTCAAGAACAAGGTCAGGCTATGATCTTGGTTCTTGAGGTAATTGTGTTGTTGAGCCTTATGTTGTTCGGGCTTTTTTCCACAACGCAACAGATGCTGCCGCTTACTTCTTACAACTCAAACTACAAGGCAGCTATAATTGCGGCTCAGGCTGGTGAATACGACTATCTTGCCAACCTGAATGCTTATACGAACTACTGGCAGTACTCTGCCACAAACGAGCCGGTCCCTCCGTCTCCTCCAAATCCACCATACAATCCGGCTTTTGTCGGTTGGACTCAGGTATCGGGGATTAAAACCAATCCTGTTGAATGTTTCCGTTATACTCCTGATATGTCCAAGGCGTATTCAACCGGTATTGTCTACCTGAGCGTGGAAGGAAGAGCGGGATATGGTGCCGCTGGGGCATGTTCAAACCAAAATGACCCCTCAGCGGTTATACGTACTATAACGGCCGGTTTTGCACGTAACGGTTATATGGATTACATATACTTCACCAACTACGAGACTACCGATCCGGCGCTATATCCCACGGGAGGATCAAATCTTACCCCACATGAGGCAATAAACTGGTGTCAATATCATCAGTATGATATAAACCCCTATTGGAGTAGGGCGGCGGGTACTACTGAATACGGTCCTGACCCCAACTACTGCGCCAACATTTATTTTGTCAGCGGTGACAACTTGGGTGGTCCTGTTCATTCAAACGACAGTTTTTATGTCTGTGGCAGTCCCCAGTTTACCGCACCGGCCAGTTTGATAGATCCAAATCCGGTAAACTCAAGCGGAGGACACCCACCCGGTGCGGCACCCCCCTGGCATAACCGCTGGCAAGGTTTGAGTGGCTACGGTTGTGATTCAAATCCGAACTTTGACGGTGAAACTACTTCAAGCGGTGTTGCCAATCCGGCATATCACGGGTTTGTTCCGATGCCCGCAGATGACAGCATAATCGCCAGTTTGGCTTCCGCCAACGGACTTGACTCAAGAGGAAATCACACACTTGGTTGTTTGTACCAAGGCCCTACCGTAATAACCATCAATCCTCCTGTCAGCACCGGCGCTCAAAGTACCTTGACAGTCGATAGTCCCGGCACCAACCCTTCCGATGGTAACTGTGTCGGTAACAACCTGCCGTTGCCGTCCAATGGAGTCATTGATGTAAAGACCATACCCTCGGGACAGGATCAATGTGTAGCCGAAAATTCGCTCACCTCTAGAAGATCTTGCTACGGTGATGTTATATTGAACGGCGGAGTGCTGGCAGGGCAGCTCAACATAGTCGCTGAGCATAATATTTACATTACCGGCAACATAACCTACTGTTCGGGTGGGGTAGAGCCGTGGTGTTCGCCTTCTGATACGAACCCAACCAGCGACCCTTCAAACTATGATGTATTGGGGTTGATAGCCAACAACTTTATTGATATCAACAATCCCTCTGCTCCCGTTTCCTCCAACCCGTGGTGGGGAACAAATCAAACTGTATCTACAATTGATGCTGCTATACTGGCTTTAAACCACTCCTTTATGTTGTTGAACTACGATCAAGGTACTCCTCTTGGTACGCTGACACTAAACGGTGCAATTGCTCAACAGTTTCGCGGACCGGTAGGGACATTTGGTCCAGATGGCTCTATAGCGACAGGTTATCAAAAGAACTACACGTATGACTGGCGTTTACAGTACCTTACACCGCCGTACTACTTGGCTCCTACCACGTCTGCATGGACTACGGTAAGCTTTGGTGAACAAAAGTGACAACCCAAGAAGTTAGGCCTTAGAGTATATCTGTTATCTAAACCACATACGCTGGTATTCCCTGCTTTCGCGATGTAAAAGGAGTGCTACCATTGCACCGGCGAACATTAAAGAGAGGATTGAGATAAAGGTCATGCCGCTAACAACGATCGCCATAATCACCAAAATAAGGTAAAGCGAAGTTATACCCAAACCAAGATAGTATCCCCACTTGCGGTCGTTGGCTATACCCCAGGCAGGGAGTACTTCTGACAGAGCAATAATTATTGCCAGCATTACAACTACTGATGATCCTCGGTTGGCGATAAGACCCAATAGGGTAAATCCAGCATTGATATACATCAAAATTACAGGTAGTTGCAGTGTTTGAGGTTGCATGGTATTAAACCAGTGTTTTTGTTCCACTTGACCATTATCGCAAAGTATAATGATTTTGTCATGTCACTACGCACGAATCTTGTCCGATAGCCGAATATGCATTCAGGAACTGATAAATATAACAATGAACATCGCAATATTCAGTCCGGAGGAGCCAGGGCCGCCGTATTTGGAATAAGCGACGGCCTGGTATCCAATATTTCTCTGGTGTTAGGCATTGCCGGTGCACACCCCCTGGCCGGGATAGTTCGCTTAGCCGGGTTGTTGGGTCTTTTGGGCGGTGCTTTTTCAATGGGGGTGGGGGAGTATATTTCGATGAAGGCGCAGTCGGAACTGTTCCAAAGGGAACTTGAAGTAGAACGCGATCACCTGCTAAACCGACCTGAGTGGGAGTTTGAAGAACTGATTCACATCTATGAAAGCCGCGGTATTGATGTTAATTTAGCTGAAGAACTGGCTGCCGCCATGATGAAAGATCCTAAACTGGCTCTTGAAACTCATGCCAGAGAAGAACTGGGGATCAATCCCCACAACTTGGGTTCACCGATACAGGCATCACTAATGTCATTTGTATCCTTTTGTGTAGGAGCGGCTATTCCGCTGCTGCCATGGTTTTTCACTAAGGGAACTGTTGCAATTTTCATCTCACTGACAGTGGGCTTGTTGAGCGCTGCAATTGTGGGTGTGGCACTCTCAATCTTTACTGGACGGTGGTGGTTAACTTCCGCACTGCGACAGCTGGCATGGTCCGCTCTGGCTGCAGTTGTTACCTTTACCATCGGCAGACTGCTTGGAGCTACCATACTGAGCTAAAAGAATCTCCAGTCATATCACCTAAAACGAATTCACCACCGTTTACAAGGCAGCTGAGGCCCTTACACGTCTTTGATATATGCGCGGTCTGTATGATCTTTTATAAAGCCGATACTCTTATATAAGTTTAATGCTTTTTCATTGGTAAGATCTACATATAACATAGCTGTGTCAAGTCCACGCGATGTCAACCAGTCCAGCCCCGCTACTGTCAGTTGCCGCCCGAGTCCCTTGCCTTGATAGTCGGGATCTACCGATACTACATAAATTTCACCCAGTGGGGGGCTTTGATCACTGTGTATCTTTGTCCAGCAGGATCCGATGAGTCTGCCAAGTTGCTCATACACCAAAAATCCTTTTGCATCGAACCAAGGTTCAGATTGGCGCTCTATCAATGTTTCCATTGTCCACCCGCCTTGTTCGGGATGGGTGAGAAAGGCTTTATTGTTAACTTCGAGCCAAGCTGAGTTATCCTTTTCGCTTTCGAACGGTTTAAGTTGGATATGAGGGCGTTGTATCGAATCTTCGAGAGGCAAAGCTCTACGCATTTGCAACAAGTCTCTATCATGAATAAAGCCTGCCGCATCACTAAGCATATCGTCGAAGGGGGTTGGTTTAGGCACCCAGTAGTATACGCGCCCACCGCCCATAGCCACTATCTCTTCTAGTGCTGCCGAAAGGAGTTTTACAGCCACGGCATCAGATGGAGTGCCGACATCAGCATAGTTTGGGTGTACCGCGGTTTCAACGGACCAGGTGCCGCTCCTTCCGTTCAGCTGGGCATAGCCAACCAAGATATCCGTGTCGAAAGCCGCAAAATCGACAAAATCATTATGTGCAAGTTGTGATGGAACAAACCATCTGTGCTCACCTAAGGCTGGGTGATCATTGGCGAAAGAGACCAGACTGATAAGTTCGTCTATGTTGCCAGCCCTTTTGGGTTCTTGAACAGGCAGGTCGGCAGAGTGTTTTGTTATGTGACTAACTATTTCGATATTGCTCATTTCGTAACGTCTATACTTTATACAGTTAATTGATACCTATGGCGGATAGTTCAAATAGTAACGCTAAATTCAAAATATTGCTAAAGCGTCTGGCAAAACAGTATCCGGGCAGCGCCGTCCAGCTGTGCGCGCTTGTTCACCGGAGTCCCTTTGAACTTTTGGTTGCTACCATCTTGTCTGCACAATGCACGGACAAGCGTGTCAATCAAGTTACACCCGCATTTTTCAAAAAGTATCCGGATCCTTCCGCTCTTTCTCGGGCATCGCTCAAAGACGTGGAAGAGATGGTGCACTCTACCGGTTTCTACAAGGCAAAAGCTGCAAATCTTGTCGCTATGTCGCAGGCATTGATCTCGAACTTTGGCGGTGAAGTCCCAAAAACCTTGAGTGAACTTACCACATTGGCAGGTGTTGGTCGAAAAACTGCAAATGTGATTCGTTCGGTAGCATTCGGACTTGGCGGAATAGCTGTTGACACCCATGTGGGAAGGGTCAGCCGTCGCTTGGGACTCACCACCAACATGAATCCCGACATTATAGGAGAAGAGTTGGAAGCGATAGTCCCTCCAGGACAACAAGGCTCTTTCAGCCTGCGCCTTATACTGCATGGTCGCCAAGTGTGTAAAGCCAGAAAACCGCTGTGTGATGTGTGTATACTGGCGGATATGTGTCCTTCATCAAAAGCTCTGCCTTAAACCTTCGGCAGAATACCAACCACTGCTTTACGACAGTATCCCTTATATGGGTCCTGAAGTGCTACAACCAAATATCCCGGCTTATATCCCAAAGTTTTAGGCAGTTCCTTCCCGACTATTACCCGAGGACCGATCAGGTCAAGCAGGCAGTTTGCAGCCGAATCTGCTATTGGCAGATCGTGGTCGAACTTCCGCCATCCCATACGCACCAAAACTTCAAATCGGGGTTGGGTTCTGTTATCGCTATCCCCTCTTTCTTCAACACCGCTGTCATCTCTTTCAATACAGACTATCTGCATTCCTGGTCTAACCTTGATTATTGCCGATGAGGTTTGTGGGGAAGTGATCGTCCAGTAGGGAACTGACGGTCCAAGGAAATCCAGTATATAAGAGTTTTCCGGAGTATCCAAACGCTTCAAGTACTTGCGGATCTTATGTTTCCGTAGTGATTTTAGCTTATTCGGCAGTAAAGACAGAGGCAATGATTCGACAGCGGCAGAGTTTAAAGGATTAGTGTCTTTTAAAATGACAGCTTCAACAACATCAAAGGTATTTATCGGATGCCAAGTGTCGGTTTCCCATATGGCTTTTACGAGCGCGCCGGATGTAAGGTCTACCGCAATAGAACCGTTGCAGCCGTCGGGTCGCGCAACAAGTATAAGTAGTTTCAAATGCTCACCCGGATTGCTGCTTCTAATTTTTCTTTTTTTACTTCTCATCTGTTGGCAGGTTCGTTACTAGAAATCAAGCTGTTGTATTGCGCGTATCAATAGAACCGCACAATATATTATACGGTATGATTTACTGTAGCCGCTAGTGTACCGGCCTCATCTACCACCACTACACTTTTTGGTGGCAAGCCCTCACCGGTATTTACTATTGAGTCGTTGATAATAGAGAGCAACTTGTCAATGGTGTGTGAGCGGATGCCTGTGCCATCTTCAAGTTCGCCGGCCGCAGATGCTGATTTGGCGCAACCAAATACTTTATAATCCGCTTTTATCCACGCTGTTTTGCACCGCTGTAGTGCGTAGGTTTTTCCCGATCCTGCGACACCGACAGTCAGGTCTATTTGGTGTCCGCTTCCAGTGAGGTGTTTACACATGGCTGTCTGTTCCTTGGAGAGGCCGTCTATGTTGAGGTACTTGGATGCTCTGCCATATTGTGTGTTTTTCTCTGCTGTGATCATACTTATGACGGCATTTTCCAGAGTGATAATTTCAGGAGTAGTATACGCTTGTTGCCACGGCAATGCGCTATTTGGATCGGTTCCCGACAGGGGGATAACCTTATCGGTGATTAGAATTTTTTCTGCCGCCGCCATTACATCGTCGCCAGCGGCGTAAGGTGCCGAGCGCGAGATAGCTCCCACCAGCTCCCAAAAAGTAAATGTGGGATGTTTGGCGGTAAGGTGTTCTTTAGGCACGCCGTCTTCATCGTTCTTAAATGTTTTCAGTGGCGCTAACAATTGAGTGCTTAATTTTACTAGGTCTTCTTGGGTAATGTAGGGGTGGTCAGGTGGGGCTTGCAAGAGAGCAGTGTGAAGATCGTCCAAGGATGCCATCCTGATACGGCGATGATCGGTAATCGGAGTTTCGAGCATTTTGGCTCGCAACATCCCTGCCAAAGATGTGTCGGAAGAGGCTGCAACTTCCTTGTCTTTGGCCTTGCGGGTCTTGCGTTGTGCGGTGTCAGAGGATGCGTAAGAGGTTAATCCGGCACGTGCCATCTCTGTTTCAATTTGATTGCGCCTGGTTGAAAATGCGCTTAATAGATCATCGGGGATGCCTGCAACTTCGAGTAGTCCGTTTCGTCCCGCCGTCTTCCACTCCAAAAATACCCCTCTTTCTTCCAGCGCGCGTCGTTGTTCGGCGGCGAACATAGCGCCTGCTGAAAGAGCTAAGGCGTTGCCCCGTGCTGTTAGGGCGCGACCGTCGAGGGCACCGTAAGTACCGTCGGGGTGGCGCACAATGTTGGCAACAACATGAGTATGAAGATGAGGATCGGGAATGTCGCCCTCTTCGCCTGGGCGGGAGGTTCGATGGCGGAACGCTGAGGCTATCAGGCCGTCACCTTTGACCAGATTGACCCCACCCTTGCCCTCGCGACCATAGCAGATATGTGGCTCGATCATCTCTATCGTTCTGCGTACCGCTTGCTCATGTGCATCATATATAGCACGGCGTAAGTCATCGTCATCGGTCATCGTAGCGAGCATGGATAGACCTTTTGCGGCCGAAAAGGTGAAGTCGTAACCGGATACCCACTGCCCGTCTGTGTCTTGATTTGGTCTTCGCTGGGGAGGGAATAAGTCCATTGGCGCTTGTTTAGAGTTTAGATATTCAAATGTTTTTGCGCCGTCGGCAGTCATGGTGTCGCCTGCCTGGATGGGATCTATCCCAAGTTCAAGACAGAGCTTTTCCAATCCTGACCCAACCCATTGCCCAGGCGCTTCTCCTGATCCGGCGTAATATGCAGCTAAATCTGTAGATGCTAAGGATGTATAGTAGCTTGCTCCATTGCCCTTGCCTGGAGTCAATTTATGAATACGCAACATTTTTTTACCTCATTTCATATAGATGATTGTGTCTTGTATACCAAGTATACAACCAGACATTGCTTGGTTTTCATAGTATCATGCCGCACCGTCAATGTGAGTTGATCTTGCCTCCAAAAATGGTTTGTTGATAGTCTTCCCACTCTTGTTCCAAGGTGGGGTCATCGCGAAACAGGGGTTTTACCCATTCTTCTGAAACATTTCCCAGCCTACCCATTTGGAAGGAACGTTTTATTTGTTCTTGTGTGTCTAAGTCGTCAAAGCTAACAAAAGGGCGTACATGGGAGCGCTCCGGGGGATACCTATTAGGCATGGCAACCTCTCCACTGCGCCTCATTCTTTCATCATCCTCATCCCCGGCGAGTTCGGCTAGGACTTCCGGTGGTGCGCTTGGATTTGCTGCCACCAGCAAACTATGGACACCAGTCTCAACACCTCTGGTGGCGAGTTCGGCTCCTTCTTCGATGAGCGCATCTGCCATTTCTTCCCAAAACTCTCTAGTCATGGCAACCTCTCCCCACCTCTCACCAATCTCATCCAGGAACGCCTGCCAGGTGTGCACACCCACCGACCTCACCCCCAAACCACGTAGGATAGCACCAACTTTCCTATGGCTAGGCATAATTCCCTGTCTCGCCAACCGTTGTCCCGCTAAGCATATCCTTGTCCGTGCTTCGACATGGGAGGCGTGGTTGTGATCTACTCGTGTGACCCCGCACTCTATCGGGTCATGCTCGATGGTTTCATTGGGGTTGGCTTCAACATTGGCGACAGCTTCATCAGTAATTTCAATATCAGGAA
This sequence comes from Actinomycetota bacterium, assembly GCA_023379935.1. Taxonomy (GTDB): domain Bacteria; phylum Actinomycetota; class Acidimicrobiia; order Acidimicrobiales; family JAMCPD01; genus JAMCPD01. The sequence continues at coordinate 5,102 of JAMCPD010000014.1, read as the reverse complement.
GTTTTATGAAATTAACACGATATGATTCAATCATATCATTGTCCATCACATCATCTCCTGAGACGAAGACGTATTTCAATAGGTCGTTATGTTTGTCAATAAGGTCGTTCACACCGGGTTGAAGTGTGGTATATATCATCTTTTTTTCTGCTTCCCATTCGCTCTTTTCTTCGCGCAGGCGCACTAGCTCAGCTCGCCCTGCTTTCAATTTTTCTTGGTAGCGCCTATTTCTTTCCCTTCTGTCTGACATTATATGCTCCTTTATATGTGGGACACCATACGTGTCCCCCTACTAATATGCTTTTGGCGATCTAAAATGCCGCAATCTCAATGTAAGTTGAGCTTGCCGCCAAAAATGGTTTGCTGATAGTCTTCCCACTCTTGTTCCAAGGTGGGGTCAGCTTGAAACACTGCTTTTTGAAATTGTTCTGGCACCTCTGCCAGGTGCCCCATTTGGAGGCAACGTTTTATTTGTTCTTCTTTCGTGTCTAAATCGACAAAGCTAACAAAAGGGCGTACATGGGGGCGCTCTGGGGAGTACCTATTAGGCATGTCATAGTGTCCGCTGTGCCTCATTCTTTCGTTCCTCTCATCCTCATCCAGATCATCTAGTCCGTCTACGCTACTTATGATCTCATCATTTACCATCTCCAAATCATCCTCATCGGGTGCCTCATCGGGTAGTGGGTGCTCGATGGTTTCATTGGGGGTGGCTTCATCGTCATTGGTTTTTTGAGAGACTTTTGCGTCCTCGTCTTTATGAGTGTCTCCAATATTGGCGACAGCTTCATCAGTAATTTCAATATCAGGAAGTTTTATGAAGTTAACACGATATGATTTAATCATATCATTGTTTATCTCGTCGTCTCCTGAGACGAAGACGTATTTCAGTAGCTCGTTATATTTGTCAATGAGGTCGTTCACACCGGGTTGAAGTGTCGTATATATCAGCTTTTTTTCAGCTTCCCATTCGCTCTTTTCTTCTTGCAGGTGCGCCAATTCCTCTTTCACCACTTTTACGCTTTCCCTATAGCGTCTGTCGCTCTCTTTTCTATCTGACATGTTGTCTCCTTTTTTGCTATATGGGGGACACCCTACGTGTCCCCCTACTAATATGTTTCTGGCGATCTAAAATGCCGCACTCACGCACAGCCTCTCGCGCCGCTGCATTTTGAGACCTCTCGTGTACAAAAAAACGTGCGCGAGAGACCTCTCGTGTACAAAAAAACGTGCGCGATTACCTCTCGCGCACGGCACAAAAACCTCTCGCGCACACCTCTCGCGTACAGCAGGTGCATCGGTGCCGACCCTCTCCACATCTATACCCACCACAACCTCAACTCACCTCACACTACTACAACACTCACATCATCTTCATTCTTTATTTCATTCTTTATTTCATTCATCATCACTTCATTCTTCATTACATCTATCCACTATTATTATCTCCATCACCTTTTAACCTTTTCCTCGATCCCCAGCGGCATCAACGGGAGCTCAACGAGGGAGTGAGTGTTGAGAGAGTAGACAAGCAACGACCAAGCGCGTCGCTTGCTCGCTAAGGATATGTAAGAAAAAAAAAGCAGAGCACCGTGTACCGCCGCAAGCCGTGATCGGTTGAAAAAGTTTTGCAGCGTTGCATGCTGTTTATACTCTAAAAAAGTTTTTACGGAGTGAATGCTCGTTTCGATCGTGATCGGTTGAAAAAGGATTTGCAGCGTTTCGTGCTGTGAGGGCTGAAATGTCCGAAAAGGTTTTTACGGATGTGATTGATTGCATGGTCGTGAGCGGAAAAAAAGTTTTACAGGGCTTGGGCGCTGTTGCGACTAAAAGTCTGAAAAGTTTTTTGCGGTTGATTGGTTATGAGACTAATGATCGGATGAAAAAGGTTTTGCAGCGTTTCGTGCTGTGAGGGCTGAAATGTCCGAAAAGGTTTTTACGGATGTGATTGATTGCATGGTCGTGAGCGGAAAAAAAGTTTTACAGGGCTTGGGCGCTGTTCGACTAAAAGTCTGAAAAGTTTTTTGCGGTTGATTGGTTATGAGACTAATGATCGGATGAAAAAAGGTTTTGCAGCGTTTCGTGCTGTGAGGGCTGAAATGTCCGAAAAGGTTTTTACGGAAGTAATCGTTTGCGCTGTCGTAACGTGCGAATGAAATAATGAGTTGAGAGCCGAGCAAGCAACGACCAAGAGCGTCGCTTGCTGGCTAAGGATACGTAAGAGAACAAAGAGCAGAGGTGACCCGTGCTGTTCTCTGATACCAGAGCCATCCTACGCAACACAGAGACGCGTAAGGATAGTAAGGGATAAATGATATAGCGGACAGTGTAGCGCTCTCCTGGCACGCCTCAGGTCACAGTTCGGTGGTCACAGTAATGATCTCGATTGTAAACATCCAAATCATCAGACGACGCTGTGGTAGAGATTACGTCGGGTGATATAACTCGATCAATGTAGCACTAAAAACACGAGTGCGGCATTTTAGATCGCCAAAAGCATATTGGTAGGGGGACACGTGGGTGTCCCCGTGTTTAGTAAAAAGGAGAGTTATGAATACACGAGAAGAAATAGAAGCAAGGGTGAGAGTGGAGATGCGTAAAGCAGAGGCCACGATGACGTTGCTGTCATCTACCCCAACTGAACTCATTGAAAGGTGCGGTGAGGTGGAGCGTAGACATGCTCGCGCCTTGGAGACCTATAAGCAACGCAAAGCAGAGTATGACGCAATAATGAATGAGGTGCGTGAGTTCGCTGCTCCATATATTGCAGATGGCGTGTCTCGTTCGACGATTGCTTCGGTACTTGGAGTAGCGGTGCCAGCACCAAAAAGAGCGCAGGCGCAAGATGGCGACACCGATACGTCATCCGTTGACGTGACGTCTACGGATACCTACAACGTAGAGTACTCATGATTCTCAAATCTAAAACAACAATCGTGTAAAGATTAGATCGTGATTTGGTAGTTCTACGCGAAAGATGTATAATAGTAATAAGTCAAAAAGGAGGACTTAAATGAAAGCGATGTTGTGTGAAAGCACACTCGTTTTTCTGCCATCTGCTCGCATGTAGCGATGCTAGCATGACGAAGAAATAATTGCATAAGAATACTACGTAATAAATACTTGACATATGGACGAGGCAATAGTATAATAATAAGGGTAATGCCCGCTGGTAGGCTTAGTATGCCAGACGCAAAGTATAAGGTCCCGGTAAGTTACCACCTACCGGGACCTTTTTTTTCTACGATCTACCCGTGAAGATGAGTGATATGTGCTACTCGAAATGTAAGCCACCATTACCAGAAAGCACAAAACCACCCTTGATGCACCCTTATCGGATAGGATATATGCAAGCACCCATTCCATGAATTGAAAGGAGACTATGAGTACAGTTCTTGAACAAAATCAAGGTGACGAATTGCTTGACGGTCCAGGTGAGCTGTTCAAGAAGATCCGCAATCATCTTTCTACGTCCCAAGGTCAAGGTCAGGTATTCGAGCGTCTGATAAAAGCGTTTCTTAAAGAGGACCCTCTGTTCAAGGAACGTTTCAAACAGGTATGGCTATGGGCAGAATGGCCTGGCCGCCAGGGCGAACACGACAGTGGAATTGATCTTGTAGCAGAAGAAAGTGATGGCGGTGTCTGTGCCATCCAGTGTAAGTTCTATGGCGAAAATGAGTATATTGGACGCAGCGATATCGACACTTTCCTTGCTCGCTCGGGCAAACGGCCGTTTACGTCACGCCTTTTTGTCTCTACGACTGAACACTGGAGCACGACCGCTGATAAAGTACTTGCAAACCAGCAAGTACCAGTCCAGAAAATAGGTATCGCAGAGCTTGCGAATTCTCCGTTCGACTGGTCACGATTTGATCCAGAACACCCAGATCAGCTTTTCAAACACACGCCGAAAGAGGTTCGTCCTCATCAACGAAAGGCAATCGACGACGTAAAGAGTGGTTTTGAGACTACTGATCGAGGCAAGCTGATTATGGCCTGTGGCACCGGTAAGACATTCACAGCGCTTCGCCTGGCCGAAGAGATAGTACCCTCTGGAGGATTGGTTCTCTTCTGTGTACCGTCTATATCGCTTCTTTCACAGACACTTAGGGCATGGACATCAGATGCAACTCGTCCACTGCACGCTATGGCGGTGTGCTCGGATACTCAGGTCACAAGAGACAGTGAGGATATGCATATCTATGACCTTGCACTTCCGGCAACGACTTCACCAGAAAAGATTGTAGAACATCTTCGCTTAGCCAAAGCCGAATCGGAAAATGAGGAAAATCCACTTCTTGTAGTCTTTTCCACCTACCAATCACTGGATCGGATTGCAGATGCCCAAAAACAAGGAGCGCCAGTATTTGATCTCGTTATTGCAGATGAAGCTCATCGCACCACAGGATCACGGCTGGCCGGCGAAGATGATACAGGCTTTACAATCATCCATAACAACCAGTCCATCCAGAGCAAACGACGGCTCTATATGACTGCAACACCCCGTCTTTACAGCGACAAGGTGAAGAAAAAGGCCAAAGAATCTGATGTAGTGCTCTGTTCCATGGACGACGAAAAGCTATATGGACCGGTATTTCACCATCTCGGATTTGGCAGGGCAGTCGATCAATTGTTGCTCAGTGACTATCGTGTAATAATACTCATGATCGATGAGGAGTTTGCGAGTAAGGTTGCTCACGAACCACTTGCTGATTCAGATATCGAACTCGTACTCCAAGATGCCGCTCGTCTCGTTGGTGTCTGGCGAGGTCTATCCAAGCAGGAGACATCCCAAGAGCAACTCAAAGGAGATGGATTTGACTACGATCCCGAACCGATGCGTAGGGCGGTGGCATTCTCGACTACCATTGCCGCATCCAAGCAGATACAGCGAACGTTACCCGCTGTTGTAGATTCTATACGCAACCAAGAAGAAAAGGGCGTTGTATGTGAGGCTGAACACGTGGACGGGACAATGGGTGCCCAGGAACGAGAACGAAAGTTGGCTTGGCTGAGAGAGGACCCACCCGATGGTGTCTGTCGTGTCCTTACCAATGCACGCTGTCTCTCTGAGGGAGTAGATGTCCCTGCTTTGGACGCAG
>JAMCPD010000013.1 GCA_023379935.1 Actinomycetota bacterium | reverse complement strand
GCAGTATCCTGGGCAAGTCTATGCGTCAGGAACATCTCCTCAGGCATTCGCAGATACCGTATGGGCGAGTACAACTGGCTATGTCAATCTCTCCTGATGCTCTGTACTGTGTAATTGTTGAAGTTTGCTACATTGGCTACTATGCCAGCTGTCCAGCAGGTACCTATGTGTCTAGCGTGTCGAGGTGGGGTGCAGCATACAACACCGTACAGTTCAAAGGCAGCGGTGTAGACTGTGGACCATAACCGTGAAGATCAGCTCACCATGAATTATCTACGACGTTATAGAAAAGATATCTTGTGGCGGAGATTACCCGCATTGCAACCTGTTTCCACATGGCAATGATCTTTATTGGATGTGTTCACATCTATTTACACCCATTCACAACTTTGGCCAGAATGCCCTTTATTGCTACGGACATTGCTACATAAATTGCTAAAGTACCATGTAAATACGTATATAGGCTCTTCAACAAATGGGGTCCACTTCAGGTGGATCAATTTGAGTTTGCTGCAGCGAGTTAAAATTAGGCCGTTGCTAACAGGCAAGGGCGTTGGATATTTAAAAAAGGAGTTTCAGTTTTATGGATCGAAATCGGAATGCATCACTGTTCGTGATGGTACTTGCGTTGGGTGTAGCGCTCTCTGCTTGTGGCAGCGGTTCGGTAAGTACGTCTCGTGCTCATATCGCGCCTTCCCCAGCCGGAGTGTCAGGTCTCCAGCTCGCGCGTTTGGATAGTCTTACCAACTACGCTTTTACCCGGATCGCTTCGAATAGCGGGGCATCTTTCACGGCAACCGGGAAGGTACATAATCCAACAGACTGGGAAATCCATACTATCAGTCCGGCGGTGACCACCTATGATGTCGGCGGACATGGATATGCCGTGACGCTCGGTCAAGTGATCCATGTCTCTTTCAATACTCCCGAGGGTGTTGGCAATCTTGAAGGAGAGTATTCGTTCGCCGAACAGTTAGTTGGCTATACCCATGTTACGGGTATCAAAATCACACAAGCTGGGTCGTGCAGCGTCGCCGGAGCGAACGGCACAATCTACCATGTTCAGTCTCCAGGCGCAGACACTCCGATACTGAGCGAAGCGGCAACGGCATGCGTGTCCAACGGCTCTGGGGCGTTACTCTCCTACACCTCTGGAATTACCGGAGGTTCGGCCGCCAATGCAGCCCATGTAGCCGGATCCAGCAACCGATTCACCGTTACTGCGATTGGAGGCGTGGGTCCGATTGTTGTTCCCAAGGCATCATCAACCACTACAATTCCGAACGTTCCGAGCAGTCTAGACACATTGCCTCGGTTGCCAACTGGTTTCCCAGCTGAGGTGCCGACACCACCCGGAAAAATACTTTCCAGTACTCAGATATCCTCCACCAAGTGGTATCTCCAGCTGAACGAGAAGAGCTCCTCAGCACTTGCGCAGTATGCCAGACAGCTGCAGAGCAAAGGCTTCAGCGTTACCAGCTCGACCAATACCGCTGGAAGTGATATCGAGGTCCTCTCGAAAGGTTCGATTCAGATCCTTCTCGAACAGTTGTCGCTTTCCGGCCAAGGTGTCGTACTGGCGGTTACAGTAACAAGTGGAGGCTAACCACGGGTTTGCATACTTTTTCAACGTTCTCGCATGCCAGGTCGATCTCTCTTCGGCTGATCCACATATGGCCTGCGCCGGAAAAGTTGCCAGTCCACAATCACGACGCTCTACGTGCACGGCGAGGGCAAGGAAAAAGTTTGATCAGCTTGAGAGCCGGTTACCTGGGTGTACTGGAGATGATCGTAGACATAGGCCTGTTTGGACTGCTGGGCCCCACTGGAGGGATTGGTGAAAACCACGATGCAGGTCTCGGGCGTTGTCGCGCTGAACTTGACCGTGCCTTCGGCGGTCGGAGGGCAACTCGCGGCCGGTCCGCTACATGACAAGTCGGTGTAGTGAATACCGGTGCCCGAGGCGCTTTGGGGTCCTGCCGACCAGGTTATCCCCGAGATCCAATCGTTGTCGTTCCTCTGAATCGTGGTGGGAAATTTTGGCCAAGCGAAGAGCTCACCGGGGGGCGGAGTCGCCGCGGTAGAGACGAACAAATCTGGGATGGTGGAGACAGGGGTCGGTGACGGCGAAGATGGAACTGGCACGGACCCAGCAGTAGAGGAGGAAGTGGTGGTGGCAAGCGACGATGCCGGTGCAGATGACCGCCTGAATGTAGAGTGAGAACCGACACCTGTGAGCGACATCGTGGTTGAATTGCACGTGTAGCGATCCGGCGTGGGCGGTGGAGGTTCAGGTGGAGACGTAGTCGTCCCACCCAGGGTGGCGGTCTCGGTGAAGTTTGTGTAATTAACATCGGATAACGACAGGACATTTGCGTTTGAGCTTACAATAGCAGAGATCGTTCCGCGCTCGGTGACGACATAGATCGACCCGCCGACAGATCCCTGCAAAGGCGTTGCGCGTGAGAAGCTGACCGTCTCGGTATCACTTGGCGAAAACGTTACCGTTTTACCAACAAGACCGTTCATTACAAGCGGCGTTCCGTTGTAGCTGAGTGTATCGGATTCGCCTCGGTCGATCCATGTTCCGACTAGGCACGCGTCTAACGCCCCAGTGCTACTCGTCGCAGATGTCGTGGGTACCGAGCGCGCATTCGAACTCGACCCCGGCGACGAGCCTCCGCATGCCCCAAGGATCAGCCCTATCATGAGGAGCATGCCAGCGTGCCACAACCTTACGCAGAGTTTCCGACTGCCTATGTCTGCTCCAGTCCCCGCCGTCGAGCTGCCAACAAGGATTTCTGGGGCACTTCTGGCCATGGTCGTGGTGGCGGAACCGTATCCTTCCGTACGGAGTTGAGCCATGGCAACCACCCCCGCCACGCGCTTTTTACCGTGAAAGGTGCGTGTAACGTATTTCTTGCGGTTGGTAAGCGAGTCGCGTCCCACATAGGCATGCAACTTGCATGCATCAGCGCGCCTGCACAGGTGTCCTCTCATATTCTCCTCCGATGCTTTTCAAGCAGTATCACTGCTCTGATGCCATTCCGTACCAGTTGGATAGAGTAGCAAACGAGCAGCACTCCCGTCAAGCACTCTTTGTATCCTGGCAGTAAAATCCCTTCTTGTCAGGGACTTTGATGGTGCGCCTCCGGGGACTTGAACCCCGAACCTGCGGATTAAGAGTCCGTTGCTCTGCCAGTTGAGCTAGAGGCGCACCAATGATGATACTATAGTTTCGTCACTGGTGCGCTATTTAGCTGTTTGAACATTCGATGTGTTCAGAGGTTGCTCCATTTTTTGTTGAACTTTCATTATTTAGATATGCTCTAACTGTTTTTTCTGTCACGGTTTAAATGTCTTTTCAATTGCAGAAATTGACCAACCTTGTTCTTTAAAAGCATTTGCTTCCATTTCTTCTCCATGTATAATAACTGTTAGTAGACTCCTTTTTAAAATTGATTAATAACTATGTTGATATCTATTTTTATAGCAGTCCATCTACTTTTTACTTGATTCAATTCAGAATTTACTCTTTTAATAAGTAACAAATATTCTTTAAATTTGCCTCTTCAAAAATGGAGAATTTCGTTTAGCACCTGCAAAGTCCAAGCACCACCAAAACAACATCGACATGAAATCCCGAATACCAGGCGATTTGAGCCGCCTTGGCCATTGTGGTCAGGGGGAGCTGGAGCGCAGCGAACCGACAGCCCGTCCGGTCCGAAACTTGCCATGACGCTTGATGGGCAATCACTCTCGCAAGTACCGGCGCGCAGCAGGCAGTTGCCACGCCGGAAAACGCACCGAGAAGGAACACCGCTCAGGGTCCGCCACCTTCCTGGGCCCGATGGCCGATCATTGGGATCGGTAGGCGGAATCCAGTTGCCATGGCTACGCCTAGGAGAAGCATCACTACAGCCATCGCTGAATAGACAATGGTATGCTCACCATTGATTAGTCGGCTCAGGGCGGTTATCCCGAATGCAATCGGCAAGATGATCGTACTGACTCCGACAGCAAAGATGAAGGTCATAGTGAGTAGTCCTCGCCGACGATGCACCCCGGTTGCAAGGTAGGCAGGTAGCATGATCGATATGCAACAAGGAGCGAACAGCGCCACCATGCCGGCGAAAAAGGCGGCAACAACGGCGGTGCTGAAGAGAAGTTGACTTACGATACGATGGCTTTCCTAAGCTCTACCGGAATTGACCTTGGTGGGATGCAACTGTTGTTGAATATAGTTGAATACTCCTTTTACTAGATGCGCATGTGTTCAACTTTGGTTGTGCCCGGTGCTGTTCTTTGAGTATGTGAACCTATTGCACAGACAATGAGGCTATGAGTATGGATAGTTGTTGTAAGACCTTCTGAAATAGCAGTATCGGTGTTTTCATAATCATTTTCAGCAGTTTTCGCTGTCTCCATTTTCTTACACCTTCTTTTCTTACAGTGAAGTTTCCCCTTTGAAACCTTCTATTTGAAACAGTATGAAGGAAAATTGTTGCAGCGTAAACTGTAAGATTACGCTTTTTTTATGGTAATTATACGTGCGTGTTTGTCAGTATTTGTTGCAGTGGGCGTTGTTAGCAGGTCAATCAAATGATCCCGTATCTTCCCAGCGACGCATAGCTTCAGCGCTGACCACATTCAAGGACTCGAACTCATCAAGCAGCTTTTTCAACTGTCGTAACATGGTCAGTGTAGCGGGAGAAGTTGACTTATTGGCATCAAACTCTTCCTTGGTCACGTATGGTTCCAACTGGCTACTGTAATGTATAGGTAAAAACGATTGACGATCTACCAATGTCTGTACTCCAAACTCTGCAAGTCTCTGCACTTCACCAATCTGTTCATCGTCTAACGACGCCATGCCTTTTTCCAACCATTTGCGTGCAAAGGAGATATGCCGAGCCTCTTCTGAGGTGTGAGCAATACCGATTTGTACAACTATAGGATGCAGCGGGCGACCGTCATCACCTGTTGTAACAGTGCGCTCGGCTTGGTTGAATGCGTCTCCTACGAACTCAAACAGCAAAACATTGACCCAAAATGCTTCAGGCAGCCGTGTGGATATGTCCTGTGTGAAGTCTGAAACTGCTTTTGACCAGAGCTCTTCGCCCGCATCGTGAGTCTTGATGTCTTTATTGATACGGATCCATTGATTGAACATAGCCATATGTTGGCACTCTTCGGCTACTTCATGGAGGAGATAGCGATAAGCGGGATTATAAGGGTCTATATTCCACAACATGGCGAGTATTCCTTGGTTTAATAGATGTTCACCGTGTCCTACATTTCGCATGTTCTGAGTCCTCTCCCAGCGCTCGACAAAGCTACGGTCAGCCGGTTTAAGACGGTTCAAAACTCCCGATGCAGCGAATATAGAATGACCGGCCGGCATATATGCCCATTCATCGGTAAGCGGTATTGACCAGTCAATAACATCTTTGGCGAAAGGATACCACCGGCGGTTTATGCTGGCTGTATTCAGCCTTTCAGCTACCGCTGACGGTACATCAACATCTACTAACATAACATTTACTCTATCACAATACTTACTTTATTTCACTAATAAAGATTAGCATTATTTGAAGCCTTTCCTCTAAGTGAATAGAATGGCTATACATATGGACAAATCTGTGGTGGACATGCTTGAACAAGAATGGGTTACCATATACGAACTCGTGTCAAGCTTGGATGAAAAAGAGTGGATGCTACCGACTGATTGTCCGGGATGGACAATCAAAGACCAGATTTCTCATATTGTCGGCACCGAAAGGATGCTTCTTGGTGAAAAGGCCCCAGAAGGTGTTCTATCGGATACTGCTAATGTGAGAAATCCAATAGGTAATATCAATGAACTCTGGGTTGATGTAGGACGGCGAATGTCCATCAAAGACATTCTGTGCAAGTTCCATGAGGTTACCTCCAAACGGATTGATTACCTCAGGTCCATGAGCGATGAAGATTTTTCCAAGGAATCTTGGACGCCGATAGGGCAAGCACCATATAGCGAGTTTATGGCTATAAGGGTTTTTGATTGTTGGGTCCATGAGCAGGACATAAGACGTGCAGTTAAGAAACACGGAAACCTGTCAAGCCTTGTGGCAGCACATTGTCAAGAGCGAATAAAAAAAGCTCTCCCTTATGTCGTCGCCAAAAAGGCAAACTCCCCCAATGGGTCACTGATTACCTTTTTGATAACAGAGCCTATTTATGATCGTATTCCGATAGAAGTGCAAGACGGCCGGGGCAAAGTCGTTATATTGCCACAGGAGGTTGTTACATCACAGGAGGATAGCAAATCAATAGTAGAGCTGGAAATGGATTTTGAAACTCTTGTTTGCCTGAGTTGTGGCAGGTGGACTGTCGACCAAGCCGGCAGTCGAGTGAGAATAAAGTCAAGCTCGGAGGCTGGGTCGGTCCTAGGACAGAAAATAGTAGAAAACTTAAACTTTATGATTTAATCCCCATGGCAGGAAAGTACGCGCCATGACGGTATGAGATAAAGGGTGACCGAGGGGACTTGAACCCCCGACCTCCGGGGCCACAACCTGGCGCTCTGACCAACTGAGCTACGATCACCATGCCAGTCAACTATACCATCTCAACTGTTGCTAAATGTTAATACTAGACGATTTCCAGCATTCTTTCCAGCGCCGTCTTAGCCCATTTTGCTGTTTCTTGATCTACTGTTATTTGATTGTGAACTTTGCCGTCGACCAACTCTTCCAATATCCATGCCAGGTGAGCGTCATCAATACGAAACATTGTTGAACATGGACATACCAGGGGATCCAGTGACATTACATGTTTGTCGCGATACTCATCTGCCAGCCTTTTTACCAGATGTATTTCGGTTCCGACGGCAATTGTGGACATGGCTGGAGCTTTGTCGATGAAGTTGATTATGTAGTCTGTTGAACCTGAATCATCCGCCAACGCTACTACTTCGTGTGAGCATTCCGGATGTACCACTACAAGCCCTTGCGGATAGGATGTGCGGAACTGATTAACATGTTCAGGGGTAAACCGCTGATGAACTGAGCAATGACCTTTCCAGAGCAAAAAAGTTGCTTCCTTAATTTCTGCTTCGGAAAGTCCGCCCCACTCCTTTCTGGGGTCCCACACTTTCATGTTTTGTTCGTTGTATCCCAGCCGATAAGCGGTGTTGCGCCCCAAATGTTGGTCGGGGAAAAATAGAACCTTCTCGCTCTCGGCTTTTTTAAGTGCCCATGTCAGCACGGCATCTGCATTTGAAGAGGTGCAGACCGACCCACCGTGTTGTCCCACGAAAGATTTTAAGGCGGCTGAAGAGTTTATGTAGGTAATCGGCGTCACCTCTTCAATATCTGTACACCGCCTCAAGGACTCCCATGCTTCTTCTACGGTATCCAAGTCTGCCATATCAGCCATTGAACATCCTGCGTTTAGGTCGGGGAGTATTACTTTTTGATCCGAACTGGTGAGAATGTCGGCCGCCTCAGCCATAAAATACACTCCGCAAAACACAATAAACTTCGCCTTGTCAGTCTCAGCTGCTTTGCGCGATAATGCCAGCGAGTCGCCGCGTGCATCGGCCCAGCGCATGACCTCGTCTCTTTGATAATGGTGGCCGAGTATTAACAGCTTTTCGCCGAGCAACATCTTGGCGTTGCCTATCCATGTGGCGAGTTCCTCAGCCCTTCCATTTACATAGCGTTCAGGTAAAGTTGCTTGTAATCGTATCATCTGATCCCCTTTTGGATACTTGTATCCCGTATCCAGGGTACTTGCTATTCCGGAAACGTTTATTAATGATCGGCGGGGACAGCCTGGTCGCCCACCGCGGGGTTGTCGATCTTCAAACGTTACACATACAACTGGAATACCAGGCCAGTTAAAATCATTATATACTAGTCACATAAGAAAATACAAGTAATTTTGAAAGAAAAGATGCGACACATATCAATAAAACACCTATCAAAAGGTCCGGGGTCTTTGGCGATGACCGTAGTATTATTGGGAGTTTTACTGGCTGCGTGCGGCCGAGCTGTTTCAACTCAATCTGTTATAAAACCCAAACAACCCGGTGATGTCGTTGTAACTGTTCGTGTGCCCAAGTTGCCTGTAAGTGCTACTGTCGCCGGACAATCAGCCCTATCAACCTCCGGAACACCGGGAAATATGATCAACGAAAACTTAATTGGGGTTGACGGGCCCGGTCCAGCCGGAGCCGTAGCGGGCATGAAGGAGATTGGTGTACATTGGGTACGAACAGACGCTTCTCTCCAAAGTACCTATAATGGACAGCCTGTCTATAACTGTTCAACCGGAGCATGGAACCCTGTTTTACTTGATAAAAACATACAGCGGATACATGCGGAAGGGGCGCAGCCTTTAGTAATAGTTGATTATACCCCTATCTGCCTGGCAACCTTACCTTATGCAACTGCCAATCCAAACTACAGCCCACCTGATATAGGAGCCGATGCGCAAAAATGGAGTGCCCTGGTAACGCAGATGGCTTATCATGAAATAACAACCGAAGGAGTTAGAGCATTTGAGATATGGAACGAGCCTGACTGGATATTCTGGGATGGTCAGCCAAAACTTACCAGCTATCTGACGTTGTATAAGATTACAGCTCAGGCTCTCGAAGCCGGGGCACAAAAAGCCAACGTTAAAATAGAGGTAGGTGGACCCGCTATGGCGGATGTTACCACTAAACCAGACCTGTCGTTTCTGTTGCCGTTGGCTGAGTTGGCAGTGCGTGATCATCTGCCCTTGAACTTTATTTCGTGGCATCTTTATGCAAACGATCCTTATTCAGGGCCGTCTCCTTCAGATCCGGGCGGAATGTGTTTTCAAAAGGGTCCTGTTGTTCCGGCTCCACCGGGGGAGATACCCTCCAGCGGGGTACCAACCAGTGGGACATTACCCAACGAGACATTTCCTCTAAAACCACCGGATACCGTTCCGTGCTGGTATAAACCTAATATAAGCGCCAGTTACTATGGGACGTCCATACGACAGGTTAGAGCGGTATTAACCAAATTCCCTTCTCTTCATCCCAAGTTGTGGATTGATGAATGGAACGTAGGTGCTGAATATGATGCTCGCCAGTCTACGTCGTATGGTGCAGCTTTTGCCGCAGCAGTACTGCAAAGCGTGCAAAATGCCGGGGGGAGTCGCATGTGTTTTTATAACACCAGTGACGGAAATAGCGAATATACCGGTTCTGGCTTGCTTTACTCCAACTTAAGTCCTAAACCCGTGTGGTATACGATGCTTTTTTGGCATAAGTTAGCAGGGAAAATAGTGCCTGCGAAGGTGGAGAATGGGACCATGAATTTGACCCAGTTACCTGAATATCGCAGTTATGGTCATGTTCTTGTACCTTTCAAGGGAAATGTAGGTGTTATCGCTTCGGTTGCCGATACGTCGGCAACTAAGGTGCATGTGTTGATGTACAATCTGGCTCCTTATGATCCAACCGGTATTTATGGAACAACCGATCCAAATCCTTGGGACAGAAAAGTGGTGTTGAACATCAACCAACCGTCACATGGATACCACTGGAATGTAAGTGTGCGTATGGTAGATGCCTTGCATAATGGGACGGTATTACAGACGGGAAAACCGGGACATTTAGGAAAATCAACACAACGCGAAAAAGGGGCACAAAGGTCGGTTAGGGTTACATTACCGGGTGAATCTGTTGCTCTCGTAACATTTACACTGAGTAGGAACTAACGGATGAGAACGGATGAATCTTGATTTAAGGACTGTTCCGGATGAACCGGGTTCTTATCAGTTCTCAGATTCAGCGGGGCGCATAATCTACGTAGGCAAAGCCCTTTCTTTGAGAAATCGCCTGAGTAGTTATTTTAGTGATTCTTCTCGCCTACACCCCCGCACTGTCCAGATGTTATCAGAAGCAAAGAGCGTCAAATGGACATGTGTACGCAATGAAGTTGAAGCTCTCATGTTGGAATATAGCCTCATCAAACTCAATCAACCCCGTTTTAATGTTCACTATCGGGATGACAAAAGCTATCCTTGGCTTGTACTTACTATGGCGGATGAATGGCCCAGAGCTGTAGTTATACGGGGAACCAAGAAAAAGGGGGCTAAATATTTTGGTCCTTACTCTCATCCAGGAGCTATCAGAGATACACTTGATCAACTTTTGCGTTCTTTCCCTGTGCGTACCTGTTCGGATACAAAATTCAAAAGGCAGTCTCGGCTTGGAACTCCTTGTTTACTGTTTCATATTAAAAAATGTTCTGCTCCTTGCATCGGGGCAGTGTCACAAAAAGAGTATGAGCAGTTTTTATCGGGCCTTTCCGCTGTACTGAACGGCAGGATAAAAGAGGTTGTCAAAGAGTTGGAGCAACAGATGACATCAGCTTCAGAAAAGTTAGAGTTCGAAAAGGCAGCCCTGCTCCGTAATCGGCTTGATTCTGTTCATACGATATCTATGCGTCAGCAGATGTTGACAACCGGTGAAGACTCTTTGGATGTAATTGGCATCAAAGAGGATGACCTGGTGTGTGTCGTATCTGTATTCCATATACGCCATGGCAGAGTTATAGGACGCGGAGGGTTTGTAGTAGAGAAAACTGAACCATTGGACAGGTTTGAAGTGTTGCAAAAAGTGGTTGAGCACCTCTACTTACAACCTGTATCAGAGCTTCCAAAAGAGGTTCTGGTTCCTTACAAGCCTGCGGGGATTGATTTACTTGAATCCTGGCTTTCCGCCTCTGTTGCTGCCACCAACTCTGCGAACTTTGCCGCCGCCGGTTTTAGGGTTCGAATCAAGGTACCGTATAGGGGTGAAAAGCATGCACTGCTCGAGATGGCTATGCACAATGCACAATCGGATTTTGCGGCGTATCATCTAAGGAGGGTTTCAGACTACAATACCCGCTCCAAGGCGCTTGTTGGGCTACAAGGGATTCTTGGTATGTCATGGGTGCCTTTACGCATAGAATGTTATGATACCAGCCATATACAAGGCACCGACTATGTGGCTTCTATGGTGGTGATGGAAGACGGCCTCTTGAAGAAGAATGATTATCGCAGATTTCTGCTACATTCCGTCCCCTCTAATGATGATTATGCCGCCATGGAAGAGGTACTCACAAGAAGGCTCAGCGAGTTTGACAAGTTGCAGAAGGACACGCCGGACAAGGACAAGCCGCTCCGCCCAACTAGACGAGAATCAATCCCGCAGTTGATCTTGTTAGACGGAGGCAAGGGACAGCTCAGTGTGGGAGTAAAGGTCCTAAAAAACCTTGGGTTGGAGTCTTTTATAGCTATAGCGGCTTTGGCCAAACGTTTTGAAGAGGTGTATATACCGGATAGTCTTGAACCTGTCGAAATACTGAGAGGATCAGATGCCCTTTATTTGTTGCAACAGTTGCGCGATGAGGCACATCGCTTTGCAGTAACCTATCATCGCCAACGGCGCATGCAGCATCAGACAAGAAGTGTGCTGGATATTATTCCAGGTGTCGGGCCTATAAGAAAAAAGAAACTCATCAGCCGTTATGGAAGCTTAAAGCGCTTACGCCAAGCCTCTTTAGATGATTTATTGTCGCTTGAGTGGTTGCCGGTGTCGGTTGCGCATACTCTATATGAGCATTTGCATGTGGATGATCAGACTTTGTTGCATAATTAAACAATGGCTGAGTTTTTAGTAATAGCTGGACTGTCTGGTGCCGGGCGTTCTACCGCTGCGGCAATCATGGAAGATTTTGGATGGTTCATAATTGACAATATGCCGCCTTCACTTATACCCACGGTAGCTAAGTTGACTGATCAGACAGGCTCGGAAATAGAGCGCATGGTATTTGTGGTTGGACGTACGTTTAAAGGTCATGGGGTTAGCGAGAGTTCTAACTATATAACAGAACTCAACGAAGCACTCCAAGTACTCCGATCACGATACAGGAGGCTTAGAGTACTGTTCTTAGATGCATCGCAAGATATACTGATAAGACGTTTTGAAAGCACCAGACGCAGACACCCATTGGCTGCCGAGAACTCTGATACCTCTGTTGCGGATGCAATTTATGAGGAAAAGAGGTTGCTTTCAGAAATTAAAGATAAAGCCGATCTGGTAATTGATACTACCGAGCTTTCGGCACAGCAGTTGCGGAGCAGGATGATTGATGTTTTTGTGTCACGTCCTCAGAATGTGCTTATGCAGATAGCGGTAGTGTCCTTCGGTTTTAAATATGGTATTCCACTGGATGTGGATTTGGTATTTGATTGTAGATTTATTCCCAATCCTTATTGGATAGAAGAGTTGAGGGAACTGACCGGATTGGACGATAAAGTACGCAAGTATGTTTTGGACCAGCCCTCAGCTATCCGCTTCCTCTCAAAGCTCCAGGATATGATGGAGTTGTTGATACCCGCTTATCAAGAGGAAGGCAAATCATATTTAACTATTGCACTCGGCTGTACGGGGGGTAGGCATCGTTCCGTTGTATTGGCTCGAGAGTTGGTTGATTACCTGGATAGGCAGGGTTTTTCACCGCTTTCTCGCCATAGGGATATAGCCAGATGAGCGGATCAACTTCTTCTGTCGGACCCAGTGTGTCCGTAGTAGCTATAGGAGGCGGACACGGATTGGCAGCGACACTGCGTGCTGTGCGCAGATATGCGGATAGCATAACCGCTGTAGTATCCGTAGCTGACAACGGAGGGTCTTCCGGGAGATTGAGGGATACACTCGGACTTCCACCTCCAGGTGATATACGAAAATGTCTTGGAGCGTTAGCCGACCCGAACTCCATGTTAGCCAATGCTCTTGAATATCGCTTTGATACAGGTGAGTTAAAAGGACATACCCTGGGGAATCTGCTGATAGCCGGATTGACAGAGTTCTGTGGAGATTTTGTAGCTGCTTTGGATGAAACAGCGCGCCTTTTAGGAGCTTGCGGGAGAGTTCTACCTGCAACGAGTGTCCCGGTAGTACTAAAAGCGGTAGATGTGCATTCTTTTGGCATCCCTACTCAGGTGGAGGGACAAGTTCAAATAGCCGCAACAACCCGTATCCTAGAGGTTTCTCATCTACCGGAAAATCCCCCGGTTGAGGCCGGCGTCATCAAGGCATTACAAGATGCTGACCAAATTGTCATAGGCCCCGGTTCATTATATACAAGTGTTTTAGCTGTAGTTGGTATACCTACAATAAGGGAATCACTGGTCGGCAGTAATGCACAGACAGTCTATGTTGCTAACCTTCGTACACAAGTACCCGAGACGGCCAACTATGACGTCGGCGCACATGTAAGAGCACTTTTGGCACATGGCATAAAGCCGGATACGGTGTTATGCGATTCTACACATATAGCTTTGGGTGATATCCCTTGTAACTTCATCAACACTGCATTGGCAGCAGATGAGTTGCCCGGTTCGCATGATCCGGTAAAATTGGCTACCGCATTGAAGGATTTGCTAAACTCTCAATAGTTCAATTGTGAACTATTCGGGTATGGATGGTGTCAAAGAATACCGCCAAAGAAGGAGATGAAATGTCTGAAAAGTCAGGACCTGTAAGGTTAGGTGTAAATGGCTTTGGTCGCATCGGACGTAATTTTTTACGTGCAGTGTTGGCCAGAGAGGTTGATATTGATGTTGTCGCCATAAACGATCTGGTTTCCGCCGAGATGAATGCCTATTTGCTCTCTTATGACTCCACCTTTGGACGCCTTGATGTCCAGGTTAAAGATGCTGAGGTTAAAGTCTATACCGACGCAGTTGAGGTAGCCGGGAGGCGGATTAGGATACTTAGTCAACGTGACCCCAGTACAATTGCGTGGGGTGAACTGGGTGTAGATGTTGTGATAGAGAGTACCGGACGTTTCACTAAACGAGAAGAGGCGGAAGCTCATCTTGAGGCCGGCGCCAGAAAGGTTATCATCAGTGCACCATCTAAAAATGCGGATATAACCGTTGTTATGGGAGTGAATGATGATGCTTTTGACCCGGCCAAACATGAGGTTATCTCCAATGCTTCATGCACCACCAACTGTTTTGTTCCGATGGTAAAGGTGATTGATGATGCATTTGGGTTGAAGAGTGGCCTGATGACAACAGTGCATTCTTACACCAATGACCAAAACTTACTGGATTTGCCACATAAAGATTTTCGCCGAGCCAGGGCTGCGGGATTGAATATAGTGCCTACCACTACAGGTGCGGCACGTGCTACGAATCTTGTTATAAAAGCTATGGAGGGCAAGCTGGATGGGACTGCTTTGAGGGTTCCTTTACCCGTGGGATCCATTACCGACTTTACCGCTGTTATCCCTGAAGTTGTCAGTGTCGATGAGGTCAATGGGGCTTTTTACAAAGCAGCCAGCTCACCTCCCCTGTCAGCTGTTTTGGAGTATAACGATAAGCCGATAGTTTCTTCCGACATAGTGGGTTGCTCTGCTTCATGTATATTTGACGCAACTTTAACTATTGTTATGCCAATTGATAAGAGCTCTACTCTGGTAAAGGTAATGGGCTGGTATGACAACGAATGGGGCTATTCCAATCGCCTGGCTGATCTTGCCTTACTGGTTGGCAAAAAGGGTGTCTGATTCGTTTTGTTTGAAATTCACGAACTGTCCTCATTGGAGGATCTTCCCGATATTTCCGGACGTAATGTACTGTTGAGAGCAGATTTAAATGTACCGCTGACACACGAACAAGGTGAACCGGCCGCGGTGGGCCAAGCGGCACAAAACGAGTGGAGAGTAGCGGATGATTTTCGAATAGATGCCAGTTTACCCACCTTGGAATGGTTGCTGGACAAAGGGGCAAACGTAACAGTCTGCAGCCATTTAGGACGTCCAAAGGGAAAATTCGACCCTGATCTGTCCATGAAACCGGTTACCGAACGTTTGAATTACCTGCTGCGCCGTGATGGTGTAAGCGATGAGCTTATTTCCCGGGTGAACGTAATGGAGAATCTACGTTTTGATCCGGGCGAAGAACAAAATGATCCGGCGTTTGTTGACAAGTTGATTGACGGACAAGACTTTTATGTAAACGATGCTTTTGGTGCGGCACATCGCGCTCATGCTTCGGTAGTCGGTCCTCCGATGAAACTACCGTCTGTGGCGGGACGCTTGTTGTTTAGGGAAGTAGAGGTGTTGTCCGGTCTGCTTGAGAGCCCGGCAGAGCCCTTTGTGCTAGTGCTTGGCGGGGCAAAAGTTTCCGATAAACTCAAGCTATTGGACATGCTTGGTGCTAAAGCAGATGTTTTGTTGATTGGAGGAGGAATGGCATTTACATTTTTTTTGGCTAAAGGAGTCGGGATTGGAGATTCCCTGGCGGAGCCTCTCCTTGTGTCAGAGTGTGAAAATATCTATAAGCACTTGCAAGATGCCGGAGTTCAGGTCTTGTTACCCGTTGATATTGTGATTGTCGGACCCGGCGATGAGGTTGAGTTGGTGGATGTCGACGGGAATATGGGGGAGAGCGGCGGGTCAATTCCACCGGGCTGGAAGGGTATGGACATAGGGCAAAAAACATCACTAGCGTATGCCAAAGTACTGCAAAAAGCAGGGACTGTCTTTTGGAATGGTCCTATGGGGGTATTTGAGGATACTAGGTTTGCTCCAGGAACTGTAGCTATAGCGAAAGCGGTGGCTGACTCTTTAGGTGTTACGATAGTCGGTGGTGGCGACAGTGCCAGGGCGTTGCACTCTTTGGGGTTGGCGGATAAAGTCGACCATCTTTCTACGGGCGGGGGAGCTTGTCTTGAGTTTCTTGAAAAGGGAGACTTGCCGGGACTTGAGAAGCTGAGGAAATAGGAAAAGTTGAGGAAATAGGAGAAGTCATGCCTTTGATAAGCGGTAACTGGAAAATGAATCTTAGCCACGCAGAAGCGGTCCAGGCAGTGAAGAAGTTGGGGATTTTGCTTGAAGGGATGAAATCTGAATTGACAAAACCGGAGATCAGGCGGTTAGAGGCAGTGGAGATCTCCATTCACCCGACGTTTGTTGCTTTGCGTTCCGTCCAATCGGTGGTTGAAGCGGAGTCCATACCCGTTATGTTGGGGGCACAGAACTGCCACTGGGAAGACTCGGGTGCTTTTACGGGGGAGGTTAGTCCGATTATGCTGTCCAAACTCAATGTTCGCTATGTGATAGTAGGGCACTCGGAAAGGCGTCGTATTATGGGGGAGAGTGATGAGATGATAAATACCAAGCTGAAGGCTGTTTTTAGATGCGGAATGATTCCCATACTTTGTGTCGGCGAAGACTTGGATCAACGTGAAAATAATGAGACGGAATCACTTTTGGCTTATCAGGTTAAAGCCGCTGTTGACGGAGTTTCACCCGACAACCTGTCTAAGCTGGTGATTGCGTATGAACCAGTTTGGGCCATTGGTACAGGAATATCCGCAACATTGGATCAGGCTCAACAAGGTTGCCAAGCAGTTCATTCGCTGGTCGGTTCATCCGCCAGAGTGCTCTATGGAGGCTCGGTCAATGCTGATAACGCAAGTCAGCTGGTTAGGTGTGATGGTATTGACGGGCTGCTGGTTGGTGGTGCCAGCTTAAATCCGGATAGTTTTGCGGACATCGTAAAGCAGTCGGTTATTTCCTAGGCGGAACGGATTGTATTATTGCTGACTATACATCAGCATAGGAATGTAGTAGATTAATTTTTGATGTTAACCGTATTGCTGATAATAGTTGAGTTGATAGTTGCTTCCGGGATGATATTTTTGATCTTGCTGCACAGTGGGAGAGGAGGGGGCATGTCTGATATGTTTGGTGGAGGAATGGGATCTATGGCTTCCGGCTCCAGCGTGGCTGAAAGGAATTTGGATCGACTCACCATTCTTTGTGGGTTGATTTTTGTATTTAATACTTTGGCGTTATCCTTGCGCTTTCAGTAATTTTGCGTTTACCCGTGGGCTTTTATTTCTTCACGACTTTTTGCTTCCGGAAGGTCTTCGTGTTTCCGGTGGTCTTATTAATCGCTCTTTCGTTCACTGCCGGTTGCAGTCAGAATAATACGTCGGCTGCAGGTAGTGCTAAATCAGCCCATGGACAAGTTCCGGGTGATACGCTCAGGCTGGCTTCTGATACTTTAGTTGTCGGGATTACGCATACTGTTGCCGATCTGAATCCCAATACTGTACAGGGAGACAGTTTTGTTACTCAACAGATAGCAGATCTGACACTGCCCCAACCTTTTTATATCAACCCGAAATTACAAGTTGTTTACAATCCAAACCTACTTTATAGTGCGGAGTTGGTGCGCTTGAATCCACAGACGGTAGTTTACAAGATCAATCCAAGTGCTGTCTGGTCAAATGGGACACCGATAACGGGAGAGGATTTCGTATATAACTGGCATCTTCACACAACCGGCATAGGTGAAGCAACAGGTGTAGCAGCTACTCCATATGAGTTCATGCCGAATTTAGGATATTCGGAAATTCATTCAATGACTGTTTCGTCCTCTTCCTCTAAAACAGTAACGGTGGTCTTCAACTCTCCCTTTCCCGACTGGGAGTTACTGTTCAGAAACCTTATGCCCGAACCTTCCCGTCAACCCGCACTGTCTGCCCCACTTTCCGGTGGGCCTTTTGAGGTGAAACAGGATATAAACCGACAGCACATAGTGCTGATTGACAATCCAAAGTGGTGGGGGCAAAAGCCGGGGTTGAAAAGCATAGTTTTTCAATACATTCCAAGTTCGCAAGTAGTGCAATCAATGCGTCAAAAAAAGATTGATATGTTCTACTCCCGATTTACCTCGGAATCGTTGATGCAAGCAGTCAGTGGGCTTGACTGGGTGGATAGCGTGTCTGATCCCGGTACATACTCTTATCAGTTGGTTTTTAATCAGGCCAATCCATTTTTGGCAATTCATGCCGTGAGGGAGGCAATAGCAAAAGCGACTGATCGCCAAAGCCTGTTGAATGATACGGTTGGACAACTGAACCCCGCCATTGGTTTGGATGACAACCACCTTTTCACGCCTGGGGAGAGCTTTTACCAGAATAATGCTTCGGGTTACAATCATCCCCACCTCGCACAAGCCGCTGCTTTACTGAGTCGAGGGGGATTTTTAAAATTGAATGGTCAGTGGCTTACAGTCGGTGCTGCTATGTCGTCTCCGTCTCTGGCATCCTTGGTAAATCAACCTATATCGTTGCGCATAGCGGTATCCAGCAGCGATTCTTTGGCTATGGAGATAGCAAACTTGTTTGTAGCGCAAATGGCCAATATTGGAATCAAAGTAGTCCAACAGGATGTAAGCCACCTCACCCTCTATAACCAGTTGCTTCCCAGCCATAACTTTGATATAGCCCTGATTCGCACCAGGGCACCTGTTTTCCCATTGGCAAACGAGATGGTGTACGCAAATCCAACTGTATCTACGGTTACAAGCTCCGCTTTGTCACCTACCACTAATTTCACCACCTCAACTACCTCGACTACAACCACATCCTCACATTCCCCGGCTGTTTCCCTACTGCCCGAAGCGGGTAGTCAGGACTACAACACTTATGGAGATGTTCAAGTTAATAACTTATTCCAAAAAGCTCAAAGTGAACTTAGCCCAATCAGAGCGCAAACTGCTTACAACCGTATAGACAATATTTTATGGTTGGATATGCCTTCGTTACCTTTGTTCCAAGCCCCAACTCTTTTGGCTTATAGTGCGGGGTATAGTGGAATAACGGATAATACAAGCTATATGGGACCGTTTTGGGACGCACAGTTGTGGAATGTAAAAATCTTTAGGAAGCATACGAGCTTTTTTTAGTGTAAACTGTTGCTCAACTGTTTTACGTCAAAGTTGTAGCTAAATTGGAGATAAGTCGGAGTGGCGGAATAGGTAGACGCGCTAGCTTGAGGGGCTAGTGCCCGAAAGGGCGTGGGGGTTCAAATCCCCCCTTCGACACTGCTATTTTGACGCATTGTACATGAAGTAAATTCAACCGAAAGTCAACTTTTTGATTGACACCTAAGTTGCATGTTCACGGACACCAAATATAGGGATTCATAATTCTGAGTGTGATATTATGAAATAATGGGAAAAAGTACAGATGAGGGAATTATATATATAATGGTCACAACTGTGACTGGTTTAATAAAAATTGGTCAAACTGGACTAGATAAATACGAAAACCGTATGAAGTACCTTGAAAATAATGGTTATTGCAATGTTACTGGGCTAAAACGATTTTTTGCAATTTCTGTTGACCAATATAAAGAGAAGGAAAAATTACTTTACGAGATATTTAGCAAATCGAAGGTTGAGGACAGCGAACTTTTTGCTCTCGATAAAGATTTAGTGAAACAGCTCCTGTTGTCATTTGCAGGCACAGTAGTGTACCCAAAAGACACTAATAAAGAAAAGGAATTTGAAGAAGTAACTACTAAAATTCGAAAAAGGGGGGAGAATGTTAATTTCTTCAGGCTGGGTATCAAGGAGGGTGAAGAAATTACTTTTAAAAACGACAACTCAATTATTGCAACGGTTGTTAGTAAATGTGAGGTTGAATACAATGGTGAGATTAAGAAACTCACCCCACTTACTCGTGATATTATATATCAGACGATGGGCAAACTAAATCCGAGCGCAAAGTACCGGGGTCCAGCACATTGGATGTATAAGGGTAAGATACTCACAAAGATGATGAAAGACATATATCCGAAACGGATTGATAAAGAGGAGGAGATTGGGAAAGTCGCTACACGTCAATTTGCCAAGAAGAGGAGTTCCAAAAAGCGGGCCCCTTTGTTTAGCTTCTTTGAGCGAGGCATCAAAATCGGTGATGAGATAAGTTTTAGAGATGACGATTTTATTATCGCTAGAGTAGTCACTGAACGCGAAGTTGAATACAATGGTCAGATCTGGAAATTATCGCCACTTACACGTCAGATATATACAGACAGAAATCAGGGGAACTCTAGCGGTTCGTACCAAGGTTCAGCATATTGGAAGTTCAACGGTAAGATACTTAAAGGTATGCCAGCTAGATATCCGAAACGGATTGATAAAGAGGAGGAGTGAACCGTCCCGGGTTTTATGCACAGCCCATTTTCTGTGAATGACCTTGTTGTCATTGTCATTTTGAGCATAGCATAATGAGGTAAAATAATCAGTTTCAGCCTCGAATGCTGATATTAGCCCCAGGCTATGTATGAGTCTTTAGTTGTTATACCAATCAACCTATCTGAGGCCGGGTGAATTTTATGGATACTTATGGAAACGAGTAGAGGAACAAGATAATTATGTCGTCACCAGCCGAAGCCAACTGGCGTAGTCGTGATGTATGGGCAATATCGCTTTCTGCCTTCTTTGCTGACTTGGGTTATCAAAGTGTGTTAGCTGGATTACCTTTGTATATGGTCATCTCCTTGCATAGATCTATCGCACTGTATGGATTGGCAATGGCGCTTGGCTACGGTGGGGGATCTTTAATCGCTTATGCCGGTAGTAAAATTGGGGATAAGATAGGGCATCGTAAGCTTGCTATTATAGGAAACTCAGCTATCCCGTTACTCTCCTTGTCGGCACTTTTTGCCAGTCCTATAGCAGCTATAGGATTTTTTTGCGGTGGTTGGTGGGCTCGTAATCTACGTTCCCCTTCACGGAGAGTTATGCTTACTCAAGCGACCAACCGCAAAACGCGGACTAGAGCGTTTGGGTTTTTGCACAGTTTAGATATTGGAGGGGGAATGTTAGCCGGTGTTTATATGTTGGCTGCCATTGCGGTCGGTATATCGTATAGATATGTATTTTTGGGCACCATAATACCCCTGCTGATTTCCACTGGTTGCTTGACTGTCACATCCCGTCATTTGGAGGGCATGCATAAGGAACCTGTCAAGGAACCCAATGCTAGGCCCACCGCAGATCTTGGCGAAGCATCTGACGAAGAACCTGCATCTTTGAATGAACAACGCCTTTTGCCCCATAGGTTCGCTATAGCGATTTTCGCTGCAACTCTCCTTTTTGGTTTCAGTTCCTATAGTATAGGGTTTCCTGTACTTACGGCCGCTAAGGCATCACATAACGCTTCCCTGGGGCTTTTAGCATTTCTGTTCTTCAACGGTATATCTGCCGCTACCGGACTGATCATTTCCAGGTTCCCCGGACTTATTGGTGCTAACTGGCATGCAGCTTTTTTCAATCTAGGATTGGCTGGTTACCTTCCGGCTGCAATCGGTGCCGCTTTACTCGGTGCGGCGGCGGGGGCTGGATTGGGATATGGTGTAGTACTGCTTGGGATTGCCATGCTTGGTATCGCGCTGGGGATAGTGGAAACACTTGAACCGTCTCTGATGTCGATAATACGACCTGGCGGTGGTAGTGGCTTTGGTTTGCTTGCTGCTTATAGAAGTACAGGACTGTTCATCGGCAATCTGGTAATGGGCCTGCTTTATACATTTGGTGCTGATTGGTCATATGGCTATGCATCTGTCGTTGCGTTACTCGGTGCACTCATACTGCTTGTTACTTCGGTGATTGATCGACGGAATGGACTGTCAGCTTCGGCGGCAGAGGTGGCAGACAGCTTAGCGATACAGGATGAAACTCAAGATATTTAACCTACATTTTTCTAACATTTAATCTACAGTTCACTACCTGTATACCTGTTTGTAAGTATGTTCCGGCATAATGACAATCATGATGATACAGATGGAAAATATCACAAAAATCAGACTAAAGCCTAAGCGCAGGAATTGGTGGTGGTGGTATATGTGAAAGCAATCGAAAGCTACAAAAGTTGCAAAAAGTGTGCAACGGTTATATTGTGGAATCAGTTCCGATGGCCGTTGCTCATAACCGATACCGACAGTGTGACACCGATATAAGTCCTGTCTGTGTACCGGCTAGATATAGTGGTATAACAGCATGAAGCAGCTCGCGAGAGTTGCCGCCTTAGTCAAGCAAGTTCCCGCACCCAGCCAACTTGCATTGAAAAATGGAAGAATGCTTAGAGACGGTGTCGAGTTAGAGGTCGATCCTTATTCCAGGAGAGCTGCCGCCAAGGCTATAGAGCTTGCGCAAGGCGGAGAATCAGTGGTTTTTACTATGGGGCCGCCATCTGCGGTAGATGTTTTACTTGAGATGCTGGCTTGTGGGGCAAACAGAGCCGTTCATCTTTGTGATCCCGCCTTTGCCGGTTCAGATACTTTAGCCACCGCGCGGGCTTTAGCTGCTGCGTTGGAGAACGAAGGCCCGTTTGATGTTATTCTGTGTGGCGCTCGATCAGTGGATTCCGATACCGGACAACTTCCGGCACAGTTGGCCCAGCTGCTTGGACTACCTTTTGTGCCTGTAGTCAAAGAGCTTGATGTTGCTCAAGACTCCTTTGTTGCCCTGCTTGAGACTGATGACGGTTATCGCCGGGTTGAAGGAGTTTTTCCGGTGGTTTTATCAGTAGCTGAGAGGTTATGTTCTCCCGCCAAGGCAGATCGTGACATGTGGCTTACACCTGATTTAGCGTTCACGAGTAACCGGCTTTCCACAATCGGACTGCAAGAACTCGGTATACTAACGAGCATGGTCGGAGTGGCTGGTTCACCAACCAGTGTCGGCGAACTTCGTCTTGATGAGCGTCACCGTAAGTTACATCTTGCAGACAATGTGGATAATGCTATAAAACTACTGAGAGAGTTGGGCGGTTTTGAACTGAATAGTTTTGCGGAAAATCCCGCCAATCCAGCCATAAGTTCAGCTATCGCAGAAGAAATATCTGTACCTGCCCGTGAAGTATGGTGTGTTCTCATGCCTGAAGGTGGTTTAGAACACCAAGAGATAATTTCGGTGGCTGGTTTGGTCGCATCCCGGTTGAACGGTTCTGTAACTGTTGTTTGTCCCGAATCATCGGTTAGTGATGAACAGGGTTGTTTATCTCATTTAGATCTCAAAGGTGCGGATAGTATCCTATTTCTTCCGGGCACTGAGCCTGAACAGTGGGCAAGTTACCTCATTGGCATTACAAGCGTCCTTGCTACTTTGCCCGGTATGCAAAGGAGAGGTGATGAGGAAATGCCTTTGTTGCCCCAGTCTATTTTGGTAGAGGGAACCGAGCAGGGTAGGGAGGTGGCAGCCCGTTTGGCGGCAGCACAAGGTTGGGGGTTGGTTGGAGATGCGGTTGACTTTTCAATATCCGACGAGGGTCGCCTTGTATCCTGGAAGCCGCTTTTTACAGGATATGTTCCGGTAGTAAGCTCTTCTCCCACGCAGATAGCAACGCTGCGACCAGGTGTGTCAACTTTAAGACATTTTGGTGAACTTAAAGCTTCACCACAACCGTTGACCCATCCTATGTCTGCCGACCCAACAACTTTCGTTAAACCTTCAGCTGTAAAAACTGTTGACGTGATCCATTTAGATTCACAAGTAATGTCGATCTCAAAAGCAGACGTTTTAGTTGGGATAGGTATCGGTGTTATCCCGGATGATTACCGTTTATTAGATCCGTTACTTGTTTCTCTGAAAAATCTTGGGTTAGCCGCTCAACTGGTTGCCACCAGAAAAGTAACTGACCGCGGCTGGTTACCCCGTAGCCGTCAGATAGGTTTAACCGGAAGAAGCGTTTCTCCCAACCTGTTTATATCTATCGGTGCAAGCGGAAAGTTCAACCACTCAGTCGGCTTTCGCAGTTCAAAAGTAGTGCTGGCAATCAACTCTGATTACGAGGCTGAAATTTTCAAGTATGCGGATATAGGTTTGGTAGGCGACTGGCGTGTGATAGTGCCCAAGCTTGTCGCAGCTTTAGCTGAGTATTAAGGTTCAAGTGGTTTTTAAAGTATAGCCTGACCAGGTAAGAAATATTTTCTAAAAAATCGGGTTAAGTGCTTGCAATTGTTTGCATTATATGTTATATTTGTTAGCAGTGATACATATAGCCACGAAATGGGTGGTTATGAGAATAATAATGGAGGAGATAAATTAAAATGGCAAGAACTAAAGGTGAAATTACTAAGACAGCCAAGGAGGCTGCTTATGTAGCCATTGGTCTGGGTGTATTAGGTTATCAGCAAGCTCAGGTTCGTCGTCAGGAGTTGCTAAAGAGGTTGAATTCCAACACCTCCTTGGTGGAACAGTTGGACGAAGTTCGTGATGAGCTGAAAGAACGTGTTCGCAAACTTGACACAAAAGTTGAGACTGTTATAAACGGACTTGAGGTTAGGTTAGGCCCGTTGGAAGAGCGTTTACCTGCTAAGGCAGCCAAAGTAGTTCAACAGGCTCATGCCCAAGTTCGTGAAACAAGGAACCAGTTGCGAAGCCTACTTGGTATAGCGGCATAATAGTTGTTTTAATAGCTATTGAGGAATAGGAGAAGTTATTGTTATGATTTCCGGTCAGTTTAGAGGTGCCCTCCCTCTTACGCCTAAAATTAAAAACTGGCCGGTTATAATAGTCAGCAGTCTCCCCCCTCCTCTCTCTGGGGGCTGCTGACTAGTTTTGGTCAGGCGGTGATTCCCTACACCCCTGGCCCATAAGTAGGCAGGTCGTGTGCCCCCTTAGCGGCCTGCCTGTGTGTCCTGGTAGGAGGTGCTTTATAAAGTACATGATCTCCTACCAGGCCTCTTTTTTATCCGGCTGTTTTCGTACCTCAATTGCCATATCCACTGCTGCTGCTGTATAATGAGTTGCCATGTAATGGAACGGTATTGATACGGGGGCGTAGCTCAGCTGGTAGAGCGCTTGACTGGCAGTCAAGAGGTTCGTGGGTTCGAGTCCCATCGCCTCCACCCATGCTGTTGAATGCACAACAGTTGATAGTAGTTGCTATAAACTAAAAGTTTTATTTAACCAAATTTTTGGAGTGGGGCCTGAAGTGAGTTTAGTGGAATCAGATTTTTTGTAGCACAATTAAGTGTTTGAGTAATTTACTCAAACGTTATGATAAGCTAACTTCATATCTGAAATTCTTAAACGCTATCGGAAAGTGAGCGATGGGTTTACGCTCAATTAAAAACGGTTGAACAAAACCAGTGGTCGTTGACAACTCCTTGTTCTGATTGGGACGTATGTGCCCTCGTTTGTCATGTAATTAACACCCACTGGCGTGTTGAAGGAAATAACGAAAAACAAGCAGACCCCAAAGAAGATATCCCGTCACAATGGATTGAAGCATCAGGGGCAGTCCAAGCGGCACTGGGTGATCCGATAAGGTCTTCTGCGACTGTCAGCGGTATCTTTGGTGAACAGCCTTTTTCGTCGTTAGTTAGTCGACTACTGTGTGCAGACACCTTATATCACACTTGGGATTTAGCAAAAGCTATAGGTCAACACGTCGAACTCGACGAAGAAGCGATGGCCTATGCATTAGAATTTCTCACACCGTTAGACGAGGCCATTCGCATACCCGGCGGTTTTGCTCCAAAAATTATTTCCAAACTCGATGCCGATTTGCAAACTCGCTTCCTAAACTTTGGAGGCAGATCAGACTGGCGATCATAACCCACAAGTGATTATTGAGCGATTGTAAGGTATTTGGTCGTAAAACGTTTTCTCGCCAATTACAGTTATGGAAGTGAAAAACGAATTGGACTGTAATGGGTGGAAAATAAATCTTAAAGTCCAAAATCACAAAGTGATAGCTTTAAATAGCCTACTCCCGAATAAATTACGGGGGAGGAGTGGTAAATCCGCCTTGTGTCTGACAGTCTTGGCTTAAAACATTTGGTAATCCGATCGGCACATACGGATCTGGAGCAGGCTGACCGGAAAATCGGTCTGCCATCCAGCGAACCATATCCGGCGTGGACGGTGTGATAACTTCGGCATGGTGTTCTCCGGGATACATCCATCTCTGTACCTCGGCACCGATAGAACAGAGATGATCTGCAAGTAACTGTGTGGAAATCGGAGGTATCTGACCGTCCGCAGTTCCCTGAATAATGAGAAGAGGAACATTCGGGGCCGAGGTAAACTGTCCCGGATCATTTGCTATAAGCAGTTTTTTCCAAGCAGGCACACTAAACGGATCACGAGTTACCAGACTCGTTAACGGATACTTGTCTAACGTGTTTTGTAAATAAGTGTAACACCCTTTAGTTACGTCATTTTTAAGCTTGATTGCCGCCGGCGTTGTAATTTCGTTCAATGGAGCAAGCTTGTTACCGTAAGCTAAATTAAAACCAACCGCCGCCATATACAGGTAAAAAGCATATGGGCTAGTCTTTAACGCAAGATATATATACTGAAACTGCGAAGGAGGGGCACCGGCAACTACACCCTCTAAGTTCAGGTTCTTTGCATATGTTGGACCCAGATGCCAGGCAAACATGGCAGTCTGCCCCCCTTCGGAATGGCCCCAAACAATATAATTGGGAGAAGCTTTAAAGATACTGTTGTTTTGAACGGCTTTAACCAAATCCAGTGTGTTTTCTGCTGAAAGATTTCCAACCAAGTAAGCCAAAACTCCCGGCGGAGTTCCCTCACCTTGATAGTCGCTTGCGGTCACTTCCCACCCCTGGTGCAATAAAGCATTGATAGACGGAACTGCGGATGCAGGTTGCAAAGACGGTGCACATTTCATCGACATGCCGTTAGTTCCGTGACTCCAAGCAACTACTTTATATCCGGTTTTTGGTGACGGAGTAAAAGGAACAAACACCAGACCCGTAACTGGAACCACCTTGTTCTGTTCATTTACGGAAGTATACATAACCCGGTAAGTGGTGCCATCAATTCCCGGAATATTCAGTTGAACCTCTTTTATTAAAACACCCGCATGATCTGAAATCTTGGTAGGAATAGAGTAAAACACCGGCATCCCGTTTGGCACAGGTATCGAACTTGGTTTTGTAGTACTTGCAGTCGAAGAACAAGAACTAAATATCAGCATGACGACTGCCAGTGCAAGTACTTTCAAATAATCTTTTTTCTGCACTTGAACTCCTAAAACGGACACATTTCTTATGCTACCTTCTTTGCTGTAGCTTGTGCAAGTTGTTCTTCAAGAGGAATGGATCCTCTCCGGAAGCTGTCAAACCAGTTGTCGTCCCTTTCTTTTCTACACTATCCTTCGTTTACTGTTATAGCTTCGAGTTAGATTCTTCTTTAATCGGCATCCGAATTAAATCGGGTGTGCACCGGTGATTAGTTTTTGTGAATACGCCGTTGTTGTTGCAGAGCGCGTTTCCGATCTTTACGGACATGCTGTTGATACTTAGAAGTACGTTTTGGATTTTTAAAAATACGCTGTCGCGACTTTTTGTACGTACCTTCCAAAGGACCGCCTTTATAAACAGAACAGCCGATAACACCAGTCAAAAGAGCCATCATGGAGAGCCAGTACAGCCAAAGATTTATGTGCCAAAAACTGAACACACCCAATGTCGCAGCAAAAACAACAGTGAGGGCAAACCTGTCGCTACTGCCCTTGGCCGCAATTAGTATCCCCAGTGCAATTGCCGGCCAGAAGTAGTAGGGGGTAATGACGGATTCAAAAAAACATCTAAAAGCAAGACTAAGTCCGGCCAGCCATAGCACCCATATCAAAGGTGGCGATTTTATATATACCAAGTAACCGATGATGAAAGCAGTAATGACAGCCAGTATGCGAGTTGGGCCTGCTGAAACCACAGCAGGTAAAGCAGCGGAAATGTGTGTGGCGGGGTGCCCGATTATGTGATACTTCATTGCCGGTGCGAAATAAACCCATGGGGTCGGGTGATCAACTAGCGGGTAAGTTGGTTGTTGAAAAACGAATATTGAGGTTAAATGTGGATTTTGGATAATAGGAGCAGCTAACAGTAGTGCGGAAGGTAAACCTCCCTGTATGCCAAGCGATAACCAGTGCTTTTTTTCTGTTAACCCGAATACGATTGGAAAGACCAGTCCGACTAATGGCTGTACCGCAATAGCGGCACCGAACAACCATCCCGCTTTGACATGACGTTTGTCGTAAGCAGCCATCAGTCCATACAGGCCAATCCCTAATGCGATGGCATCTTCCGGGTGTCCCCAGAAGGCAAGTAGTGGCCATAGTGCGGCCATCTCCAAAAATGTCAAAACAGCTCGTCGACCGGAAGAAATTCCCAACCTCTTGGCGAGTGTATCAAGCGCAAAAAGAGGCAGTGAACCAATTAACATCTCATAGGGTCCGATAAAAAGCCAGGCAGCGGGGTGCTGAATAGTACGGGAAATGTCAGAACCTAAGCCTACCGCTTGGACAAGTATAACAACCGGAATAAGCAACAACAAAACGCCGGGGAGAGAGAGAAAGAAGTTTCCGTTGGCATAGATATCACCAAAATGGCCTCTCATAATATATTGGGTGGCGTGAATTGTGCCCCATATGTC
This sequence comes from Actinomycetota bacterium, assembly GCA_023379935.1. Taxonomy (GTDB): domain Bacteria; phylum Actinomycetota; class Acidimicrobiia; order Acidimicrobiales; family JAMCPD01; genus JAMCPD01. The sequence goes on along the minus strand of JAMCPD010000013.1, from coordinate 476 downwards.
ACTGGGAGTAGCCCATGAGAAGATAAGTTTGTGATTTAAAGCTGGGGCGAAATGATATGTTTTGTAATTTTCAGCAATACAGTAAAAAGCATGAGGGCATCGAAATGTACTTATGTTTCCAAGTAACCAGTAAAATCCCAGAGAATATAACATTCCTGTGGCAAGCAGGACCGATATAGCCAATATGATCCAACGCTTGTCGGAAAACCAAGATTTCAACACCACACTATCTTACCAACTCCATTATAGGGGGTGGTAACTGTTTGTAAAATATGTGCTCAGGATGCACCGTATGTCCCGTCTTCCGCAAATAGGTATGGATTTTTGGCTCCACTTTAGGTTTCTTTGACACATTCTAGGATTTCCGAGAATTCTTTGGTGTAAAGAGGATCTATAAGGTGTGACTTTCGTTTATTTCCAATTACGGCTGAGTTGGTGTGGTTGATTACTTTTAACGCTTGATAGAAGGTTATCTC
>JAMCPD010000012.1 GCA_023379935.1 Actinomycetota bacterium | reverse complement strand
TGTTCTCATTTGGCGATAGTGTCCCTTACGGCTCCTTGCCTGCAATAGAGCAAACGACTAATCTAAATTATCCGATCGTTGGAATTGCTTCTACACCCGACGGCAAAGGTTATTGGCTGGCTGGAGCCGACGGCGGGGTGTTCTCATTAGGTGATGCCGGTTTTTACGGTTCCTTGCCCTCAATGGGGCCAACGGTTCATTTGAACCATCCGGTTGTAGGAGTTGCGGGGGGAGGTGGTTAGCTATTGACATGAAAGGTAAATAGTGTTATGATAAAAGTCAATGTAGCACTAGGATAGTTTGGCGTTACGTGCTCATTTGCGTTAATATAATATTTAATGTAACAATAAGTAGCGTAAGAACGTTGTTAAAAACAATGAATAATAGTTATAAGGTAAGTAAAAGTTATTTTTAGGAGGAGCATCAAGTGAGATTGCATTTAAACTTATTTCTAAGGCGTGTGGGTGTTGTGGGGGCATCTGTTATAATGGTTGTAGGGTTGGCAGGAGGTTTTTTGGGAGCTTTGTTGACTACGAGCGCTCCGGTTGCCTCCGCGACAAGCACTATCGCACCACAGGACTGTTCTTTTTCCTACGGTGGTGTTACAGCTCAATCAAATGCGGGTACGAACTCTTATGTTGGTGTACTGCCCGTCAAGACGAACGTAACAGTCAGTATCAACTGCTCTAACATGAGCCCGGGAAGTTCCTTAGCCGTTGCAGCTTCTACAGCAAGTTCTTTAGCTGGGGTGTCGGTATGTGGAGGTAGCGATAGTAATGGTTGTACCGCAGGGCAAACACCTTCTGGTAACGACTTTGTGGATATAGCAGAAGGTTCAGCTGATTTTAGTGACGCTGCCTTTGAAACCTGTATTTTTGGTCCTTGTGGCTCATCTTGGAGTACCAGCTTTTCTACAGGCAATCCCTGGGCTCCGGGTGGTAGCCAAGCTGGTATGGTCAACTCAGCCGGAGATGCGAATGCATCTTGTCCCACCAGCCCTGCTCCGACCGCTTCTCCTGCCGATTTACCCTCAGCGAGTATCATAACCAACATGGGGCTTTGGTTTTGCATTGCTGCTGTAGTGGATACTAACGGTGATGTCTGGGGAGCCGCATTTTTCGAGTGGCCAACCGGCAGTGGGACTACCTTACCCGCTAACCCTACCGTAGCGGTAAACGGATCGTCTAGCGCGTCGGTAACTGCCGGTGCAACTGTTAAATTGAGTGATGCAACCGGCAATACCTCTTACTGGTGGGGCGATCCTCTCAAGGCGGCACCCTCTTCGTCAGCTACTTTGGATGGTATCTCTTTACCGGCCGTGCCTGTAGCTGTATATGAATGTCCTTCAAGTTCAACTAATCCTGACCCGACTCCCTCTTCATCTTGTACGGTAGTTCAAAGTACGAGTACATTTACGGGCGCTCCCGTCAATATTAGTGCCGGCAGTTATTCGATAAATACGAATACCTCATCTACAACCTACGGTTATCCATCGGGAAGTGCTACAAGTGGTATGGAGTGCAGCGGCAGCAGTTCCGGTACTTGTGCAATGGGACCTCCTCCGACTCCGGAAAAACTTTCCGGGTCCGTTACCGCTCCTTCGACTAATGGTCAGTATGCGCTGGAGGTGTATGAAGGAAATCCGATATATACAGCCGCCGCTGCCGCAAATGCAGCCGGTAAAGGTGCTATTAGTGGTGTTCCTCCCGGGAACTGTTCTACCGCCCAAGCCACAGCGGTTGGTGTGGCAAACTGTTTAACTGCCTATGCAACGATTAACGTGAGTGGTGGCTCGTCAACTACTACTACTACTACTACTACTCCCTCGTCTACTACGACAACAGTGCCGTCAGGCGCTACAGGCTATACACCTGTGACGCCTTATCGTATCTGTGATACAAGAGCTGCTACTTCAAGCGGCACTATAAAGAAGAACCAGTGTGACACAAATGGCACTACGCCAATACCGGCTAAAAGCGGTATCCAAGTCCAAGTAGCAGGATACAACAGCCCCTATCTCGGCTCGGGTGAGAGCCCTGTTCCAACCGGTGCTAGCGCTGTGGTGCTAAACGTCACCGCAATTGGAGGTAGCGCCCCGAGTTACTTGAGTGTATGTCCGGGAGGCGAAACCGCTTCTGCATGTTTGGCCTCTTCAAACCTGAACTTTGTAGCGGGTCAGAGCATACCCAACCTGGTTCAGGTAGGGCTTTCTTCTACCGGCTCCATAGAGGTATACAACTTCGGCGGCAGTGTGAATGTAGCGGTTGATGTTTCTGGATATGTGGGTTCCGTTTCAAGTAAAGGCCAAGGCTCTTTCAACTCTCTTTCCTCTCCTTATAGAGTCTGCGATACAAGGACAGCCAACGGTACCTCTATAAAGACAAATCAGTGTGATAAAACCGGTGCTTCACCGATTGGTCCAAAGAGCGGTATCCAAGTCCAAGTAGCAGGATACAACAGCCCCTATCTCGGCTCGGGTGAGAGCCCTGTTCCAACCGGTGCTAGCGCTGTGGTGCTAAACGTCACTGCAATTGGAGGTAGCGCCCCGAGTTACTTGAGTGTATGTCCGGGAGGCGAAACCTCTTCTACATGTTTGGCCTCTTCAAACCTGAACTTTGTAGCGGGCCAGAGCATACCCAACTCTGTGGTAGTGGGGCTTTCTTCTACCGGCTCCATAGAGGTATACAACTTCGGTGGAAGCGTAAATGTAGCAGTTGATGTTTCCGGCTGGTTTAGTGGGCCAGGCGGCACGGGGTCGACCTTTACAAGTGTCAGCTCTCCTTATAGAGTCTGTGATACAAGGACAGCCAACGGTACCTCTATAAAGACGAACCAGTGTGATACAAGCGGCGCTTCACCGATTGGTCCAAAGAGCGCTATCCAAGTCCAAGTAGCGGGATACAATAGCCCCTATCTCGGCTCGGGTGCAACCTCGGTTCCAAAAGGTGCTACCGCTGTGGTACTAAACGTCACGGCAATTGGGTCAAGCGCTTCAAGTTACTTGAGTGTATGTCCGGGAGGCGAAGCCGCTTCTGCATGCCTAGCCTCTTCAAACCTGAACTTTGTAGCGGGCCAGAGCATACCCAACTTTGTCACAGTGGGGCTGAACTCTTCCGGTGATATAGAGGTATACAACTTCGCGGGACAAGTCAATGCCGCAGTTGACGTAGTTGGATACTACTGATGAGTTAGTTCATGAGTTGACTGCTTGTAAGTCAACAAAGAGAGCTAGTTCATAGAGAATATAGAGAATAAGGTGGTCAGTTTTTCTGATCACCTTATTTTTTCGTTATCCTCTCAGTTGTTCGCTTACGGCTGTATAATATTAAAAGTATGCGTATAGGAGTTTTGACTGGTGGTGGCGACTGTCCGGGATTGAATGCCGTTATAAGGGCTATTGTTTGCAGTGCGGCAGGAGGGTCTAATATAGGAGGGTCTAATAGGGTGGAAAATGCTGATGTTGAAACATCCGGCAACTTGGATGAAGTTATCGGTTTTTTGGATGGTTGGCGGGGGTTGCTCTGGAATCAAACAACTCCATTGACTTTGGATAAAACCGCAAAGATACTTACACTGGGTGGGACCATATTGGGTACCTCCAGAACCAACCCTTTTGCTGTTGAAGGTGGAGTAGATAAGTTACTTGAAACTGTAAGTGACAATCGTCTTGATGCTGTTATAGCCATAGGAGGTGACGATACTCTTGGTGTTGCTCACCGCTTAGCTGTAGAAGCCTCTTTGAAGGTGGTCGGTGTTCCAAAGACAATTGACAACGACTTGTCTGCGACTGATCTTACTTTTGGCTTTGATACCGCAGTGCAGATAGCAACAGATGCGATAGATCGATTGTGTACTACCGCTGAGTCACACCACAGGATCATTGTTTGTGAGGTGATGGGACGCAATACAGGTTGGATAGCTACATATGCAGGTATAGCAGGAGGTGCTGCTATGATTTTAATTCCAGAAGAACCCTTCAATATTGAGGATGTATGTAAGTTTATCGAAAAAAGGCACAGTTCAGGTTATTGGTCCTCGGTTATAGTTGTTGCCGAGGGAGCAAAGTTCGCCGGGGACTCTTCGGTGTCATCTTCTTCAAAAGTTGATGCTTTTGGGCACGAAATTTTAGGTGGTGTCGGAACTGTACTGGCTGAAGAAATTCAAAAGCGTACGGAGCTGGAGACGCGGGTTACCATTCTTGGGCATATCCAAAGAGGTGGTACGCCAACTGCATTTGACAGGGTTTTAGCCACTCGTTTTGGTGTGGCCGCAACTATGGCGGTTCATGATGGAGATTTTGACACCATGGTTGGGCTTGTTGCAAATGAAATCGTGAGAGTCCCGCTTGCCGATGCTGTCGGAGTTTCAAAAAAGGTAGATTTAAAGTTGTTCCATGATGTCGCTGAGGTATTTTTTAAATGAGTGCTGAGACTGCACCTTCCAACGTATCTCCTCCTGTACCCTCTTCCGCACTCGCGATTTATGCACATCCTGATGATATAGATGTATCGTGTGGAGGAACTTTAGCAAAATGGGCGGGGATGGGTTGTAACGTGCATACGGTAATATGCACCAAAGGTGATAAAGGAACATTTGACTCGCAATATAATCCGTTAGAGTTAGCTGCCATTAGGCGCTGCGAGTCAAAGGCGGCAGCCGAAGTAATGGGTGTAGATTCTCAGCATTACCTTGAATATCTGGATGGGGAGGTGGAAAATACCACGAAATTCAGAGAAGAGTTGGTTGGGTTGGTTCGTCGTTTTACTCCTGAAGTGGTCTTATCCCCTGATCCATCAGCTGTGTTTTTTGGAAGTGAGTACTTCAATCATCGTGATCACAGAGAAGTCGGGTGGGCTGTTTTGGACAGCGTAACATCTGCTGCGGCTTTGCCGCTCTACTATCCAAACTCCGGCCGACCACATAAAGTAAACTTTATCTACCTTTCAGGCACCTTAGAACCCAATATCTGGATCGATATTTCAGACTTCATTGATTTAAAAGCTAAAGCGGTAGCGTGTCACACTAGCCAGTTACCCCGCAGCGTGGAATGGTTTGAGAAGATGATACATGACAGAGCTGAAGCTGAAGGGCGCAGTATAAATGTACGATATGCAGAAAGCTTTCGCTGCTTCGACTTGTCGAAGTAGTTTAGGTTTCGTATGGTCCTGAGGCTTGCCACAGTGATTTTTCGACCTATTTATCGGCAGATTCTGTGTCGGGAAGTACTAGTAAAGGTCTTAGATGAGCGATAACTCCAAACCGTATAGAATGGAAACCGTATAGAATGGATGCCAATAGCTCAATTATCCATGTTGATATGGATGCTTTTTATGCTTGTGTAGAGATCCAACGCAACCCCAAGCTGAAAGGTAAGCCTGTAATTGTAGGTGGTTTAGAAAAAAGAGGAGTAGTGGCTTGCTCTTCTTACCAAGCGCGTGCATATGGTGTTCAAGCAGCAATGCCGATCATTCAAGCCAGGCGGTTATGTCCGGTGGGTATTTATTTGCCTGCCGATGTTCCGCTTTACCAAAGGATCAGCTACCGCCTGCACTCGATACTGGAGCGCTTTACGCCTTTGGTTGAAAGCGTGGGATTGGATGAGGCTTTCTTGGACTTAAAAGGAGCTACAAAGATGTTTGGCTCACCCCTTGACATAGCAAATCAGATAAGCTCTTGCATAATGGGGGAACTGGGGATTGCATGTTCTATCGGTGTCGCAAGGACGAAACAGTTGGCCAAACTGGCTTCTAAGGCGGCCAAGCCAAGGGCAATGATAAAATCCGGCGTGATCGTTGTAGAACGAGGCAGGGGGATTGTGCTTATCGAAGAGGATAAAGAACTGCAATTCTTACACCCTCTGGATGTATCTTGCCTATGGGGAGTTGGCCATGTGGCATTGAAGCATTTAAGACGCTTGGGAGTTCACAAGGTTGGTGATTTAGCAGCTATTCCGCCCGAGATCCTCATAAATCTTTTTGGTCCGAGCGCCGGCAAGTATCTTTTTGAGTTGGCTTGGGCGCTAGACGACTCGCCGGTTGAACCTTTCAGAGAAGCAAAGTCTATTAGCCATGAAGAAACGTTTCCACTTGACTTATTTGATTCAGAACAGATCAAGCATATGGTTGTAATTTTAGCTGATAAAGTCGCAAATAGACTCAAAGGTGCCAATAAAGCGGCTAAGCACTTGATACTTAAGGTTCGATTTAGTGATTTTTCGCAAAAAAGCAGATCTGCCAGTTTTGCTACTCCTGTCATATCCGGTTTTCTGATTGCAGATAAGGCCAAGTCGATGCTGAGCGGACTTGATATCAACTTAGGCGTACGTTTATTGGGATTGGAGGTGTCAGGCTTGGTTGACTTTGAACAAGTAGTTTTTCAACCGACTCTTTTTGAGGATGCTGCTTCCAATGCCACTACCCGAAATGATGAACTTTTTTTCAAGCTTGCCGATGCTATAGATAAAGTGCGAACGCGATATGGTGACGATGTTTTGATTAGATTTTAATGTATAATTTTGTCTGTATAATGTGCTAAACTAAGTAGTAGGAAGCCAAAGACATAGCAGGTGAAGATAGGCCAGGTGAAGATAGGTCAGCAGAACAGATGAAGAAAAAAAACCCAAGGTAGAAAAGAAGGAAAGCGACCCCATGCCTCTTTCAGATGACGAACAGCGTATTCTCCAAGAAATGGAACAGTCGTTCTATGAGAACGATCCTATGTTTGCGGACAAAGTGCGTTCTCAGACTGTATACAAACATGCCGGCAGTTGGTGCAAATGGGCAGCACTGGGATTCGTCATTGGACTGGTTATACTGGTAGTTGAGTTTTCTCAATCTGTAATACTCGGCTTTGCCGGTTTTCTGATTATGTTGTTGTCGGCGGTAACCTTTGAACGTAATTTACGCCGTATGGGCAAAGCTGGTATGGATGATTTGATGCATTCAACAAAGTTTAAAAACTTCTCAAACTCCGTGGAGGAGCAGAGAAAGCGATTTCAAGATCGCTTCAAGAGAGATATCCCCTGAGTGGGTAGGATAACCTCAATTAGCGGATACCAGACGACACAGAGCGGCAGGTATTGAAAGGTGCGCAATGTTAGGCTATCAGTATCTCCTCGAACAACTTGGCATTACTTTCCATCGCTGTTTTTTATACTTATTAGCCCTTCGCTCTGGATAATAGCTGTAGTCCAGGTGTTGGCATTAGCCGAGCGACATTGGTGGGGGAAATGGCCGTTTCTTCCCATTCCGCCCGGTTATTACTGGCGCTTTCGTATGCTGTGTATGTACAACGATCCTCAACGGCATCTGTCAGCTTCGGAGGTAGCCGGATACTTGGCTTGGTGTAAAGTTATGCAAAATTATCTGAAACCAACATAACTTTAACTGAAATATTACGATAAAATTCTTACTTAGATTATGAGTAAAGCACTAGTATTGAATGCCACCTTTGAGCCTTTGGCTGTAGTTACCGCACGGCGTGCATTGATGCTGATTCTAAGCGATAAAGCGGAGTTGCTTCACCGTACAGATAATGAGTTCCACTCTCCCAAGGCAACCTTTCCCGAACCGTCTGTGGTGCGGCTGGCGTACTATGTGAAGGTGCCTTATAAAACACGTGTGGCATTGAATAAAAGGGCAGTTTTCTTACGAGATCACAATACCTGCCAGTACTGTGGAAACCCGGCTGAGAGTCTTGATCATGTAATGCCTCGCAGTAGAGGGGGTACGCATACATGGGACAATGTTGTTGCCTCTTGTAAATCCTGCAACTCGTATAAAGAAAATCGCTTGCCGGGGGAAGTTGGTTTTGTGCTGCGGAACTCTCCCTCATTCCCTAAAGGGAATATGTGGTTGCTTGTAAATCACGGGATTGCTAGGCAGGAGTGGGAGTTATACTTACATGGCAAATAAGTCGTTATCGCGGGATCGGTGGAATCAGCTGGGTTGGGATTTCAAGGTTATTCCTATCGGTACTTATCCCAACTTAGATAATGTATCTGTTGATGAGATGCCGGATCCAAAGGGGAGTGTCTCAACACGTCAAGCCATATTGTACCATCCCCGAAATTCAATACTGATACTGGGGCATAACAGCGCTATTGCGCTGGTTAATAGGACGAGAGCAGCTGATCTCCATGTAGATGTAGTACGCAGGGCAACCGGGGGAGGTGCGGTTTTAGTTTCCCCCAATACGCTATTGTGGATTGACTTTTGGATACCAATCGGCGATCCACTGTGGAGATCCGATGTTATGGAGGCATTTTCCTGGCTTTCTGAACTATGGATGTGTGTTTTGGACCAAGCGGGAGTTTACAAAGTTCAAGTTCATCGTGGTAAACCGGTTAAAACTGCTTGGTCGGACAGTATATGTTTTGCTGGAATTTCATGGGGGGAGATAAAAGTGGCTGAGCGTAAAGCGGTGGGAATATCAGCTAGGCGTACCAAAGCCGGCGCTTTATTTCAGTGTGGGGCACTCTGGTTGTTAGAAGCGGAAAAACTGTTGGATTTGTTGTATGTTGACAAAGATATCTGTTCCGACCGTTTTCCCAGTGGCTGTGCTTGTAGCGATGGTTCGCTGTTGGAAAACTTTTGTCAACCGCTTTGTCAAGTTGCCAATTTGTGTTTCAACGGAGCAAATACCCTATCAGGCTTAGAATCTATATTATTGAGGAATCTGGATATTGTTGATACCGCTCTTTGTTGGGATTAGCATTACGGCTTATTTTTAACGTATATTGGATAATAAGACATCTAAGAATAACTTCAGGTGCATAGCTCTAAGTTGTATCAAGTCGAATAAATAAGGAGAAAAATAAAATGCCAATATCCGATAGAGACCGTAACGAAGACTGGATAAAAACATTACATTGGGATTTGCCGAAAACAGTTCCTGAATTATTAGGTGTTTTGGATGTTCACAATAAAAGTTCTTATGAACAAGTCGAAGCGTTGGAAGAATTAAAAAATAAAGCAGCTTGGGAGGCCGTTCCCCCCGAAGTTGAGCATGAGGTAAATGAATTTATTGATAAAAATAAGTACAAATAAAAAAATAAAAACGGAAAGAGCAAAAGACAAAAGGAGAAAATAATGGAGTTTCAGAAAAAGGATAAAATTTTTATAAACGGCTCTTGGGTATCGGCTTCTACGGAGGATACCATAGATGTTACCAACTCAGCCACAGAAGAGGTTGTGGCAACCATACCAGCTTGTAACGCCGATGATGTTGACAAAGCCGTAAGTGCGGCAAAAGATGCGTTTGAGCAGTGGTCTAATCTGTCGGTAGAGACGCGTTCTTCGTATTTAACAAAAATTACCGAAGGGATAACGGCACGTTCCGCTGAGTTGGCAAACACCATAGCAACCGAAGTTGGCACACCTTTAAACCTGGCAAGTTTGGTTCAAGTTGGTTTGCCCACAATGGATTTTGCAACTATGCCGCAAGTACTTAGCGAGTTTTCTTTTGAGGAAAAGATCAGCAGTTCTTTGGTGCTGAAAGAACCAGTTGGGGTGGTGGGGGCTATTACGCCCTGGAACTATCCTTTACATCAAATTTGTGCGAAGGTTGCTCCAGCCTTAGCAGCCGGATGCACCGTTGTAGTCAAACCAAGTGTAGTTGCTCCTTTGAATGCTTATATTTTGACTGAGATTATACAACAAGCCGGACTCCCTCAGGGAGTTTTCAATATGGTTACAGGTAGCGGGACAGTAGTTGGAGAGGCAATAGTTACCCATCCGTCGGTGGATATGGTTTCCTTTACCGGGTCTACCCGTGCCGGAAAACGTATAGCTGAGTTGGCATCAAGAGATATAAAAAGGGTGGCGCTTGAGCTTGGCGGTAAGTCTGCTTGTATCATTTTGGATGATGTTGAACTGTCCAGGGCGGTTGCCAGCGGAATAAGCATGTGCTTTTTGAACTCAGGCCAGACCTGTGTTGCACTAACTCGTATGCTTGTACCCAGGTCAAAGCTTACCGAAGTTGAAGAGTTGGCGGTAAAAGAGGCTGAAACTTATACACCGGGTGACCCTTTTGCTGACAGCACAAGGCTTGGTCCTCTGGTTTCAGCCCAACAACTGCTTAGTGTGCGGGGCTACATACAAAAAGGTATTGACGAAGGCGCCAAACTACTCACCGGAGGAACTGACTTGCCCGATGGAATTGAAAAAGGCTATTTTGTGCGTCCCACGGTTTTCTCCGAAGTTTCCAATGATATGACGATAGCCAGAGAAGAAATATTCGGTCCTGTTCTCTCCATTATCCCCTATGATTCCGAAGATGATGCCGTTGCGATAGCTAACGATAGCCAGTATGGCTTATCAGGAGCAGTGTGGGCGTCAGATAATGAAAGGGCTATTAGGGTTGCAAAACGGATACGTACGGGACAGCTTGATTTGAATGGCGCCATGTTTAATCCAATGGCACCGTTTGGTGGTTATAAACAGTCCGGGTATGGCAGGGAACTAGGTCGTTATGGTTTGGAGGAATACCTGGAGATTAAGTCATTGCAAATGTGATGAGCACACCGGAAAATACGCCGGGAAACACGCCGAATACCGTATCGGAAAACCCCTATCCCAACGTACCTCAAAAAGTCAACTACCCCGATATAGAGATTGAGGTACTTGATTTTTGGGATAAAGATAACACCTTTGCCGCTTCCGTTGATGCAAGAGAGGGCGGAGACAATGAGTACGTTTTTTATGACGGTCCGCCTTTTGCCAATGGGTTGCCTCATTATGGTCATTTATTGACTGGTTTTGTCAAAGATGCTATTCCAAGATATCAAACAATGCGCGGGCGTAAGGTCCAAAGGCGTTTTGGGTGGGATTGCCATGGACTTCCCGCAGAGATGGAAGTCGAAAAACAGCTTGGGGTAAGCGGCAAATTGGAGATTGAAAATATGGGAGTTGAGGTTTTCAATTCCGCATGCCGGTCGTTGGTAACGCAAACCACTGATGCTTGGCAGTATTATGTAAGGCGCCAAGCTCGTTGGGTTGACTTTGACAGTGCGTATCGTACCATGGATATCGACTACATGGAGAGTGTTCTTTGGGCATTCAAGCGTTTGTGGGAAGAAGGGCTCATATATCAAGGTGAGCGTGTGTTACCCTACTGTTGGGAGTGTGAAACCCCTTTGTCTAATTTTGAAACTCATTTAGATGATGCATATCGTGATCGTCAAGATCCCTCCGTGACGGTGTGTTTTGAGCTATCGGACGATTTTCGGTTGTTGGAAGAGCTTGGATTATCGGATAAATCTGAGCTCTTAGACGAACAATCTTTTCCAAAACTTTATATACTTGCTTGGACTACCACCCCTTGGACACTTCCATCCAATCTGGCTTTGGCCGTTGGCCCCGATATTGAGTATGCAGTACTTGAAATTGGTAAAGAAATAGACGGAGATATGGCTAATGGATGCCTGGAGTGCAAACGCTTTATAGTTGCAAGTGCAGCATCCGAATACTACGAGTCACTTGGAGCAAAATGCTTGAAAAAGATAAGTGGTTCCTCATTGATAGGATGTCGTTATAAGCCGCTTTTTGACTTCTTTGCCAACGTCGCCAACGCCTTTTATGTTCTTGGAGCAGACTTTGTTACCACAGAAGAGGGAACTGGAGTTGTACATATAGCACCTGGTTTTGGAGAAGACGACTACCTGCTTTGTAAGGCAAACGACATACCGGTTGTATGTCCGGTTGATCATAGGGGGAGATTTACATTTTTGGTTCCTCCCTATGAAGGGATGCAGGTATTTGAAGCCAATCAAACTATTATAGAAGATTTGGCGGCAAAAAACTTACTTGTATCAACACAGGACTATACTCACAGTTACCCTCACTGCTGGCGTAGTGATACGCCTTTGATATACAAGGCTATAGGGTCGTGGTTTTTGGCCGTTACCAAGATAAAAGACAAAATGCTGTTGTTGAATGACGAGATCAACTGGATACCCGAGCACATACGCCAAGGTGCTTTTGGGAAATGGTTGGCCGGAGCCAGAGACTGGTCTATCAGCCGTAATCGCTTTTGGGGTGCTCCTATACCTGTTTGGGTAAGCGACAACCCCGATTATCCGAGGATTGATGTCTACGGTTCCTTGGATGAGTTAAAGGCGGATTTCTCACAGGCAGATTTTGCTACCCACTCTGCCGGTATTTCGCCACAAGACCTGCACAGACCATATGTAGACTCCTTGGTACGCCCCAACCCTGATGATCCGTCAGGGAAAACGATGATGAGAAGAGTTGCCGAGGTATTGGACTGCTGGTTTGAATCGGGAGCGATGCCTTTTGCGCAGCTTCATTATCCTTTTGAGAATACAACCCATTTTGAGTCACATTTCCCCGCCGACTTTATAGTTGAGTACATAGGGCAGGCGAGAGGATGGTTTTATACACTTCATATTTTGTCAACCGCACTTTTCAATCGTCCGCCTTTCAAATCCTGTGTGGCTCATGGTGTTGTTTTGGGGGATGACGGGCGGAAACTCTCCAAGCGTTTGGGCAACTTTCCAGATCCTGAAAAGGTTTTCAATACCTATGGAGCTGATGCCATGCGCTGGTTCTTTTTGTCTTCTGCGATACTGAAAGGGCAAGATCTTGTAGTTGACGAACAAGGTATAGCGGAACCGATAAGAAATATTTTGAATCCGATTTGGAATGCATGGTATTTCCTGAGCCTCTATGGTAACGCTGATAACGTGAGAGGACAGTTTCGGGTAGATTCACCCAAGGTTTTGGATCGATACATCTTAGCTAAGGTCACCTCTCTTCTCCGCCAGGTAACTGAGTTCATGGATGCTTATGATACGCCAAAAGCTTGTGCCGCCATAGCCGCTTTCTTGGATGCCTTGAACAACTGGTATATACGCAGAAGCCGTGATCGCTTCTGGAGTCCACGTCCCAAAAACCTTCGCTTAAATGAAACTGATCTCTCTTCGGAGCTTTCTACAGCAGATAGGCACCAAGAGGATGACAAGCAGTATGCGTATAATACTTTGGCTACAGTGCTGGAGATTCTATGTCGTATAACCGCCCCCCTATTGCCGCTTGTCAGTGAGGCTGTGTACAAAGGGCTTACCGGGGCGCGTAGCGTGCATTTGACGGATTGGCCTAACCCAGATTTGCTGCTTGATGATCCCGAGTTAGTTCGCAATATGGATTTGGTGCGTGAACTGTGTTCGGCTGCTCACTCAATACGAAAAGCCAACCAACTCCGTGCACGTTTACCTCTTGCGACCCTCACCTTTTTTTCACCTCAGGCGCAGGCTTTAGTGGGTTATGTTGACTTGATTAAAAATGAAGTCAATGTTCATAATGTTGTTTTTGAAGACGATGTCTCATCGGTGGCAACTACACGCCTCAATATCAACCTACCCTTATTGGGCCCTCGGTTGGGACCAAAGACGCAACAGACTATTACTGCGATAAAAAGCGGCAACTTTCATATTCAACCGGATGGTTCGGCACGAGTCGGTGAGGTACTGCTCAAAAGCTCTGAGTATGAGCTGGTTGGGATAGCCAAAGATGAGCGCACTTCGAGAGTGTTAGCGGATGGACAAGTGGTTGTGCTTGATTTGGATGTCAACAAGGAACTGTTAGCTGAAGGCCTAGCCAGGGATGTTGTTCGTTTAATTCAGACTGCCAGAAGAGATGCTTGCCTTGCTGTAACAGATCGTATACATCTTAGGCTTGAAGTTCCAGCCGATGTTAGCCAGGCTTTGGAGGTACACAAAGGGTATCTGGCAGACCAGACATTGGCGAAAACTATACAGATAGAAACCGGACAGTTGACAGCTGATATTTCATCTACCACAGAAAGATATGAGCTTACAGACGGCCGTTATATAGGTATTACTGTTCAACCTGCATGAAATCCGGTGAATCCGGTATATTGTCTCTGGCAGATGGTGGGTTGGCCGGAGGTGGGTTGGCAGATGGTGGACTGGCAGATGGTGGGTTGGCAGATGGTGGACTGGCCGATGGTGGACTGGCCGATGGTGGACTGGCTTTTAACTGGGGAACCGGGCGTTGCTGGATATTGTCTTCTACCCATTTCAACATCTCTCCCAGCATGGTGCGTAGCCTTAGGCGCTCACCTTCTAAATGCTTGGACATTATTTCGATCTCTCCTGTTAGCAGGCCACGAGCACCTTGAAGTTTGTCAATCTCTTCACGGAGAGCTTTTCTCGTGGTCTCGGTTATTCGCGCAGCTTCACTTTCAGCCTGACCGACTATTCCCTTAGCTTGTTCATCTGCGGTTTGGACCATAGCGGCTGCTCTCTCTTGGGCATCCTTGATGGCATCATCGGCGGTTTTTTGGGCAAGCACAAGTGTGCGGCGCAAAGTCTCTTCCCCTATTTGCAAGGCATCTATCTGTAAAGCGTCCGGAGAGCCTTGCGATAAAGCCGGTTGAGCTGCATTCAGCTCCAGCTGTTTTATCAGTTCGTTAGCTTGACGTAGCTGTTCTTGCAGTTGCTCAACCCCCTGAGCGACCTGTTCCAAGAACTCATCTACATCGTCACACTTATAACCTCGTAACCCTTCTCTAAATTCAGCTTCTCTTAAAAGTTTTGGTGTGAGTTCCATAATTACTATAATAATAAAATTTAGATTAAAAGTGGGGGATAGTTAAGTTTAAAGTTACAAATGACTGTAATATCTGTGAGATTGGATATATGCGTGTATATTTAGTAAATGGTCAATTCCTATAAAAGTGAGGTTATTAAGGTGCCAAGTTCGAAGTTGTCAGGTTCAACCAGTCGTGGGAAAAAGTCAAAACTTGCGACAAAAGAAACTGTAATAAAAAAGGAAGTAGTTAAGAAAGAAGGAACTCGAAAGAAAACAAGGGTTACACCAAGATCCGCCGCCAAAAAACAGCCGTTGGATGATAATTTTCTTGATAAAAATTTCCTTAGTGATCAACGTAAGGCTCTGTTGAAGGAGCGGGAGACTTATCTTGCTCAAATAGATGATCTCAAAGCGGAAACAGACTTACTTATACGGGATATGGAGCCAAAGGATGTTCAGTTTGATGAAGAGTCGGGAGAAGGGGGATCGTCAAATATGGAGCTTGAGATTGATCTGGTATTGTCTGCCCAAGCCAGCCAAGCAGTTGAAGAAATCACTCATGCGTTGGCAAAGATTGATTCTAAATCTTACGGGATATGCGAGGAGTGCAATAAGCCGATTTCCAAGGCTCGTCTTAAAGCTTTGCCATATGCCAGACTGTGTGTTGTATGCAAGAGCGGTGGGCTTTCATCAAGACGTTAAAGAATAACATCCGCTTTGTTATCCTTGCCTTAGTTGCCTTGTTGGTTATCTTAGCCGATCAGATAACTGCTTTATTGGCTAAGCATTATTTATCTAACGGTCCGGTGCATGTAACCAATTTTTTGAAGTTGAAACTTTTTTACAATTCAGGTGTTGCTTTTGGGATAGGGAAAGGCTTCGGTTTGGAACTGGTTGCGGTAGGTCTGGTTTTTGTAGTAGCAGTCTTACTTTTCAGCGGTTACACCTCTACTTTGACGGGCGCGATAGCGGTAGGACTGATATTAGGTGGGGCGCTTGGAAATTTGATTGATCGTATATTCCAAGGGGGCGAGGTGCTGGACTTCATAGATGTATCTCATTGGCCGACTTTTAATGTTGCGGATGCCTCTATAGTTTGTGGGGGTATTCTTTTATTGATTGTGGTTATATATGGAAGGAAAACAGGAGGCAAAAGAGCAGCCAATGGAGTGGTTAATACCTCATGAGTTGTCCGAACAACGTTTGGACAAAGCAGTAGCACAGCTGGCGGGTGTTACGAGATCGCAAGCCGTGCATTTGATTGTTTCGGGTAAGGTATCCATATCATCTCAAACGGTCAGGGACAAAAAGTTACGCGTAAAGGCCGGAGAGCATTTTTGTATTGATCTGTTGGATAAACCGAATCAAGATGTTTGTATTGGCCAAGACAACATTCACTTCAAAGTGGTATATGTGGATTGGCATGTAATAGTGGTTGATAAGCCCTCGGGGCTTACGGTTCATCCCGGAGCCGGCCAAAACAGCGGAACATTGGTAAATGGGCTGGTGGCTAGGTTTCCCGAAATGGCCAACATTGATTCCCGCGGGACAAAATGGGATAGCATGAGACCGGGTATAGTGCATCGTTTAGACAAAGAGACCTCGGGATTAATGGTGGTCGCCAGGACACCTACGGCTTATGAAAACCTTGTGTCACAGCTCCAACACCGGGCCGTACAACGCAACTACCTTGCGTTGGTAAGCGGTCATGTGCAGGCCGATAGCGGTTTGATAGACGCTCCGATTGCGAGGAGTGAAAAAAACGCGACAAAAATGGCTATTACGGCTTTTGGCAAACCGGCGTATACCCGCTATGAAGTGTGGAGTCGGTTTTGGCAACCTTATAGCGCCAGCTTACTTGAAGTTACCTTAGAAACAGGACGAACGCATCAGATTCGAGTTCACATGGCCGCGATTGGACACCCCGTTATAGGCGATCTGCGCTATTCAAGCACCAACGGCACTCAATCCGATCTGTCCCAATCCGATCGTTCCTGCCGGTTATTTTTACATGCTCACAGGCTGTCTTTTGATCATCCGTTAGGACCGAGGATGGAGTTTAACTCACCATTGCCCAAGGATCTACAAGACTACTTGGACACCTTCGGTGTCTGAGGATCGCTGTTTCACGTTTGATGGTTGACAATACTTGAAGCTTTAGTTGACGCATCCTTATTTTCACCTCTGGCCGTTGCCGCCAAACTTGCCAGTGTGAAGGAATCCAGGTGTGAGCGCATATGTTCTCCGACTCCCGCCCATACTTCAAGCAGTATGCATTGGCCTTCATGGTTACAAGCACCGCCTTCATGTGGACGACCGAAATCTCCCGCCGCTATAGGACCGTCAACAGCACCCACTATCTGTGAAAGCGTAATTTCTTCAGCCGGTCGCGCCAGTACATAACCTCCGCCAACTCCTCTTTTTGAGCGCACCAGTCCGGCACCTTTGAGAGCAAGCAGGATCTGTTCCAGATAGGGTTGGGGCAGACCGGTTCTGTCAGCTAAATCTTTAACTGATGTCGGTCCTTCTTCATCAATATGTAAAGTTAGAGACAAAAGCGCCCTAGCCGCATAGTCTCCTCTGGTCGAAACTCTCACGTCAACTATGTTAGCCTGTTTTTTGCTGGCTTGCGGTATTAGCAGAATGAACTAAAATAGTTAACACTTGTGAGAACTGTTATACCTGCTCCGATACTTCCTGCCTATGATGGTCCCTGTATTGCATCGCTGATCCCGATGTTATGGAGTCGTTCTGTGTCTGAGCGTCCGGCATGGTTTCCTGAATCGGTTTGGGAGGCGAAACAGGTTGTTCTGTTTGTAGTTGATGGTTTGGGGTGGGAACAGGTATTAAGATACAAGGATAGTCTGAAGACTATATCAACTGGACAAGGCACCAAGATTACTTCTGTTGCCCCTACGACTACCGCTGTGGCACTTACCTCATTGACTACAGGGTTTTCCCCGACAATCCATGGGTTGATGGGGTATCGGTTGAGCGTTGGTACAGATGAGGTTTTAAACGTGCTTCATTGGAGAATAAACGGTAAGGATGCAAGAAGTACGCTCCCACCTTATAGTTTTCAACCTATTCCGGCATTTCGCGGGTCCAAAGTTCCCGTGGTTGTAAAATCAGGCTTTCCTTCCAGCGGGTTTACTTCCGCACATTTACAGGGAGCTGTTTTTCATACATGGCAGATGCCCTCTGTTATAGGTGTCGAGGTATCCGAGCTTCTCTCCAAGGGTGAAACCTTCATATACGTATATTATGACGGTATTGATAAGGTTGCCCACGAATGGGGGCTTGACAGCCACTATAAAGCTGAGCTCAAAGCATGTGATGGTATAGTTGAGGAGCTTATTGAGAGATTGCCCAAAGGTTGTGCGTTGGTTTTAACCTCTGACCATGGGCAGGTGCAAGTTGATCAACCTGTTATTGTACCGGATTCGAACATTATGGATATGGTGAGTTTCATATCCGGTGAAGGAAGATTCCGGTGGCTGCATGCCAACCAAGGAGCACAAAAACAGTTGTTGGAGTATACGACTGATCTCTTTAGCGATGTAGCCTGGGTAATGTCAAGAGATGAGCTGGTTCAATCGGAATGGTTCGGCAAGCAAGCCTCCAAACAGTTTGTCGAAAGGCTGGGTGATGTAGCTTTAGTTTCTCATGAACCTGTTGCCTTTATGGATCCAGGTGATATTAGAGAGATGCAGTTATTGGCCAGACACGGCTCTTTGACCGCTGCTGAGATGTGGGTACCCTTGTTGAGTTGGTTTGCAGAATGAAAGCTTAACCGAAAAAGTCAACTAATGTAATAGTTGACTAGGTGTTTCGGTTGTATATTATGAAAGTAGAGGAGTCGGTTATAATGTTAGACGGAGGTAACAATGGAAGATACGGAATTTAGCAACAGAGATGGTAAAACCGGCGAAGCCGTCAAGAGTGATGAACAGACCAACGATGAGCATATAAACTCCGATAACGCATATTCCAAGGAGATTGAGTCCCAAGAGTGGATACGAGAACCGGGCAAAATTATGCGTATAGGAGCAATGGTGCGGCAGTTGTTGGATGAAGTGCGAGCAAAGCCATTGGATGAGAAAAGCTGTATTCGCTTGGGTGAAATACATAAAATTACCATATCTGAACTGGCCAGTGGATTATCGCCCGATCTGGTTTCGGAGTTAAATCGGCTTACACTGCCTTTTACGGACGCCAACTCTCCGAGCGAAGCAGAGATACGTATTGCACAAGCTCAACTGGTCGGTTGGTTGGAGGGGTTGTTCCATGGGATACAAGCGGCATTGATGGCCCAACAAATCACAGCCAGTTCCCAACTTGACAATATGAGGCGCAGAGAACTACCGGGTGGCGGAGGTATTGTTCAACCGGTGGACAGCGGAAAAGATTTTGAAGATAGGCCCCGCCAAGATCGTATGCATGGGACATATCTCTAAATGACCCATTTTGAACTAATGCCACGTCAGGTTGGATAATAACTGACTGTGTCGTCTGAGAATGTATTTGTGAAAACAGACTTTGTACATTTGCATACACATACCGATTATTCCATGTTGGATGGTGCCAGCAGGTTGGAGGAACTGATTGACGCTGCCTTGAAAGACGGGCAACCCGCCCTTGCGATCACCGATCACGGCAACTTGTATGGTGTGATTGATTTTTACAAAATGGCGGCTGAAAAAGGAATTAAGCCGATAATAGGGCTGGAAGCTTATATGGCCAAAAACAGCCGATTTGAAAGGCCTGCCCGAAAAGGCCGTATAGATGATACCGGCGGGGAGGGTAGTCGCGGTGAAAAGCTTTATTACCATTTGATACTTCTTTGTGAAACGAATGAGGGATACCAGAATTTGATAAAGCTCTCATCCTATTCCTGGCTTGAAGGCTATTTCTATAAACCGCGGGTGGATTTTGAGCTGTTACAAACTTATCATGAGGGTCTGATCGCCTCTACGGGTTGTCTTGGAGGAGTAGTACCGCAAGCTCTGTTAAAAGGGGATGATGATGAGGCATACCAGCTTGCGGGAAAGCTACAGGATATCTTCGGGAAAGAGAACTTTTTTGTTGAACTTCAGGATCATGGCTTGGCGGGACAGAAAAAGGTCAATCCCATGCTGATCTCGTTGGCTGCCAAGATAGGTGCTCCACTTGTTGCCACAAACGACAGCCATTACATAAAACGTGATGATGCTGTTATACATGACGTACTGCTGTGTATTCAAACCGGCTCAACCTTGAATGATCCAGGTCGCTTTCATTTTGAAGGAAGTGAACACTATCTGAAATCTGCTCAGGAAATGAGGAGAGTATTTTCAGATTTTCCGATTGCGTGTGACAACACTTTGGATATCGCCGGCCGTTGTAATGTGGATATACCGTTTTCAACCGGATGTTTACCCAAGTTCCCCCTCCCTCAGGGGTTTGATGATGCCAAAGACTACCTTTCACACCTTACCTTCCAAGGCGCTTATCTCAGGTATGGTAGCGGTTCAACCCATCAAGGCAACGGCGCAGCTCACCAAGGGTTGGATGCCAGCCGCCAATCGCTTCCTTCTCACGTTAAAGAAAGGCTGGACTATGAACTTGCCGTTATAAACAGTATGGGTTTTGCCGATTACTTTTTGATCGTTTGGGATCTTGTAACTTTTGCTAAAAATCATTCGATAAGAGTAGGTCCCGGCAGGGGATCAGTGGGTGGCAGCTGCGTTGCTTACTGCCTTGGGATAGTGCAACTGGATCCGCTGGCTTATGGTCTTTTGTTCGAGAGGTTTCTCAACAAAGGGCGTAAACAACTTCCCGATATAGATATGGATTTTGATGAGCGTAAGCGTTTAGATATGATTCAATATGTCAACCAACGCTATGGCCGCGACGGCATGGATCATGTTGCCCAAATAGTGACCTTTTCGACCATCAAAGCAAGGGCAGCTGTTAGAGATGCGGCGAGGGTTTTGGGCTATCCCTATCTGCTCGGTGATAAAATTGCAAAAGCCATGCCGCCTCTGCTCAGAGGGCGCGATACGCCTCTTCATGCTTGTTTTGACTATAACGAGCAGTTCCAGGAGGGATATACGGCAGCTTCGGAGTTGCGGGAGCTCTATGAGAGTGACCCAGATGCCAAAAGGGTTATAGATGTTGCAAAGGGTTTGGAAGGATTACGTCGCCAAGAAGGAATTCATGCTGCTGCGGTGGTTATAACCGATAAACCGTTAATCTCCTATCTGCCGGTACAACGAAAAGCCACCGATGAAGCTAATGACCTGAAAAATACTCCCACCGTAACCCAGTATGAGATGCATGCGGTTGAAGCTCTTGGGCTTTTAAAAATGGACTTTTTAGGTTTACGCAACTTGTCCGTTATAGAAATGACACTTGAAGAGATAGAAAAAAATACAGGCTATAGGCTTGATATAGATAATATCCCCTTGGATGATCCGCTGTGTTACGAGTTATTGAAAAGAGGTGATTCCATTGGCGTATTTCAGCTTGAGGGAGGACCGATGAGAAGCTTATTACGTTCACTCAGTCCCGAAACCTTAGATGACATAGCGGTGTGTATAGCCCTTTACCGTCCCGGCCCAATGGCAGATAACATGCACAAAGAGTATGCATACAGAAAGAATAAAACAGCACCAGTCACATATCTTCATCCGGAGATGGAGGCTATTTTGGGGGATACGCAGGGGTTGATGATCTATCAGGAGCAGATGATGCAAATAGCACAGCATTTTGCAGGCTATTCACTGGAGGAAGCTGATGATTTACGTAAAGCATGTTCAAAAAAGATACGTTCCTTGCTTGAACTGCAACGCAATAAGTTTGTAAACGGAGCCAAAGAAAAGGGATATACGGCCGATTTGGCAAACAAGCTGTTTGACATCATTGAGCCTTTTGCTGATTATGCTTTCAACAAGAGCCACTCATACGGCTATGGGCTTGTCGCTTATCAAACTGCCTATCTAAAAGCCCATTGGCCGGTTTTCTATATGGCGGCTCTGCTGTCCTCTGTCAATGGTGATAAAGACCGTACCGCTTTGTATCTGTCGGAATGCAGAACGATGGGCATTCGTGTCCTGCCGCCGGACATCAATCGTTCACTTGCATCGTTCACCCCCGTAGTGGCCGGTGATACGTCAAACTTATCGCTAAATACGCCTGTTGGTGGTGAGATAGTTTTTGGTTTGGCCGCAGTACGCAATGTAGGAGAAAGTATAGTCTCTCATATTGTTGATGTACGCGAATCTAAAGGCTTGTTTAAAGATTTCTATGATTTTTGCACACGGGTGGATGCTATTGTCTTGAATAAACGCACGGTTGAATCTCTCATTAAATCGGGAGCTTTTGATTCAATGGCTTATAAGCGTAAAGGTTTGACCATGGTGTTTGAACAAATTGTAGATCGCTCTCTGGCGAAGAAGAAGTACCGTGATATGGGAATGGTCACTCTTTTTGAAGCTTGCGGTGCTGCAGACGATTCGTCGGGGTCGGGGGAGTTTAACGATTATGAACAAATCGCTATACCTGAAACAGAGTTTGATAAGACTGAACTGTTAGCCCTTGAAAAGGAGATGCTCGGGATGTATGTAAGCGATCATCCTTTGATGGGTATTGAGGATCAATTACGTGCGTCAACCGGCAATACTATAAGTGAAGTCATAGAATCGCTTGATGAATCTCTGAACAACGCTGCAGTCGAATCATCACCTGCCGAAGTGCAACTTGGAGGAGTTGTCACAACATTGGTACGCCGTTATACCAAAAAAGGTGACCTGATGGCCACATTCGTTTTGGAGGATCTTTCAGCCGCAATAGAGGTGGTGATATTTCCTAAGACCTATATGAATGTCAGTGAGCACCTGGTTGAAGATACCGTTGTGTGTGTAACGGGAAAACTGTCCAAAGAACAAGATACCTGGCGACTACTTGCTTCGGATTTAAAACTGTTCGATCAGAACGATTTTCCAGTAAGTAAACAATTCTGTGTCATAGCAGAGAACTGCGAAGGTTCGACTTTGGAGGCGTTGAAAGAGTTGCTTTGGCGTCATCCAGGCAACATACCAGTCGTATTGGTAACACCCAGTCGAGACGGCGAACTGTCTGCTTGGCACCTTGGAAAGGAGTTTTCAGTGGATCTCACCTTTGAACTGGAAGATATGATTAACGCGATTGGCTTTAAAGTATCCAAGTGAGCTAAGATAGTTATGTGGCTCGTGAAGTTACAACTAAAGATTGTGTAGTACTTGATGATACTGAACTGGCTGACATGGCCGAGGTTGGGTTGGCGTCCGCGTTGCCGGGCGCTTTAAATGCGGGCGCTTTTGATGTTGGGTTACTTTCCAAACAACGTGATGAGTGGGTACTCGCCACTCAATGCTGGGAAAATAAAAAGCTGCGAGGTTTTGCCTTCAGTACTTTAGAGCGCATCGGAGGAACTCCGTCAATCCTTATAGGCATTGCCGGGTTTGATCGAAAAGCCAGATCGGAAGCTGTCCTTCGTGCGGTGATGGGCGAGTTATACAAAAAAGCCCTTCTGGCTTTTCCCGATGAAGATGTACTGCTGGCTACGCGTTTGATCAGCCCTGAAGGATATCAACTATTCAAGGGTGTGCGTGACATAGTACCAAGACCGGGTTATTCAGCTACAGGGGAAGAAAAGGCCTGGGGCAAGAGGCTTGCCAAGCGGTTTTCCGCAACAGGTAGTTTGGATGATAGTTCGTTTGCCTTAACCGGAGAAACATCGCCTGGCGGTGTTACAAGTTTTGGGTCAAATAGACTCAAGGTGGATTTATCGGTTGCAAAGTTGTTTAAGGGATTAAACCCGTCCAAAGGAGATTGTCTCGTGGTATTTGGCTGGATAATGGCAGAAGACTTGGCCTTGGGGAAACTTTAGTCCCGGTTTGGATTTCCTTAGTCTTAGGCTCCATCCTCTAAACCGAAGAACAGTTCCCGAACGCTTCATCAGTGCAGGCTTTGTACCTGGTGATCGTAACGTATCTGGTCCCGGGTATATATCTCATCTTCGGCGATTTTAGCTAAACCTGAAATTTTTGCGAAGTAATAATTTACAAAGTACTAGGTTAAATGGCATCAGCTATGTCAAATTAGGTCTCCATTTTGGGTATCTATCATTTTGTTTTTATGTGGGTATACGTTCCCCTTATTATGGTTCCTAGCGGGTCAGAATAGTTAAAAAAATAAAGCTTGATGGGCGTTGGTCGCAGAAGTTGGTCAAGTATATATATATGAACTTATAGAAATGACAATGAGTTAAACATTTTAAAAAAGATTGCCGAAGCCCACAGAGCCAAGTTGGAAAGGACAATCAGTTAAGCTTTGATTTTGACCACTTGGACAGAGGTGGTCCATTTACGCTGGGGCCTTTTACCATGAAGCTGAACTCATTCTTTAAAAACATCCTTGATTCCTTATCGCTTTCTATCGGACTCCCCTTATTGTGACAAACTATCTGTTAATCAAAAGGGGTCAACTCCACTTGAAATAATCAATAAAACCCGTGCCACAATTATAAGCTCCGGAAAAAATCGTACCCAATTCCCCTCTTTATACAGCTTAATTTTAAGTTATTAAAACCGCAGTTGTACGATAGGCTCAGATCGATTGCAAATTTGGGTACCTAATCGCCGAAGATGGGAGGTTCGTTGTCCTGGATTCCGATGCCGCCATTAGTGGTATTGTAGGTGACTGCAGTACTGGTAGTGGACGAATTGGTAACGCCTACGAGCTCTACGGCCTTGTTGTCGAAGATCCCCGGTGTAGGCTTGACAGTCATTGCGTGCTAACAATACTCAGCAGTGCCCTCTATGGCTTCCAAGCACGTGCCAGCAGTGCAGCAAGGCCTCTGTATAGGAGCTGCCAACTGAACTGTTGCTTTCTTCGCGGTTGATGTTGGTCTCGAGTGCCCGATCTGGGGGAAAAGTACGCTTGTCTGCCTATTCGCCGGTTGGCCAGTGCTCGACAACCACCTCGCCCATAGGGAAGTCCTTCGGATTTCCAGTTGCCAGATGGCCTCTGACGGAGAGCGCTGCAGCTGCGATAAGGCAATCGGCCTGAGCGAGTGTGCGTCCCCGCCTAGCGAAGCTTCTGCGCCACTCTCCGGCGCGCCAGCCCTCTTCCGAGCTAAGGGGAACTAGTCGCATGCCGTTGAACAAGGTGCGTGCCGTATCGTACTCGTGCTCCCGGAGGCCGCGCACGATTTCCTCGACGTTTACGGCGCACACGTACGGGATGACGCCTGCATCACGGAGTTCCCGGATTCTCTGGACCGCCCCTGAACGCCCGCGGAGTAGGTCGATCAGGACGGTCGTGTCGAGCAAAAAAGCCGCCACGTCACCCAACCCGCCGCGCGTCGCCGTGACGCTGTGCATGCACCCAGCCCTCAGGATCGTCATCCCAGGCGTGGCCACCGTTCTGGATCGTCCCGAGCGTTGACTCAATCAGCTCCCAACGGTGCTCGTCGTCCAGAGCATGTGCTACAGCGCTGGCGATAAATGAACTGCGGCGACGATTTCCGACGCGTCGGTCGAGTTCGCGGACTAGTTTATCTTCAAGTGTAATGTGTACTCGCATGGCCATAGTTTAGCACACATGCATTCTTGAGGGATGCTCGGAGTGCAAATTTACCCCATCTTCGGCGATTTTAGCTAAACCTGAAATTTTTGCGAAGTGATAATTTACAAAGTACTAGGTTAAATGGCATCAGCTATGTCAAATTAGGTCTCCATTTTGGGTATCTATCATTTTGTTTTTATGTGCGTATACGTTCCCCTTATTATGGTTCCTAGCGGGTCAGAATAGTTAAAAAAATAAAGCTTGATGGGCGTTGGTCGCAGAAGTTGGTCAAGTATATATATATGAACTTATAGAATGACAATGAGTTAAACATTTTAAAAAAGATTGCCGAAGCCCACAGAGCCAAGTTGGAAAGGACAATCAGTTAAGCTTTGATTTTGACCACTTGGACAGAGGTGGTCCATTTACGCTGGGGCCTTTTACCATGAAGCTGAACTCATTCTTTAAAAACATCCTTGATTCCTTATCGCTTTCTATCGGACTCCCCTTATTGTGACAAACTATCTGTTAATCAAAAGGGGTCAACTCCACTTGAAATAATCAATAAAACCCGTGCCACAATTATAAGCTCCGGAAAAAATCGTACCCAATTCCCCTCTTTATACAGCTTAATTTTAAGTTATTAAAACCGCAGTTGTACGATAGGCTCAGATCGATTGCAAATTTGGGTACCTAATCGCCGAAGATGGGAGGTTCCGGGTATAGTTGTTTTCTCAGACTTTGTTTTAGCCGAGTTTGGACAAGATGGTCTTAGCGGCTTGTTTCCCTTGTGCCATAGCAGCGACCACCGTAGCGGGACCCGTCAAAGCATCCCCTACCACCCATACCCTGTCGTGTATAGGAGCGGCGGAGGTTTGCAGGTAAACATCCCTCGCCAACGACATTCTCCCCACGGGTGAAGTTGGCGCAGAGAATATTCCTGTTGCCAGCCAGCGCCTGGGCGGGATTGAGGTTGCCACCTCCGGTCGAAGCCTTACCGGGGTTCCTGGTGCAACCTTTTCAGCGAAGGATCCGTCTACCCGATATCCCAACGCCATGATTACCTTATCCACCTCTATGGAGCTTGGTGGAGTTTTTTGAACCTTCGGCATTGAGGCGGCATTTTTCTGAATGGTATTGACTAACCATGCCTTTGTAACTTTTCCCGATGAATCCCCTTCCAAACTCTTTACTGTGGTTGAAAATAGAACGTTTACACCTTCGTCCAAGGCTTCTTGCAGTTCATCGGAACGCACTTTTGCAAAACGCCGGTCCATCCACTCAACAGCTGTTGCGCTTGCTCCGAATCTTCTGGCATACCGTGCCGCATCCATAGCGGTGTTGCCGGCTCCTATAACAAGCACCCTGGTTGATTCGTCAATGTCATCTGGAGTTGTACCGTTGGACAGAGCGGACTTGGTCCTTTCTAAGAATGAAGTTGCATCCTCAACTCCCAAAAGGGTGCTCCCCTCTACCGGTAGGCGAATAGGAAGTTGTGCTCCATAGGCAAAGACTATGGCATCATAGTCTTTTAGCAGTACTTTAGTGTCTTCGGGATGTATTTCCACACTGGTGTTTAGCTTCATGCCGGCGGACAGCAAGGCCTCAATCGGCCTTTTTGCCACGTTATCGGGGAGGGTGAAAGAAGGTATGCCCCAGCGAAGGATTCCTAAGGGTTCTGCATCCTTTTCAAACATGGTTACCTGTACTCCGTTTGCGATAAGTTCCCAAGCCGCCGCCAACCCTCCCGGCCCAGAACCTACTACAGCTACAGATGCTTCAATGTTGCTTTCATGACGGCCCCCGCCAGCCCTGCCATCGTTTGGGCCATCGTTTGACCGGCGAGACGATACCGGTGGCGGTACAGGTTGATTGTCGGTAATAAAACGCTCCAATGCGCCTATGGATACGCCTTGGCCGCCTGCTAATGTCCATGTACATGCACCTTCACACTGAGTTGCCCAGTCACATACTCTTGAGCATATGTCCGGCATCATGCTTGTTTTAGAAAGTATCTCATGAGCCTTGTTCAAGTTCTTTTCTCTTATGGCTTTGATGAAAGCAGGTATATCGTTATGAGCCGGACATCCCTTTACGCAGGTGGGATCCGGGCAGTTCAAACATCGTGCAGCCTCGGTTACTGCTTTTTCCCAACTGTCAATTCCGCGCTTTATTTCGCTGTTATCACCGCTAAGTTTTGCCGGATGAACCGGCGTTATAGTTATTCGCGGTTCTGTCATTAGCGGTCCTTCTATCCAAATGGAGCTGAAGGGACAGGTGCGTTCGCACTGTCTGCACCCGACGCAAAGGTCGTTATTCCCGACAGCTATCCAACTGTCGGTGTCCATTGACAAAGCATTAACCGGGCAACGGATTACACACTCCTGGCATCCGGCACACCGTTCAGCAATAACGGTTATTCTTGGTGAAGTTATGCCTGTTGTCATACTTGGCGATTCGGCGGTAATGGTCATTTCTGTAGTTCCTTTCTTTTCTGCTTGCCTATGAAGCGGCGTTCATCAGGACGTAAATCCACGCAATGGCGGCACCGATTATCAGCACCATTGAAAAAGACAGCAGTTTCAACAAAACCGGACGTGTTGTATGAACTGCAACGTCGCGTTTATTAATTCTCCAGATCGCATACAGTGAGGCCAAAGTGCCAAGTGCCACAACACCAACCTGAGTTGCGATGATACCCGTAAAAGAACCGATTATATGGACGTTATATCCCGGGGAATTAAACCCGAAAGGCTTGGTGATCGAGGGAAGAAGTCTGGGGGAATGTTTCCACAACTTAGGTAGCTGCCTTGCCAGATAGTCAGCACCCATGACTGGGATAATCCCATACATCAAGGGAACAAACAGGGAATTGAAGTTTATTGACTTTTTAACTACGCCAGCCTGCATGGCCATAGTATTTTGGACAGCACCCGGGCCCGGGGAGAGTTGACTTGAAGCTAACTGCTTCTTGGGCAGATTGTTGTCGCTAGAACCAGGGTAGGTACGAAGAGGCAGAGCCTTTGAAAACAGCCACACGACTGCCGCTACGCCGAATCCGATTATGGCTATTATCCCCAGGTAGTCGATTGGATTGGGGTAGTGCGGAATACCTGTTTTGGCGTTTAACCAGTTATCCAGCGTGGTATACCATCCCAAGGCGTTTACCTGCTGGTATACAACCAGACCCAGTAAAAATACAACAACCCATGCAATGTCCACCCTGCGCTTGCGAGGAGCTACCACTGAGGTTAAAGGCTTTTGAACAAAAAGCCCTACGTTGTCATAAGGACAGGCTTTGTAGCATTCGGAACACAATCCGCACATCATGTTTGAGTCTGCACTACCCGGCCATGTATACCATGGGCATCCGAACCCGTGTTCACTACCTCTCATGCAGTCCTTGGTCGGGCAGTCAATACATGTTTGACGATTTCTGGTTCTAAACCCTGCCACCGAACCTATTGCCCCTACCGATCCGATTAAGCCGGACAGAGGGCATATGTAGCGGCAGAAAGTACGTCGTTCAAACAGTAAGAATACGAGGACCGCTGAGCTTATTATACCCAATACCATGAAACCTGTATCATGGGCAGGCCCGGGTCCTGCTATGTTGAAGAACTCTTCTATCCAAGTGAGTCCTACAAAGGTAACCAAGGAAAATAAAAGTCCGTATTTTGCCCAACGAGGCGGCATTTTCCAGCCAAGCCCCAAAGCTTTTTGTGTGCGTTTCCAGAAGGTATGGCGTTGCAGCCACTCGGCAAAACCACCAAACGGGCACATGTTACACCATGCACGTCCTACTCCGACCATCATAACAAATACAAGACAGAACCATACGTACCAAGTAATTACTGTGCCGAAGTTCCGTGTTCCGTCCTGGGTGGCAGCAAAAATACCGCCAATAATAACTATCCAGAATATAATCTGATTGGGAAGGATCATCATGAACTGGAATGGCCTGGTTTTCAAGATGCGGTTTATAATCTTGAACTTGGCAACATCCAACTTTACATCTGTCGGTTCAAAGTGATGTTCAGCACCGTCTTTTATGGGAGAATGCAGATGCACAGGGCGAAAAGCTACCTCTCCCGCGACATCCTTAACGCTGCCAGCGCTGGATGGTGTTTCATCCCGGTTGGCTTCATCCCGGTTGGTTTGACTTTGTTCATCTTGAGAGGTGGCTAATGGCACTTAGATCTCCTTTTCTCCTAACTTCTTTTGTCGATAATTATCCACGTGCAATCACGTATAGTTACGTATGTGATTATCGCGCCAAACAGGTAGTTTTGCGTAGGGGCTAAAGTCACTAATCGATATGGTCTAAAGTCCCTTTTTTGTGATGATCACCGTTTAGCAGGAACTTTCCATGTCAACTCGGTTCCGCTGTGGTCCAAGTCCCCATAGTTCAAACTGTGATAGTTGAAATCCAATGGCCCGGTTGTGAACTCACCGCTTAGCTTCACAGCTCTGTTGTACATGTTAGCTAGTCCGTTACCTCTGGTGGTTGCATTTTTGGCCAAGCCGCAACCGTTATCTTGAACCTTTAGCATTATGTCTTTGCCGATAGTGACCGTAACACTGGCTTTACTGGCGTGAGCATGCTTTACTATGTTAGAAAGTGCTTCGGACAAAGTGGCTAAAAGGTTGTCTCCAACCTCTTGGTCTATATAGGAATCAATCGGCCCGTCTATGGAAATTTCAGGCATAAAGCCTAGATTCACAGATGCATCCTGGACCAGGCGCACTATTTCGTTTCGTATGCTTCCGGGAGTCTTGTTATCAGAAAGCGCAAATATGGTAGTTCGTATCTGAGCTATAGTCTCATCAAGCTCATCAACTATATCCTGTATGCGCATAGCCAAGTCGGGAGGTTCTAACTGATTTATTAGTGATTGGAGGGAAAGACCTATAGCAAAAATCTTTTGTATTACGGTGTCATGGAGGTCTCTTGCGATGCGTTCCCTGTCTTCCGCCATGGCCAACTCTTTTACTCTTGCATATAACCTGGCATTGTCTATGGAGATGGCTGCCGCTTTGGAAAGAGTGACCACAACCTCTTCATCATCATCTGAAAAACCATCAGCATCTAGTTTATCGGCCAGATAAAGATTGCCGAATACTTCATCGCGTATACGTATGGGGACACCAAGAAATGAGGTCATGTTAGGATGTTCTTTTGGGAACCCATAGTGGTCGGGATGAGAGCTCAAATTAGCTATGCGCAAGGGTTTAGGTTCTGTGATCAACTTGCCAAGTACCCCCTTGCCGGCGGGTAATGCTCCTATCGCTTGATACGTTTTGGCATCTATGCCAACAGTGATGAAGTTGGAAAGGGTCTTTTTGTCTTTGTCTAAGACCCCCAAAGCACCATAGCGAGCTTTCGTTAACGAGACGGCAGTTTCTGTCAGATGGTGCAATACCACCTCCAGATCAAGATCGGAGCTTATAAGTATCACAGCATCTAGCAACTCTCGTGAGTGTTGCGGATCAAGTTGCGGATTGGAGTGTGGACTTTTCATGTCGCCTCTTCGCATACTACTATTTTAATACCAACTGACAACTTGGACATCTTGAACAGACAGCTTAATTTAATTTTTTAAAAAGCTTTTACAGATTTGCATTAGCAGCCTTTCATATATACAATGTGAAAGGTGATACATAATATGGCTCCACGGAACATGACCCAACGGAACAGGGCTCAAGAGAACAGGGCTCAAGAGAACAGTCAATCAACCCAACATCCCCGCTCTTTGGGTATGATATCAATAAAAGAGCTTTCCGCCAAGACCAATGAAACCAAGGCGAGTATCCATCACTATGTGATGTTACAGCTTTTACCCTTACCGTTGAAGACAGCCAGAAATATGGCTTGGTATAGCCCGGAGTGCATTGAAAGGATTCAGCTTATAAGGGAGCTGCAAGCCAGAAAGCTTTCTTTGTCCAATATAAAAGAGTTGTTCGACACGCAAGGCCTGAATTCACTCAAAGAGTTGGTGTTATCCACCCAAAGTATGGACAAGCTGGTTCAGTCGTTGTTGTCCGGTCAGCATAGTCCAATAAGCGCTAAAGAGCTGATGGAAAAGAGCGGTATCAGGGCGGAAGAGCTGGATGAACTGGGCAAGGTTGGTTTGATCAAGACCGATTTACATGATTGCTACGACAGAATCAGCGCAGACCTAGTGGTTGCAATCGCAAAGATGAGGCGTGGGGGAATGTCCGAGGAGTTGGGATTCAAAATAACTGATTTAATGTTCTATCGCGATGCAATGGACTGGTTGGTTGATGAAGAAATCAGGTATTTTGACTCAAAAGTCTTGGGTAAAGTACCCAAAGAACAGGTTGGATCACTTCTCCAGATAGCCATCAAAGGCGGTGAAGAGGTAGTCTCACTTTTGCGACGCAGAGCTATTTTGGAGATGTTGGATACAATCAACTCCAAAACCAGGCGTGATGATATTACAGCTAAACCCCCAAGAAGAAGGATGAGCCTTCAAGATTATCAATGAAACAAGACCGGTCAGTGAAAGTAGTATAGACATGAAAGCACCATATTTATTAGGAACGGATATAGGAGGTACTTTTACCGATTGTGCAGTGTTCGGTTCTGACGGAGACATGATTGTGGCAAAGACTCCGTCTACTCCTCCCTTCTTTGAGAAGGGCTTACTTCTCTCCCTAGTATCCGCAGCCGACAAGCTTAAGGTTACCATAGAGGACCTCTTGAAAAATTCCAGGCACTTATCTCACGGGACGACAGTTGCAACCAATGCGCTTATCAATCAGAAAGGTGCGCGAGTAGGTTTTATTTCTACAAAAGGGTTTGAAGAAACATTATGGCACATGAGAGGTGCCGCTTATTGTCAAGGACTTCCTATAGCCGATTGGCAGCACAAAGTTACCAATCCCCGCCCTTTTACCCTCGTAGATCCTTCCTGTTGCATTGGAATTTCTGAGAGGATTGATCACAGCGGAAAGGTATTGTGCCCCTTGAACGAACAAGAGCTAACAGATGCCGCACAACAACTCATCAAAGCCAATGGGGTGGACGTAGTGGGGATAGGCTTTCTATGGTCATTTATCAATCCGGTCCATGAACTTCAAGCACGAGATATAATTTTGGAAGAGTTCCCGCACATTCCCGTTACCCTTTCAAGTGAACTGGCACCACTTTTAGGGGAGTACGAGCGTTGGAGTACTACAGCCTTAAATGCCTTCTTGGGTCCTGAGGTTAAGGGATACATAGAAAGGATGCTAAGTGAACTTGCTAAAACAGCACACAAGGGTGATTACACACCGGCTCATATTATGCAAGCTAATGGGGGACTTGTTTCCCACAAAAGAGCTATAGCTGAACCGGTCAAGTTGTTACAATCGGGCCCGGCCGGAGGTATGGTTGGAGCTTTAGAGTTGATGAAGGTTCTCAAGTTGGACAAAGTTATGACTGCTGATATGGGGGGTACTTCCTTTGATGTGTGTTTGATAGACAAAGAGGCACCTTATGTACAAAGCTCTATCCACAACCGCCATGCAATCGCAACACGGATGGTGGATATAGAAAGTATTGGAGCCGGAGGGGGAAGCATAGCCAGGGTTGAAAGAGGTAACCTCACAGTCGGTCCCGATTCTGCCGGGGCTGAACCAGGACCTGTTTGTTATTCTAAAGGAGGTATCTACCCCACGGTAACGGATGCCAATGCCGTACTTGGCTATCTAAATCCCAAAGCTTTGTTGGGAGGAAAAATGTCTATAGATGTAGAGGCCGCCAGAAGAGCGGTTGAAGACAACATAGCACGTCTGTTGGGCATGGAGGTGGAAGATGCAGCTCTGGGGATAGTACAGGTGGTTGACGCACATATGGCAGACTTACTCAGGTTTCATGCTCTTAGCAGGGGACATGATCCCAGGGACTTTTCGGTGTTTTGCTTTGGGGGAGCGACGGGGTTACATGCCTGCGGTATAGCAGAACAAATTGGCTTGTCAAAAACGATAGTGCCGCTTGGCGGTGCCGCTACGGTATTTTCTGCTATAGGCATAGCACGTTGTGATCAAAAGAGATTCTTCTCCCTATCCAGGACTTTTGCTTTGGTGGCGGGTAATGCGGAGCTGCTTGTCGAAGCTTTTGACGAATTAATGGAGGTTGTCCGTACTCAATTGGCACAAGAAGATATAGATCCTAAGCGCCTCGGGTGGTCGTTTAGTGTTAGTGTGCGGTATCGCTTTCAGACCAATGAACTTGAAATACCTATCTCGAAAAATAAAACCGGCTCTTCTTTGATTGACACCATTATCAACCGTTTCGACAAGTTATATACAAAGAGGTTTGGTCCTGATTCCGGATACCGCGAAGGAGGCAGAGAACTGCTTGCGGTACATGCCGTTGGGATACTCCCCACACCCCGTGAGGCAATTATTGCGTCGTCTCTAAATGGCTCGTCGGCGGGTGGCGGACAAGCGTTAGAGTTGTCAGGTTCACGAATGTGTTTTTTTGCTGATGCGGGTTGGGTTGAAACAGGCGTTTACAATATTGACTCGTTGGACCCATCGGCATCAGGTTACAAAATACAGTCCCCGGCAGTGCTGGAAGCTGAAGGGACTACCATTTTGGTTCCCTCGAACTGGACGGCTTCGATAGATGCTTATCGTAATATCATACTGGAGGTGATATAAGTTGAGAGACTACGGGAAACCTTTACCAGAGTTGGGTTTGGCAAAGACATGGGTACCACCCTTCAAACTGTCCATGCCCGCTGAGAGAGTCGACCCTGTGACCTATGAGATAGTACGGCATCGCTTGTGGTATGCGGGTATGACCATAGGAGAAACATTGCGTAAGGTTTCAGGAACAATAGTCGTATCAGAAGCACAAGACTTTAGTACCTTTATCACGCTTGCTGATGGCGCCCCTGCTTTCTTGGGGCCATATGTGCTTTTGCATGCCGGGATAGCCAGCCTGATCATAGACGGGACATTAAAGGTAATGACCCAAAACGATAAGATCAAACCGGGGGACATGTACTTTTTGAACGATCCGTGGATGGGGGTAGTCCATCAGCCTGACTGTGCTGTAATTTCACCATTTTTTGTGGGAAAAGAGTTGATTGCCTGGTGTGGGGTTGTTGTACACCAGTTGGATATGGGTGGGGTGGATCCCGGCGGAGTTTCACCCCATGCAAAAGATGCTTACGGCGAACCTACTATATATCCCGCCGTTCGCATAGTTGAAAGAGGCAGAATGCGCAGTGACATAGACCGTCTTTTGCGTCGTAATTCAAGGCTGCCCGACATATTGGCTTTGGATGTACGTTCAATGATAGCCGCAAATAGGGCTGCTCAGAATCAGATGACCGAAGTTGTCAAACGCTATGGGGTAAGTACTGTACAAACAGTGATGAGCAAAATGTTGTGGGACTCTTATATGGCATTTGCTGAACGTTTGGACTCTTTGGCAAGAGGAACATTTCGAGCCAGAGACTTCTTTGAAGGCGGCGGATATCTTCCCGAACATGCGGATGAGCTTTATGAAGTGGATCTGGCTGTTACAAACGACGGTGAACGTTTGCATTTTGATTTTTCAGGAACTTCTCCGCAAGCCAATGGTTTTGTGAACTGTGGTTTTGGCGGTGCTTTAGGTGGCATATTAGGGGCGCTGTTACCCGTACTGGCTCCTGACATCCCCTGGAATGGCGGGATACTTGCCCGTCTGGAAATCACCTCGCAGGAGGGCACGATCAACAATCCCATTTGGCCGGCTGCCGTATCAGGTGGAGTCACGGAAGGGTCGATATCGACAGGAACTGTTACGGCAGGGGCATTGGGCCATATGATACAGTGCAGTCCTGCTGCGTCGGCGAAACTTCCTCCGCCTTCAGGATCGGTGTTTATGGGAAGTACTTTTGGGGGCGTGGACGTCGAAGGTAAGTTTTGGGGAACCCTCATAATGGATCCGATAGGGATGGCTGCGAATGCAAGTTCGAATGCGGATGGCGTTGACCTTTGCGGATCGGGTGCAATTCCTTTTACCCGGTTTGCCAATGTTGAATCAGCTGAGCACTCTTATCCCATGCTTTACTTATATCGTCGTATGGGAAGAGACGCTTTTGGCTATGGCAGGCATTGCGGAGGCAGGGCTATTGAGTTCGCGTTCAAAATACATGATGTAGATTTTGCCGCCTTGTTATTGTGGTGCCATGGAGCGGAGTTTCCCAATGTAATTGGGATGTCAGGAGGAGGCCCTTCTTCGGCAGCCCGTTTTGGAATAACTGGCGATACAGATATAGAAAAGTTATGGGCCAGTGCTCAGCTGCCGACAAGCGATGACTTCGATTTCCAAGCCCTTGTCGCAAAAAAAGAGTTGTTTTTAACCCCCGATGATGTCATAGTGTTTACGATTCCGGGTGGGGGTGGTTATGGAGATCCATTGTCAAGGGATCCTCAGTTGGTAGCTGAAGATACTATTTCCGGCAAGCTTTCCCCCAAGTTGGCAAGCGATTGGTTTGGCGTAGTTGTCACTCAAGAAGGAACAGTTGATTTAGAGGCCACAAAACGCCAAAGGGAACAGCTTTGTTTACGCCGCCTTCAAGAAGCTAAGGTAGTTGGTAATAAAAATGAGATTAAAGACGCAAGCTTTACAAATCCTAAATCAAAAGGCGCGCCGGTGCTGAATATAGGTGACGGCTTGTCTATAAAGTTACAGCCTGACACCGAAACCCTTGTATGGGCATGTCAAAAGTGTGGCTTTCAATACGGACCGATAGAAGACAACCCCTTCTATCATGCAGCGCTTCGACATGGTCATATCAACGAGTTAGGCCATCCAATGGGGCAGATGGTTCATCTGGATCAACCCCGTTTTATTATGCGAGAGTTTTTCTGTCCCAACTGTGCGCTAAGAATAGCGCTTGATATAGCCAGGCCTGATATTGACCCGGTTATTCATGCTGCTCAGTTGGATGAGGGATGGGTTATGGAACATTTTGTTTCCAAAGTTGCAACATTAAAAGCTCCGGCAATAACTACAACAACAGATGGTGTGAGATGAACGATTCGTTTGGGATACCTGAAGATGTGATGGTCATGAAAGATGCCGCTCGCTCTTTTGTGCAAAAAACAGTAAATCCATTGTGGGCGGAGATAGAGCAAACCAAGAAAATACCGGATGCAATCGTAGAAGGTGCTCGTCAACTTGGTCTTTTTGGAATGCTAATTCCTCAAGAGTATGGTGGGCTTGGACTGTCAATGAGTGCTTTTTGTGAAGTTATGATGGAGTTGGCAGCCGGTCATTCTTGTGTTATTGAGCTTATATCTGGTAACAACTCTTTGGCATCAAGAGGTATAGCATTGGATGGCACCGAGGAACAAAAACAAACCTGGTTAGCGCGTATTGCAACAGGCGAGATACTGTGTTCGTTTGCTCTTACCGAGCCTATGGCCGGCAGTGATGTTCAATCAATTTCCACAAGGGCAACTCGGGATGGCGACGGTTGGAGAATATCTGGAACAAAACATTTTATCACCCGGGCGGATTTGGCGGATCTTATAATGGTAATGGCGGTTACGGATCCGGAAAAAAGAGGCATGGGGGGAATAACTGCATTTCTGGTTCCAAAAAATACTCCTGGCATGAGCCTTGGCCGTATTCAAGAGACGGTTGCAAGCGACTTAGTCCATCAGTGTGAGTTGATATTTGACGACTGCTTCGTCGGCTTGGATGCTGTAGTCGGGGAAGTCGGATTCGGTTTTGCTACCGCCATGAAGGTGATAGCAGACGGACGCCTTGGACTCAGTGCCGTTGCCACAGGTGCTTCAAAAAGGCTGGCATATGAGGCAAAAGAGTATGCAAAACAGAGGGTGACATTTTCTAAACCATTAAGCCAACGCCAACTTGTCCAAGCTATGATTGCAGATTCTGAAATTGACATATATGCTGCTCAAAATATGGTTCGCACCACTGCCAAAATGCGTGATGCTGGTCTTTCAGTATCGGCTGAATCCGCTATGGCAAAAGTTTTTGCCACAGAAGCTGCTGGCAGAGTAGTTGACAGAACATTTCAGATATTTGGGGGGTCTGCATATATGAAGGAGAGTCCAGTGGGCAAAGCCTATATAACATTGAGAGCACTTCGCATTGTTGAAGGAGCAAGTGAAATACTGCGTTTATCTGTAGCAAAGGAGGCATTGGCATGAAGGCCATAGATGTTCATGCACATGTATCGACCCGCCCGGGCGTTGAAAGTCTTATGTCTTTTCAGCGGTTGTTGGTCAAATATTATATGGGAATGGATATGACTGAAGAGCAGGTTACCGGTTTTGCAAAAGAACCTGCTGCGATGGTTGACGATTTTGTTGCCGCTGAAGTAAAGGTATTTATAGTTGGGTGGGATGCTGAAACTACTACCGGTAACCCGCCTTTGCCCAATGATCACCTAAAGGAGCTGGTGGATGAGTTCAAAGACACCGTTATAGGTGCTTTTGGTTGTGTAGATCCCAACAAAGGTGAGCCGGCGATTGTTGAAGCGCAGCGTTGTATCAAACAGCTTGGATTCAAAGGGTTGAAGTTCCATCCACCGGCTCAAGGATTTCGTCCCAACGATAAAACTTTTTATCCGCTATGGGAAGCACTTGACGAACTTGGTGCCATACTCCAGTTTCATACCGGTACGACCGGACTTGGTGCGGGTGCTGGCGGAGGCGGTGGTGTACATCTTGAATATGGCCGTCCTGTTCACCTCGACGATGTGGCGGCGGACTTCCCCAACTTGAAGATTATTCTTTGTCACCCGGGATGGCCGTGGCCGGAGGAAAACCTGATGATTCTCTTACACAAGGCAAATGTTTTTATGGATCTGTCCGGTTGGGCACCCAAGTACTTTCCTGAGCCTTTAAAGAAGGACATGAAGGGGAGGCTAAAAGACAAGGTGATGTTCGGGTCCGATTATCCCCTGATTCCTTACGAGAGACTTTTTGCGGAATATGAACAGATGAACATACCGGATGACATCCTAGAAGGCATATTTTGGAAGAATGCGGTTCGCATTTTAGAAATTCCTGAATCACTATTAGAAACTAAACTGAATGAGAACGGAGACGAACATGAGCGAAACTGAAGACAACTTTGTACAGGGGAGAGAAGCCTGGTTGGAACGGAACCAAAAGCAGTTCTCAACAATAGAGCCTATTGTCGATACGATGGGTATCGAACACAAGATGTTATATGGGCCGTCTGATGCCCAAGCAACAAACTTATACGACCAACAACTTGGTTTTCCCGGGTCTTTCCCGTTTACCAGAGGTGTATATTCCGGTATGTACAGGAAAGCTCCTTGGAGAATTAACCAGTATGCCGGGTTTGGTGCCGCCCAAGATACAAATGAGAGATGGCGTTTTTTATATGAACACGGGCAACAGGTGTTTAACTTGGCTTTGGATCTTCCAACACAGATGGGATACGACTCTGATGATCCGGAGGTTGAAGCCGAGGTGGGCAGAGCCGGTGTCGCCATTGATACCGTCGATGACTTAGTCAGTTTGCTGGAGGGTTTGCCAATGGTGCCGATCTACTTTAATGTGGCCGGATCTGCTCCAATAATCATGGCGATGCTGATAGCTGCCGCCAAGATCAAAGGCAGCGGCCCTGAATCCATAATGGGCGCCTTTACCAACGATATATTGACCACTTATGTCTGCAGGGGAACTTGGATATATCCTCCTGAAGCTCACATGAAGCTGATTACAGATATGGTGGAGTATTCTTCCCAATACATGTCGCCGTATTTTTACCCTCTAAACATACAAGGCGTTTATTTCCGTAGTGTAGGAGCTACCCAAGCCCAAGAGCTTGCCATGGTGATAGCAGATGCGTTGTGCTATGTGGACTGGGCTATTGAGAGAGGGCTTGGGATTGACACCTTCGCACGAAGGCTGTCCTTCTTTTTCTCATGCGGACCTGAAATATTTTCCGAGGCGGCAAAGTTCCGCGCTGCCAGGCGTTGGTGGGCGGGGCTCATGCGGGAGCGCTATGGTGCAACTGAGGCCGAGTCCATGCGCCTCAAAGCTACTGCTGCTACAGGAGGTCGTTATTTTCAAGCTATAGAACCATTGAACAATCTTGTTCGCGGTGCTTATGGAATATTGGGAGCGGTGATGGGCGGCGCTCAAGCTACGTTTATTGCCGGTTATGACGAAGCATATGCTTTGCCAAATGAAGAAAGTGCAATGTTGGGGCTTCGAACACTTCAAATACTTCAAGAAGAGACAGACCTCACAAGGACTATAGATCCGCTGGGTGGAAGTTGGTATGTTGAGTCCTTGACAGATCAGATACAGGCCAAAGCAGAGGCAATTTTAGGAGAAATACAAGATCATGGCGGGGTCTTGGAGTGCATACGAACCGGTTGGACACGCTCCCAATTGGACGCCTGTCTATACAAGCAACATGAAGGGATACAAAAAGGCGAGATTGCCCTGGTGGGAGTCAACAAATACTGCTCTGATGATGCTAACGCTTACGACATGGAACTTTACGTCCATGATGAGGAGGTACAAGCTGCGCAAAGCCGGCGTCTAAAAGAGATTCGCAGTTCAAGAGATCAGGTTGCGTGGCGAAAAGCTGTTGACAGTTTGGAAAGAGCTGTTGATAAAGGTGAAAATTTGATTAATTACTTGGTGGAGGTCGCCCTTGCTCATGCAAGTGTAGGAGAGATTAATAGTGTATTGGAAAAACACTGGGGTCGTTTTGCTGATCCGAATACCAAGGTGGCTTAGAGATGATAACAGAGTTGAAGACAAGGAACAGCTTATTGTGATGGCGGAAACTGAGTTTATGGGTGCAGCGGATAAAGAAGCAATCTATCCGCTCAAGATTCTTGTTGGAAAACTTGGCTTGGACGGACATGATTTAGGTGCACGATATGTTGCCAGACTGCTGAAGGACCAAGGTTACGAAGTTGTTTATCTTGGGCTGCATGCAACACCCGCTGCGGTTGCCAGAGCTTCAGTTGACGAGGGAGCCGACGTAATAGGAATAAGCATACTCTCAGGTGCCCATATTCCGCTGTGTGAAAAGTTACTTTATTTTATGGAGAAAGAAGGCATTGGTGAAGTTCCGCTTGTTGTTGGCGGTCTTGTTCTTCCTCATGACGTGAAGCGTTTAAAGGAGCTTGGAGTAACCGATGTTTTCCCTTCCACTGAACCTGAAGAAAGATTTCTTGCCTGGTTTAAAGAGTTGGCAACCAAGCAAAGCAGTAAACACTGATATGAAGGACGGAGAACTAATATGACAGAGTCGGAAGAACCTTTTTCTAAAGCGGTGATGAACGCTATAACACTTGAGCAACATGAGAATGTGGCGCTTTTACGCCTGAACAAACCCGATCAGCGCAATGCTTTGGATATGGACATGTTTAGGGCACTTCAGATGCGTTTTGACTCTTTCATAACCGATACTGCCACTCGCGCAGTTATATTGACCGGATCCGGCAACTCCTTTTGTTCCGGGGCTCATCATTCAACTATTAGCGACCAAGCTAATTTGGATGATTGCCAACGCCGTCGGGGCATCAAGTGGGTATATGATCTCTTGCTGTCTGCCCGTCGTTGTCCGCTGCCGGTGATAACTGCAATCAATGGGCATGCTATTGCTGCCGGAGCGGTTCTTGGTTTATCGGGAGATATGGTAGTTGCTTCTTCCCAAGCCAAAATAGGACTTGGGTTTGTAAAACTTGGATTGTATCCTGCTGTTGGCGCTACTTGGTGGCTGCCAAAGTTGGTTGGAAGGTATAAAGCCTTTGAGATACTGGCTCTTGGTGATGTAATGACAGCCGAGCAAGCTTTTGAAGTCGGTTTGTTGAATAAGGTCGTGCCATCTGAATCTTTGGAAAAAGAGGCCATGAACTTGGCTAAAAGGCTTGCCGCCGGCCCCCCTATGGCTATTGGCAGGATTAAGTCAGCCATGGTGGCAGCTGAATCTTCAAGTCTCGAAGGAGCTTTAAACTTGGATGTTGAACATCAGTCCTCATGTGCTTCTTCTATGGATTTAAGTGAAGGGTTGAAGGCGCTCCTGGAGAAACGGGATCCGGTATTTCAAGGTAAATGATGAGGCAATTAAACTGTGTCTGATGGTGTAATAAATGGTGTAGTCGACTTAGATGGTGTTGATACTGTTCCAAACCTGTTTGCACAGAGGGTAAAGTTAACTCCTGACGCTATAGCGTGGTTTACCCGCCAAGTCGGTGAAGTTGATAAAGTCGATGTCGGTCCGAGTTTTGCCGATAAAAATGGTAACTTTATTGTCGGCAAAGATGGCAGCTTTTGGAAACCGACTACTTGGCTGGAGTTCGACAGGGAAGTAAAACGCGTAGCTAGAGGGTTGTTCGGACTTGGGGCTAGGCACGGCAACGGGGTTGGCGTTATTGGTTGGACAAAGCCCGAGTGGTGTATAGCGGATTTGGCCATTCAATCATTAGGAGGTATCTGTGTCGGTATCTATCCGACGCTTACTCCTGAGCAGATTGCATTTATGCTCCAAGACAGTGGGTGTGTAGGGGCGGTAGTTGAAGACTTTAAACAAGTGGACAAGATCTTAGAAGTTGCCGATTCATTGCCGTTGCTCAAATGGATTGTAGTGTGGGAAAAACCTCGAAACGACCAGAGAGCTAAGTTTCGCGATAAACAACTTATCGACTGGTCTGAACTTGGTATTACCCCCCCAACTGCTCTTTCCCCCCCAGCCAGCACGGAACCTCCTGAATCCTTCGGTTCGGATGAATCCTTTAGCCCCGCTCCTGATGATATTGCGGTAATACTATATACCTCAGGTACGACAGGGCGGCCTAAAGGCGTACTCATTTCTCACAAAGCAGTATGCAATTTAATGCGTTTAGCTGTTGAATCTGACATAGTGCCGGGAGATATAACAATGGCGTTTCTTCCCATGGCACATGGTGCCGAGCATCTACTGTCGTTCTACTCCAGGATTCGTTTTGGCTCTGCTGCGGGGTTTGCCAGAGCAATAGATACTGTTATTGAGGATGCGCAAGAAATACGGCCCACCTATTTTGGATCGGTGCCTAGGATATTTGAAAAGATATACCAGAAGGTATGGGCCGGTGTCGACGAAGCAAGCCTTTTTAAAAAATGGATCTTTAAAACAGCGCTAAATGTTGGTGACCATTGTGCCAGAGCTTCTCGCCAGGGGGTGGCTCCATCTCTTTTCTGGCGCCTTTCCTATCCGCTGGCCGACAAGATGGTACTCTCTAAGCTGCGTGGAATATTTGGAGGAAGGGTCAGGTATTTTGTATCGGGGGCAGCGCCAATCTCAGTCGATATACTGGAGTTTTTTCATGCATGCGGAATGTTGATATTGGAAGGGTATGGACCGACTGAAGCCGGTGGAATAACCCATATCAATCGCATTGACGATTTTCGTTTTGGCACCGTTGGCAAACCCTTGCCGACAGTTGAATGCAAGATAGCACCGGATGGCGAGATACTGTTGTATAGCCCTGCGGCTTGCAGCGGTTATCACAACCTAAAAGAAGAGACAGCCAAGCTTTTTGACCCGAACGGTTGGGTTTACACGGGGGATATAGGGGAAATAGATTCTGACGGGTTTTTGCGCATAACTGACAGAAAAAAACACTTACTTAAAACTGCGGGAGGTAAGTATATAGCTCCCAGTCCGATTGAAATTGCAATCCAGCGGGAGGATCCTATCATAGGGCAGGTATTCGTGGAAGCTGAAGGACGTAACTTTGTAACGGCGTTGGTTGCGTTGGATACCGAAGAACTCCCCAAAGGCGCATTGGAAGAAGACGGGTCTGTTGCTTTGCATATCTGCCAACGTATAGCTGATGCCATAGGGCGCGCCAACTCCAAGCTTGCACGTTTTGAAAACGTTAGGAAGTTTGCCATAGTTACTAAAGGTTTCAGCTTGGAGGGCGGGGAGTTGACGCCCACTTTAAAGGTAAGGAGGGAACAGGTCAGACAGATTCACGGGGAAATACTGGACAGGTTGTATGATGACCCGGATTTCGCATTGGTCCCATCCGAAGTTGCAGTGAATTTGTAGAATAATATGCGACGTGTAGGATGAGCGTAACTTTCAATACTGTTAGGCTGTTTTTGCATATAGTCGCTGCTTCAATATGGGTGGGAGGGCAGTTGAGCTTGGCTGAGTTGCTCCCGGTCATCCGAATGTTTCACCCTGACGGATCTTCTCGTGTTGCGAGGCAGTTCGCTAAGCTTGCTTGGCCTGCATATGCGCTCTTGATACTAACCGGTATTTGGAACGTAATAGCCATGGATCCGGCAAAACAGTCCAATGGCTGGCATATTACTTTGTATTTCGAGATTGCCATGGCGCTTGTTTCCGGGCTTGGTGCCTTAGGCCATGGAGCGGTGAAGAATAAAAAAGCTATAGGCATATTAGGGGCTGTTAGCGCTCTTTCGGCTCTAGCAGCCATGTTTTTGGGAGTTATGCTGGCCGGATCATAGCTCGGCCGGATCATAGCTCAGCCGGATCATAAGGCTACAGTTTCAGCTCG
This sequence comes from Actinomycetota bacterium, assembly GCA_023379935.1. Lineage (GTDB taxonomy): Bacteria > Actinomycetota > Acidimicrobiia > Acidimicrobiales > JAMCPD01 > JAMCPD01. The sequence goes on along the minus strand of JAMCPD010000012.1, from coordinate 86,268 downwards.
CTTAGTTCCGGAACTGTGCGACATGCCAATTCACGCGCTTTATACCACTGTTGACGGATTTGCATGCGACGTTCTTCAGCTTTGGCACTTGAACTTGGTTCTATGGTTGCTTTGGGCGACCAGGCGGCTATTATGTCGTCTTTTGTCCATACACCTGTTGCAATTCCTGCTAAATAACCGGCTCCCAATGTGGTTGCTTCCACCTCCTGTGATACCTCTATTGGTTTGGCAGTTGCTTCAGCCAGATACTGTAAAAACAGGTTATTGCGGCTCATTCCGCCGTCTACCCGCAGTGCGGTGGGTGCCCCTTTTGCTGAGTGGAAGAATTTCCGCTTCGTCAAGTTTGCATCCTTTTCTGCCGATTCAAGCAGATCCGCACCCCTGTGTGCTATCCCTTCCAATACGGCCCTGGTAAGTTCATTTTTACCGATTCCCTGGGTAAGCCCGATAAATGTTCCTCTTGCTCCGAAATCCCATACCGGTGTGCCCATCCCGAATAGTGCCGGTACGAAGAAAAGCTGTTCGCCCCCCTTGGCCGACTTGGCCAACTTTTCGCAATCTTCGGGAGCCGAGAACAGCGCCAGATCTTCTATCAGCCAGTTAATAGCGGCGCCGGCCGATAGCATAATTGCTTCTAACCCCCAGTAAGTTTCACCCTTATTTCTCCACGCCACTATGGGGACACAACCATGTTCGCCGCGCCATTGAAAGGCGGGACGTTGTTCGCCGAGACATAAATCCAACATTGCACCCGTTCCAAAGGTTGCTTTTGTCATTCCGGCGAGCATACAACTTTGACCTACCAACGAGGCCTGTTGGTCGCCTGCAATACCTGCTATCACCGGTGCTCCGTCCAGAGCGGTTGCCTCGCCGACAACTCCAACTGAGTCTACGATCTTTGGCAGACATTGAAGTGGTATGTTCAACGCTTCGCATATCGTATTATCCCAGTGCGTTGCATCATGAGCTAAGAGCCCGGTCATGGCGGCATTAGTCGGGTCCGTTATATGCAGCGTTCCTTTTGAAAGCATCCAAGCCAGAAAGGTATCAATTGTTCCAAACAACAGCTGTTCGGTGTTGAAACCTTGTTGTTGGGCCAATTCAAGCAAGAATGCCAACTTTGTTGCTGAAAGATTTGGTGCCATTTGGATGCCTCTTGCCTGTAGGTGGAGACAAGTGCCTACGGTCCGGATGTCTTGCCAACCGATACCGGGTGCTACAGGCACTGAGGTTGTCTTGTCCCACAGTATAGTTGACGAGCGTTGATTGGTGATGGCAACGCTTCTTATTTGACGGCTGTCAGCCTGGGTCATGGTAGCTTTGGCCATCTCCAGTACGGTGTCGGCCAGTGCGTTAGCATCAAACTCTACAAAACCGGGGACAACAGAAGAGGGAAGGAACTCCTTGTAGCTTGTGTGGATCAGCTTCATGTCTTCTCCAAGCACTGCAGCTTTTATGCCGCTGGTTCCTATATCTATTACGAGTATGCTCATGATCGCGGGTAAATCTTTCCAAAAGGTAGAGGCAAGTCTACTTCGTCACCAAATGATGAGCTAAGTCCCAATTTTCCGGGGTTTAAAATTCCGTTTGGGTCAAGAGATTTTTTGAGTGTTGCCAGAACTTCCATGCTGTTGCCTAAGCTTTTTGCCAGCCATGGCGCTCGCAGTAACCCTATCCCATGGTGATGGCTTATAGCACCTTGATGTTGAATTACGGTATCCATTATAGACTCCCATGCTGTTTTGTAGAAATGGTTAGCCCATTGAATGTTTGAAGGTTTTATCAAAGGCACTGAGGAAACTTGTCGCGGGGAGGGTTCTTGCCCCCCAAAGGTAAAGTACAGACACGCACCGTCAGTGTAGGCGTGGCTTTGATGGGCTGAGGCTACAAGTATTCCGTCCAAGCCAGACAGCTTGTCTAAGATTTCCGAGTAGATGCTTGGTAACTGTATCCATTTTGCGGCTATTTCCACGGTATCTACGACTACACCGGCTTCAAGTAACGTATCTAAGATTGACACGTCGTTGCGGTGTTGTAACCAGTGGTCTGCGAGTGAGGTATTCATACCCACTGCCTCATGACATTCTTGTGTCACTATACCCATTGTGGCTTGCACGATCTCGGCATCTCCTTCGTCAATTACAATCATCAAGCAAGAGCCTGGCGGTATTTCGCTTCCATAACCCAGGCTGAAGTTACGGGAGGATTCTATCGAGTCGTAGAGTCTGAGAACTGCTGGCGTAGCACCTCTTTGCAGTATCTGGCGAGAGGCCACAAGGCCTTTTTCAAAGCTGGACCATGCAAACACCTTGCTTTCTTGGGCTTTTGCCAGTCTGTGCACGCTTAGCTCCGCTTGAGTTATGATACCCAGTGTTCCTTCGGAGCCTACGAACAACTGCGTCAGGTCAGGACCGGTTGCGCTCCGTGGTGCATGCCCCCCCGTGCGTATGACTGTACCGTCTGCCAGTACGACTTCCAGGCTTCTAACCATGTCTTCAATTTTGCCATATCTGGTGGAGTATTGGCCTGCTGATCTACATGCCAACCAGCCTCCAAGTGTTGATATTTCTATGGACTGCGGCCAATGCCCTAATGTCAGCCCTTCTCTCGAACGGAGTTCGCCCTCCAAGACATGTCCGAAAGTCCCTGCCTTTGCCTCTATTAACAACGAGGTGTTGTCCATGGATACAATTCCTGACATTCCTCGCAGATCCAGACTTATCCCTCCGAATACGGGTAAACTCCCTCCGCAAACTCCACTGCGTCCTCCGAATGGGGTAACAGGAACCTTGGCTGAGTTGCACAACTTGAGCACTTGGCTTACCTCTCCAGTATTTAAAGGGCGACAAACTGCCAGCGGTCTGTAAGATGGGGTGTCCTTTTGTGCTATATGCCAGGAGATCAAAGGCCACCAATCCCTGGCTGCTTCTGTCAAGGCGTCTTCAGTTGTAGTCGTGGTGCAGATTGACTCAAGCTGGGAGAGCAGATTGTCTGGAACTGAGAGAGTCGGGTTAGTCATTCTTTTTGATCCAGCTTATCATCCGTCCAGTTGAGTCCGCTATAAAGTATTTCCTCTTTTATCATTTCGTAGAACTCCTCAGCCTCCTCCTTGATTCTCTGTTCGGTCCAGCCAAGTTCATGTCCAACTATGGTTGCAACCTTATTAGCGCTCTTAGCGGTCGCATAGGCATTACGTAATCTTGCCCGGGTACGTCGTGACAGTACGTCATCTAATGTTTGAGCCATCTCATAACGGACTGCATATACTGCTTCGGCACAGATGTAAGGAAGCCCTTCAACGAGAGGTTGGGAGAGAGTTGGATCTTGAGCTATTAAATTAGCTATTATCTTAGATCGCGTAGCAGGGTTGTCTCTGGATCCGGTTTGGTCATGTGTGATCTTAGGAGTTTCAACCGGTTTCAAACTCAACGATTTGGTTATACAAGGTCCGGTGTTAATGGGTCCGGTGTTAATGGGCACATTACTAACGGACGCGGGGTAGGCAGCTGGTTTTAGTGCGGTGTCCACGGCATCGGCTGCCATTTTACGGTAAGTAGTCAGTTTGCCACCCGTTATAGTTACCACTCCGCTGCCTGATACGCTGACTTGATGGCGACGGGAAAGATCGGCTGTTCGTGTTGACAGCTTTTCCCTATTGGGGGTCAAAAGTGGCCTTAATCCTGCCCAAATTCCCGTTATGTCTTCTGCCCGCACCGGTTTGGTAAGCCAGTAGTTTACTGCTTGGAGAAGATAGTCTATGTCCTCCCGACAGCATCGAGGGTTATCCAATTCACCGTCATAAGCGGTATCGGTTGTACCTATGTAGGTATGATCTTGCCATGGAATTACAAAGATATTTCTGTGATCTTTTTTCACAGACAGTACAGCGGCTGTATCACAAGGCAGTGTGTCATGGTTAACAGTGATGTGAATACCTTTTGCCGGCGTGATTGAGCGGGGATGGACACCGATGTCCAGGCTGCGAAGCTCATCTGCCCATATTCCGGTAGCGTTTATTACTATACGGGCTTTTACCTCTATTTCCTCCGCAACGGTTTCAGGATGTATCGGCGTTTGCTGAGATGAGGTTGGTGTAACTCTTACCTTGACGCCTTTGACCAACTCGGGCGAGGTTGTTGCGACGGAGGTCTCTGATGCATCTTTTATAAAAGCAACAACTTCTGCGTAGTTGGCAATAACTACGTCGTAGTCGAGTACTGCTTTAGTCAATATTTCAAGCACAAGACGTGCATCGTCTGCCTGAGCATCGTAATAAATGAAAGCACCGGTAATTTTAGCTATATCCAAAGTTGGTATATGCGAAAGGAGTTCTTCAACTTGTATACGCCGGTGTAGCTTTCCTATGCGCCATCCACCCGTGAGATCGTATATCCACAAGGCTGTTGCGATCCCTTTCGATATGCTTTTTGTTATGGTTGAGCGTAAGAGTTCTTTAGGTACATTCCTGGTCTTTTTATAACCGGATTTTTTTGAGCGCAATATTGGTATAATGAAAGGCAGCGGAGAAACCAGGTCTGGTGCGTTATCCAAAAGCCGCTGGCGTTCCACAAGGCTTTCATGGACCAAACGATAATCACCATGCTGTAAGTAACGGATACCTCCATGAATCAGCTTTGAAGATTTTGAGGAAGTTCCCGATGCAAAGTCATTCTTCTCTACGAGTGCGACTTTTAAGCCCCTTGATGCAGCATCCAAGGCAACACCTGCGCCAGTTATACCACCACCTATTACCAGTACGTCAAACTCTTCACTGCCCAACTTGGAGAGGGCTACTTCCCTGTCGAGGGTTGACATCCTATAGCCTTGTGGCATTGAATAACGTGACTACCCCACCTGTAAAAGGAGTAGCAGTTGTATGGACAAACCCTGCTTTAGCCAGCATCAGACATATCTGTTCATTGGATGGTAGCTGTGCATAGGAACGTGATAAATAGCGGTAAGCATTAAAATGTCCCGCTGCCAAGCCAACTAATGGTGCTATTGTATGAAAATAAACCTTAAAACCTATATCCATTAAGGAATTGGTTGGTTCCGTCATGTCCAAAAGTGCTATTTTACCACCAGGCTTAGTCACCCTTGCTACTTCATCAAATGCTGTTTGCCTTTCGTGTAAGTTTCTAAGCACGAAAGCACTCAATACTGCGTCAAATGTAGCATCGGCAAATGGCAGTTCATAAGCACTCGCTTGAGACAATCCAACTTGGAGCTTTTCGTTTCGGTAGCAACCGTTTTCGTTGCTTAGATCACCACTGTACTCGCCATGGTACTCGCTTAGGCGCTTGTGAGCAGTTTCTAACATAACACGGCTTAAATCAATTCCAACTATCTTGATGGTAGGCGGCAATGTGATAGTTAACGCACCAGTTCCACATCCCAGATCAAGAACCCTTTTTGATGTTGCACTTCGAGTGGTAAGGTTTGAGTTGGAGTTAGCCGATACGGAGGGAACCCCAACCCTTGAAGATCTTACTATCGCTTTACGCCACCTTTTTTCCAGCCCAAGGGAGAGTACTGTGTTGAATATGTCATAGCGAGCGACTATGGCATCAAACATCTTTTCTATTTGCTCAGGTGGTGGTGTGGGGGTTTTAGGAAAAGAGATGGGATCTTCCTCTGTCGATTGCATTTTAGTCACGGCTCAGTAATTCTCCTTATAGTTTATTTCCAGTTCTTTATAGTATGAAACCCACTGTTTTTCTATTTCAACAGCACGGTTTTGTTGGTCACTCCAAATCCTGTCTATTACAGGTGATCTCAAACCGGACCTTTTGTTCACTTCTGATAACCATTGTTGAAACACCTTTATATCATGGTATTCACCCAGCACTGTTTGCAAATCGGCAGCCTTTTTAACAACCTTGTTTGCTGAGATGGCATCACCAACCTGAGGAGTCCCATAACACGCTTCTGCAGTATAGCGTAACCTCTTTGTTGCTATTCTCAGTTTGTGCATGTCGATAGACAAGGGTATAGCTGCCAGAGCATCCTCCTTCGTTTTCTTTGCGGCTTTTTCCAATGACATCCAGCAGTTTTCTAGTAGCAAAGGGAGTATTTTTTCAGCGGGTGCCGATGCTCTTTTTTTAAAGTGTGGTCTGTATGATGCATCCAACAACAGGAGAAGGATGTCATGAAACTGTTCACCTTCTCGCATGATCATAAGTTGTTTATAACATTTTTGTCTCCTATTTTGCAGTGCCCTAACTAACGGTTCGCCTTTGTCGGGAAGGTTGTGGGCAACAAATCGGGCAATATGAGGCCGTTTCAGGGACTGTCTAAGACATACCTCCATGACATCTAAGTCTCTCAGCTCTCCAAGTTGTGTTGCATAATCGGCAGTTTGTGATTTAAGTTTCTTCACCCAGTGGCTGTCCATTAATGCTTTGGCGGTAGTTAGATGAGAACGGAGCTTACGAAGCGCCACTCTGGACTGATGTATTGCCTCAGGGTCTTTATTCACAGATACCATATCGTTGATGATGAATTTGGTAACTGCATCTTGTATGGCTCGTGTGATTACTTCTCCTGCAGTTGGTTTACCGACTGTTTTCACTGTGAATCTGCCTGGGGATCTGCCTGGTTCGCATAGATGTATTTTCGGCCATGAAACTTTAGTTTAGACGCTTCAGAAGTTAACTGCTGTTGAATTCTAAGATGGGGTTACAATTTCGATTCTCCACAAGCGCTGCATTTTTATTGGCTTGTCAGTATATATAAAGTTTTGTATGTTTGGCACAACTGCTGGTTGATAGAACCATATTGACAAAGAGACACTCTTAGTTTTGGAGCTAATATTAGATGTTATGGCAATCTTTTCCGCCTTGTGGTTCTTCATGGTTGGATTGATGTTGGCATCAACTGCCACATTATGTATATTTAGCCGGCTCAGCGAGGGGCGATACAGCACTTATGTCTCCAAACTCTTGGCTATCGTGCTTTTGGGGAACATCCTTGGCTGGCTGGCTACTGTAGTTACCGTTCCGTTCTCATGGTCAACCTCGTTGCCGATTCCTCTTTGCGATGTAGCTACTATTTTGACTGTGGCGGCTTTATGGACGTGTTCAAAGAAGTTAGTTGAACTCGTATACTTTTGGGGAATTGCGGGGACATTGCAAGGAGTGCTCACTCCGGATTTGGCACTTACTGCCCCTTTTTACGTTAAAGCAGAGTATTTGATTGCCCATGTTGTCGTAGTTATAGCTGCAATATACCTTGTAGTTGGAATGCGTATATATCCAACCAGGCTTGCCGCGATACGAGTCTTTGTGATAACTATTACTTATACTGCTTTTGTGGGGGTGATTGATTTTTTAACAGGTGGGAACTATATGTATCTGGCGCATATTCCAACCCAGACAACTCTTTTAAATTTCCTGGGCCCGTGGCCATGGTATATTCTCTCAGCTGCGGGTTTGGCTATTGTTTTGTTGGCCATTCTCAATGCTCCGTTTGTTTGGCAACGGCGTACTGGAAAGGCGGTATAGGTTTTTACAGCGCACCCGATTTAATCGGACACCGAGGGCTACTGTCGAATAGTCCTTTTTAGTTTGCATGACTGTGTTTGAAACGATTAGTCCCACTGGCAGTAGTTGATATATCCGAAGTACACGTACGATCAAATATTAGTTAGGATTAAACTTGGAACAGAACGAGTGGTATAACGAATGTCTGGTTTTTTGGTTACTTTAGATCATGACGGGAAGGCAAGAAGGAGAAAGTATTAATGGCGACAAAGACATCAAGTTTTGGTATTGGACATCGTGAAAATCACGATTCAACACCTTATTATGAGCGAAGTCTTATTTCTATTACAGAGACTAAGGATAAGAATGTTCGTAAATCTTCACAAGTTGATGAGGTGTTCGTCCATTCAGCAGAATTGATGGATGAGTTGGAAGACAATAGCGTAGCTTTGATGGTGACCTCCCCCCCCTATCATGTCGGAAAGGAATACGACACCGACGTATCGTTCAAGGACTACCTTGACCTGCTGGGGAATGTGTTTCGTGAGACATACGATAAGTTACAACCAGGCGGGCGGGCAGTTGTAAATCTGGCGAACCTCGGACGCCGTCCATATATTCCACTGTCGCATCTGATCACTGACCAGATGCTAAAAATCGGCTTTTATATGAGAGCGGAAATTATCTGGAAAAAGGCGGCTGGAGCGACAGGTAGCTGTGCCTGGGGTAGTTGGTGCTCTCCCTCCAACCCAGTTATTCGCGATATCCATGAGTACTGCTTATGCTTTTCAAAGGGGCGTTTTGATCGGGTAGTCAGCGGACAAGCAACTATAAGTGCCGAAAAGTTCATGGAGGCAACACTGTCAATCTGGGAGATTCGATCAGAATCAGCAAAACGGGTAGGACACCCGGCACCATTTCCTGTTGAGTTGCCTAAACGGTTCATCAATCTATATACCTATAAGGAAGAAGTAGTCTTGGATCCGTTTATGGGTAGCGGGTCATCAGCTGTTGCAGCAGTTGAAACCGGACGTCACTGGGTTGGATACGAGATCAACGAGGAATATGCCGAGATTACTCGAAAGAGAGTTAAAGAAGCTGGAATTGACAAAGTTGAAGGTTGAATACCGACAGGCCTCGAGGTAACACGTAAAACCCGACAAGTGCATAGACCAACTATTATACGGTTCTTATATTAGTCCACATCGCGAGGCAGTCCGAGTATGCGTTCGGCTATGACATTGCGCTGGACCTCAGCTGTGCCGCCACCGATAGTAAGGGCAGGCGAAAATAGAAATCCTGATATCCAATCATTTGCAGCAAGTGTACGGTGTTTGCCCCATGTGTCGCCACTGCCCTTTTCCCAACCAATCAGTCCCGCAAGTGGTCCTCCCCCATGTATCATTCCAGTGGCATTGGCTATGTCCATGGCCAGTTCCATGAGTTTGCGACCATGCGCATCCGCCAAAGCTTTACGGATGGATGCTTCAGGTCCCGTGGTGTGCCCCATCACCCGAGCCCCTACCATGCGTAGTCGAAGGACCCTCAATATCTCTTCTTTGATGTAGATTGAAGCAATACGCTGTCTAAGTAGCGGGTCTGTTATCTTTTCGCCATCAACTCCTCGCACCAACTCAATCAGATCGTATGATGTAGGTCCGGCTCCCCACATCACCCCTTCACGAGAAAGGGATACTCGCTCATTTGACAGAGTGGTTTTTGCTATCTCCCAGCCCCTGTTCTCTTCTCCCACGAGATTTTCTTTGGGTATACGCACATCGTCAAAGAAGACCTCATTGAAGCTCTCCCTCCCAGTCATGTCCCTGATTGTCCGTATGGTAATTCCTTTTGCATCCATTGGACAGATGAAATAAGAAATTCCTTCATGCTTTGGAGCATCAGGATTTGTTCGGGCAAGTAAAACCCCGAATTTTGCCACATGGGCAAAGGTGGTCCAGATCTTGGACCCGTTTATGATATACACATCTTTGTCGGGGACGGCTTGTGTTGTCAATGAGGCAAGATCTGACCCGGCTGAAGGCTCGCTGAACAACTGACACCACAATTCTTCGCCAGCTAGCATGGGATACAGGTAGCGTTCACGCTGAGCTTGTGTTCCCCCCTTAATTATGGTCGGGCCCAACCATCCGATTCCTATTGGGTTAAACGGCCTGCGAATGTTGGCACGCTTCAGTTCATCGTCAATAACAAGCTGAGTTATCGGATCGGCATCTAATCCCCAAGGCCGTGGCCAATGGGGCACCACATATCCCGATTCCGCCAGCTGACCTGCTGATGGCGACGGATGGGACTGTATCCATTCGCGTACCTCAAGTCTTCTCGGATCGTTGTCATCCGGTAGTGAAAACTGCATTTTTCTGATTTCCCAAGTCTCGATCAATAACGTACTGCAATCTTGTATTCATTGTAACAGTATAGTAAAGTAAAATCATATGAGTACCGCTCCTTTCGCCCCCCTTGTCAGCATTGTGATGGGTAGTCGTTCTGATCTCGACACGATGACTCCAGCAGCAGAGGTTTTAGATGAACTTGGCATACCTTATGAGGTTCGTGTGATTTCCGCGCACAGAACACCCAACGACATGTTAGACTATGCTGTCGGTGCCAAAGAACGCGGTTTGCGCGTGCTGATAGCCGGCGCCGGTGGTGCGGCCGCTCTCCCCGGTATGTTGGCATCTGCTACCACGCTCCCCGTTATCGGTGTCCCTGTTTCCCTTTCAAAGCTTGATGGGATTGATTCGCTGCTTTCAATTGCTCAGATGCCCTCCGGTGTTCCTGTAGCCACTATGGCCATTGATGGAGCTTACAATGCAGGGATAATGGCCGGACGCATTCTTGGGCTTTTAGATCCCGATATTGCAGACCGCCTTGATGCACTAAGCCGAGATATGGCTTTGAAGGCTCGTGCTTGCGATCACCCATTGGAACATACCTGAAACTGCCGATCAGTCTTTTTCATAAAACTCTAGTCCTTGGTGGCTTTTGTGGTTACCAGCTCTATAATCACCAAAGTACCCTGTTCGTTCCCACCCCCGTTCTTTTCTTCAACCAGAGGTGGTGAATATATACTGACTTTTCCCTTATTCTCTTCTACGATTTGTTTTACAATCGCCAGCCCGAGTCCTGAACCGGGCAGTTCTCTTGCGCTGGTTGCCCGGTAAAACCGATCAAAAACATGAGGCAAATCCTCCTCAGTTATACCGGCTCCATAGTCCCTTACCGACACATTTCCGTTTTGGCAGCATACCTGTATGGTGCCTCCCCGATGACTCCACTTGATAGCGTTATCCAATACATTTGATATGGCTCGCATAAGTCGTTCAGGTATGCCGTGTATCCAACAGGGTTGAGAGGTATATGAAAACGTACATTCTTTTATACGTGCATGCGACTGGGCGCGTTCTAACGCATCGGATACCAGAGCATCCAAGCGAAAATCCTTGCTTGGATGCGAGGGTTCTTCTTCCCGTGCCAATACCACCAAGTCGTTGACCAAAACGCTTAGCTCTTCGAGTTGTGCCAGTACATCAGATGAGAGTTGCTGCTGTTCTTTAATGTCCATCTCGCCCAGTCTGTTGATCAGCTCTGTATTGGTGCGCAGGCTTGTCAAGGGTGTACGTAGTTCATGAGCTGCATCTTGAACCAGTTGGCGTTGTCTGGTAGTTGATTGTTCCAACGCTTGGAGCAGTTGGTTGAAGTTAGAGGCCAAACCTCCCAGCTCATCCTTGGTTGTAACATCTACCCGTTGTGATAGATCCATTGTTTGAGAAACTCTTTCAACTGTGGTTGCCAGTTTTCGTAAAGGTTGCAGTGCCGCTCTTGCTACGAGCCATCCAAGCAACCCGGCAAGAACTATTCCGGATAACGCTATAAATATGATCAGATGCTGTAGGTTATGCATTTGATTCAGCACTGCTGTTATGGGTGTTCCAACCACCACGGCACCACCGTTTGGAACCGGTAACGCCAGCAGTCGTATTGGCGAACCTTGATATGTCGTATTGGCGCTGTATGAGTTTTCGGTGCCGTTCAATACAGCTTGTATGCCTTTTGTTACAGGTATTGGTACGCTGTTGTCAGTCAATATTGTTCCGGCTGGCGTAATTAGTTGGCTTATGGGAGAAAAAGGACCTTCGATTTTCTTGAGAAACGGGTATCGTCCTCTTTGCGCGAAATGAACCAACAAATTTGCAGTATAATTAAGTCTTGAGTTGACCGGCAGGTAAACTTCATGGCGTATTACGACTAATGCGGCAATAGATGTGAAGATGACTATTACACATGTAGATATAGTCGCCGCCAACACCAAACGAGTGCTAAATGTGACCTTCTGAGTCAAGTTTCTTTTAATATATATCCCACTCCTCTGATCGTGTGAATCAGTCTAGGTTCCCCCCCTTCTTCAAGCTTTTTTCTTAAATATCCTATGTAAACCTCCAAAGAATTAGAAGTTGAACGATCTATCCAACCCCATATTCGATCGCATATAACCTCCTTGGGAAGTACTTGTTTCGGATTACGCAAAAACAACTCCAAGAGGCTGAACTCGGTTCTGGTCAGAGCTAAAGCCCGATTTCCCCGTTTGACTTGGTATGACCCAAGATCAATGCTCAGGTCGGAAAAGGCCATTACAGCAGAATCGGTGCCCTCATTTACCCGGCGGCGGAGCAAGGCTCTAACTCTGGCCAACAACTCAGCTAAGGCAAACGGTTTTGGCAGGTAGTCATCTGCCCCTATGTCAAGACCCGTTACTCTGTCCGAGACGGCATCAAGCGCTGTGAGCATAAGAATTGGGGTTTCGTCCTGTACGTTTCTTAGACGCCTGCATACTTCCAACCCGTCAATACCGGGCATTAGGACATCCAAAATTATGGCATTATAAGTATTTGTAGTCAGTTGATCCAGTGCGGTTTGACCGTCAACCGCTGTGTCCACTTCGTAGCCTTCTAATTTCAAAGCACGATTTAAAGATCGTCTTATAGCGGGATCATCATCAACAACAAGTATGTGTACTGTTTCCATTATTCTAAGTGTCGCGCCTTTGGTAGGTCAATAGCCAGAGGAATAAGGGTAAATACAGTTTTCTTACCATTTTTTAGGGTTTTTCTCACACATTGTTAATGCTAATGCTCCATACTTAACTTTAAAGTTACCAAAATTGAAACAAGTAGATGGACTCAAACGAAGGAGAATGCGCCTAATGATATTTACGCCGGGTTATTTGTGGAATGAGCTTAGGCGGCGTAGCGGAAGAACATTGATGACCGCGTGTGGCTTGGCTGCAGGCGTTGGTCTTGTGATGGGTATTGTCGGTGTTTCAAACGGTTTAAGTGTGGAACAAAATAAGCTACTTTCACCGCTTGGCACAGTCGGGACCAGTATTATTATTACGAGAACGGTTGCTCCAACAACTGCTGCAACAGCTTCTGCATCCGCCAACTCATCAACAGCAACTTCAACAACTGTTCCTTTACGTGGTGGTCAGGGGGGCGGGTTTTTTGCCGGTGGGCGAGCAGCTGAACTGCTAAATTCACAAGATCAGCAGGCACTACTAAGTAGTGACAGTTCGGTACTAACAGATCTTGCCAAACTTGGGCCTCCGGGTACAAAGTTTACGCATGATTTCTTTGTCCCCGGAACATTAATTACATTTCCATCTGCAGCAGTTGCAGATGTTCAGAAAATTAAGGGTGTTCAAAGTGCGGTAGGGGCATTAACTCTTCAAGGCATTCATGAGACCGGCACTGTGCCAAAGATTATTGCGACTTTGTCAACACAGAGCAAAACAATCAACGTCAACAGTGCTCCTCCAACATTGACAGCTGCGCAACAATCGGCACTTAGAACCTGTCTGGTGCAGCAGTTTCAAGCGACCGGGGGAATTACACCTCCACCCGCAGGCACTCATCCAACTTTTCCGTCAGCAGGTGCTGGGGGTGGAGCAGGTGCTGGGGGTGGAGCAGGTGGGGGTGGCTTCTTCATAGGCCGGGGCTTAGGCGGTCCAGGTGGTACGGCATTTCAGTCTATTTTGGATAAATGCCTTCCGGCTTCATACCTTTCTTACGTGCAGCAGGTTGTAGAACCGTCACAAACAATTTCCCAAATAGTTAATCCGCCAACTACCAATACACAAACACAAAGTTATACTGTTGCCGGGGTTAATCCTAACTTTCCAAATATTGGTGTGATTACTCGCGCACAAGTTACAAAAGGAACCTGGTTTACAAAGACACCGGCCGATGAAGTACTGGTAAATACAGCATATGCTAACACAAAATCGTTAAAAGTCGGTGAAAACCTATTCATCAACGCAGCATCATATAAAATTGTTGGACTTGTCGCACCTACACTCACAGGTAATGTGTCTGATATTTATTTTGATCTAACGACATTGCAGGGGATCTCCACTCAACCTAACCGTATTAACGAAGTATTGGTGAATGCGAAAAATGCAGCTGATGTCGGTGCTGTTGCCAAAGAAATTCAAACCCAACTTCCCGGTGCACAAGTATTGACAGCCAAGAGTCTGGATGATCAGGTAACCGGAAGCTTGAGTGATGCTCATACTCTTGCGTCATCACTTGGTTTGGCCTTGGCGATTATTGTATTGATTGCTTCATTTCTTATTGCAATTTTGCTTACCTCATCCAGTATCGGAAAACGTGTTCGAGAAATTGGTTCACTTCGTGCAATGGGATGGACTCGCGCTCAAGTAGTGAGACAAATTATGGCAGAAACCATTGGGATTGGTATAGTTGGTGCTGTATTCGGCTTGGTTATTGGAATAGGTGTTTCTTACCTTATTGATTTAGTTGGACCAACCCTTCAGGCGACTACATCTGGTTTACAAGTTGGTGCATCAACACTCGGTACTGTGCTAAATACCCGAACAGCATCTGCTGTTGCACCAACCGTTACAAATATCCATATGACAGCGCCGTTGACTATACCTATTATTCTTTTAGGTATTGCTGCCGCACTTCTTGGTGGTGTTATTGCTGGACTTATTGGGGGGTGGAGAGCAGCAAGGCTCGCTCCCGCTCTTGCTCTTCGAGATCTTGGATAATTTTGTGAATAATTTCAAAATATATAGATATAAGCGTAGACATAAAAGGAACAACGTATATGACAACAACTATTGATGACAACTCTGTAATGGTATCCGCATTGTATGACCTTGATAAGGTATCCAAAACATATATATTTGGTGGCACCAAGGTGTATGCGCTCAAAGAGGCCACACTTCGTATTGGTAGCGGTGAAGTCGTTTCCATTGAAGGCCCAAGTGGTTCCGGCAAAAGCACCCTACTACTTTTATTGGGTGTCTTGGATAATCCCTCTGCGGGAACAATCGCATTTGACGGAAAGAACTTAACCTCAGCGCGTGATGCTGAGTTAACAAAAATGCGTCGTGAAACTATTGGATATGTATTTCAGCAGTTCAATTTAATACCAACTCTTTCTGCCCGCGATAATGTCGGAATTGCGATGGTACCGCATCACGTCAGTAAGGCTGAGCGCGATAGTCGTTCTACAGCTTTGTTGGAACAAGTCGGGCTTGGTCATAGGCTGGATCATCTTCCTTCCAGTTTGTCCGGTGGCGAGCAACAGAGAGTGGCGATTGCCAGGGCGCTTGCAAATAAACCGCGAGTAATCATTGCTGATGAGCCAACGGGTAATTTGGATTCCAAAAGCGGCGGAGAAATTATCTCTTTGCTTACAGGGTTACAAAAAACTGATGGTGTTACTATCGTGATCGCCACACATGACGAGGACATTTCAAGACATGCATATAGAAAGATTCGCATGAAAGATGGCGAAATTGTGGACGATGTTGTTTTGCAAAGTGAACAACCAAACGGAAACCATGGTGACAAAAACGCATGATTAAACGCATGACTAAACGGCAGAAACGTTTTATAAGCGCTGGAGTAGCTGCACTTGTAGTTGTAGCTGTTATTGGCATAGGGTTTGGGGTAAGCGGAGCTTCAAGTTCATCTTATGTACTTGCCAACGCTCACCTTGGCAGCGTTGCTCAAACTATCGGAACTACAGGTTTGTTGGAACCTACAACTGAAGTAGGTTTAAACTTTGGAATTAGTGGTTTGGTACAGACTGTAAATGTACAACCGGGTCAAGCTGTGCAAGCCGGTCAGCTATTAGCCACTTTGAACAACACCTCCCTGCAAAATGCACTGGCTCAAGCTCAAGCAAATCTCGCTTCAGCTCAAGCAAAACTTTCCTTGGATACTGCCGGACCTACACCAGCCCAACAAGCTCAGGCAAGTGCCGCAGTCGCTTCGGCCCGTTTAGACGTTTCCAATGCTACGACCAACCTCCAAGACGCGACGCAAACATTGGCTATTGCCCAAACAAACCTTGTCAATTATCAGGCCGATGTTAATAACGGCCCGGGTGCCGGCCAGAGTGTTCCCGCATATTCTGCTACATCTGATTCAACCGTTCCCTTGCTGCAAAACGTGTTACTTTTAGATCAACAAATTGAAAATGCGGATTCCCAAAGTTTAACAGCTGCCCAGCAGTCTCTTAGTCAAGCCCAAAGCAACGAGCAAACTGACTGTTCATCCACTGTGAGTTCTACCACCACCACTGTTGCATCGTCTGGCTCCACTCTATGCTTTGATGACCGTTCTCAAGCCACTTTGGCGGGGAGCTGGGTAAATGCAGATACTCAAGCTTCTACTCAGGCGCAGTCGTGTTATTCTGCGGCTAATCAAGTTATTGCCCTCTTCGAACAGCTTGAAACGTCTCAGTTGGCTTTAAGCAATGCTGTAAATGCACAAAATGCCCTTGCCGCTCCGCCACCTCCTGCGCAGATTTCTATGGACAACTCAGCGGTTCAAATAGCACAAACACAGGTTCAAACAGCACAAGCCAACTTGAGCGAAGCTCAGATAACCGCTCCAACATCGGGAGTAATTGGGCAGGTCAACATATCAGTTGGACAGCAAGCTACTCCCAATTCAGGCAGCTTGGGTGGCGGCGGCGCAGCTGCTGCCAGCAGTAATCCAAACTCTTCAGGTTCGGGGGGCGTTACCGGTGCTATAGTGTTGATTAATCCTTCGGCGTTTCAAGCTGTTGCTTCTGTATCAGATGCTCAAATATCTCAAGTTCAAACAGGAGACAAGGTGTTTATCACCCCGGCCGGTTTTGTAAAGTCTATACCCGGAGTAGTGACCCAGGTGACACCCGTCGGAACATTATCACAAGGTGTCATTGCTTATCCGGTAACAGCAACTATAAATGATCCACCGAGCATAAAACTGTTTACCGGTGAAAGTGCCCAAATTGCTTTTATCGTCAAACAGGTTTCAAATGTTCTTGTTGTGCCAACAAGCGCTGTTCATACTGTTGGCGCACGCAACTTTGTCTATGTTCTAAAAGATGGGCACAAGATACGACAAAAGGTTGTAATCGGAGCTAGCGATGCTGTTTTTACACAAGTTGAAAGTGGACTATCAGCAGGGGATCAGGTCATATTGGCCAACGCCAAGACTCCTCTTCCTTCAGCTACATCCGGGTTTGGTGGTTTTGGAGGTAACCGCAAGAAGGGTGGCGGGCCGGGAGTTGGCGGGCCGGGAGCTGGTGGAGCTGGTGGAGCGGGAGGTGGCGCTAAGGCCGGTAGGATCAAAGGTCTTTGAATGGACAATACGAGTGCGGCCGCTGCATTGATGGAACTTAATTCCGTAAGCAAGATTTATGGTATAGGCAATGTTGGTGTTTATGCACTTGATGGGATTGATCTTTCCATCAATTATGGCGAGTATGTGGCCATAATGGGAGCTTCTGGATCAGGCAAGTCTACGTTAATGCATATACTCGGTTGCTTGGATGTGCCCACATCAGGAAGCTACCGACTTGCCGGTAGAGATACCGGCTCGCTTGATGAGCTGGAGTTGGCCGAAGTTAGGAATCGTCTTATCGGCTTTGTATTCCAACAGTTTCATTTGCTGCCTCAACTGTCTGCATGGCGCAATGTGGAGATGCCTTTGTTGTATTCAGGTGAACGTAATGGGAAAAAACGCAAAGAAAGAGCGGTTGTGGCGTTAGAAAAAGTGGGCCTGGCTCATCGTATAGATCATCGTCCAACCGAACTTTCAGGAGGGGAGCAACAACGGGTTGCCATAGCAAGGGCGTTGGTTGGAAACCCTTCGTTAATTCTTGCCGATGAACCAACGGGCAATCTATCTACTTCTCAATGGGGGCAAGTGCTTGAGTTGTTTGACGATTTTTTTACAAAGGGACAAACTGTAGTTCTAATTACTCACGATCCGGTGGTTGCAAAGGCTGCTAAGCGCATTGTGCACATCAAGGACGGTCACATAATTGATGATGAACAAAGTGTTATTGTCCATCCAGAAGCTAATATGCCAGGGGGGGTGAGCCTCCATGAGCTGGATTGAAACCTTCAAAGTTGGGCTACAAAGTATTGCTGAGCGCAGAGCGCGTTCTATACTGACGGTGCTCGGCTTACTTATAGGAATATCTGCGGTAATACTCAGTGTCGGCATAGGCGAAGGCGCACAAGTTAGAGTAAACCAGGCAATTTCATCTTTGGGTGAAAACTTGCTTATCATTACTCCCGGAAGTACCAATACCGGGGGGGTAAAGGGAGGACTTGGATCTTCCAGTAATTTGACTATGACAGATGCTCAAGCGCTCGGTTCGGATCAGGTTGCTCCTTCAATTGCAGCGGTAGCACCAATTATCCAAAAGAGCTTTGTACTTACGGCAGGTCCTAACAACTGGACTGCTCCTGTGGACGGCACCACTCCCGCATTTCTAACCGTAAGGGATCGTACTGTGGCAATAGGCAAACCGTTTACCCAAGCTGATCTCAACTCTAATGCCCAAGTCGCTCTTATTGGCAGTGAGGTTGCAGCTAGTCTATTTCCCGGTGTAAATCCCGTAGGGAAAAGTGTCAACATAAGCGGTCTTCCTTTTGTTGTTATCGGAGTTTTAAACCAGGCAGGCGCCACCGCCAACGGTAACCAGGACAATATAGTGGTAGTACCTATTACAACCGCCGAGTCAGAACTGGTCAGGGAGATAGGCCCATACGTGAATAGCTTGTCGATGATTGTTGTTTCCGCTAAGAGCACTTCGGCTATGAGTGCAGCCTATCAAGAGGCAAACAACCTACTGCTTCAGCTGCATCACATAACAGTACCCAGTCAGGCAGACTTTACTATTACTCCCCAAACAGCTTTGTTGGCTACGGCACAAAGTATCAGTAAAACACTGACTATTTTACTCGGTGCAATAGCGGCAATCTCACTTTTAGTTGGAGGAATCGGCGTCATGAATATTATGTTGGTTTCAG
The DNA here is from genome assembly GCA_023379935.1 of Actinomycetota bacterium. GTDB lineage: Bacteria > Actinomycetota > Acidimicrobiia > Acidimicrobiales > JAMCPD01 > JAMCPD01. The sequence continues at coordinate 67,422 of JAMCPD010000012.1, read as the reverse complement.
TTACTGAAAGAATTAAAGAGATAGGGCTGCGCAAGGCCCTTGGGGCTACCCCCGGACTGATACTGCGTCAGTTTTTAATTGAAGCAGTAGTGCTCGGCTTGACCGGTGGGGTTTTGGGAAGTGTGCTTGGTGTAGGAGGAGCATTGATCTTGCCTCACCTTCTATCCACGACCGTTGTTGTATCGCCTCCTGCCATTGTGGGTGCCGTTGTAATAGCTGCCGGCATAGGTCTAATTTTTGGAGTGTATCCGGCATCCAAAGCAGCCAAGTTGTCCCCGATTGATGCCTTGAGGAGTGAATAGTGCTCTTTACCTCGTCTTTTAACATAAGCAGTTCACTAAATTACGAAAGGAAAAAATAAAAAAATGAATAAAATATGGGTACTCGTGTTGATGGCGGCTTTAGTTGTTGTAGGTACAAGTTGTGGCTCTTCAGCTACTACATCTGCTGTTACTTCTACTACTTCTGTAAATCCGAAAGCTGTGATGGCGGCCAAGAGGCGTGCATACAGGAAATGTCTTATACAACATGGAGTTGTCTTTCCTTCACGCCATGGTGGTGTCGCATCAACAAGTACAACCGCCCCCTCCACAACCGCCCCCTCCACAACCGGCACACTCAAAGCTTTGAGGAGCTCGCCGACTTACAAAGAGGCTGCCAAGTCCTGTCGCTACTTAAAGCCAAAATATAAAGGCTGAATGGGTTGTCAACCGTTGACGAATAAATGTATTAGAAACACCATACGTAAGTTCTGGTATGCAAGAGGCAGAGAAGTCTGCTGGTGTGGTGAGTTAGCATGTGGTGAGCGTCAATGGCAAGGAACCCGAGTGTGAGGAAATCCTGAATGATACATTACGACGTGAGGGATTCGGACAAATTGTCCGTGTAAGACCCAAAGCGCCCAGTAGCATCTCAGGACGATCCAGGTCGGCTAAGACCGTTCGCGCTGACCGGGTGTCACTAAAAGACACTTGAAGAGGAACGGTTTTGCAGTAGTGCTGTGATGATCGATTAATGACAGCATCCCATTGACTAGATCTTGGCGTGGCTGGAACTCACCTCTGCGCAATACTTTGCGTGTCAGAATCGAGAAGAACGCTTCAACTTGATTGACCAACTTGCATGGACCGGAGTGTGATGGACAACGAATTGAGGGTGGTCCGCCAGCCATGTTTTAGTAACTTTCGAAGTGTGAGAACTTCCATTGCCAATGACAATATGGATGGAGAGACTCTTGTCGATGCTCATCTCAATCTCTTCTAAAAATGCTATGAAGGTGATTGATATCGTTACGATCGATGTCGGTTGCTTTTACCTTTCCAGTAGCAACGTCCATGGCTGCAATCAACGATGCAGTTCCATGTCGGACGTACTCAAACTCCCGCCGAGCAGGCAGGCGTGACCGGACCGGTTGAGTAGGATATTTGGGACTCTTTGCCTGGATCCCTGTCCTCTCATCAATCGACAGCACTACTGAATTTGCTGGAGGAGACAGGTATAGTCCGCAAACATCAGCAGCTCGTTTCCAGAATTCCGGGGTATCCCTGCGAGTTAGCCAACCGTCAACTCGATGTGGTTTAATGTCATCGGCCGCGAGGATACGACCAATCTGTGATGCCGATATTCCAATCCCGCATCGGCCATTGCATCTGCAAGTGTGGAATGGTTCCTTACCAACCGGGGTAAGTGGAGCACACAAGAGATAATATCTGCATACCACAATCAAGCAAACGTAGAACGTGTATTTAAATCCACTAAGAACCCGTTTCACAATGCGCTCAGGCCCCAGTATCACTACACCGACCATATGGCAGAAGTTCACACATTCATGTGTTTAACCGGATTCTTCTTGTCCCAGTTGCTCTATTACAAACTAAAGACAAAAGCACTAGACGTAACATCCATTCAAGGACATGCTAAATCAACTCCATAAAGTTCGAGAAATCGAAATAGTGGAGAAAACAGGAAAAGCTGGACGCCCTAAAGTGACTCGACAATTAGAGAACTGTTCCAAAGAGCTACAATAAGTTATTTGATGCCGCAATGGAGAGGAGTTAGTCTATACAGAAGATCGGTATTTAGATCTAAGAAACCCCAGCATGATGAGCACAAATAGACACATTGGGCCTATAAGCGTCATAAAGTCACACTAGTCTATCGGTACACGAGTAATGGTTAGGAGGCACAGATTTTCCGCTCTTTTTGCTTGCCGAAGAGATTACCGAGCGGACTGCAGGGAATGTCGGCCCGCAGGTGTACTTCACGCGGCGGAGGCACGCTCGACAGCAGGAGCGCGCTCACCATCGGGACACAGTACCCCTAATCCGAGCTCACGTGCAGCATCGACCGCCCCATCGTAGATCCTTAACCCATATACGTAAGCAAAACAGCGTTCCGCTACTTGTACATCCACCAGAAGTCCGTCTAGGTTAGCTGCAAAACGCCTCACGTCGGCAGGACGAAGCCTGGTCTTTGCTTCAATAATCACAGTTGCTCCATTGCCATCAGGATCTTCAACGCGTGCCAGCACATCGATTTCCCCGTTTACTTGGGCGGACGTAGGCTCCGATAGGAACCGCCAGCCCTTTCGCTCTAATACAGTGACAATCACGCTGGAGGCATCATCTTCAACAGTACCTCCCACAATTTGAGAAAGCCTTCCTACTTCCGTTCGTAGGCTGGCCTGACCCTCTTCCAATCTGGCCTGACCCTCTTCCAATCTGGCCTGACCCTCTTCCAATCTGGCCTGACCCTCTTCCAATCTGGTCATCCGCCTGTCAGATGCCGTTTCCATTTCAGTCATCCGCTTGTCAGATGCCATTTCCATCTCAGTCATCCGCTTGTCAAATGCCGTTTCCATTTCAGTCATCCGCTTGTCAAATGCCGTTTCCATTTCAGTCATCCGCTTGTCAAATGCCGTTTCCGTCTCAGTCATCCGCTTGTCAAATGCCGTTTCCGTCTCGTTAATTCTCCGAGCCAACTGAGCTACGGATTCTTCTAGGCGCGCAAATGCCTCGGGTAAGGCACGCAGTTCCTCTGTAAGCAGTATGGCGCGCATCTCTTCTCGTAATGCCTCATCACGCTTAAGTTCTCTAATTATTTCCAATATATCCATGATGTACAGTTTACACCTTAGGTGTATTGTTTATAGGTAAGCAGCTTAAAATACCAGCTGCCCCAGGTCAACAACATTAAATAGGGTTGTCCCCCCAGAGCGCGAAGATCCCGTTCACGAATTCGGTTTCTTGGCGCAGATGATCCCGTATCGCTTCACTGAGCGAAGGATATGCCTGAGACAGAGCCATCCGATCTTTCTCAGATACCTGGTCAAAATTCATGGCGAACTCTACGTCGATAGGGTTGTTGTTAGCATTCAAGCCAACCATTATCAGCTCCGTGACACTATGCGTCTTGGCGGCGGGAGCATCAGTCAGGGTAATCGTATTTTTGTGGACAATATTTTTTATATGAGTTTGCTTACGTATAAAGTTGCCTGACATAATATCTCTTATTATGTCAGAATTTTCCTTGGAACTTAACGAAGATCAACTTCAAATACAAAAATGGGTGCATGACTTTGCGGAAAATGTCATGCGTAGCCAAGCAGCCGAATGGGACGAGAAGGAGGAGTTCCCTTGGCCGGTTGTAAAGGAGGCGGCCAAGATAGGGCTTTACTCTTACGACTTTGTGACCAGTTGCATGAGTGATCCCACAGGTCTTACATTTTCCTTGGTCAATGAAGAGTTATGTTGGGGAGATGCAGGTATAGCGCTTGCGATATTCGGTTCTCTCCTACCTCTCACGGCTATTTTTGCCAATGGCACCTCCGAACAGATAAACGAATGGGCTCCACAATGCTTTGGAACCCCAGATGACATCAAGTTGGCTGCCTTTGCTGTTACTGAAGCAGATGCTGGCTCTGATGTCTCATCCATAAAAACCAGAGCTGTCTATGATGCCACTACCGACACCTGGACACTCAACGGAACCAAGACCTGGATAACCAACGGCGGTATAGCAGATATTCATGTGGTGGTTGCTGCAGTTGAGCCGTCCTTGAAATCCAAGGGGCAGGCCAGTTTTATTATTCCCCCGGGTACGCCGGGTATATCCCAAGGACAAAAGTTCTCTAAGATGGGGATCAGGGCTTCACATACGGCGGAAGTAGTTTTACAGGACTGCAAAGTACCGGGCAGTTGCTTGTTGGGAGGCAAAGAACGTTTGGATAAAAAGTTGGCAAAAGCCAGGGAAGGAATAAAAACCAGTTCTCAGGCCGCGTTAGCAACTTTTGAAGCATCCAGACCGATGGTTGGGATCCAAGCCGTCGGAATTGCCAGGGCAGCCTACGAGTATGCACTTGAGTATGCACAGAATCGAGTACAGTTTGGTCGTCCGATTATCGAAAATCAAGCTGTCGCCTTTAAATTGGCTGACATGAAAACTCGCATAGATGCTGCACGCCTGTTATGTTGGCGAGCATCGTGGATGGCATTAAATCGTAAGCCGTTTACTTCAGGTGAAGGTTCAATGTCTAAACTCTTTGGTGGCGAGACTGCGGTTTGGGTTACTGAACAGGCTATTCAAATACTGGGCGGCGCGGGATATGTCAAGGAACATCCAGTAGAGAAGTGGTATAGGGATGCTAAAATATATACGATTTTTGAAGGAACATCCGAAATACAAAGGCTTGTCATTGCAAGAGCCATATCAGGAGTTCATATCAGTTAAGGTTTTTTAAGTGAACTTTTACTTGCAATAGTTTGCAAAATTGGTTATACTATTTTATCTTACTAAGCTACCTCAGGTCGTCGGTAAGCTACAAAACTACTTTGAGGATTTTCTTGGCAGCTAAGTAATGTCTAAGTAATGTAAACAAAGGAAATTTATACGTGCCTACAATTTCACAACTGGTCAGAAAAGGTCGCTCTAAGAAGCGTTCCAAGACTAAGACTCCGGCGCTGAAAGGAGCACCACAGCGCAGGGGGGTATGTACGCGCGTTTACACCGCCACCCCCAAAAAACCGAACTCTGCGCTTAGGAAAGTAGCGCGGGTTAGACTTACAAGCGGAATTGAGGTGACCGCTTATATACCGGGTATGGGTCACAACCTTCAAGAACACTCAATTGTCCTTGTCAGAGGAGGGCGAGTGAAAGATCTGCCGGGGGTACGTTATAAAGTTGTCAGAGGTGCCTTGGATTCTGTAGGTGTAGCTGATCGCGGTCAAAGCAGAAGCCGTTATGGTGCAAAGAAGGAGAAGTCTTAGAGTTATGCCTCGCAGTGGTGCCGTTAGGCGTCGAGAACTTATACCGGATTCCATTTATCATTCATCGGCAGTTACACAGTTGGTCAATAAGGTGCTGTCCAACGGCAAGCGTACATTGGCTGAGAGGATAGTTTATGAGGCACTTTCCGTAATCAAGGAAAAGACTTCTTCTGAACCCGTCCCAATGCTCAAAAAGGCACTGGAAAATACCAAACCTGAGTTGGAGGTACGCAGTCGACGTGTTGGTGGTGCTACTTATCAGGTCCCCGTGGAAGTTCGTCCGCGGAGAGCTATGACGTTATCAATTAGATGGCTGGTAAAGGCCGCCACCCAACGGCGTGAAAAAACTATGGCTCTCCGCTTGGCCGGTGAGATTATGGATGCTGCCAACGGGACTGGTACTGCCGTAAAGCGCAGGGAAGATATGCATAAAATGGCAGAGTCAAATAAGGCTTTTGCTCACTATCGTTGGTAAAATTACTGCTAGAATTGATATTGAAAAGTATCTAAGACGGTACCCGAGCATATTCCGATATAAATAACAATAAATCTAAGTATATGAAAATAGTTTAACAAGATGGTTATATTCAATGGTTAAAGAGACTTTAAAGAGAGAAGTTCCTTTGTCCATGGTTCGCAACATAGGGATCATGGCACATATTGACGCGGGCAAAACTACCACTACAGAGAGGATTCTTTATTATACAGGCAAGAACTACAAGATAGGTGAGGTGGACGAGGGATCCGCCACCATGGACTGGATGGTTCAAGAGCAAGAACGCGGTATAACCATTACTTCCGCTGCAACGACCTGTAACTGGCGCGAGTGTCAGATCAATATAATTGATACTCCGGGACACGTTGATTTTACAGTTGAAGTGGAAAGAGCTCTAAGGGTTTTGGACGGCGCGGTAGCGGTATTTGATGCTGTAGCCGGTGTCGAACCCCAGACAGAGACCGTATGGCGCCAAGCTGATGTTTACAATGTACCCAGAATATGCTTTATCAACAAGATGGACCGCATGGGAGCTAATTTCTCTCGTACATTTTCAATGATTTCTGAACGTTTGGATGCTAATCCTGTTGCAGTGCAGATTCCAATAGGTGAAGAGGCTAACTTTGTAGGCTGTATAGATTTGTTGGAGATGAAAGCGTTGCTCTGGAGTGAGGACGACAAAGGGTCCCAGTGGTCTGTTGAATCTATAAGCGAAGGTATGAAAGGTGTGGCTGAAGCAGCTCGCCATGACCTCATAGAGGCATTGTCGAATTTTGATGATGCCATAACTGAAAAGTATCTACTTGAAGAAGAGATCACCGCTCAAGACTTGAGATCGGTACTTCGTAGAGCTACCGTAGGAGGGAAAGTAGTACCCGTACTTTGCGGTTCATCATTAAAGAACAAAGGGGTACAGGCTTTGCTTGATGCCATTGTCGACTATTTACCAAGCCCGTTAGACATACTTGCCGCCGAGGGAACTATTCCGAGTGGCTCCAAACATTCAAAACATCAAGACTCTTCTACTGTTGAATGTCCCCCGGATGATTTGGCACCTTTTACGGCTCTGGCTTTTAAGATTATGACTGACCCTTATGTGGGTAAGCTTACTTACTGTAGGGTTTATTCCGGCCACTTGTATAAAGGCTCTACTGTTCTCAATGCAACCAAGGGGTCAAAAGAACGTATAGGGCGTATTTTGGAAATGCACGCCAATCACCGTGATGACAAAGAAATAATGATGGCAGGTGACATAGTGGCTGTTATAGGGCTAAAGGACACCGCTACAGGGGATACCTTATGCGATCCTCTCTACCCTGTTGTTTTGGAAGCTTTACATATTCCAGAGCCGGTTATGCATGTTGCACTAGAACCCAAGACCAAGGATGACCAGAACAAACTGGGCAAGGTGCTTATGGCTTTATCAGATGAAGATCCCACCTTTAAGGTCCGCACTGATCATGAGACAGGTCAAACCATTATTTCAGGGATGGGTGAACTTCACTTAGAAGTTTTAGTAGATAGGATGATTCGCGAGTTTGGGATAAATGTCAATGTGGGAAAACCCCAAGTTGCCTACCGGGAGACTATAACCACCGCAGTGGATAAAGTGGAAGCCCGCTACATAAGACAAAGTGGTGGTCGCGGACAGTATGGGCATGTAGTTGTCAATGTTGAACCTCTTGCTCCGGGGGAAGGATATATTTTTGAAGATAAAATAAGTGGGGGTGTTATCCCTAAAGAGTATATACCGGCAGTAGATGCCGGTATATATGATGCTTTGAGTTCCGGAGTGTTGGCAGGATACCCTATGGTGGATTTAAAGGTTACTTTGATAGATGGCTCTTATCATGAGGTGGATTCCTCGGAAATTGCTTTCAAGATAGCCGGTTCCATGGCGCTCAAAGAAGGTGTAAAGAGAGCCAAGCCGGTTTTACTTGAGCCCATTATGTCTGTGGAAGTCGTTACGCCGGAGGAATACATGGGAGAGGTATTAGGCGATTTATCTTCTAAGCGTGGGAAGATAGAAGGTATGTTACAACGAGGTTCTTCCCAAGTAATAACCTCTCTTGTCCCATTATCGGAAATGTTCGGCTATGCTACCGATTTGCGTTCTCGTACTCAAGGGCGTGCCATGTATACGATGCAGTTACATTCTTATCAGCCTGTGCCTCAAACAATAGCTGCTGAGATTGTGGCAAGAGTGCGCGGCGAGTAGAATAAAGTGATATAATCAACAAGCCTACAGGTTTTAATCCATACAGGTTTAATTATAGTATGGTTAATTTCTGGAGGAGTTTAATAAGACGTGGTATGGGTTGCTTGACCGATCGTGCGCCTCATTAAATAGGGCCTATGAGTGCCCAAACAGACAGATAAATTAAATTACAGATAAATTAAATTATGGCAGACAGATAAATTATAGACATATATAATGGTGAAAATAATAAAACAGTATAAGCAAGGTAAACAGAAAGTACGGGAGTTGTAGCTAGTATGGCAAAGAAAAAATTTGAAAGAACTAAGCCTCATATGAATGTTGGGACCATGGGACATATCGACCATGGTAAGACTACGTTGACGGCAGCTATCACAAAAGTGTTGGCGGAAAAAAATTCCGATGTTGCGTATACGCCTTTTGAGGAGATCGACAAAGCACCGGAAGAAAAAGCCAGAGGTATCACCATCCAAATAGCTCATGTTGAGTATGAGACCGACAATCGTCACTATGCACATGTGGATATGCCGGGTCATGCTGATTATATAAAGAACATGATTACAGGCGCAGCTCAGGTTGATGGGGCTATTCTGGTGGTTTCAGCGGCTGATGGTCCGATGCCTCAAACGAGAGAACATGTTTTGTTAGCCCGCCAAGTAGGTGTCCCTTCAATCGTAGTTGCTCTGAACAAGGTAGACATGATTGATGATCCGGAGCTGTTGGAGCTGGTTGAGCTGGAGGTAAGAGAACTATTAAATGAATACGAGTTTGATGGTGACAATACACCGGTAATTAGAATAAGCGCACTTAAGGCTCTAGAAGGCGACAAAGACGCCGAAACACAAGTTTTGGAGCTTTTGGATGCAGTTGATACCCATATACCGGAACCAAAGAGAGATATAGACAAACCATTTTTGATGTCTATTGAGGATGTGATGAGTATAACCGGACGCGGAACTGTTGTTACCGGTCGCGTTGAACAAGGAATAATCAAAGTTGGCGAAGAAGTAGAGATCGTCGGTCTGCGCCCAACCGCGAAGACTGTTTGCACAGGGATAGAGATGTTCCGTAAGTTGCTTGATGAAGGTCGTGCCGGTGACAATATAGGGCTTTTGCTGCGTGGTACCAAGAAAGAAGAGGTTGAGCGCGGTCAGGTCGTGTGCAAGCCGGGATCGATCACTCCACATACCAACTTTGAGGCAAACGTTTATGTGTTGACCAAGGAGGAAGGGGGAAGGCACAAGCCTTTCTTCTCTAATTACAGGCCGCAGTTTTATTTCAGGACTACCGATGTCACCGGGTCGATAACTTTGCCTGAGGGGACTGAGATGGTAATGCCGGGAGACAACACCAATATGGTGGTTGAACTGCAAAAGCCTATAGCCATGACCGAGGGTCTGCGCTTTGCCATCAGAGAAGGCGGCAGAACGGTCGGTGCTGGACGAGTAACGAAAATTATCAAGTAGAACTGATGTGTTTGCTAAGTTGTTGGTTAGTGTTGATAACAAATGTATTGCAAGAGACGGAGTGAGAGGAAGAGTTAGATGTCAGATGGTCAGCATTCCAGAATGCGCATACGCTTGAAGGCTTATGACCATATTGTAATTGACGATTCTGCTCGCAAAATCGTTGAAACTGTTGGTGCAACCCAAGCCAAAGTACAAGGTCCCATTCCGCTTCCCACCAAGAAGCATCGGTTTACCGTTATACGCTCTCCTCATAAAGATAAAGACTCCAGGGAACATTTTGAAATGCGTATACACAGTCGTCTCATAGATATAATCGACTATACACCTAAGACAGTTGATTCACTGCAACGTCTCGAACTTCCCGCCGGTGTTGATATAGAGATCAAGATATAAAAGCGGTTTGATGGAATGGAATTTGTGAGAAAGGTACCGGTGTTTTTGTGTCAACCCAAGCGATAGTGGGTGAAAAGTTAGGTATGACTCAGATTTGGGATTCTTCCAACAAAGCCGTGCCCGTTACTGTTTTGAGGGTAGTTCCGGTAAGGATTGTTCAGATAAAGACTCCCCAAAAAGAAGGTTATTCTGCATTGCAGGTTACTTATGGATTTAAAAAGTCTACCGCTTTTTCCGCTCCGGAAAGGGGACATTTCAGTTCGGCCGGCGTTCAACCGGGAAAACATTTAGTGGAGTTGAGGGTAGATGATGTAGATGGATATGAAGTCGGTCAAGAGATTACTGTTTCCGTATTGAAAGAGGGGAAGAAGGTGGATGTCACAGCATCCACCAAAGGGCGTGGGTTTACGGGTGCGATGAAGCGTCACAACTTTTCCGGTCAGGGGGCAAGTCACGGCAACCACAAAAAACATCGTTCACCCGGTTCTATCGGAGCTTGTGCCACACCTGCCAGGGTGTTCAAAGGTATGAAAATGCCCGGTAGAATGGGGGCAACCCAAGTTACTATTTTAAACCTGGAAGTAGTGCAAACTGATTTGGAGTCCGAGATTGTTCTTCTCAAAGGATCAATACCCGGACCTCGCGGGGGTATGGTGGTTATACGACAATCTGCAGGTGGTGTTGGTTGATGGTTGGCATGTCGGCCACGGTAGGTACAGCTCAAGCGGATCGATTTCGTATGGACGGAACTCCCTTTGGCTGGGTGGAGTTAGACTCTACGATTTTTGGTATTAAACCCAATTTAGCCGTCTTGCATCAGGTTGTAACAGCTCAACTTGCCGCTTCAAGAAAGGGAACCCATTCCACACTAACCAGATCAAAAGTTCGTGGAGGTGGCACAAAGCCCTTTCGACAAAAAGGAACCGGCCGCGCCAGGCAAGGGTCAACCCGCGATCCCCAGCATCGCGGCGGAGCAGTTGTGCATGGACCCAGGCCGCGGGACTATTCTCAACGTACCCCGAAAAAAATGATACGTCTCGCCTTGAACTCCTCTTTATCCGACAGAGCCGCTAACCACAGAATAAAAGTTGTAAGCGCATGGGAGTTCGTTGCCCCCAAGACCAAGGATGCTTTGTCATTTTTGGACACCTTGGGCCTGACGGGAAATGTGTTAGTCGTCTTGGATCCCGACGATATCACGACGAAGCTCTCTTTCAGGAACATTCCAAAGATAAGGCTATTGGCTTTAGGTGAATTGACATCATATAATGTGCTGCGTAGCGACTGGGTAGTTTTTAGTGACCTCACCTTACCGGGGTTGTGTGTTGTCCATTCAGCAAAGGCGAACCAAGACGGCGATGATGGTGCCGAAAAAATGGCAGAAGCTGCCCGCACAGGTGATGACAAATGAGCAAGGACATTTACCAGATGATTATGCGTCCGGTAGTATCGGAGAAGTCTTATAAGCTTATGGAAAAGAACACCTACGTTTTTGTTGTGAACCCTTCAGCTAACAGGGTTGAGATACGTGATGCAGTTGCCAATCTTTTCGGGGTTAGGGTAACCAAGGTACGTGTTTTGAATCGTAAAGGTAAACTTCGGAGAAATCGCAAAGCTATGACTTTTGGGAAAAAACCGGATACCAAACGAGCTATGGTCACTGTTGCTGAAGGTGAACATATAGACTTGTTCGAAAGTTAGAGATATTATGGCACTTCGTAAACGTAAACCAACCAGTTCAGGCCAACGATTTCAAACAGTTTCAGATTTTTCTGAGATTACCAAGGTTGCTCCGACACGTTCGCTCATAAACAAGGCAACGAAAAGCGGCGGGCGCAATGGGCAAGGACATAAGACTGCTCGTCACCGCGGAGGAGGACATAAACGTCGTTACAGAATAGTAGATTTCAGACGTGACAAGCCCGGTGTTCCCGCCAGGGTAGCCTCCATTGAGTATGATCCAAATCGTAATGCCAGGATAGCTTTGCTGAACTATGTTGACGGCGAAAAGCGCTATATTTTAGCTCCAGCCGATCTGCATGTGGGTGACATACTCTCCAACGGACAGGGATCTGAGATTCGCGTCGGCAACTCCATGGAGTTGCGTTATATACCGGTTGGTTCTGTTATACATAATGTGGAGCTCCGACCGGGGGGAGGCGGTAAAATTGCCCGCAGTGCCGGGATGAGTGTACAACTGGTGGCCAAGGAGGGCATGTATGCGACTTTACGTCTGCCCTCTACCGAGATGCGCAAGGTCCTGCTTGGATGTACTGCTACCATAGGGGTTGTTGGAAATGGTCAAGCCGAGTTGATTTCATTGGGTAAGGCGGGGCGTAATCGTTGGCGGGGAGTAAGGCCTCAAAGTCGGGGTGTTGCCATGAATCCCGTTGATCATCCTCTTGGTGGGGGTGAAGGCAAGTCATCCGGTGGACGCCATCCGACTTCGCCTTGGGGTAAACCTGAAGGGAGAACCAGGTCCAATAGTAAGAAATCGGAAAAGTTGATCGTTAGACATCGAAGGCGCAGGGGCGGACGTCGATGAAAAATGATAAAGATAAGGATGGTGCATGATGTCGCGCAGCTTGAAAAAGGGACCGTTTGTAGACAGCCATTTGTTAAAAAAGATTGACATATTAAATGCCAATAATGAAAAACGCATAATAAAGACGTGGTCACGCCGTTCTACGATCATCCCTGATATGGTTGGACATACTATAGCGGTTCATGATGGGCGCAAACATGTTCCTGTTTATATTACGGAAACCATGGTTGGGCATAAGCTGGGTGAGTTCTCCCCCACGCGTACATTTCGTTATCATGCCGGACAAGAAAGGGCGGTAAAGCGCTGATCATGACCTATAGAGATTTTACGAATTCGGATGATTCGGCGACTTTCGCCTCCGGCAGTGGAGCAACCTTACATCATTACCGGATGTCTGCTTTTAAAGTACGTCCTGTGTTGGATTTAATAAGAGGGAAAGAAGTGTCCAAGGCTAAAGACTTACTTCATTACTGTGATCGCGAAGCTGCCAGAGTAATAAGCAGAGTTCTTAATTCTGCAATATCCAATGCGGAAAACAATGATAATTTGAATGCAGATGAACTTTATGTATCGGAATGCTTTTGTGATGAAGCGGCTACTTTAAAAAGGTGGCGTCCGAGGGCACGCGGTCGTGCCGGACGCATTAGAAAACGCGCATCTCACATTACTGTAGTGGTAGACAGACTTGATGATGAAAAACTGAAACTGCTCCATGCTGCACAACAGGCTGCCACATCACGTTCGTTGCGTGCCCGCAGAGTAGCTGCCACTAAAAAAACTGAAGCTGAAGCCAGTTTTCACGGCTCTTCCGGTTCCGATCTTGCCTCAGACAAGAAGGTTGTAACTACAGAAACGAACGAAGGAGCGATCAGATTGGGGGAGGACGAAGAGGTTCTGGAGGATGTCACTAAAGAAACGGACGAAGGGACAACAGAAACGGACGAAGGAACTGAAGCAGCGAAGGAGTCTAAGGAGGAGCCACATGGGTCAAAAGGTTAATCCTTACGGATTTAGGTTGGGGGTAATTACGGACTGGAAGTCCAAATGGTTTGAGACGCGAAACTATGCCGACATACTTATTGAGGACTCGAAAATACGTGATTATCTATTAAAAGAGCTTGAAACAGCGGCAATTAGCCGAATTGAAATTGAAAGAACAAGAGATCGCATCAGGGTGGATCTATATACCGCGAGGCCGGGAATAGTTATAGGGCGCAAGGGGATTGAGGCTGACAGGTTGAGAAAAAAGATTGAAGACATAACCAAACTATCTAATAAGGTTCAACTGAATATACAGGAGGTTAAGCAACCTGAACTTGACGCCGCCCTGGTAGCTCAGAGTATTGCTGAACAGCTTGCAAGGAGGGTAGGTTTCAGACGCGCTATGAAAAAGGCCGTACAGATGGTTACTCGTGCAGGAGGCAAAGGCGTTAAGGTGCAGTGCTCAGGGCGCCTTGGAGGAGCGGAAATGGCTCGTCGCGAATCCTACAGAGAAGGCAGGGTGCCTCTTCATACTCTGAGAGCGGATATCGATTATGGACTACGGGAAGCTAAAACTACTTTTGGACGTATTGGTGTGAAGGTATGGATATATAAAGGTGATATACTACCATATAAGGTCGCTTCTATTGATGGTCCGACTGCTCATCAGTTGGCACCGTCTGTTACATTATTTGGGGGCATAGATGATACAGGTGGTGTTGGCACAGGTGATATTGGTGCAGGCGGTGAACATTCGGTTCATCTGGTTTCCGCCGGTGGCGGAAAGCGTAAAGAAGAAGCGGTTGTTCTTCCTCCGGCTGTTACGGACATGGATACCGGTGATGACCAGTTGGAGCGTTTGTTGGCTGAAGAAGAAGATATAGAGCGAAAAGTGCGGGAACCCCGCCAGGAAACCCCGCATTTTCGCAAGGAGCAATGAGACTGTAAAATGTTGATGCCTCGAAAAATAAAACATCGTAAACAGCAAAGAGGTCGTATGAGTGGTATGGCCAAAGGTGGAACGTCAGTGGCCTTTGGAGATTACGGCATTTTAGCTCTTGAGCCGGCTTGGTTGACAGCTCGTCAAATAGAGGCTGCTCGTGTAGCCATGACGAGGCATGTACGCAGAGGAGGAAAAGTTTGGATAAGGGTTTTCCCCGACAGGCCGGTAACGCAAAAAGCGGCAGAAACCAGAATGGGCTCAGGTAAAGGTAGTCTTGACCACTGGATGGCGGTTGTAAAACCCGGAAAAGTTTTGTTTGAACTGGCCGGAGTGGATGAGCCTTTGGCGCGTGAAGCTATCTCGCGTGCTATACAAAAGCTACCTATAAAAGCCAAGTTTGTGGTGCGATGATGATACGGGCAATGCAGCTGGCAGAGCTTGACGATGATGAGCTTGAAAATAGGTTAATCCAGTACAGGCAGGAGCTTTTTAATCTGCGCTTCCGACTTGCAACAAGCAAGTTGGATAATTTCTCACGTATTAGAGAAGTGAAAAAAGATATTGCTCGCGTGCTCACTGTTATGCGACAAAGAGGAGTACAAGAGTATCAAGTAAACCAGACTGTGGAATGGATTGCAGATACCCAGATGTCCCAAGAAGAAGCTGTAAGTGACCAGCTTATCCAAGACGACCAAGGCGACCAAGGCGACTTGGGTATAGATGAAAATACGGGGATTGGTTAGGCAAATGGCCGCCAGAACTACACGACGAAAAACAAGAGAGGGAGTTGTTATATCTAATGCCATGGATTCCACTGTAATAGTGGCTATAACAGAAACGCTGAGACATGCGCATTACAACAAGATACTTCGTCGAATAAAAAAGCTGTATGTGCATGATCCCGACAATCGGGCAAACATAGGGGATAGGGTTAGGGTTGAAGAGACCCGCCCACTATCTAAGCTGAAGAGATGGCGGTTAACTGAAATTTTGGAGAAAGCACGGTGATAGCTCAAGAGACACGCCTCAAGGTAGCCGATAACTCCGGCGCGAAAGAGGTTCTGTGTATAAGGGTCCTTGGCGGAAGTGGCCGGCGAACCGCCAGTTTGGGTGATGAGGTTATAGCAACCGTTAAAAATGCCATACCCGCTGCGGCAGTCAAAAAAGGTGATGTGGTACGTTGTGTAGTCGTGAGAGTTAAAAAAGAAAGGCGCAGGCCTGACGGTAGTTATATCCGTTTTGACGATAATGCCGCAGTTTTAATTAATGAAGCGCAACAACCGCGAGGAACTCGTATTTTTGGCCCTGTTGCCAGAGAGTTGCGTGATAAGAAGTTTATGCGTATAATCTCTTTAGCTCCGGAGGTTATTTGATGAAAATACGAAAAGGTGACAGGGTTAGGGTGATTTCGGGTAAGGATAAAGGTGCTACCGGCGAAGTCCTCTTTGCTTTTCCTGCCGTTGAAAAAGTTATAATTGATACTGTCAATGTCGCCAAGCGGCATACTCGCCCCACAGGTACGACTAAGCAGGGAGGGATTATAGACAAGAACCTACCTTTCAAGGCGTGCAATGTGGCGATTCTCTGTTCCAACTGCGGACCGACAAAGATAGGTGTGCGCATTGATGAACAGGGGCGCAAAGTCCGTATTTGCCGCAAATGCGGAGGTGATTTATGAGCACTGCTGGAAAGACAACAACTTTGAAGCCCGAAGCATCCCAGAAGAAAGCACCGCAGAATGAAGTTCAGGTTCCGCGCTTGAAGGCTTTCTACGTTGAAAAGGTACAAGATGAGTTAGCAACCCAACTGGGCATTACAAACAAGCTCAGAGTCCCCAGTATTGAAAAGATTGTCTTAAATATGGGAGTTGGACAGGCTACCCAGCAACCCTCTCTGATAGAGGGTGCAGTGAAAGATTTAACTGTTATAAGCGGTCAAAAGCCTATTATAACAAAAGCAAAGCGTTCTATAGCAGGATTTAAACTGCGTAAGGGTACTGCAATAGGTTGTAAAGTTACCTTGAGGGGGAAGAGGGCGTGGGAGTTTTTGGACCGTTTGATTAGCCTCGCGATACCGCGTATAAGAGATTTTAGAGGTTTATCCACCACATCTTTTGATTCAAGGGGCAACTACACGATGGGGGTAAGTGAACAGTTGGTTTTCCCGGAGATTGATTATGATTCCATAGACACCAAGAGGGGTTTGGACATAACTATTGTTACTACCGCCAGGACAGATAAAGAAGGGTATGCATTGTTGAAAGCTCTGGGATTCCCCTTCAAGCAAGACAGATCAGAGAAATAAGGTATTATGGCAAAAAAAGCACTTGTAATTAAACAGCAGCGTACACCCAAATATAAGGTTCGATTTTATACACGATGCCGTAAGTGTGGCAGGTCCCAAGCTGTTTATCGTAAGTTTGGCTTATGCAGGATATGTCTCAGAACAATGGTGCACAATGGGGAAATACCCGGTGTGACCAAGGCCAGTTGGTGATTTTATGAGTATGACTGACCCTATTGCTGATATGCTGACTCGTATTCGCAACGCCAATGCTGTTGCAAAGACTACCGTAACGATGCCCTCATCCAAGGTTAAGGTTGCCATCGCGTCAATACTTTTAAAAGAGGGGTACATATCCGCATATAAGATTGTCGACACAAACAGCTCCGAGATAAAAACACTTGACATAACGATGAAATACGATGAAAACAAAGCCAGTCCTATAACGAATATTGAAAGAATATCCAAACCTGGCCTTCGGGTGCATGTTCCCGCTGATAAACTGCCAAGGGTGATGGGGGGTATGGGTATAGCTGTATTGACGACTTCTGTCGGTGTGATAACCGATTCTGAAGCGCGAAAACAACACATAGGCGGCGAGGTTATCTGTTATGTTTGGTGAGGCTGTATTTGCTGAGATTATTGTGTCTAAAGGTGACATATGTCACGCATAGGAAGAGCTCCTATCTCCATACCCGCTGGCGTCAAAGTCACCTTAGATGATAAGAGAGTTTCAGTTTCAGGTCCGCTTGGTGAACTTACAAGAGAGTTGCCTGTTCAGATTAGTGTAGTACAACAAGACTCTATTTTGACGGTACAACGCAGTGATGACTATAGAACTTCACGGGCTTTGCACGGGTTGTTCAGGATGTTGATCTACAACATGGTCGTAGGGGTAAGCTCCGGGTTTACCAAAGAGTTGCAGTTATCAGGTGTCGGGTATAGGGCTGTTTTGCAAAGCCCAACCAAACTTGAACTGTCCCTTGGCTTTAGCCATACCGTAGAGGTGGTTGCTGACTATGGGGTATCCTTTGAGCTTTCTTCTCCAACGCGCATATTAGTAAAAGGTACAGACAAGGAAAAGGTCGGTCAAGTAGCTGCTAACATACGCAAACTGCGTAAACCTGAGCCATACAAGGGGAAGGGTGTTCGTTATGCAAACGAGCGTGTTACTATAAAGGCAGGCAAGACAGCCAAATGAGCAATGAAACCGGCAGAACTCGTAGGAAAGATTTAGATGAGCAGTACGATTAAAAAAGAAAGTGTTGCTTACCTGAGGAAGGCACGGCTACGCCGCCATGCGCGCTTGCGTAAGATCGTAAAGGGCAACCCGGATCGTCCCCGGTTGGCGGTATTTCGCTCAAACCGTAATATAAGCGCCCAGGTGATAGATGATGAGAACAGTCGTACTATCTGCTCTGCTTCGACTCTAGAAGACGTATTCAAATCCAGTTCGTGTGGCAATCTCGCCGCTGCAGAAAAAGTAGGTACTTTGATTGCCGAACGGGCGCTCGCTTGTGGAATCACCAAAGTGGTATTTGATAAAGCCGGTTATCATTACCATGGTAGAGTTGGAGCGTTAGCCGATAGTGCCCGCAAAGCCGGGTTGGAGTTTTAATGTTAGAGTTGATGTTCTAATGCAAGAGTTGGAGTTTCAAGAACGTACCATAAGAGTCAACAGAGTAGCCAAGGTGGTAAAGGGCGGGCGCAGGTTTTCTTTTAGTGCACTGATTGTTATCGGTAATGCCAACGGCAAAGTTGGAATTGGCTATGGAAAGGCTAAGGAGGCCAGTGTGGCTGTTGCCAAGGGCATAGAAGATGCAAAGAAAAATATGTTTACCGTTCCCCTTGCCGGTTCTACGATTATCCATCCCATCATAGGGGAGTTTGGTGCCGGGCGTGTGCTCTTGAAACCTGCTGCTGCAGGTACGGGAGTAATTGCCGGAGGAGCAGTGCGTTCTATACTCGAAATGGCCGGAGTTCACGATGTATTGGCCAAGTCGCTCGGTTCTTCCAATAGCCTCAATATTGCTTATGCTACTATAGCTGGGCTAAAAGCCTTGAAGCGTCCCGAAGAGATAGCTAAACTTAGAGGAAAGCAGATTGCCGAGGTGGTCCCGGTTGGTGTTTTACGCGCTTACAACAAGCGCCAGCAAGAGATAGATGCTGCGGCTGGAATGGATATAACATATATGTCAGATGGGATAGACGTTTTAGATACGGGCGAGACAGCAGGTTCGGGCGAGACACAACAACAGCAAGAAGGATAAACTAGGATACACATATGGCCAATAAAGATAGTGTTGACAAGCGAGGTGACAACAAGAGCGCCAAAGATGTTGAGTTGATCAAGGTGACTCAGATAAAATCCTCTATAGGATCCAAGCCAAAACACCGCGGTAGTTTGCGGGCATTGGGACTGAGGGGCATAGGAATGTTTAAGGTGCACAATAATAGCCCTGAAATTCGGGGTATGATATCCAGAGTTTCACATTTGGTTAAAGTTGAACAGGTTGTGGCGGTGAAAGATAGTCTCAAGAAAACACCCAAGGTTAAAGCCGGTGCTTCAGTATGATAACGGTAGATAACCTAAAACCACCTACCGGGTCTAAGCGCGCCCGGCGTAGAGTTGGACGGGGGATTGCAGGCAAAGGTGGAAAGACGGCCGGGAGAGGCACCAAAGGACAAAAAGCCAGAGGCCAGATAAAGCCGGGCTTTGAAGGCGGTCAGCTTCCCCTTACGCAGAGAGTTCCCAAACTTAAAGGTTTCAAGAATCCCTTCAAGGTAGAGTATGCGATCATCAATCTCAACCAACTGCAACAGATGGATGTCAATGAGGTTACCCCAGAGCTGTTGGCCAAAGCAGGTCTTGTCGCTAAGCGCTTGCCAATTAAAGTACTTGGAAACGGTGAACTAACCAAGCCGATGGTTGTTCACGCTCATGCCTTTTCCGCCAGCGCAAAAGAAGCTATTTGTCGAGTTGGTGGAGGCGTAAATCAAGTGGCACTACCCTGGAAATATCGGAAACCTCTGGCCGGCAACAATGCCCTTGCAAACAGGTAAACAATGTTTTCCAGTTTAAAGAATATATTCAAGATTCCTGATTTACGGGGGAAGGTTCTATTTACGGTGGCGATGATTGCCGTTTATGAAATGGGAATATACATACCGGCTCCCGGAGTCAGTTTTCATGCTATACAAAAACTGGAATCACTTGCCCAGGCCGGCGGGATATTGGGTTTTCTGAACCTGTTCACAGGAGGAGGGTTGACGCGGTTGGCTATTTTTGGACTGGGTATAATGCCTTATATAACAAGTTCAATTATCATACAGCTGCTTGCTACTGTGATACCAAAGTTTCAAGAATGGCGCGATCAAGGAGCAGTGGGGCAGAAAAAACTTGTACAGGTAACCCGTTACCTGACGGTCTCCCTGGCATTGATGCAGTCAACCGGTTTGGCATTTGCTTTTCACAGTGGCGGGTTGGGATTTTTTGGTGCAGGGGTTAGTGTCGACCTGATACCTCAGTTTACTGTACCAAGAGTCCTGTTTCTGGTGTTGACGATGACTGCGGGGACTGCAATGGTTATGTGGATTGGAGAGTTGATTACTCAACGCGGGATAGGCCAAGGTATGTCCATACTTATATTTGCTAATGTTGTCGGAGTAATACCTGCAGGAGGCGGTTCCGTCTTAGCTGTGGGAGGTGGCTTCAAGTTTGCAGTGATTGTCTTGGTGGCTATCGGTTTGCTGGTGGCTATAGTATTTGTGGAGCAGGGACAGAGGAGAATCCCCGTTACTTTCGCAAAAAGGGTGGTTGGCAGGAGAATGTATGGCGGTCAAAGCACCTATATACCTTTGAAGGTTAACCAAGCCGGAGTTATACCTATTATATTTGCCTCTTCAATGCTGTATTTCCCGGTTATGCTGACTAATGTAGTTCCCTGGGTGTGGTTCAGGAACTTCGTCAACAACTATCTGGCACAACCGACCAGCCTGCTCTATATAGGTATTTATGGATTTTTTATAGTTGTGTTTACCTTCTTCTATGTTACGGTTAGTTTTGATCCTCACCAACAAGCCGATATTATTCGCAAGCAAGGCGGTTATATTCCCGGTATACGCCCTGGTGCGCCAACGGAGCACTATTTGGCCAAGATACTGAATCGCTTGACTCTTCCCGGGTCGTTGTTTTTGGCTCTTGTGGCGGTATTGCCGTCCTTGTTGCTTACCTTGTGGGGAATCAACCAGTACCCTTTTGCGGGAACTATGCTCCTCATTGCAGTTGGTGTTATGTTGGAAACCCTCAAGCAGATTGACAGCCAACTTATGATGCGTAATTATGAAGGATTTCTTAAGTAGGAATGGTTCAAGGCAGATATGGTAAGGGGCATTAAGCTCGTCGTGTTTGGGAGGCAGGGGTCAGGGAAAGGGACTCAGTGCTCGCGCCTTGCCGCTTATTATGTAGTGCCTCATATATCAACCGGTGATATGCTGAGATCCCTGCTCGGTTCCAAGCTTACAACCGCCTCCTGGTTGTTTGAAAAGGTCAACCGGTTTGTGCAGGCAGGCGAATTGGTCCCCGATGATGTAATAGTTGAGATGGTTGCGGATCGTTTAACAAAAGACGATGCACACAACAGAGGTTTTGTGCTTGACGGCTTTCCCCGTACGGTGAGTCAAGCCGAAGCTCTTTCCAAGCTGTTGACTTTTTCAGATGTAGATTTGGCGGTGGAGCTTAATGTTCCGGAAAAAGAGGTGCTAAACAGGCTCTTGATGCGCCGGGTGTGCACAAAGTGTGGAGAGAATTATACTGTTACAACCCCGCCAAAGGTTGATTGGACATGCGATATTTGTGCCGGTGATGTGGTTCAAAGGCCAGATGACACCGCCGATATTATTAAAAAGCGTATAACTTTGTACAATACCCAAACCCTTCCCTTGGTTCAGTGGTATAAAGACCGGGGTTGTTTTATTTCCGTAAATGGAATGGGCAACTTGGATGTGGTTACACAAAGGTTGATAAAAGCGATAAACGATAACAGGACAAGACGAAGTCTGGTAAGTGAAACCGAGGTAAGTGAAACAAGGTAAATGAGGCGAAGCAAACAAGAGATTGCCAAGATGAGGAAGGCGTGCAAAGTGGTAGTAGAGATCCAGGAAGAGATCAGGAATGCCGCCAAAGCGGGTGTTACCACAAAGGAGTTGGATATTATAGCCGCCAAGGTAATTGAGCATCGTTCGGCACGTTCAAACTTCCTCAATTATCATGGCTTTCCGGCCACTATATGTACATCACCCAATAATATGATAGTTCACGGGATACCGGGAAGTTACATGCTGAAAGAAGGTGATATACTCTCGGTTGATTGTGGCGCTATAGTAGAAGGATACCACGGTGATGGTGCATTCACTATGCCGATTGGCGAAGTTACTCCTACAGCGCTTCGTCTGATGGAGATAACAGAACAAGCTCTGGCGGCCGGAATTGATTCACTTTATGAGGGCAACAGACTTCACGAAGTCGGGCGAGCGATACAAAATGTAGTTGAAGCGGCAGGCTTTTCGGTAGTAAGAGAGTATGTCGGGCATGGTATTGGTACTGCAATGCATGAAGATCCGCAAGTACCGAACTATTGGCCCGGGAAACCCGGACCGAAATTAAAATCAGGACAGGTGTTTGCCATCGAACCGATGGTTAATGTCGGGGGCTGGCAAACCCGGCGGTTGAGCGATGGTTGGAGTGTTGTAACGTTGGATGGAACTCTTTCGGCTCATTTTGAGCACACGGTTGCTATAGGTGATGACGGACCGGAGATTCTTACTTTACCATGATAGATAACTATCGGAAAATGTGGTACAATGTATTTGTTTTTGAAGTATCAAAAACCGGATAAAATGTCAAACCTTTGGGAGGTTATTTCTGCCTAAGCAAAAAGAAGAGGCTATTGTTATGGAAGGTAAGGTGATAGAGCCTTTACCGAATGCTATGTTTATGGTTGAACTTGACAACGGACATAAGGTTTTAGCTCATAGCGCCGGGCGGATGCGGATGAATAGAATCCGTATTTTACCAGGAGATAGAGTACAAGTGGAGATAACCCCGTATGACCTTTCCCGCGGGCGCATAACTTATCGTTATAAGTAGGGCTGTTTTTAGCTGCTTGAACTTTAACTGTTTTGCATTTCAACGGTTGGTTGTATAAAATAAAGTGTTTTATAGTGAATGAAAGAGTTTAAATTCTAAGATAATGAAGATAATGAAGGTATGCTATAGATGAAAGTGCGACCCAGTGTTAAGGCACTTTGTGACAAATGCAGAATAATTCGCCGCCATGGGAGAGTTATGGTTATATGCGAAAATCCCAGACACAAGCAGCGTCAAGGATGAAAATACCGATGCAGTTGATGAAACAGTTAAGCGAGGTTTGAAGGTTTATGGCCCGCATTGCAGGAGTGGATATTCCCAGAGATAAAAGAGTTGAGGTAGCTTTAACCTATATATACGGAATAGGACGCACTCAGTCGATTAATGCTTGTAAAGCTGTAGGGATTGACCTTTCCATCAGAGTTAAAGACCTGGCTGAAGACGAAATCGTTCGTCTTCGATCATGGATAGATTCTAATTTAAAAGTTGAGGGTGATTTACGTCGTGAGGTGGCGCAAGATATATCACGCAAAACAGAAATAGCTTGCTATCAAGGATTGCGGCATAGAAAAGGCTTGCCCGTCAGGGGGCAGCGTACACATACGAACGCCAGATCATCCAAAGGGCCGCGTGCGGCAGTGGCAGGGAAAAAGAAGGTTAAGAGGCATTAATTATGGCACCGCCCAAATCCAAATCTCGTAGATCAAGACGTAAAGAACGTAAAAATGTTCCTTATGGAATAGCCCATATAAAGAGTTCTTTCAATAATACGATTATTTCCATATCCGATACTGAAGGAAATGTGCTATCATGGGCTTCTGCCGGCAATGTCGGATTTAAGGGTTCCCGTAAATCAACTCCCTATGCTGCTCAGATGGCGGCTGAGACTTGTGCCCAACGTGCTATGGAGCATGGGGTGCGGAAAGTGGATGTATGGGTAAAAGGGCCCGGGTCGGGCCGTGAAACTGCTATAAGAGCGTTGACAGCGGCCGGCATTGAAGTAGCTTCCATCAAAGATGTTACACCAATGCCGCATAATGGTTGTCGTCCAAAGAAGAGACGAAGAGTTTAGGAATAGCTTAGGAATGAGTTTAGAAGAGTTGGAGAACAGATAGATGGCCCGTTATACAGGACCGACATGTCGTCAATGCAGGCGGGAAAGGGTAAAGCTTTTTTTGAAAGGGACTAAATGTGATACTTTGAAGTGCCCTATGGAGCGTAAGCCTTACCCGCCGGGAGCCCACGGCAGAGAACGCCTACGCCAAGGATCTGAATACTTAATCCAGTTGAGGGAGAAGCAAAAAGCACGCCGTATTTATGGTATGTTGGAACGGGCGTTTTCCAATCTCTATAAGTTAGCTGAACGCCAGCCCGGTGTTACCGGTGAAAATTTGTTACGTATGTTGGAACTTAGGTTGGATAATGTAGTTTTTAGAGCACGCTGGGGCACAAGCAGAAGCCAAGCGCGCCAACTGGTCTCCCATGGTCATATACTTGTAAATGGTAAGCGTGTTACAATTCCAAGCTACCGGTTGCGTTTGGATGATGAGGTAACCTTGAAAGAGACCTCAAAAGACATTGAATATTTCAAACATAACGTCGACACTATTGACCGTGCACTACCTGAGTGGTTGGGGGAGCAAGGCAGTTCCTGGGAAGTGAAGGTGCTTACTTTGCCGACAAGAGAACAGATAGACGTCGATGTTCATGAACAACTTATTGTAGAGTTGTATTCTAAGTGATAATAATGAAAGGATCCCGATGCTTATAATTCAACGCCCCCGCGTGGAGCAGTTAGATGAAGATCATCAATACCATATGCGATTTGCCGTAAGCCCCTTAGAACCAGGCTTTGGCTATACTATAGGTAACTCTCTTCGCCGTACGCTGCTGTCCTCAATTCCGGGTGTGGCGGTTACCCAAGTACGTTTTGATCAGGTGTTGCATGAGTTTTCTACAATATCCGGCGTAAAAGAAGACGTGAGCGATATCATTTTGAACCTAAAGGATCTCGTGGTTCGTATGTGGCAAAGCGAGGAAGAAGAGATGACCTTACGTTGTGACATAAAAGGTCCTAAAGATGTAACCGCCGGAGATTTGGAGCTTCCCACGGGTGTTGAGATAATCAACCCTGACTTGCATATAGCCACCTTGAATACCAAAGCGCATCTGGTTATGGATGTAATGGTAGGCAGAGGGAGGGGCTATGTATCTGCCGAATATAATAAACCCGAATCTCACCACTCCTCGGCAATAGGCTTGATAGCTGTTGATTCTATATTTACGCCGGTTCGTAGGGCAGCTTTTAGTGTTGAACCAACCCGCGTTGAGCAGTCAACCGACTTTGATCGCCTTGTTTTGGACATAGAAACTGATGGATCGTGTACACCAAAGGAAGCACTTGCTTCAGCCGGTTATACTTTGGTCTCATTGTTTGAATTGATATCTGAAGTCAGTAAAGAGACCAAGGGTCTTGAACTGCAAGAGGTGGAGGAAATAGGACCTTCTGTCTCGCCTGACTTGGCGTTACTCATAGAAGATCTTGACCTATCGGAACGTCCCCGAAACTGTCTAAGACGGGCACAGGTACAAACTATTGGGCAACTGATTGAATATACCGCTTCCGAGTTACTGGCTCTGAATAACTTTGGTCAAAAGTCCTTGGATGAGGTTAAACAAAAGTTGGATGAGCGGGGTTTATCTCTCCGACAAGACAGGTACTGATTATGTCAGGTGTTTCAAACCGATGTTAGGTACTCCGAAGAAAGGTCGTAGATTTGGCGGAAGTTCTGCGCATCAAAAAGCAATGATGGGCAACCTGGTTGCTTCATTGATTGCGGCAGAGTCCCTGGTGACTACTGAGGCTAAAGCAAAAGCGTTGCGTCCTCTCGTTGAAAAGGTTGTTACGGCCGCCAAGAAAGGCGGGGTCAACCGTCATCGTCAAGTCGTGGCGTTCATAAGGGATAAAGATATGACCCGTAAACTTTTTACGGAAATAGGACCGCGTTATTCAAATACACCCGGGGGGTATACACGAATTTTAAAACTGGGACCGCGTTATGGAGATAATGCCCCTATGGCTCGTATAGAGTTTGTATAGCAGCCCCAGCCCGAAAGACAGCGGCGAACCGGATGAGAGCCCCTTGGTGCTGCTCATCTCCTATGATGGGACGGATTTTCACGGTTTTGCATATCAAGATGGCTTGAAAACCGTAGAAGGCACATTGCGACACGCCCTTTCCACCTTGCTGCAATGTAGTGTCACCAAAACAGTTTGTGCAGGACGTACAGATGCCGGCGTTCATGCCTGGGGACAGGTTGTACATGTTGATGTTAAAAGTCCAATCCCTCTTGATATACTGCAAAGCCACCTGAACTCCATGTTGAAGCCTCATATACAGGTACGCTCCTTGGCAAGAGGACCTGTCGGGTTTCATGCTAGGTATAGTGCTGATGCGAGGTTGTACAGGTATTTTATGCTCAACTCCTTAGTGCCTAACCCTTTTTTATCTAGGTTTTTGTGGCATATACCCACTCCACTTGACTTGACCGCTATGCAAATGTCCACCTATCCGCTTATAGGGGAACATGATTTTTCCGCATTTTGTCGCAAGGCCAAATCACAAAAGGCCGTTAGCAAACCCACCGATGAGTTCGGCGTTAAGTCTGATTCAGGTATTGCTATTGAGTCTGGGACCGAATATGGCAAGTTGACGCCCGAGCCAGTCGATAAAGAACAGATTAAAAGACGGGTAATTGATATAAAGTTATATCAGTTGGATAACGGTATATTTGGAAGCGGCAATGAAGTTGAACCCCTTTTTAGATATTTAGTTTTTGAGATCAAAGCAAACGCTTTTTGTCATCAAATGGTACGTTCTATTGTGGGAACTGTTGTTGACATAGGGAGAGGTAAAATAAAAGCCGGAGATATGATGTCCATATTGAACTTACGGAATCGTTCTTTAGCCGGTTGCGTTGCCCCACCCAATGGGCTGTTTTTGTGGGATGTGATCTATCCTCGAAACCTACAGCCGAAGTGGGAGCATACAACCAGAGGTCCATAAAGTTAGATCTCTGTAGAAGGTGAAGCATCTTGCAGCAACTTCTGTATGGCAGGCAGAAAATCTTTACGAATCATTTCATATATCTGATCGGCTAATTGCGGCTGATATGTATGTACTGTACGGTTACGTTGTTCAATAAATGCCAGCCACACCTCAACATTATCCAAAAGGCCCGTCTTGCCGCTTTCCCGAAACGAGGCACGGGGAGAGTTAGCTTCCAGTCCGGCCTCAGACAATCGAGCCTGTAAGTATTTCCAGGCTAATTCGAAACAGATTTCGAATGATTGAATGGCAGCAGCACGCATATAGTCGTCTCGTGACTTGGACAGTACATCCGCTAAAAATGTTACTGACTTTTGCAAGTCAGCAAAAATAAGTTCAGCTCTGGAACTCATGTGCGCATCAACTCCTCACCATATTTGTATATTTGTTCAAGAAGCCGGCTGCTCGCATTCTTGCCATCAATGATATCAACAGTATAAGGTAGTAGGCTTTCCTCAAATGCTTCCGCCAGCGTGGCAATAGTTTGAGGAGGAATTTCACATGTACCAATTAAGGCTATGTCAATATCGCTGTATTTTCTTGCTTTGCCGCTGACTCGAGAACCAAACACTACCACAGTATATGATTGATCGGTTGCGTACTTTCTCAGTATATTTTCAACTGTTTGTCGGTCTTGATCAGAAAGCATAATCATTGATAAATTTTATCATAGGTGATTTCAACCAGTCGTTGCAACGGTTTCCTTATAGTTTATCAATTGATCTCTTCCAATTAAGTGTTATTCTTGGTCTGGTTCACCGGTAACATGGTCTAGTTTGGCTTGTATTGCGATTGACTTCACTACATATTGTCGAAGGGAATCCACCAGTCAACAAGCATAATCAGGATCATAAGTACCGGGTGCTTCTTGGATAATTCGAGCGGTTCCTCCGGCAAAAGAGTCCCACGGTTGTTGAGTACAGTACGCTGATACTTGGCTGGGTTGAGCACCCGGCACCCACAAAGGTCCACCGGGTGCATAACTTCCGGCTATTTCTGGGTATTGTAGGTAAGTCGAATATATGCCCGGCGTGAATCCGTTTGATTTCAAGGCATCAAGTGCGCCCTGTATGGTCAAGGCATTCAAAGCAGTGTTGCATGACCAGTAACCGGAACCGGCAGTAGGAAAACTGTTTGTACATGCTCCTGCAGTTTCTACATCCAACCACCATACATTTGCTGAAATTCCCAAGTTGGTGGTGTGGTTTATCGCGGCTTGGGCATCATTGTAACCGTAGTTGAAGGCTTGGCAGTTGTAGTCAGTAGCTGAGCAGTTGCCGGATGGTCCGGTCATATCATGACTGGTGGTAATCGGTGAATTAATATTGATATAAACCTCTCTTGCGGGTCCTGCCCAGGCTGCTTGGCTTGCCAGACACTGGTTATACGTAAAGGCGCTTCCCCCGTTTATACCCACTATTGCAATGACGTAAGGTGCAGGCGGGTAAGGTTCACCACATTGGGGCCACGAGATGTCGTATCCCTGCGCACCTTGGGGATAGTCAATGCCCGGTGGAGGTGAGTTGTTGCCGGGGCCTTCTGCTATGGCTACAACCGAGGCTCCCATCGTACCTGTGGAAGGTTCACCGCGAAAATAAGCATCGCCAAAGTTAAATACCGCACCCGTTGAACTAACCATCCAGTAGCCGCCCCCATCCGGAGAAGATGTAATTGATGTGAAGCTTTCTCCAAGTGCAAGATTGCCGTTGGAACCATAAAACTTGGCATCACCGAAGGAAAACACTCCGCCATCTGCTCCGAGCAACCAGTAGCCTTCGCCATCCGGAGTTGATGCCGCCCCAGTTATTGGATGAGTCGGCGTGATACCGAGTGAGGGCAGTGAACCGTAAAACTTGGCATCACCGAAGGAAAACACTCCGCCATTGCCATCCACCAGCCAGTAGCCTTCGCCATCCGGAGTTGATGCCACTGCTACTATCGCTGCGCTGAGGGCATTTTTGGCTAATGAGCCGTAAAAATCGGCATTGCCAAAGTTGAATACCGCACCATTTGAGGTGACAAGCCAATAACCTGCGCCATTGGGGGTAGCGGCTGCTCCGACTATTGTAGCGTTGCCGATCATCCGGACTGCCGACCCGTAGTAGGGGGCATTAAAACTGAATACAGCACCGTTTGATGCTATTGCCCAGTAGCCGCCTGTAGAGTTGTCTCGGACAAGTGCTGATACTGGAGCAGAGGAGATATTCAATGGTGAACCGAATAATGGTACTCCACCGTAGGAGGTTATGTTGCCGTTTGATGACAGCAGGAGATACCCCGGATATGAGGTTGCGGAGACCGGGGTTAGGGAGGTTGAGATTGTAGATACTGGTGAGTTGGCATTATGTGACATTGAGTAAGTAGGTTGGTTGATGGACAAAATTATCAAAACCACACCAAAACAAAACACCGGTGTCTTAGTGTTCAGTCGTTCAAACAGCGTCATTGTCCCTCGGCAAGAGTTGGATAGGCAACAAACCGTTTCAGAAGTGTAGCCAGTTCAAACGCAAGGTCTATGGCTTGTTGAGCATTAAGTCGGGGATCACAAGTAGTTGTGTAGCTGTGATCAAGTTGTTCTTCCGAGATGTTTTGGCCGCCTCCCAAACACTCTGTTACGGCATCGCCGGTTAACTCAATGTGTATACCTCCGGGCCAAGTATCCTGTTGTTCGTGAACACTGAAAAACCCTTCTATCTCAGTTATTATATCGTCAAAGTGTCTTGTTTTAAGTCCCTGGTCAGATAGGAAGGTATTTGCATGCATAGGATCACATGCCCAAAGAACTGACTGCCCGCTGTCTTTGACGGCTTTTATCAACGGCGGCAGGATTTTTACAACCTTGTTGGCGCCTATACGTGTTATAAGGGTTAAACGTCCCGGTATATTTTTAGGATTTAATGCTTTGCATATTTCAACAATCTCCTCTTGCGTCGTACTCGGACCTATCTTGCAGCCGATGGGATTGTGTATGCCGGAGAGAAACTCTATGTGTCCGCCGTCTGTTTGATGTGTTCGTTCCCCTACCCATAACATATGAGCTGAGCAGTCATAGAAGTCACCGGTAAGGGAATCCTTGCGGCTCAGCGCTTCCTCGTATCCCAAGATCAGCGCTTCATGGCTGGTCCAAAAGTCAACCTGGTGCAATGTGGCCTCAGAGCTTAAGCTTATCCCGCAAGCCGCCATAAATTTCAGTGCTCTGTCAATCTCATTTGCCAGAGTTTCATAACGCTTGCCTTGTGGGCTTGAAGCCACAAACTGCAAGTTCCAGTTGTGCACACTGCTCAGATCTGCAAACCCTCCCTTTGTAAATGCTCTCAACAAATTTAATGTTGCTGCGGAATGATGATATGCAGTCAAAAGCCGATTCGGATCAGGAGTTCTGGCCGCCAAGGTGGGAGTGTCGTCGTTAACCATGTGCCCTCTAAAAGAGGGAATTTCCACACCGTTGACTGTTTCGGTAGCGGATGTACGCGGCTTGGCAAATTGACCTGCTATACGCCCTACTTTTACTACCGGGACACCTGCGGCATAGGTAAGAACTATAGCCATTTGCAGTATAACTTTCAACTTGTCCCTAATGGCATCCGCAGAAATATCCGCAAACGACTCAGAGCAGTCACCTGCTTGCAGCAGAAAAGCTTTACCGCCGGCTGCGGCAGCCAAAGCGTTGGTTAGTTGACGGGCCTCGCCTGCAAATACCAACGGCGGCAATGAGGATAGCTGTTTCACCGCCCGTTCGTAGCTTTGTATATCAGGCCAAACCGGTTGTTGAGTAATCTGTTTATTTTTCCAACTGGAGGTAGTCCAAACTTGTTGCATATTTATAAGCGTATGCTTAATTTGTAGGTAACGAGTGACATAACTGAAGATTTTTTAACTGTCTTATTGTGATAGAGTATACAGCGTGTATTGGACATGGTTGAGGTGCGCGACCGAACTGTTATCTGCAACGGTTGCCAAACTACTGCTCTGTCGGGCCTGCTTATTTTATTGCAGACGGATATTCTAATCAAGTGAAGCGTTTAGGGGTGTATGGGGGAACATTTGATCCTATACATATTGGTCATTTAGAGGTCATTGCGGGCGCATACCGCTGTTTGAACCTTGACACGCTTTTAGTTGTGGTGGCTAATCAACCTTGGATGAAAACAGATTCCCGTGAAATAACCCCCCCTGAATACCGTTATGAGATGACAGTGCGTTCTGTGCGTGAACTAAAAAATACCCATTATGATTTAACGGGAGTTGAAGTAAGCAGTATAGAGATTGATAAGGGTACGGTTTCTTATACTTCAGACACAATTGAGGACCTAAGAAAAGCCTATCTTGACTGTGAGATATTTTTGATTATCGGTCAAGATATAGTAGGTGAGTTGCATGCTTGGAAGAACACCGATTATCTGCAGCAAGAGGTTACCCTTGTGGTGGTCACTAGGCCCGGAAGTTATGCCAAAAGCGAAGCACCCGATGGCTGGAAACTGTTTGAGTTGGGACTTTCAACCCCGGATATATCTTCTCGCGAAGTGAGGGATAAGATCGCCAAAGGTGAGTCGGTGGAATCTTTGGTTCCAATCCAAGCAATCCGTGTTATTAATCGAGAAGGGTTGTATCATATAAAAAGATGAGTGTTGTTTATCAATATTGTCCGTTTGTAAAGCTAAAAAGATTTCAGATTGAAAAATGAGAGCTACCGCTTCTGTTACAGTTCATCGTAGAGAGAGACGGCTACGACGACGTAAACAGCAACGTAAGCAACAGTATATTTTGTGGTTGGGGATTTTAGTTATTGCGGCAGTTTTCTCCCTTACCGTTGTTGTTTTAATCCTCAAGCCATGAACCTCAAAGCTTTATTGGCTGTTGCGATATTTCTTTTTCTGCCTTCGTGTGGTATTTCTGTCGGACACACTCCTCAGGTTATTGCCTCTAAGAATGTTCCTTTCGGGTTGTTGTCTCCAAGCACCACTTCCGTATCTACCACTACATCCGCCACTAAATCTTCTCACGGAATTGTACCTGCAGAGATATTTTTGATTAAGGCAAATCATTTGAGTTCTCTATCCCTGGCGGTTCCATACCCACTTTCTTTGCAAGAAGTACTGGACTTATTGGTTGCAGGCCCGACCAGCGCTGAAGTTGCAGCCGGATTCAGTACCGCTATTCCAAGCCAAACTCGTGTGAGTGTAGTTAGTTTGCCTGACATTGCCACAACTGTTTCCACAGGTGCTTCCTCTACCGTTCTTAGCAGTCGCCCTGACACATCAAGTTCAACTGTTGCAGGTAGAAATACAGGGGTGGTTACGATAAATTTGAATCAAGCATTCTCAATCGTGAGCGGGCAAGAAGAGGTATTGGCAGTTGCTCAGCTTGTCTATACCGCAACCTCCATCAAAGGGATAAACGGTGTTTCCATAGAACTTGACGGGCAGCCGACTCAGGTTCCTCAAGCCAATGGGACGTTAACGCCAGGGCCTTTGACACGAGCCGACTTTTCCTGAGTATTCCTGCCAGTTCAGATATTTCTGCTAAGTCCGCCTAGTTCTCTTCCCGCGTGCAAAGCAATTGTGAATTGCGCTACCCTTAACGCTCGATAATCGTATCTCTCAAGCGAATGATGTATCACGACGGTTGTAGCCCTTGATAAATGTGATGATGCGATCTGGATGATGTGACCTGGCGGGATGGGATCTACCAGTTCCTCTGTAAAAGCAAACTCCTCGACGAGAAAAAGTATGCGCTCAATAATGGAGAAGAACAGTTCAACCCGGTTCAGCTCAACCCGGTTCAGCCAGCTTGAATGGATGTGTACGTGAGGATTCTCCGCTAAGAACTCTTTCACCTTGATCGGTTTTATGTGCTGATGAGATTGCTCGGCAATGAGATGAAGATCAAGACCCTTTGACAGTCTCTCCGACGAGGTCAGGGTGAGGAAATCCTAAGAAACTATCCAACTCGAGTCGAATCTCTCAAGCCAACTCATCACTTATCCTCCATGCACGTAGAGTTCAGCGAAACCCACTTTGGTGTGATTGCGCTTGTATTCACGTAGTGGCGGCTTTCTTTGGGGCACCAGGCTTTGTCTGAGTTGATCTGTTGGGTTGATATGGGATTTTACCCGGATGCAACCAGCTCTAGCCGGCTTTCCACTGGGACGTTTTGGAGAAGGGCTCAGATAGAGGCTGGAGATGTCGCTGGCTTTTTTCTAAGAAGTCAGGGTCGTGGCCGTTTATCCACGATTCAACCTGCCAGGGTTTCAGATGGGGTGACCTACCAGATCCTTTATACCTCGCAAAGCTGTGATGACAGCTTTATGGGCGGCCATTGCTAAAGCGAGCGATTCCATCGACCATCTCGTTGTATTGATCAGGGCAGCTTTGTTACGAGCTTTACGAAAAACAAGACATGCCCATAGACATCAAGGGCGTTAGCTTTTGTTCACCATCTTACAAGCCCTACCGAGAGCGAACCGGTTGTATCTTCTTCGCCAAAGGCCGATCTGGTTGTAGTGCAGGTCAACTGTGTTGGCAATATCTCGAAAATTGCAACAACTATCTCCTTCCAATAAGACAATGTGCGCACGTTGGGCCATTGACTTCCCTCTACGGTTTTAGAGCGAAGTGTGGTCATCAGTTTTGACCGCTCGCCACGCCTTAGTTTTAATGGAGTAAGTTTCATTACCTTATTAAAGCACATCATTGTTACTTTCGCGAGAAGTGCACTAGCGCCTTGCCGGGTGATAACCTGGCGCAGCGGGTTGTTCGTCTGGTTTTTACCTGAACGGAGACTTCGCGAGCTGGGATAGGCTTTCTGATAGCTATCAAAGGACAGTTGAGCTTATGAATGAACTCCTGCGGGTTTATGCTAAAGCGTGTTTCGAACCGCTCAATCTCAGCCCAAAGCTCGGTGATCTTATACGACCAACACCGCGTTTAGTGCTTCAAGCTCCGCGATACGTTTCCTCAAGGGTTTATCCCATCAAGAATAGAAGGGATGAACGAATAGTGGTAGCTAATCGCGTGATCCGCGTGAAAGCCCACTCCTGAAAGTCCAGTTAGGGTATGTTTTTTCCACAAATCTAACGATCCGTCGGGAGTTGAACAGTTGTGAATAATCAAAAAAACCCGACAACTTACTTTTTACAGCTGGCGGGATACTAAACTAAACTACCTCTTAGAAACAGTATAATGGGAGTGTTTTGTAAGACAAGGAGATTTTAATTTAGGCTCATCCGACAACTCTGTGGGTAACTGGATAGAGATCAAGTCCTCCCAGATGAAAAAGAGAATTTTTTTTACGGTTCTGATTTTAGCAACTTTATTGACAGGAGTGCTGGCTGTTACCGGTTCAAAAGCCTATCCAGCACCCCCTGTTCCAACCCTTACCTCAATTTCGCCAACTTCAGGACCGCAAGCAGGCGGTACAACTGTGACCCTTACCGGAACAGGTTTTTCAACTGCCTCAGGCGCAACAACCGTTTTATTTGGCACCGGTTGGCTGCCTGCTACCAACATTGATAGCACCAATCCCCTCAATTCCGTCTCCTGTGTATCTGCAAGCTTTTGTGTAGCGGTAGACTACTACGGCAACGCCCTAATCTACAACGGCACGAGCTGGTCTCTTCCCACCGACATTGATGGCATCATCGAGCCCACTTCCGTCTCGTGTGTATCTGCAAGCTTTTGTGTAGCGGTAGACTGGGAGGGCAACGCCATCACCTACAACGGTACGAGCTGGACAAGTACACGTATTGACACCAGTAGCACCACTTCCTCCATATCGTGTCCATCATCTGGCTTTTGTGCTGCGGTAGACTACAATGGCAACGCGGTAATGACAGCCGCTGACTTTGGTAAAACTGCTGCGACATCAGTCACTTGTACATCTACAACCTCTTGTAGCGCGCTATCTCCTGTTGGTCCATCTGGTGGTGGAGGTGTAAACGTTACGGTAACTACCGGTGGCGGTATCTCGGGTGCAGTTACTTATATCTATATACCGGTTCCAACCCTTACCTTCATTTCGCCGACCTCAGGGACTGCCTCAGGCGGTACAACCGTAACACTAACCGGTACTGGTTTTTCAACTGTCTCGGGTGGCACAACTGTTGACTTTGGAACTGGAAACCCCGCAATATCTGTAACTTGTCCTTCTACAACTTCGTGCACCGCCGTATCACCTTTTGGTTTTGTAGGCGGAACGGTTTCTGTCACAGTTACGACTTTAGGGGGAACCTCAAATGGAGTCAGCTATACCTATATACCCGCTCCGACCCTAACCTCTATCTCGCCAACTTCAGGACCTGCTTCGGGCGCTACGACTGTGACCCTAACCGGGACTAACTTTTCAACCACAACCAGTGGAACAACCGTTTCATTTGGATCAACTGCGGCAACATCAGTGTCTTGTTCTACCACTTCCTCATGTAGCGCCGTATCACCTTCTGGAACAGGAACAGTTTCTGTCACAGTTACGACTTCTGATGGAACCTCAAATGCCCTAAGCTATACCTATACAACTTATAGTGGGTATAACTCCCTTGTGCCCTATAGAATATGTGACACCAGGTCACTTAGCGTAAAAGGTACTTTTCAAAACCAGTGCACCGGCAAGACTATTCTTCCAGGAGGATACTTGACCATACAGGTTGTGGGATATCAGGGAAATGCTGCTTCTGGCGCTTCAATAGTTCCAAATGGAGCTATGGCTGTAGTACTGAATGTGACAGAAGCTTCGTCTACATCTTCTGGATATCTAACCGTTTATCCCGCCGGAGCCACAAAACCTGCTTCTTCCAGTCTGAACTTCAATCAAACAACAGGAGCAATACCAAACCTTGTACAGGTATCTTTAGGTAATACCTCCGGCTGTAGTGGCTGTATAACCGTCTACAACTATAACGGTAATACGGATATAGCAATAGACGTAGAGGGATACTTTGGACCTGTATCTCAAAAAGGCCAAGGCAGCTTTGTTCCCCTAACCCCATATAGGATATGTGACACAAGGTCACAAACTCTGTCAAAGATAACAGATCAGTGCACCGGAAAAACTATTTCTGCAGGTCAAACTCTGTCAGTACAGGTATCTGGATATCAAGGGACTGCCGGTTCTTTGACAGGTGTTGTTCGAAAAAGCGCAAAAGCTGTTGTGCTAAACGTCACGGAAGCAGACGCTACCTCACCTTCTTATCTAACCGTTTATCCCGCCGGAGGTATGAAACCTGCTTCATCAAACTTGAACTTCACCCAATCTAGCAAAGCTGTAGCAAACTTTGTAACAGTACCGATATCTTCTTCGGGATATATATCTATCTACAACTACTCAGGTTCAACAGATGTGATTGTGGATGTGGTTGGGTGGTATGGGTGAAACTTTAGCTTCCCATGTGTCAATGGCCATCGCGAGAACTGACTTGGATA
Organism: Actinomycetota bacterium; assembly: GCA_023379935.1. Lineage (GTDB taxonomy): Bacteria > Actinomycetota > Acidimicrobiia > Acidimicrobiales > JAMCPD01 > JAMCPD01. The sequence goes on along the minus strand of JAMCPD010000012.1, from coordinate 31,157 downwards.
GCTGCCGTTAGTGTTATTCACATCTAAGTTCTTGTATATCACTTGGTGTGTTTGATTTGCCGTCAAGTAAGTCCTGATGAAATAGGCGTCGGGTTTCTTCCAGAGCTGTCGGTATCCAACTTGGGTGTCAACCTGGGTGCATTCGCCCATAGTCGCTCCAGTTCGTAGTAGTTGCGTACTTGTTCCAAAAATACGTGTACTACCACATCTCCGTAGTCCATCAGTACCCATCCGGCATCATGTAACCCTTCAATGCTTAACGGCTTCATGTTGACTTTCTTGAAAATGCGTTCCTTTATTTCCTCGACGATACTGCGCACCTGTCTGGTATTTGATCCACTGGTAATTACAAAGATATCTATCAAAGAGAGTAAGTCCTTCATGTCCAGCATTATGATATCCTGCCCCTTTTTGTCGTTTGCCGCCTGTGCCGCTTCTAAAGCTTTAAGATAGCTGGTTGCAGGCTGTGTTGTGAACTCCATCTTCACTTAGGTAACTCTATAACAAATCGCGCCCCTCCCCCCGGAACGTCTTTTATATATATCTGTCCATTATGTAATCGTATATGTTCAGCTACTAATGCAAGTCCCAGCCCTACTCCGTCACTTTTCCCGGCCGGTTTGGCAACTCCCCTGTAGAAACGCTCAAACACTCTTTGTCTTTGCTCAACAGGTATGCCGGGACCATTATCATCTACAACTATTTGTATGTGATTGTTGGTTTTTTCTATAGTTATATCTCTCACACCTTTCCCATAGATATTAGCATTATCCACAAGGTTCACTATAACGCGCTCCATCCTCCTTTTATCGACTTTAATCCATAAATCTTGATTTTGAAGAGCTGTTTTTACCTGCAGATTGTTTCCTGCACATGCCTGTTTAACCAGTTCATCTATTCTTACCTCTTCTAAGACAACATCTGCTGATCCTGTGTCAAAACGTGAAATTTCCAACAAGTCGGTAACCATTTTTGAAAATCGTCTGAGTTCCATACTAAGCATATCCAATGCTTGTCGAGAACGTTCCGGCATTATATCACGGTGAGTTTCCACTACACCTAAAGTTGTGGATAAGGTAGTAAGGGGAGAACGTAGTTCGTGACTTACATCGGAACTGAATCGTGCCTGGACTTCTATGCGCTCTTGTAAGTGATCAGCCATTTGATTGAAGGACTTGGTTAGCAAGGACAGCTCTGCTTCATCAGACTCGGACAGCCTGGTTGAGAGGTTACCGCTTGCTATTGAAGCCGCAGCTTTGGAAACTCCTACAAGTGGACGAAGTGCACGCCCGCTTGCCCATCTGCCGACTATTATCCCCGCTAATGTGGTAATTGCAGCTGCAGCCAGTAGCGAATATGTAAGTATTTGTAGTGTTCTGGCCAGTTCCGCCATATCGAATACTTCAAAATAAACCGCTTTGACCGCCGGTATAGGTACCCCCACCGCAAACTGTGGTGTATGATTTAGTGAATAATTTTGTGTAGCTGCTTTCCCGTTGAGTACAAGCCGTTGAAGGGCGCTTGGCAAGATAGCCCGGCCCGGAGCGAGGGATGTTGAAAACCAGTTGTGATTATAGTAAAGCAGGGAGCGATACCCCGGTGAAGTATCCAAGCTAACCAGAAATTGGGGAATATTCAAACTTGTTGATCTAAGAGCGTTTCTCACCAACGCTGCATTGTCAAATGCTTGAGTTAGCCCCGAAGATGTCCATTCTTTCAATAAGTAATGCCTTGCAGTCGTGTAAGTTATACCGGCCAAGGCTGTTGAAAGAACAAGTGCGCCTATGCCAAAGGTTGCCGTTACTCTTGCGCGAAGCCCCAAGGAGTGTTTTTTATCCTTGCGCTGATTTCTCGTCTTGGATGGGAACTTCACTGTATCTATTTTACCGCATGAACTTGGTAATATGAGTTTTATGGGATGAACTTATAACCCAGTCCTCTGATAGTGATAATGTGGCTGGGATTTGCGGGGTCGGACTCCACTTTTGTCCTGAGTCTCCTTATATGCACATCAACCAGTCTGCTGTCTCCGAAGTAATCATAGTCCCATACTTTGTCGAGCAACTCTTCCCTGGACAGTACCTTATTCGGGTTTGATCCAAGTTCTAACAGCAAGTTGAATTCGGTTCTTGTAAGGTGAACTTCCTTGTTGCCAATACGTACTGTCCCTTGTTCGGGCAGTATTTCCAAGTTTCCAAATGATAACTGCGATATTGCAGAGACCACTGTTGGTTGCATACGCCTAAGATGTGCTCTTATTCTGGCAGCCAACTCCTTTACTTCAAACGGTTTTGTAACATAATCATCCGCACCGGCTTCCAGCCCCGCTACAATATCGTGAGTATTGGACTTGGCGGTTACGACTATCACGGGAACATTGCTGAAGTGCCTGATTTGCCTACAGCATTCAAACCCATCCATAGCAGGAAGCATTAAATCCACAAGGACTAAGTCTGACGAACTGTTATGGAAATTTTCCAAGCCTTCTTCCCCGCTGCCAGCTTCTGCTACTGTATAACCCTCATCCTCTAATGCAAGTTTCATTGAGGTTCTTATGTTTTCATCATCTTCAATAACAAGAATTTTGTTGTTCATTTTACTGTTGTCTCCGTTATGCAAGCTAGCCAACCTTGTGTACGATAAACTGGTTACGTGAGTTGGCGTCAAAAAGAGTTTAGCGAATATTTGAACTATTTGTCACCCGCCAGTACCAAGGCATACATAACTGACGTGAACGGTTTTATATCTTGGGCCGTGCGCGGTGGAGTTGATGACGCATTACTGGTAGATCGCAAGATGTTACGTAGGTATCTTGGATATTTAGATACACGCCGCTATGCGCGAAGTAGCATATCACGAAAGGTTGCGTCTTTGAAGTGTTACTTTAATTATCTGTTTATTACCTCTGTGATACCTAAGGATCCGTCAAAGACTCTTTACGCGCCTAAAGGAGAGTCGAAGTTGCCTCATGTATTGAACCAAAATGAGTTACGTCATCTTCTTCGAACCGGTGACGCAACTTTTTGTGATATAGATCCGATTGACAAGGCGGTAAAGTTACGTGATGATGCGGTAATAGAGTTGCTTTATGGTAGTGGACTTAGGGTTGCCGAACTATGTGGTTTGAAAGTTGATGACCCGGATTTAGAATCTGGTATGGTTGTTGTGTGGGGGAAGGGGCAAAAACAGAGAATAGTGCCTATGAATTCCGAGTGCATGAAGGCGATAAAGTTATGGCTGGCAGATGGGAGGTCGTTCTTGATGTCTCCTGATTCGCCTGTACGTAGCTTATTTTTCAATAGGCGCGCTAAACAACTTTCTCCGCGGGATGTTCGCAGGATCTTGGATCGCAGAGCCTTGCTTCCCACACATCCACATGCCCTGCGACACAGTTTTGCCACTCATTTGCTTGATGGAGGGGCAGATTTAAGGGTAGTCCAAGAGTTACTGGGACATCTCAGTTTGCGTACTACACAGATATATACTCATGTAAGTAAAGAACACCTCAAGAAGGTGTATAGTTCTAGTCATCCACGAGCTTAATATTTGTTGTAAAGTATTAAGGTAAGTTAACTATTTTTCATAATGTCACATAACAAAAGAAAATCATCCGACAGTTCCAATAATACAAGTGCCATAGGTGCCGACAGTAGCGGACGCACCGAGACTGGCGATATCGAGACTGGCGACACAGTGGTGGTTGGCGGCACCCGGGAAACCGGCGGTCCTACTAATAGCCTTACAAGTACCGGTAATGATTCAAGAGAGCTTGAACGACTGTGGAAGCTTTATAAAGAAGAGGGAGATATACATGCTCGAGATCGTCTAATAATATACTACTCACCGTTGGTTAAATATGTAGCGGCCAGATTGGCATCCGGACTTCCCCGTAACATTGAGCAGTCAGATCTAGTCTCCTATGGAATTATGGGGTTAATAGATGCCATCAATAAGTTTGATTTAAGTCGTAATGTAAAGTTTGAAACTTACAGCATGATAAGGATAAAAGGAGCAATCATAGATGAACTGAGGGCACTTGACTGGGTGCCTAGGTCTGTTAGGACCAAGTCAAAGATTTTGGAAGCTGTATATGCTAAACTTGAAGGTACTCTAATGCGTATGCCAACTGATTCTGAGGTTTGTGCAGAGTTGGGCATTGACGAAGTTGAGCTTACAGATATGCTGCGTGATATATCTTTGATTGGTATAGTTCCTTTGGATCAAACCTTGAGTCACAGAGAAGAGGCCGCAACATTGGGTGACACCATGGCTGATACTGATGACGGGCCTTTGCCCATGTTGGAGGTCAAGGAAGTAAGAGAAACTTTGGTAAATATAATCAAACAAATGGGATCACGTGAAAAGACCGTGCTGACCCTTTACTACTATGAAGGAATGACTTTAGAAGAGATAGGTAAAGTTTTGGGTGTTACTGAAAGTCGTGTATGTCAGATACACACTAAAGCAGTCTTGCAATTACGTGCTAAATTAACTACTGCCCGTAAAATGGAGGTACAATAAGATGTTTTTAGTAATAGTTAAAGGAGTGTTAAAGGAGTGTGAAACTTGGCTGTAGTGACTACAAGGCAGCTGTTGGATGCAGGTGTACATTTTGGGCATCAAACGCGACGGTGGAACCCGAAGATGAGCCCTTATATTTTGGGAGAACGTAACGGTAGTTACGTTATAGATTTGCAAAAGACACTGGATTGTCTTCAAGTTGCGTATCTTTTTGTGAGAGACCTGGCGCAACGAGGGGGTACAATCCTTTTTGTCGCCACCAAGAAGCAGGTTGCCACTCCTGTAGCATTGAGTGCAAACCGCTGTGGTATGCCATATGTTAACAAGAGGTGGCTTGGCGGAATGTTGACTAATTTCCCTACTATACATTCGCGGGTACAACGAATGCTTGAACTGGAACAGATGAAGGTTTCAGGTGATTTTGATGCGATGCCTAAGAAAGAGGCGTTGTACCATGAGCGTGAGCTGAGTAAGTTAAAGCTAATTTTGGATGGTATCCGGACTATGGAGCGCCCGCCTGATGCGATATTCGTGATAGATACCAAAAAAGAGGCAATAGCGATAGCTGAGGCAAAAAAACTGGAACTGCCTGTGATAGCGCTTGTTGATACCAACTGCGATCCTGATTTCATACGTTATGTCATACCCGGGAATGATGATGCCATGAGAGCGGGGGTATTGATATCGCGAGTGATTGCCGATGCCGTTTTGGCAGGCAAAGCATTAGGCGCAGGCACTAATTTGGCTGGTGTCGGAGGAGGCGCCAACGGTTTAAGCGGTGTGGGCGGTGGACAATGGGTGCAGTAAGCGTGCAGGACATACAGGCCTTGCGTAAGATCACGGGGGCGGGGATATTGGATGTACGTAAAGCTTTGAATGCGTCAAATGGAGATATTGAAAAAGCCCGCCAGTGGTTAAGGGTAAACGGCCTGTCCAACATGAAGTTACAGGCTAAAGAGGGAGGACAAGGTGTTGTGGCTTTGGCGGATACTATAAAAAACCCGACCAATGTCGCCGGTGATTCCGCCATCGACGGGGCAAAGGTTGCTGTTTTACTGGAACTGAAATGTGATACGGATTTTGTAGCAAAGTCAGATCAGTTTGTACTTTTGTCTACAAAGATGGCAGGTGACGTACTGCTTGGCGGAACTGAAGTGTTATCAAAGTATGAGGCTGAGATACAAGAGTTACAGCTTGCTGTTAAAGAAAATATCTCAGTAGGCAGGGTGGTTAGGTTTGATGTACCGCCGGAGAATGAACTGGGTACTTATTTGCATATACAAACCGGCAGGGGCATCAATGGTGTGCTTGTTGAAGTCCAGGGCGAAGATCGAACAAGAACAGCAGAGTTGGCTCACGATCTGGCAGTTCATATTGCTTTTGCAAGACCGGAATATATTTCAACAGAAGAGGTTCCGCAAGAGATTTTAGATGCTGAACGTAAGACTTTTGAGGAAATAAGCCGTCGTGAGGGAAAGCCTCCCGCGGTATTGGAAAAAGTCACGGATGGCCGCATCAAAGATTGGTATAAAGAGAAGTGTTTACTTGCCCAACCTTGGGTTAAAGACGAGAAACAGACCATTCAGCAGTTGTTGGGACAAGCAAAGGTACTTCGTTTTGCACAGGTAGAGGTGAATGTCTAATAGGACAAGGTGGAAACGGGTAGTGCTAAAGATGTCTGGGGAGGCTTTAGGGGGATCTGCTTCCCATCAGGCAATAGATGCTGCCGAGGTAGAGCGTATAGCTGATGAGATATGTCGAGTACGCTCGGAGTTGGATGTTGAACCGGCTGTTATGATAGGCGGCGGTAATATATGGAGAGGTACTTCCGTAGCGGGTAGTAAGGTCGAAAGGGCTACATCTGATGCCATGGGGATGTTAGCCACTGTGATCAATGCACTTGCTCTGCAAGATGCGATAGAGCGCAAGGGACAGGCAACCAGAGTACTTTCCGCCATACAGATGGCAGAGGTGGCCGAACCTTATATAAGGAGGCGAGCCATACGGCATCTCGAGAAGGGAAGGGTTGTGATTTTTGCAGCCGGTATGGGGAGGCCGTACTTTACTACCGACACCTCAGCTGCCCTCAGGGCTGCAGAGATAGAAGCGGAGGCACTGTTGAAAGGAACACATTCAGGTGTTGACGGAGTTTATGATATGGATCCCAGGAACCATGAAGAGGCGGTTAAGTTCGATGCGATAAATTTTATGGATGTGGTTTCCAAAGATTTAAGGGTTATGGATATGACCGCCGTAACTTTTTGCAAAGACAATAAACTGCCTGTTGTGGTATTCAATGTAAAAGAACCGGGCAATATTTTACGTGTACTTTCCGGTCAAGAGATTGGTACCCTTGTCAAGTGACGGATATGGACACCTTTTCAATTGATGAAGTTGTAGAACAAATACATAAGAAAATGGTTGCCGTTGTTGCCCATCTCAAGACTGAATTTGCCGCCATACGCACATCCAGAGCATCAACTGCCCTCTTTGAGGGGATTATGGTTGAATACTATGGGAACTCTGTCCCACTTCGTACGCTTGCTTCCCTCAGCATACCAGAAGCATCAATGCTGGTTGTTACTCCCTACGACAAAGATGCCGTAAAGGCGATTGAAAAAGCTATCCTTGCTTCCAACCTGGGTGTTACCCCTAATGTCAACGGGAATGTTATAAGAGTTGTTTTTGCCCCTTTGACTGAAGAACGCCGTAAGGAGTTTGTTAAACTGGTTAAACATAAAGCCGAAGAGAGTAAGGTGGGAATTAGGAATTTGCGCCGTGGTGTCCGTCATAACTTGGAAACACTAAAAAAAGATGGGGAAATATCATCTGATGAACTTGAGAGGACTGAAAAAGAACTGGATAAGATAACTCACGAGCAGGTTATGACGGTAGATGCTCTCTTACATCACAAGGAACAAGAGCTACTGGAAGTTTAAAGGGGGACTGGTATTATCGAAGAAGAACAGAATAATCGGAGCAAGCAGATGAATCAAGATGATCAGGCGGAGGATATCCGCCGGGATCAACCAGAACCCGATTCTATGCTACCGCATTGGACCGACCCGCCTACGGGACAAGTTCCCGCTATCTTGATCGAGTCTTTTGGAGAGTCTGACCTTACGATAGGTGAGTTCATGGAAACCGTTGTCTCAAGCGGTACCGAGACCGGGTGGAAAGAGGTGGCAAATGACTGGGATGATCTAGACCCTATCATTGAGCCACAGGGATCAGAAGAGTTCCTGGATAAGGCCACGCCGGAGGAGATCAGACCGGAGGGGATCAGACCGGAGGGGATCAGACCGGGAGAGGAGTTGGTCGGGGAGAAGGCAACAGGTGAAGAAGCAGATCATCATAAGCAGGATATACGAAGTAAGAAGTCCAATCAGACTAGCAGGGGCAACCCACATCGGGAAAAGTATCCCAGGCGGACAAAAAAGTCTAAAAATCCCGTTGTTGCCATCGTTAGCGGTTTTGCCTTTGGCATCCTTGCCCTTATTGTGTTTTGGCTGGGGCCTTTGGCTACCATGTTATTTTGTTTGGTTGTCGTGCTCCTTGGAGCGGCGGAAACGTATGCATCTATGAGGGAGGCAGGGTACAGACCTGCGACCTTGCTTGGCTTGCTTGCCGTAGTCTTTACTGTTCTTGCGGCTTTTTACAAAGGTGAAACTGCGGTGGTGGCTGTTGTCGGTGCATTCATTATTTTCATGCTTTTGTGGTATTTGTCAATCAGTAAGACAAAACGGATAGTTGCCAACGTATCGGTTACCTTTTTTGTTTATGTATGGATAGGGGTGCTCGGCTCATTTGCCGGGCTGTTGTTAAATCCTGCGATGTTTCCTGGTTCCCGCGGCGTGGCGATAGTTTTTGGTGCCGTGCTTGGTGTTATTGCTTATGATGTTGGTGCATATGTATCGGGTAGCATGTTGGGCAAACTGTTGTTTAAATCACCTCTTGCTCCTAATGTCAGCCCGGGTAAGACCTGGGAAGGTTTATTGGGTGGGATGATTTCCAGTATTGTCATATGTGCAGCGGTTGTCTCCCAAGTCTCCCCTTGGACGCTCTCTAGAGCATTGCTTCTTGGGGTTGTGGCCGCTGTTTTGGCCCCGTTGGGGGATCTTTGTGAATCGCTGGTAAAGCGTGACCTGCATCTTAAGGACATGGGGTCCATTATGCCGGGACATGGTGGTATCTTGGATAGAGTGGATGCTTTGTTGTTTGTACTGCCTGCCACTTATTATCTGGCGCGCTTATTAAAGATGGGCTGAAACAGTCTGTGGTGCCAGAGACCTTTCCACTTCTGCCGCTTCTGGCGGTATTATCCGAGCGATTCTATGAAAACAGTTAGTATACTTGGTTCTACCGGTTCCATAGGCACCCAAGCGGTTGATGTCATAAAAGCCAATCCAGATAAGTTCAAAGTAATGGCTATCTCCGGGCACAAGTCATTTGAAACACTGCTGGAGCAGGTAGAGGTGTTGAGACCTGAAGTGGTGGTCGTGTCCGATGAGACCAAAGTTAGCCAATTTACCTCCTATATTGGCGATGCCGATATAACTGTTTTGACTGGGGCGCAGGGTCTGATAGAGGCTGCAACTATGGCAGACATAGTGCTTAACGCCGTTGTGGGGTTTGCCGGGCTGGGTGTAACCATAAGTGCCCTTCAATCAGGTAAACGTTTGGCTTTGGCTAATAAAGAGTCCTTGATAGCCGGTGCGCCGGTTGTTCGAAAAGCTCGTAAAACTCCTGGAGCTGAAATAATCCCCGTGGACTCCGAACACTGCGCTCTTCATCAATGTTTGAGGGCTTCTTTTGGTATAGAAGAGGTCAAAAAACTACTTCTTACCGCCAGTGGAGGTCCTTTCAGGGAGTATACCTTTAATGAACTCAAAAATGTCACTGTGGAAAACGCTTTAGACCATCCTACTTGGCGAATGGGTGCTAAAGTGACCGTTGACTCCTCTACATTGATGAACAAGGGCTTAGAGGTGATAGAAGCTTATGAACTTTTTGGAGTTGATTACGGCAATATTGAGGTCATTGTTCACCCAGAGTCGCTAGTCCACTCCATGGTGGAGTTTGCCGATGGAGCCGTGATGGCGCAACTCTCCAAACCCGATATGCGCCTTTGCATAGGATATGGGCTTGGATATCCCAAGCGGCTTCCTCACGCTTTTGGTGTTATTGATTGGACAAAGCCCCTTGGCCTAAACTTTTATCCTCCCGACACAAAACGGTTCAAATGTCTTCAATTGGCGTATTCAGCCGGGAAACAAGGAGGGTCTGCACCTTGTGCACTTAATGCTGCCAATGAAGTAGCCGTAGAGGCCTTTATTGGCGGTGAGATTCCTTGGCTTAAGATATCTGAAGTTGTAGCAGAAACACTCGAACATCATCATCCGTTAAAGCTGGATACCTTTGAAGCAGTGCTGGAAGCAGATCGTGAGGCCAGATTTACAGCAAAAAAGATTATAATGCAGTTGTGACGTATGTTTGATTTGTTGATAGTTATAGCTGCGATAGTTCTCATGGTTATCCTTCATGAGTTCGGACATTTTGTTATGGCAAAGCGTTCCGGTATGAAGGTTACCGAGTTTTTCTTTGGTTTTGGACCACGTTTGTGGTCATTCAAACGGGGAGAAACAACATACGGCATAAAGGCCATTCCTGCGGGAGGATATGTCAAGATCATAGGCATGTCCAATGTGGAGGAGGTGGACGAGAAAGACGAAGCGCGTTCATACAGGCAACAGTCTTTTCCAAAACGCTTGTCGGTAGCCGTTGCTGGATCTGTTGTCCATTTTCTGTTGGCACTTATCATGTTGTGGGTATTGGCTGTATTTGTCGGCTTACCCAATCCCGCTCATGTGGAGCTGGCTGGCTTCTTGCGGGTTAGCTCACGGACCTCAAATCCCGCTAAAGCCGGAGGCCTGAAGGTGGGTGATGTCTTTTACTCTATAGATGGTCACAAGATTACCGGTTCTGATCAACTGGCTTATTTGATAGGTTCACATAGAGGCAAGCGGCTTTCAATACAGGTAATTACCAACGATGGGAGGTTGGAAAACAGGTCGGTGACCCCTATTGCCGCCCAAGACATTATCGTAAACGGACGTCCACTTGCACAAGGCTCAAGCGGTGGAAAAGGTGCTTTGGGCATAGTGCTTACTCTGGAGCAACAACGAAAGAATCCGTTTGTTGCTGTGCCCGGGGCATTTGAGCAGTTGGGAAGTATTACCGCATCCACTGTTGGCGGTATCGGGACAGTTTTCTCCCCTCACAGCATTGAAACGTTGTGGAGCGAGTTATCATCCAGCCATGCAGCAACAAAAGCCGCTGCTAGCGATACCCCTCGTCTCATGTCTATCTACGGTGCAGTAAATCTTGCCACACAAGCGGCAAAATCCGGTATGGCCAATCTACTGTTCGTGCTGATACTTATCAATGTTTTTGTGGGGCTCATAAACATGTTTCCCATGCTCCCATTGGACGGCGGGCATGTTGTGATAGCCGTATATGAAAGGATAAGGTCACGTGCCGGTAAATCTTACCATGCGGATGTTAACAAGCTGCTGCCCCTGGCCTATACCCTGCTTAGTATTTTGATTATATTGGGTTTGAGCGTTTTGTATCTGGACATACGTTATCCGCTGGCCAACCCTTTCCACTGATACGATATCGATTTGCGCGGAATCGTTTCCGGAGCATATACTTATCGGTTGAAATAAAAATTACCGAATTAAATGGTGTATAACAGGGAATCAGGTGAAAAACCTGAGCGGTACCCGCCACTGTAAACAGGTAAGCAGGCACAACCACGAGTGATCGGAAGGTTTGCCAATACGCTATTGATCTGTAAGCCAGGAGACCTACCGTTTTGAGTTCGGATTAGGCCCCGCGGGTTGACGGGTGTTATCTGGTACATACCGGTAGTTTCCTTCCCGCTGGGATTAGAAAATGGAATAAGAAAAATTAGCGGAAAGGAAATTATAAGAAATGAAATTATTTACTAAACTATTCAGCAAGCTTCTGTCGGGTATTGCAGTTGTTGCAGTGTTTGTCGTGGGCTTGGCGGGGTGCACTACCCAATCAGCCTATTCGAACAAGCAAGGTAAAATAAGTATCACCGATGATATGGGTACTGAGATAACTTTGGCTCATGCCGCCACACGCATTGTTTCAATCTTACCGTCCAATGCCGAGATACTCCTCTCTCTTGGCCTAAAGCATGATATAGTCGGAGTTGACAAGGAGACTTTTCAATACGTCCCTTCTCCCTGGAAGGCTGAACTTAACGGCATAAAAGATCTCGGGTCATCTTATCCCGCCATGAGCATTGAACCGATAATTGCTGTTCATCCTGATTTAGTTCTCTCATATGAGGGTACTCAGATTCCCAGTTTGAAGCAGTTCAACATACCCGTGGTTACAATGAATCCAACCACAATAAACGGCATTTATCACGATATCGCTACGGTAGGTAAACTAACCGGCACTCAAAGCAGAGCCAATGCTTTAATACAACGTATGAGTGTACAGATCAAGACTGTTGAAAATGAGCTGCGGACTGTTAAAGCCAAGCCGACTGTTTTTTACGACCTTGGAGGTCTCTATACCGCCGGTTCCAACACATTCATAAACCAACTTATTTCTGATGCTGGCGGTGTCAACATTGGTGCTTCGCTTTCAACCCAGCAATGGCCACAAGTGACTGCGGAACAGGTGGTAAAAGCTAATCCCCAGGTTATACTGGTGGACTTGGGAGGCACATCAATCAAACAGGAACAGAGTTATCCGGGATTTTTAGGTCTTTCGGCGTTCAAAACCAACCGTGTTTATCCGATAAGTGATTCGTCATATATCAATGAACCGTCATTGGCTGTTGTAACGGGGCTTAAACAACTTGCTCATCTGTTCCATCCAAAACATGTAAGGTGATACGGCAGAAAACTTGGGCGTATATAAGATGACAGAGTATATAAGATGACTGGCACACGTCATATCTCGCGATGAACGACAAAGGGATATTTTTTGTAGCTTTAGTGGGGCTTCTTGCGGCTTTGACAATTGGTCTGATACGAGGCCCCACTTTTATCCCTCTTGGCGACATATTCAACGTTATACTGGGCAACCTTTTTCACCCTACAGCCAGTGTAACGTCTACCATTATCTTGGATATCCGTTTGCCGAGGGTTTTAGCGGCATCTGTAGTCGGCGGCGCTTTAGCTGTGGCGGGGGTGATTATGCAGGCACTCTTGCGTAACCCTTTGGCGGATCCTTATGTAATCGGGGCTTCGTCGGGCGCTGGGCTGGGAGCTACCATTGCTCAGGTTTTCTTTCCGGCGCTTGGCCTAATCGCTCCTGGAGCATTTCTCGGTGCTTTGGGAGCAATTCTTATTGCTTATGCTTTAGCGCGAGGTCGCGGTCGCGTGGAAATATTTACTCTTATCCTAGCCGGTTATGCACTGAGCATTATCTTGGGCGCTGTTTCCGCATTCTTGATGATGTGGCATTTGACCAGTTTATCTGCCATTTTCGCTTGGGAGCTTGGTGGAATCCATGGTATGACATGGGGGCGCCTTGGAGTGGCTGCACTGTTGGTAGCGGCGGGAATAGTCATCACCATTCCGTTTATTCCCGAATTAAACGCCTTTTTACTGGGAGAAGAGGAAGCACATTATGTCGGCGTATCCGTAGAACGCTCCCGACTGATACTTTTGGCAACTGCCAGCTTAATGACTGCCGGAGCAGTATACCTAAGCGGACTTGTCGGTTTCGTCGGTTTGGTAATTCCTCATGTCCTTCGCAGGTTTGTCGGATCGCATCACCGTCGACTTCTTCCGTTATCCTTTCTGGTAGGTGCGATATTTTTAGTTCTGGCGGATACCTTGGCGGAAAACGTTCCCGGTGTTGGTAACATACCGTTGGGGCTTGTTACTGCTCTTGTCGGAGGTCCATACTTTCTCTGGCTGCTAACCCGCACCGCCCGCAGTACATCACAAAAGTCGTGGACCGTATGATTGTAAAACTTGTCGATGCCACTCATGTATATGAAGAACAGTTGGAGATCGGTCCCTTCACAGGTGAGTTGCAACCGGGTAGTTGGCTCGGAATTATTGGCCCCAACGGCGCCGGTAAGACCACCTTACTCCGTATGCTTTCGGGAATTTTACGTCCAACTTATGGCACGATAAGCATAGACGGACATAATATCTACCAACTCTCCACCAAAATACGAGCCCAATGGATAGCAACGGTACCGCAAATTTTAGATACAAGTTTCAACCTTACAGTTACTGAAGTAGTGGAGCTTGGGCGCTTGGTGCACCTTAGCCTTGCGGAGCGGTTTGCCATCAAGCATCAAGACGGGCATCATCAACACATTCACGATGCACTCAGCGCAACTGATATTGTAGATTTGAAAGAGCGCAGCTTTAATCTTTTGTCTGGCGGGGAAAAACAGCGAGTGTTGCTGGCTATTGCCTTGGCGCAGAATTCCAATATATTAATTTTAGATGAGCCTACTTCGCATCTGGATCCGGGTCACTCTTTCCGTTTTTTAGATATGCTGAACAAACTGGCTAAAGAGGATGGGAAAACCATTGTCATGGTACATCACGATCTGAATTTAATCAGCCGTTATTGTGATACCTTGTGGCTTTGTCATAAAGGCAAGGTGGTGAAACAAGGAACACCAGAGGCAGTGCTGGATCCGGCTTTGTTAGAGGAGGTATATGAGATTCGGTTCATAAGTTTCTCGGATCGCCTCACTGGACGACATATCATTCTTCCCGAGTGAACTCTTGGCAGCGGTTGCCGGTTTTAACACCGTGTCGATGCCGTGTCAATGTATAACTCACCATGCTAAACTGGTAAGTAAGGTGATTCACAAAGCAGAGATCAAAGCAGAACGGCGTATTACACGCCGTATTATGGTTGGGAGTGTTCCGATTGGTCAAGGTGCCCCAATAAGTGTGCAGTCTATGACCACTACAAAGACGGCGGATGTCGACGGTACTCTTGCTCAGATCTACGCTTTGGCGGCCGCAGGAGCGGATATAGTACGTTGTACATGCAACGAGACCGAGGCGGTACAAGGATTGGCTCAAATAGTTCCCCGTTCTCCTGTTCCAATTGTGGCTGATATTCACTTTCACTATGAAATGGCTCTGGCTGCTTTAGAGGCAGGAGCACATGGGCTGCGTTTAAACCCCGGTAATTTACGTAAACCCTCTGAGATCAAGCTGGTTGCCGCTGAAGCCAAAGCGAGAGGTGTTCCAATTCGCATTGGAGTCAATTCCGGTTCTTTGCATCCAGATATTTATAAGCGCTATGGTGCTCCAACTCCAGAAGCACTGGTTGCTTCCGCTCAAATGGAGCTTGATTATTTTGCCGATGTTGATTTTTTCGATGTGAAAATATCGGTTAAATCATCTAATGTGCCTTTAATGATTCAGTCCTATCGCTTGGCATCTGAAACCTTTGATTACCCCCTACATTTAGGTGTTACAGAAGCAGGTCCGCCTCCTGCCGGTTTGATAAAGGGAACCGCAGGTATAGGAGCCTTGCTGGCTGAGGGGATAGGAGATACCATTCGCTACTCTTTGACTGCAGATCCCGTTCAGGAGGCCAAAGCAGGCAGGCAGTTGTTGGAGTTTATGGGGCTTAGGCAGCGCAAGGGATTGGACCTTATAGCTTGTCCTTCTTGCGGTCGTGCCGATATTGATGTAATAGAGGTCGCAAAGGCTGTTACCCGTGAGTTGGAAGCCCGTAATTTGCCAATCCAAGTTGCAGTTATGGGTTGTGTTGTAAACGGCCCGGGTGAAGCAAGGGAGGCAGATTTGGGGATAGCGGCAGGTAAACATAAAGGCCACCTTTTTATTAAAGGCAAGATCGTAAGAGTTGTTCCGGAGGATGAAATGGTACAAGCGTTGGTTGACGAGGCAGAAAAGCTGGTTGAACAGGGTATAGATGCTCGGCTACGCGCGAGGGATCCCAATGCAGCGAAAGAAGCCGCAACAGACCGTCAAGCATTGTAACAGATGTCAGTACTAACCCCACAGGACAAAGACTTTCCCCGCTGGTACCAAGAGGTACTGTCCAAAGCCGAGCTTGCTGAAAATGGTCCGGTGCGCGGCACTATGGTGATCAGGCCATACGGTTTTAGTATTTGGGAGCAGATTCAAAGCCGGATAGATAAACGAATTAAAGCCGCAGGTGCAAAGAGTGTTTACTTCCCTATGTTGATTCCTGAGAGTTATTTTCGCCGTGAAGCTGAACATGTTGATAAATTCAGTCCTGAACTTGCCGTTGTCACATACGCTGGGGGTAAGAAACTTGAAGAACCCCTTGTAATAAGGCCGACAAGCGAAACTATTATCGGTGAACATATGAGGAGATGGATTCAAAGTTATAGAGATCTTCCTCTTATGCTCAACCAGTGGGCAAATGTTGTGCGTTGGGAGCTTAGACCGCGTGTTTTTCTTCGAAATACTGAGTTTTTATGGCAAGAGGGGCATACCGCACACGCAACCCAAGCTGACGCCGCTGATTATACTGCCACTATTTTAGAAACCGTGCAGCGGGATTCACTCACCAACGAACTGGCCATTCCTGTCATCTGCGGCATAAAGACGGCTAAAGAGAGGTTTGCCGGCGCCATGAACTCCTTCAGTTGTGAGGGTATGATGCGTGATGGCAAGGCACTTCAGTTGGCAACCAGTCATGAATTCGGCCAGAACTTCGCAAAGGCATTTGACATTAACTTCCTTGACACAGATGGCAAGCAAAAATATGTTTGGACGACCTCGTGGGGGATGTCTACGCGCATGATGGGCGGTTTAATCATGGTTCATGGGGATGACAATGGCCTTGTTGTTCCGCCGGTTGTAGCCGGGACTCAGGTTGTTGTCATTCTTGTTTCTGATGACACCGGTGTGAAGGATGTCGCCAATCGCATTAAAGATCAGCTTGTTGAAAATGACATACGCGTTGAATTGGATGACCGGTTTGACATAAGTTTTGGCCGCCGCTCAGTTGACTTGGAGATTAAAGGTATTCCGATCCGAGTTGAAGTCGGTCTTCGTGATTTGGCGGAAGGTTTGGTTACGCTTGTTCGTCGGGATACCCGTGAAAAAAGACAGTTGACGATTGAAGCAGCCGCTCTTGATGTTTTATCCGAGCTTACCCAGGTGCAAACTGATCTTCTTCGTAACGCTGTTGCCAGGCGAGATGAGCTTATTGTTGACTGCACCAGCTTGAGGGAAGCCAGAGAAGCAGCTCGTAGCGGGTGGGCACGGATTGCATGGGCGCTTGTCGGTACGGGAGGTGAAGATAGCTTGGCGGAAGATGGACTGACGGTGCGATGTCTCCAGAATATGGATGGCTCGGTTCCCGCCGACAGCCAAGACAAGGATTTGGTGGCAGTTATTGCCAGAGCTTACTGATAAAACTTTGTTGATGTTACACTGCCATGGAAAGATTTGCTCAAGTTATTCATGGACTTGCCAATGGTGTCAACCACCCCGCCCCAAGATCTTGGTGTTCGACTAAATTTCTCTTGACAGCTCACCAAAATAAGTTTGAGTCTCCAGGCATGAATGTGGGTCAAATTTCGGGAATATAGGATTATGTTAAAAATATTGTATATTTATTTGCATTTTCATTATATTACATGTATAATGATATTGTTGGAATTAAGAATAGACACAATTTAAAAAGTGTGTTACAATAATAAAAGGAAACAATATGCAAGTATTTGATTGGAGTGCACTCGGAGTTTTGGCTGCTATGTCGCTTGGCTTTATGGCAATAATTTACCACGCAGTTGGTAAATTGGCACTCCGAATAGACGAGACCAATAAACGGATAGACGACCTTGCCAAGGGGCTAAACCAGCGGATAGACGGGACCAATAAACGGATAGACGAGACCAATAAACGGATAGACGAGACCAATCAGCGGATAGATACTCTTGCTATCCGTATAGACAATCTTAGTACAGACTTTCGCGTAGGAGTTGCAGATATGAACAGAACATTTAACGAACATCTACGTCACGAGCATAACTTGACAGCTTCATAAGTTCAAATTTATTCTCGCTTGGCTACCAACACTCTGGGGCGTCCAGACAAATCTGGGTGTACGCCAACATCGACAAAGCCTAACTCCAGTGCAAAATTGCGAACTTGGTCCGCTTGGTGAGGGGCTATTTCCATTACAACTACCGAAGGTCGGCTGGTCCAATAACGTGACTCATTCAATACCTTATAAACTACTGCAGATGGATCATTTTTAGCCCGTTGCTGACACAGTAGAAGAGAACTCGTGCGTATTCACAGTTCACAGGGCTGATATTGGCATCTGGCTTAGATGTTCTGTTCGCAATTTCAGATAATGAAGTAAACGACTGAGTGCAAGCATGTTTATTTAATGCTATAATTTTTTTAGTAGTTTTGTAAGAGTAGTTAAGCGAAGGGGAAGCGTGGGTAATACCCATGCTTTTTATTTGCATTGTTATTCCCATAAGGAGATTAGTTGTATCAAGCTCAAACGAAGGACTTGGTTGTCCCTAGACAGGTGGTAGACGGTGTTTTTTGCGCGCTTGGCAATATCAATTTAGAGCTTGTAGACATAGAACTGCTTACCCGTACACTCAAAGTTACAGTAGATGCTGCTGATGATGGATTGGATCTTGATCGCATAGAAAAAGCTACTCGTTTAATTTCAACTGTTTTGGATGAGTTATCCTATGATCCCTTTCCCGTGTCTAACTATACTTTGGAAGTTTCCAGCCCCGGTATTGCACGTTCTTTACGCACATTGGAGCAGTTCCAGCACTATCTTGGGTCTGTTATTTCATTGAAAACACGTCCTGGTTTTGAAGGACCTCGCAGAGTACAAGGACGGTTGATGGAGACCAATGAGACTGAAGTTTCATTAAAGACGAATAACCGTATAGTCACATTTCCCTATGACTGGATAGAAACTGCCAGGACGGTTGTTGATTGGCAAATGCCAGATGATGACAACACGCCAAACAGCGACAACGAGGTGGTTTTATGAACAAAACCAACTTTCCATTAATGGATGCTTTAGCTCAAATAGCTCGCGATAAGAGCATCTCCGTCTATACGCTTTTGGACGCTTTGGCCAACGCATTGGTGGTTGCTTATAAGCGTATGCCGGGTGCTGCCGAAGAAGCACGCGTAACCATAGATGCAGATTCAGGTGAGATACGTGTTTATGGGCAGGAGTTGGATGAAGAGGGCAATGTTGTGCGGGAGTGGGATGATACCCCGGACAACTTCGGACGCATAGCGGCTCAGACTGCAAAACATGTAGTTTTTCAACGTATTAAAGAAGTCGAACGTGATATGAAGTATGAGGAGTATTCTGGGCGTGAAGGGGATATAGTAACGGGGATAGTTCAGCAAACCGATAATCGTTATACTTTGCTGGATTTAGGTCACGTAGAGGCACTTTTGCCTCAGGCTGAGCAGGTTCCCTTTGAGCGCTATGAACATGGGATGCGTCTCAAGACCTATATAGTAGAGGTACGCAAAACCACGAAAGGTCCCCAAATTATTGTCAGCAGAAGTCATCCGGGCTTGATAAAGCGTCTTTTTGAACTGGAAGTTCCAGAGATATCCACTGGGGTAGTTGAAATAAAAGCAATGTCGAGAGAACCCGGTCATAGAACTAAAATAGCCGTATGGTCTAATGATCCCAATGTAGATCCCGTTGGTGCATGTGTCGGTTCTCGTGGTGGGCGGGTACGAATGATTACCAATGAACTGAAAGGGGAAAGGATAGATATAATTCCCTTTTCTGAAGTTCCTATGGATTTTGTACGGAGTTCCTTGCAACCGGCACGAGTCAAAGAGGTCAAGCTGGATGAGTCTAATCATACGGCTATCGTAGTGGTTCCGGACGGACAGCTGTCTTTGGCAATCGGGAAAGAAGGGCAAAATGCTCGTCTTGCGGCAAGGTTGACAGGGTGGCATATAGATATTAAAAGTGAAAGCCAGTTAGATGAAGGGGATGTATTATCTGGAGAAGAATGGGCCGAAGGAGAATGGGTAGAGAACGAAAGCGGCGAGCTTGTTTGGCATTCTGCGGAAGGTGATCAAACCATATCAGCAGAAGAATGGTCTTTAGCTGACACTAACGACGTGAAGGAGGATGGAGCGAAGGACAGCGTAGCGGAGTCTGATCATGAAGGCGATAGTGCCAATTAGAACTTGTATAGGTTGCCGTAAAGTAACTGGGAAAAGTGGATTATTCAAAGTTACCCGCCACAGTGATGGTAGTTTGATCTTAGGACTGGCGGATAATGCAAAAAATGGTACCGGCAGGGGTGCTTGGCTGTGCAAAAATTCTCCTTCATGTATTGATTTGGCTATAAAGCGTAAGGCATTTTCACGGGCATTACGAGGCAGTGTTAAACTTGAATCTATAGAGCAGTTGAAGGAGGTGATCGTTGATTGAGCAAAGCACGTATATATGAGTTAGCAAAAGAACTTGACATTTCCAATAAAGATGTGTTGGATCTTTGCAATTTACTTGGGATACAGGCTAAAAGCCACTCTTCAAGCATAGAAGAGGCTCAGGCTGACCGCATAAGGCGCAGGGCGCTTACCCTTGCTAAACCCACAAAGACCCCAGCCGCTAAGACAACAGCTAAATCTGCTAAGGTCCCGGTTGCAAAGACTCCAGCCGCTAAGACAACAGCTAAATCTGCTAAGGTCCCGGTTGCAAAGACTCCAGCCGCTAAGACCCCGGCCAAAGTTGTCAAGGATGGGGATACCGCCGCCCCCACTAAGGACACAGTTCAGCCCTCACCTCAACCCACCAAGGCTTCAGCCGCAAAGGCCCCGGCCAAAGTTGTCAAGGATGGGGATACCGCCTCCCCCACTAAGGACAAAGTTCAGCCCTCACCTCAACCCACCAAGGCTCCAGCCGCAAAGACCCCGTCTAACCCCCCTGCCACAGCTACTCCGACCACTAAACCTTTAGATACCACTTCCCCCACTAAGGGTACAGCTTCTTCAAAACAGATTTCCTTGCCGCGTTCTTTATCCGGTCGTTTGATACCGCCACCTCCCGGCAGAGGGGGAGTATCATCTACCCCGTCAAAGTCACGAAATGGAGAAACACGCTATAGCGGCTCGACTTATACAAAACCTGATAAAATCGGCGGAGGAAGAAATTTTTCACCCACCTCATCGGGACTGTCGGGAGGCGGGCGATCGGGCGGGGCGGTGCGAACCGGAGAACAGCCAAGTTGGCCTTCCAGGTCGGGGCGGACAGGGGGTTCAACAGGGGGTTCAACAGGGGGTTCAACAGCCGCCAATACTCCGGGGTTGGCTTCAACTTCCGGTAGCTATGGTGGTATATCCGGCGCTGGCAGTACTACGCGTTCCGGTGTCCGTCCGAGTGGGCGGGGCAACCAACGACAAAAGTCTCGTAGAAGGTCAAGGCTGCATCTTGAAGAGATAGAGCCACTGCATATGACCACCTACACATCTTCCAACATGCCTGTTCCTGATCATGAAGTAATAGTAGAAAGAGGATGCTCGGCGCAGGAGCTGGGCCCTAAACTCAATCGTTCTGCCGGTGATGTAATAAAGTTCCTGTTACTCCAAGGAGAGATAGTGACGGCAACACAGGCCTTGTCTGATGAAATGATAGAGCTTTTTGCCGCGGATATTGGCGCAAAGATCACGCTGGTAGATCCGGGACAAGAGCAAGAAGCTCTTATTCAAGTCAAGTATTTTCAAACGGATGACGATACGCAAGACCTTTTTGAAGCAAAACTTAGACCGGCGGTAGTGACAGTTATGGGGCATGTTGATCACGGGAAGACTCTGTTACTGGACCGCATACGTCAAGCCAATGTTGTTGCATCAGAAGCCGGGGGAATTACTCAGCATATAGGTGCTTATCAAGTTGAAGTCGATAGCGGCACAAAAATTACATTTATCGACACACCTGGGCATGAGGCCTTTACCGCTATGCGTGCAAGAGGTGCCCAGGTGACTGACATAGTTGTTTTGGTGGTGGCAGCTGATGATGGCGTAATGCCGCAAACCATTGAAGCCATCAACCATGCCAAAGCAGCCGGAGTACCGATAGTGGTAGCTATAAACAAGATAGATAAGGCTGATGCCGATCCTCAAAAGATTATGCAACAGATTTCTGATTATGGCTTAGTGCCTGAGTCGTGGGGTGGAGATATCATTACGGTGGAGATATCGGCTTTGCAAAACTTGGGTGTGGACGATTTATTGGAACAGTTAGCCGTACTTTCAGAGGTAATGGAGCTGAAAGCACCCTACGAGGGCAGGGTGCGGGGTGTCGTATTGGAAGCCAATCTTGATGTTGGACGGGGACCGATAGCTACGATATTGCTACAGCGGGGAACCCTTAGAGTGGGCTCTACGGTTGTGGCAGGTACAGCTTGGGGAAAGGTGAAGGCCATGAAAGGAGATCGCCAACAGGATCTAAAGGAGGCAACGCCTTCCGTACCTGTACAGATTTTTGGGCTAAGCCATCCTCCCGCTGCGGGAGATGAACTGCGGGAAACCGCTGATTTGTCTACAGCTAAGATAATAGCAGAGTCCAGAGTGCAGACCAGCCGTGCAGCTACCTACTTTTTCTCCGCATCCCAGCCCGCCGCGGGAAAGCTGGAAGATATTTTTGAACAAATGCAAAAAGGAGAACAGGTTAATCTTAATTTAATCGTTAAAGCTGATGTACAAGGCTCATTGGAGGCAATAACGTCAAGCATAATGAAACTCTCAACGGATATGACGCAGGTCAACATTGTACATAAAGGGGTAGGGGGTGTAACTGAAAATGATATTCAATTGGCTTTGGCATCACATTCCATTGTTATAGGTTTTATGGTGCGTCCGGAACGGCGGGCCAGAAGGCTGGCTGAAATTAAAGGGGTGGAGATCAGAACTTATGAAATAATTTACAAGTTAATAGAGGATATGCACGCAGCCCTTGAGGGGTTGCTCAAACCTGAGATTGAGGAGATTGTCACTGGAGAGGCGGAAGTAAAAGAGGTATACAAGATCTCTAAAGTTGGTATAATCGCCGGTTCTTTTGTAAACGATGGGGTGATAACCAGAGGATCCAAGGCGCGCTTGCTACGCGATGGGATGGTGATTTGGACAGGAGCAATAGCGTCTTTGAGAAGGTTTAAAGACGATGTAAAAGAGGTACAAAGCGGGTTTGAGTGTGGAGTCGGGTTTTCCAACTTCAGCGATATCAAACAAAATGATATTATAGAATGTTTCGAAGAGCGTGAAATACCCCGCCAATTAGCTGCTCCTCTGACTTAGATCCCAGCGGAGCTTGGTGTTGACTTTGTATATAGCTGCTTTGATATTAGAACTTCACTTGCCTCAGTGCCACTCTTTAAAAGAGAAACGGGCGATTATAAAGCCCATTCTCCAAAAAGCACAACATAGGTATAAAATGAGTTTAACGGAAGTTGACTACCAGGAGTTGTGGCAGCGTGCTTTGTTGGCTAGCACTACAGTTTCCAGTAGTGCTAAACAGGTGGAAGAGGTTTTCAATTCTTTAGAGAGATTTGTGTGGTCCAATCCCGAGATAGAGGTCGTGTCTGTTGAACGAAAGTGGTTTTCTGAAGAAATTGGTTCTTAAATGTCAAGCAATAAACAATCACCCCATAAAAGGTCAGTCAAACAAAAATTTACACCGCGTACGCGAGGCCGGGACATTCCTCATCCCTACCCCAGGTCACTTAGGGTCAACGAGCTGTTGCGGGAAGTTCTGGCAAACAGTATAGAAAAGTTTTCTGCCTATGACGATAAGTTATCGTTGTTGACCGTCACTCAAGTGATAGTCAATACTGATATGCGCCGCGCTGTGGTATTCTTTAGTTCCCTTACGCCTTCAGCGTCCAAATGTTTGCAAGCTTATCGAGTGCGCCTCCAGGCTGAGGTTGGAAAACAGCTTAAGCTTAAATATACGCCACACCTGACCTTCGAAATGGATCCGGTGATTGAAGCGGGGGAAAAGGTGTCTGAAATATTGCATCACTTGAGACAACCGGAAAATGAGTAACGGTAATAAGTCCGGTCTTGTGGTTGTGGATAAAGAAGCCACTTGGACTTCTCATGATGTTGTCGCTTATTTGCGGAAGTCCCTTGCACAAAAAAAAGTTGGACATGCGGGAACGCTGGATCCGTTTGCAACGGGAGTTTTGTTGGTTGGCTTAGGCAAGGCTACCCGGTTGATGAGATTTTTGAGTGCATTACCGAAAACTTATGAAGCCCTCATGGTGTTGGGGAAAATGACAACAACCGGTGATGTGAATGGCGATGTAGTATCACAGTGGGATATGGCGGGGATTACCTTAGAAGAGGTGACAAACGTAGCGAAAGGATTTATAGGTCGCATTCAACAGGTGCCTCCTATGGTATCTGCGATAAAAGTAGGGGGGAAACGTTCTTATGAACTTGCCCGCCAAGGTATCCAGGTTGAGCATCGCCCCCGTGAGGTTTTTATATCAGAGCTTGAGGTGTATCTTGAGGATGATGAGGTGCATGGAGCGGATGGAACGGCCACCTTTCGCCTGCTGGTCAACTGTTCTTCCGGCACATATATACGTGCGTTGGCGAGAGATATAGGTTTAGCTCTTGGTGGGGGTGCATACTTGAAGAGCTTGCGACGCTTATCGATCGGTTCTTTTACTGTTGATGAGTCTCATCTTGTCAAAGATGTTGATGTTTGCTATATATATAACTGTTCTGTAATTATGCGTGACTATCCTTCTTCAGTGGTATCCAAAGAGATAGAAAACTCTATTTTCACCGGCAATGTTATGAAGAAGGATACTCTTGGTGTTAGCGGTTCAGGACCATGGGCGATTTTGAATATTGACAATGAGTTGATTGCGGTTTATGAAGAAAAGAATTCGGACCAAGCTACCCCGGCTGTTGTGCTGTCGTAGTCGGTGCTGTTGATGGAGTTGGAGCAAACCACTGCTTTGGCCGGTGGCTCGGCTGTAGCTATAGGTGTATATGACGGGGTACATGTTGGACATCAAATGCTGCTGCGCCAAATGATTGTGATGGCAAAAGATAGGGGCCTGAAAACTACAGTAATTACCTTTGATTGTCACCCGAAGGCGCTGCTCAAACCCGAATCAGCACCCCCTTTGTTGTGTGACTTCGATCAGAAGTTGGAGTTGTTGAGGAAAACCGGAATTGATGACATCCTGGTCTTGCATTTTGACAGAAAACAAGCCAATCAAAGCGCCGAGGAGTTCATAAGAGAGGTTTTGGTTGATCAACTGCAAGCTCGTCTGGTCGTGGTTGGTAAGAACTTTCATTTTGGCCATGGTCGGAAAGGAACAGTAGAACTGTTGTCTCAAATGGGGGATAAGTATGGTTTTGAAACATTGGGTTTTGACATGTTAAAAGTCGCAGGCGAGGCTGTGTCGTCAACTCGTATCCGTCATCTGGTGGCAAGTGGTGAAATGGGCAAAGCTAATCGTTTGCTTGGCAGATTTCATCAAGTCAGAGGAACTGTTGTACATGGTGATGGTCGCGGTGGTGCTGATCTTGGTTATCCGACTGCCAATTTAAATGTGCCAGATGACATACTGTTACCTAAAGCTGGTATATATGCAGGTTGGGTAAGGTTGGGAGATGGTGTATACTGCTCAGCCGTCTCAATAGGCAAACGTCCTACTTTCTATGATGACCTGCATGATGATCAAAATACGGGGTTGGTGCTTGAAGTGTATTTAACTGATTTTTCAGGCGATTTGTATGGTAAGATACTGGAAGTATATTTTGTTAAATTTTTGCGTGATGAAAAAAAGTTTGATCACATTGAAGATCTGATTCACCAGATGGAGATAGATGTAGCCGATACCAAACAGTTATTAAATTCACCTAATAACCAGTTTGGCAGATATGGCAGTCAAGAACCTGCTAATGTCGAATGATATGTATGAAAAAGTAAACGATATAAAACATCCGGATAAGAAAGAGGTCATAGACGAGTATTGTCTTCACCCTACAGATGTAGGTTCTTCTGAGGTCCAAGTTGCTCTCTTGACTTATAGAATTGCTAAGCTCAGCGAGCATTTGAAACTCCACAAGGGCGATCACCATTCGCGAAGAGGGCTGATGCAGCTGATCGGGCATCGCAGAAGATTTCTGAACTACATTAAACGCAATGATGCGGAACGTTACCGTAGTTTAATCTCCCGTTTGGGAATACGGCGTTAAAATGTCGGAATATTCAGAGATTAACAAGGCAATATCAGTATCGGCAGCAGTTGGTAAAACCAACCGGTTGTTTACTTTTGAGACAGGTAAACTTGCCAATCAGGCCGACGGTGCTGTTGTCGCTCGTCTTGGCGATACTATGGTCCTGGTAACCGCCACAGCATCAAAAACTGTAAGAGAAGGTGCCGATTTTTTCCCGTTGACTGTAGATGTCGAAGAACGGATGTATGCAGCCGGTAAGATACCGGGGTCTTTTTTCCGTAGGGAGGGACGAGCGACAGATCAAGCTATCCTACTTTGCCGTTTGATGGATCGCCCCCTTAGACCATGTTTTCCTAAGGATTTTCGCAATGAAGTTCATATAGTCGCCACTGTTTTCGGAGCTGACCAAGAAAACCCTCATGATGCGCTGGCTATCAATGCCGCCTCTGCGGCCTTGATGATATCAGATATACCTTTTGGCGGTCCTGTGGGTGCCGTGAAGATTGGATATTCCGCACAGGGCAAGTGGATGGAGAATATTACCTATCAACAGAGCAACGACTGCACGTTTGAAATGGTTGTAGCCGGACGGGCTGTTGGCAACTCAAAGAACGCGGGAAACCCGGAGAGTTTGGATAATATAGCCATTATGATGGTTGAAGCCGGCGGGACTGAAAATGCCTGGAACTATTATATGAAAGGTGCTCCAAAGGTTACCGAAGAAGTTATAGGCGAAGGACTTGAGTTTGCAAAAATATGGATCAAAGAGTTCATTGATTTACAGAACAGTCTGGTTGATGCGTTGGAAAAGGCCGGCGGAAAGGCTCCCCGTTTCGATTATCCTCCCGCAGTGGACTACTCTCAAGAGTTGTTGGACAGCGTAACCAAGGTTGGCACAGGTTTGATCAACGATGCTATTTGTATTACCGGAAAGACGGAACGCAATGAAGCTCTTGATCAGGCAACACTGCAGATACAACAGATGCTCGAATCCCAGTTCCCAGAGCAGACAACTCAGATAGCCGCCGCTGTAACCGAACTGACAAAACAGCTTGTCCGCAAACGTATAGTTGAACAAAATATCCGTATGGATGGCAGAGCTCCCACTGATATACGTCCGTTGCACGCAGAAGTTGCATTGATACCTACGGCACATGGATCGGGACTGTTCGAGAGAGGCGAAACCCAGGTGCTCAATATAACGACCTTGGGAATGTCCAGAATGAACCAGATGTTGGATACGATAGGCGGGGATGAGTTGAAGCGTTATATGCATCACTATAATTTTCCACCGTTTTCAACCGGTGAAGTAGGTTTTATGCGAGGGCCAAAGCGCAGAGAGATAGGACATGGACTGTTGGCTGAACGTGCTTTGGTTCCAGTCATTCCTTCCTTGGATGAATTTCCGTATACAATGAGACTGGTATCAGAGGTACTGAGTTCCAACGGCTCCACTTCCATGGCATCAGTATGCGGTTCTACACTTTCATTAATGGATGCGGGTGTACCGATAAAGTCTCCTGTTGCTGGTATAGCAATGGGGCTGGTGTATGACGACGGACGGTATATAACGCTCACAGATATTCTTGGTTCAGAGGATGCTTTCGGTGACATGGACTTCAAGGTTGCCGGCACCGCCGAGTTTGTTACGGCGCTACAACTGGATACCAAGATAGAAGGCTTGCCGTCTGAGGTTCTTTCCCAAGCCCTGGCTCAAGCCAATCAGGCTCGCTTGAAAATATTGGATGTTATGAGACAAACTATAGCTGAGCCCAATCCCGAGGTTAAAGAGTATGCGCCAAAGATTGAAGTTATTCAGATACCGCTTGATAAAGTCCCGGATATTATAGGTCCAAAGGGCAAAACTATAAATGCGCTGCAAATGGAGACCTCTACCGAGATAACGGTTGATACTGATGGGGCAGTTCCCACGGTTAGCATAGGAGGCAAAGATGCCGCTTGTGTCAAAGAGGCACATAGGCGTATTGAGGAGATTTTGAATCCCCCTGAAGCAAAGGTAGGTGCCACATATCAGGGGAAGGTGGTGAGTATAACCAAATATGGTGCATTCGTAAACTTTTTGCCCGGCAAAGACGGACTTTTACATATATCCAAACTGGATTCGTCCAAACGTGTTGAGCGTGTGGAGGATGTACTGAGCTTAGGACAGGATATTTCGGTCCATGTTGATGAAATTAGCCCCGATGGGAAAGTATCCCTGTCCCTGTCTCAGGTTGCATTGCCAGTTAATCCTCAAGCGGTTGATGGCACCTCGACCGATATAACTGGAGACGATATAACTGGAGACGGCGTTGATAATGAAATGTCCGGTGATGATGCGGTTAAACGCAAAGCCGTTTCTTTCGAAGAGACTTTTCAAACTGAAATTGGTGAGGAGTTGGGACTGGCCGAACTGGCCGAAACCACCAACCCCGGCCGTAGGTCTGATTCCAGAAAACGTAAGCATCGAGGTGGGAACAGACATTAGTTGATTCGTACTTCTATTTTAGACAATGGTATTCGCTTGGTAAGCGAGCAGATGAGCGATGTCCACTCGCTTGCCATTGGTGTGTGGGTGGGTACGGGTTCTCGTGACGAGTCAGATCAGGAACTAGGCACATCGCATTTTCTGGAGCATATGCTGTTTAAGGGTACTGATACACGCAGCGCAAAAGAGATAGCACAGACAGTTGACGCAAAGGGCGGCGACATGAATGCTTTTACCACTAAGGAATATACCGCCTTTTATATCAGGATTCTAAGTGAACATCTAGATATTGCTTTGGACATATTATGTGATATGTTGACCAATCCGGCTTTAAACTCCAATGATGTTGATGCTGAGCGAGAAGTTATATTGGATGAAATCTTGATGCATGAAGATGAACCCGCAGACCTGGTTGGCGACCTGTTTTCCGAGGCTCTTTTCCCCGATCATCCCTTAGGTCGTGATGTGGCTGGCACTGCCGCCAGCGTTTCGCTTCTTGACTCAAAACAGCTGCGCCGGTTTTTTGAACGGCATTATCAACCTGAAAACATGGTGGTGGCAGCTGCAGGAGCAGTTGATCATGACGGGTTGTGCTCCAACTTGACCAAGCGCTTCTTATCCCGCCATGAAAGACATGTGATACAGCTGGGATACGATGGGCAGTTCGGACAAGTGGAATATGGAGAACCTTTTAGGCTCAGACAACCAACCGTGTCTAAAGCGCGCTTGCTTGTAACCAGGCAAAAGCCTATTGAACAAGGTCACATTATAATTGGTGTAAAAACCTTCCCTTGTAAAGATCAAAGACGCTGGGCGTTGGCTATTTTGAACCATACTCTCGGCGGTGGAATCTCAAGTAGACTTTTCCAGGAGATCAGGGAGGAAAAGGGCCTTGCTTATTCAATATGGTCGGAAAACGCCTACTACAGTGATACGGGTTTTCTGTCCGTTTCACTCGGGACTGCTCCTAAGCACGCTATGGAGGTAACCGAGCTTGTTTTGAAGGAGATTAGTTCTTTGTCCGAGCATGGTATCAATAGGAATGAGTTGGCGCTTTCACGTGATCACCTGAAGGCCGACATGCTGCTTTCTTATGAAGATTCAAATTCCAGAATGGGTAGAATAGGGCATGGGCTGTTACTGCACGGCGAGGTTCTCACGGTTGAACAAATATTGACAAAAATTGATTCTGTTACTATTGATCAAGTTCAATCCGTTGCCGCCGATGTATTCCAACAGAAGCCAACCATTGCCGTTGTAGGGCCACCAAACGTGATATCAGCGTTTGAGCAAGCAGTCGACGAGAGCACTGGACTGTCTGGACTCACTGCCAACAGTAAGATATGAAGTTGTCGGAGGTGATGTGGTAATGGTGCGTGTTGGTGTGCTTGGAGCCGGAGGGAAAATGGGTTCTTACGTGTGTAAAGCCGTAGAGAACGACCCGGACCTTCTCCTTGTTAGTGCGGTTGATCCCGCATTTGACGGACAAAAAGCTACACCAACCGGGGATATCGTTATTTCCAAAAATTTGGATACCTTGATACAAAGCCAAACTGAAGTTGCAGTTGATTTTACGTATGCTCAGGCTGCACGAGAGAGTTTAAAATGGTGTGCTGCACATGGCATAAATATGGTGATGGGAACGACAGGATTTGGTGATGAGGAGCTCATTGAGTTCAATCAGTTGTTCCAAACCGCCAAGTCAAACTGTATTATAGCTTCTAATTTTGCAATAGGGGCGGTTTTGATGATGAATTTTGCGGCTCAAGCAGCGCGTTTTATGGATGGTGTTGAGATAGTAGAGCTCCACCATCAGGAAAAAATTGATGCCCCATCCGGGACATCAATTGCTACAGCGTTCAAGATTGCAAACTCGCAGGATTCGACTGCGATATCTTACGAACCGCAACCGTCTTTACCGGCGTTTAATTCCGCCAGAGGTGTTGAGGGGCCTGGAACTATTAGAATTCATTCTGTCAGACTTCCGGGGTTAGTTGCCCACCAAGAGGTCATATTTGGTGCACTTGGACAGACGCTTACCATCAGACACGACTCTTATGATCGCCAGTCATTTATGCCGGGGGTTTTGATGGCTGTGAAGGCTGTTGCCGATAGGCCGGGTTTGACGGTTGGATTGGATGATCTCTTGGGATTACCACAAGCTCGTTGAAAATCTCCCGGCTTTCACCATGGAGAGATAGCGAGGTGTTGTAGTATGATTGCCGGTGAAAGAGATCGAAACCCAACTCCCCTCTGGTCTCGGTAGTTCTCTTTAGAATCTCCACTGTTCGTCGTTTGCTGTTGAAGTGTGTTTGGTAAACCTCCCCGTCCTTGGCGTAAGGGGCGGTTTATGACCTGATAGGAAACTGCTTAACCCGAATATTGCAAATGTGATACAATAAACATATAGATATTTATATAGGATGATTTAAGGTAGAGATGAACAAGACCAGTGCTGATTGAGGTACTAACCGATACAAAGCAAAGGTTCTCCATTCCAAAGATGTGTAGTTGTAGATCTTTATAGTATAAAACTGTGTCCGGCTCCAAATCATCGACACAAAGCCCGGTTCCGCGTCTCCCGCAGTTTGCTTTGACCGGCTCCTGGCTAAAGCCAACCGCTTATGGACCTCCAGTGCTTGGGAAAAATTCGGATTTAATCAGAGAAAGAACCGGTTAAACGTACTCATATCCGGCTGGGAACTTGTCCCGTCTTCCGCAAATAGGTATGGATTTTTGGCTCCACTTTAGGTTTCTTTGACACATTCTAGGATTTCCGAGAATTCTTTGGTGTAAAGAGGATCTATAAGGTGTGACTTTCGTTTATTTCCAATTACGGCTGAGTTGGTGTGGTTGATTACTTTTAACGCTTGATAGAAGGTTATCTC
>JAMCPD010000011.1 GCA_023379935.1 Actinomycetota bacterium | reverse complement strand
CCGGATGGTTACTCGGTTTGTCTACCTCATATTGGTATGCCTGAGCTATCCATCCCTTTGGTATCTGAAACTTGCTCATAACTACATTTTATCCTTGGGGTGTATCACTAACGTGGATGTCACTATATATTACTATGCATTTGATCTACTCAGATCACCTCATGTCCCCAATACAGCACATTAAAACTCACGTATAGGGTTTCTTGTACACTTATTTGTCAACGGTTGGCAACCCTTTAGTCGAAGCATTTCAACTATCTCATCTACCAACTCTTTTACACCCAGATTAGTCGAATCAAGCACAACGGCATCTTCGGCCGGAATAAGCGGTGAATTCCGACGGGTTGAATCAAGTAAATCCCTGTTTTGGATGGCTGGTGCTGGGGAATCCTTACGTATAGCCCTTACATCGGCATCAGCCGTCAAAAACAGTTTTATGTCCGCTTTTGGACATACAACTGTACCTATATCACGCCCTTCAATCACACATGACTCTCTTCTTTTAACCCAGCGTTGTTGAGAAGATACTAAAACATCTCTAACCCCCTTGTCCGATGCTACTTTGGAAACGGCTGCATCTATTCGCGGAGTCCTGATCTCTCTTGTCACATCAATCCCATCCACCAACATCCTATTGCCGTCAAACTCAATAGAAATTGCTTTAGCCAACCTTTCCAAATCGGAGTTGTTGTAAGGTGTCGTATCTTCCCCGGGTATAATCACACCAGTTTCAATCGCAACCAGGGTGACTGCCCTGTACATAGCACCGGTATCCAACCATTCAACACCCAACTTAGCAGCCAATGTCTTGGCTAAGGTAGACTTTCCCGATCCCGCAGGACCGTCAATGGCTATTATCAGCTTCATCCGTCAAAACTCATCGGTTGTATAAGGCTGTTCAAATCCCGCACAAAACCTTTATAGCTGGTATTTACTGCAGACCACCCTTTTATCTCAGTACTTCCCTCTCTGGCTAATCCCGCCACTGCCGCAGCCATTGCAATCCTATGATCACCAAAAGAATCCACCGTGACATCAGCGGATAATGGCATTCCGCCCACTACGAGAAGTTCATCCTCACCAACCTCCACCTGCACCCCAAAAGCACGTAGCATTTGATATATGGACTCTATCCTGTCGCTTTCTTTTAATCTCAGTTCCCCGAGATCCCTAAAAACGGTGGTCCCTTCCGCAAAACAGGCTGCAACAGCCAAGATGGGAATTTCATCTATCACGCTCACGATTTGATCACCCAAAATCTCTGTCCCACACATGGCGGAATGGCTTGCCTTTATATTGACGCTGTGGCAGTTCTCATCATCCAACTCTATAGAGGCCTTCATCCCCAACAACACATCAACAAACCCAAGACGATCCCTGCTGGAATACAGGTTAGATACCAGGACCTCGCTTTGGGGTACTATACACCCCGCCACAACCCAAAATGCCCCTTGGGATGGGTCTGCAGGTATATCAATATCAACGGGATGCAAGAAGGACGGCGCAATATGAATAACGTTGCCCCCAAACTTGGGTAAATCAGAGTTGGCAAGGTTTTCCACCCTAATATCCGCGCCAAAAAGTTTCAACAGCTCCTCGGTATGGGCGCGAGTTGGAACCAGCTCGGTTACACGGGTATTTCCCTTAGCCCTCAACCCTGCAAGTAAGATAGCCGACTTTACCTGGGCACTGGGTATTTGCAATGTGTAGTCAATCCCATCCAAGTCACCTCCTTTGATCGCCAGCGGCGGAAAGCGATTATCTCCTCGTCCATATATAACCGCACCCATCTTTTTCAAAGGTTCTATAACCCTATCCATGGGTCGGTTTGATAAAGAACTGTCACCTTGCAATATGGAAAACCATTTAAAGCCGGCTAACAGTCCTGTCAATAAACGCATTGAAGTCCCTGAGTTGCCCAGATAAACAACTTCGTCGGGCTCGTGCAAACGATGTT
Source organism: Actinomycetota bacterium (assembly GCA_023379935.1). GTDB lineage: Bacteria > Actinomycetota > Acidimicrobiia > Acidimicrobiales > JAMCPD01 > JAMCPD01. The sequence continues at coordinate 120,136 of JAMCPD010000011.1, read as the reverse complement.
GACCTCCTTTTATGCTGAGGCCGGTTTTTGTGACACAAACTTCGGCTCCTATGGATGTTACCGCATTTAAAGTCCTTGCTACATCATCACCCTCGGATAAACCGCGCAAAAAAGACTCTCCTTTTGCCAGTGCTCCCAGCATAACAGCCCTATGGGAAATTGACTTATCCCCAGGAACCAACAGTGATCCCCGAACTGGTCTGCCCCCTTGTATGTGCAAAACGTCATGGCCAACTAACTGTGCAGCATCCATTTCCGCTACTCCAAGACCTCATAAACAATAGGCAAGTAGCCCAACTCCTTCAACTCTTCAACGAACTTAGCGGTAAAGTGTTGATCAACTATCAACGACAACACACCCAAAGACACAATGGTAATGTCTTCAATGTTCACCCCAAGCGAAGCCGCCAAAGTAGTTACTTCGGCCAGAACTCCCAACCGGTCTTCAACCGGTATCCTTATTTCGGTCAGTTGATGCGGGGTGGAGGGTGGCAAAGACAGAGAAGGCAAGGAACGTCTCGCCAAGGAGGCTGTGGATAACAATGGCATGATAGTTTCACGGTCACCTTTTGCAATGTCATCCCTAATCGCAACCAACTCGTTTAAGAGATCATCAAGGGTGCGAGCTATAGAGTTGGAATTTTGGGCACAAATATCAGGCCAGATAGTCGGATCTGATCCCGCTATACGTGTCATATCCTTAAATCCTCCGGCTGCCAGCTTTAGAAGAGGAATATTTTCCTGTGCCTTTCTTGTCGCTATATTCATCAGCGAAACGGCGAGCAGATAAGGGACATGAGAAACTACAGCTACAACCGAATCGTGTTGAGATGGTGTCAGTTCAAGCACTGAAGACCCTAGGGACTCAATCGTTTCCCTTAAAAGGAAATATGCATCGTAATCGGTATTGGCCGTAGGGGTGAGAACCCATGTGGCATTTTGAAACAAGTGTTCATTCGCACCTTCAATTCCAATAGCCTCAGAACCGGCCATTGGGTGCCCTCCTATAAAGCACGGATGATCAATAAAATCCACTATGGAACTCTTGACGCTGCCTACATCCGTAACAACAGCAGTCTTTCGAGTTGGAGTTAGTCTGGCAAGGGCCGACTTGGATAACTCAACTACTTTAGAGACGGGGACAGCTATAAAAGTAATCTCCGCATCGGGATCGTCGCCTATCTCATCTATCGCACCAAGTTCATATGCGCGCTCAGATCTGACGGCGTCTATATCACTGCCAGTGACATGCCATCCTAAAGCGCGCAACGCTAAACCTATAGAACCGCCTATCAATCCGGTGCCGACTACTAAAGCACGTCTCATCGCCGTCGGCTCTGGTGGTTATCAAAACTCCTCAAGGCGGCCGCCCGATGTAGGTAAACATGGTGAACTTGTTGCTTTTCCACTGTTGCATAGACATGAGCAAGCAAACGGATACAGCGAGCCAAGCCATACTTTGAATCACTTATTGACAACTCCTTAGCGCACATCATAGGAACATCATCCAGGCCCATATGGCGCGCGGCGGTAGCCGGAAACATAGAAACAATATCCTCCGTTGCCGTAAAAATAATACTTACGAAATCATCCGAGGTCAGGTTATTCCGTTCCATTATCTGCCCGAGCAACTCTGAAACACGAGCATTTACTTGATCCGGAGTATCCATATCTAAAGTTGTCGCGCCGCGAATTGCCATTACACGAGAGTTCACTGCCTTATATTACCTATGTCTCACCTGTTAACCTGTTGGGTGTGTCATCTTGTCCGCCTTTTTGACATCACCTGCATCCTTTTCCGGTCTAGAACCAGGGGCTGCGCTCACAGCCTCAATCATCTTGGCGGAAACCATCAACTCCTTTACCTCTGAAGGACGGAGTTTTCTATAATGGCCGGTTTTAAGTTCGGAATCACAAACAGTTCCGATTCTGGTTCTTTGCAACCTTACTACAGAATGTCCAACCGCCTCACACATCCTGCGAACCAACCTATTGCGTCCGACACTAACCTCTATTCCCAATAGGTTATCCGCCAACAAGCTTACCCTGTTGGGAATGATCAATCCATCTTCAAGTTCAACGCCGCTGCGCAGATGGGAAACGGTTGAATTATCCAGTATACCATCTACTTGAACAAGGTACTCCTTTGGTATGCCAAACGAAGGATGCGTAAGGCGAAACGCCAGTTGACCATCGTTAGTTAAGATCAACAGCCCTTCCGAATCAGCATCCAAACGTCCGACAGGAAATACCCTTGGATAAACAGGAACAATGTCCACCACGCAAGGTCTCCCAAAAGGATCACGGGCACTTGAAATAACTCCCTTGGGCTTGTTTAAGATATACCATACCAGCTTTGGGCTTATTCCAAGCGGGGTGTCATCCACTTCGACTAAATCGTTGTTTACATCAACCTTACAGCCAAGCTGGGCCAATTCGCCGTTTACTTTTACACGGTTGTTTATTATCAGTTCTTCTGCTCTGCGACGACTTCCAAAACCGTAAGAACTGAGAACTTTTTGGAGACGCTCAGTAACATCACTCATTGTGTGAATCACCCAACTGCGAGTCCAATACTTCAGCCTCTTCAAGTCCAGGAACAAATCCGGCTAATGGCGGTAAGTCATCAAGAGAGTTGAGTCCAAGTTTTTCCAAAAAAGCCGGTGTAGTGCCGTACAACCCGGGTTGACCGGGCCCTGAAGCATGCCCATGCACACTAATATACCCCCTTTGAGACAAAAGACGTATGACACCGTCAGAGTTTACTCCTCTAACAGCCGCTATCTGTGAACGGCTCAGCGGTTGTTTATACGCCACTATGGCCAACGTCTCCATCGCTGCGGCTGAAAGACGGGTGGAAAAACCTTCTTTGGCAAACTTTTCGACAAACATATACATGTCAGGATGACTCGCAAAACGCCAGCCACCGGCAACCTTTACCAGTTGAAAACCGGTTTGATTGCTCTCATACCAACCGGAAATTTCTATACAAATTCGTTCCACCTCTTCTGGAGTAGTCTCCACTATTCCGGCTAAAAATTGGGTGGCGAGTGGCTCTGTAGCCACCATCAATACTGCCTCAATAGCTCTTGCTTCAACTGCTCTGGATGGGCGGAAGCTATCCGTTTTCATAGTCACCTATCCATTTTATATGCAACTCCCCGAAAAGTTCCCCTTGGTCCAAAACCACTTGTCCGGTTTTACACAACTCCAACAGCGCCAAGAACCACACTATAACCTCTATCCGCTCAGACAAGTGAGATGTAATCTCAAAGAAGGTTACATTTTTTAAATTAGGCAAACTTGATGATAGCTCTTCAGCGACATCGGTTACAGTAATAGAATCTACGCTTATATGTGCTAAATCAACCTCCAACGGAATAGAATTTTCTATGACCTTGCCAAATATGCTCCGTAAGTCTTCAGGACTCACTCCATCTAACAGATCGGGTGCAAGCCAAACCAATTCGGTATCCAGACCCCAACTGCGGGGCAAGGACAGGCCTGCTGTCTCTATCATTCCAGACAAATGACGAGCCACGCGCGCATAAGTCCTGGAACTCAATAAACTGTTCAACAGAAGGTCTCTTTGTTCTAACAGATTCATCTCTTTCTCACCCTGATCATCTGAGGGTGGTTGGGGAAGAAGGCAACGAGACTTGATCTCAAGCAATATTGCAGCATAAAGCAGAAACTGCGTTGAGGTATCCAGCGATATATCAAGAGAGGTTTTAAAAACCACCTGCAAGAAGTCGTCCACTACTTGGCAGAGAGAGACTTGGTAAATATCCACTTCTTGAGTGTTTACCAGATGCACCAAAAGCTCTAGGGGTCCATTAAAAGCGCCGGTTGAAACTGTCGGACATTTAGGTGCCGCCGCAGCATGTAACAACGTTTCGTCTCTTGATCGGTTTTCTGATTGAACGGTATATACCACAGTCACAGATTAGCATAGTTGTAGTGGCACAACGATGTATGTTATTCTAACCCTATGAGCGAGCAATCCTGGACGTTTCTTACCAATCATGGTCATGTTCTTGTCTGTATCGCGACCGATCGGGGTATACGCGGACGTGACATCGCAATACGCGTAGGGATTACCGAACGGGCTGCTCAATCAATCATCGCCGATCTTGTCAAGGCGGGTTATGTCCGAAAAAAACGGGTCGGGCGTCGCAACCACTACGAAGTGATCACCGACAAACCATTTCGCCACCCAGTTGAACAACCGCACAACATTGGCGAGCTTGTTGAGTTGTTAACTGACATCCCGGGTTTTACGCCCGTCCCAACCGCAGCAAAAAGCCGGGGAACTGATCCTAAAACTAATCTCCCTAAATCTGTTTAAAACTTATCTCAAAATTCACCTCAAACAGTTGACATATATACTATAATATACGTATAATATATAATGTATTATTTTTCACGAACTAAGGAGCGTATAATGACTTCAACTAACCAACGGCGACGAGTGATAGGTGTTGATATCCGAGCGGAACATCCATTCAAGCCCGACGGACATAGCGGATACTCCACTGCCGAATACGAACAGATAGTTGATCAGGCCCGTTTGAGATCAATGCGAACGCATCTGCGTCTGGTTGCTACCTTCGATGCAACAAACATGCCTGAAGAGCGGGAAACCGCGGATGGCCTTGGCACAACTGACAAACGGGCTGGGCTGTGGTTGCGATTTGTCGCCCGTCGTGATGATGTGCATATCACCGATAAGGCCATATACGAACTGTTGGACAGTATGCCGGATCAACTTCACTGGTCAGAATTGATTAAGTTAGAAGAGTTTGATGCTGTTGCCGCCTTTACACCATTCCCCTCGTTATGACAGCCGGCCCGAGCGATACTTTGACCACTTCAACCGCCACCCCAATCACCGTTGCTTTTGGTGATGGCATCGGACCGGAAATCATGGATGCCACTCTTCGAATCATCACGGCCGGAGAAGCCAACTTGTCCATAGAGACAGTTCAGATTGGTGAAGCGATTTACAGACAAGGAATCACAGCAGGAATAACAGACCAAGCGTGGGACTGTCTGCGGCGAACTAAAGTTTTTCTAAAAGCTCCAGTTACCACTCCCCAAGGAGGCGGATTCAAGAGTTTGAATGTTACTGTACGCAAGACTTTCGGATTGTTTGCCAATGTTCGCCCATGCCTGAGTTATGCTCCGTACGTAGCAACCAAACATCCGGGGATGAACGTTGTGATAGTTCGTGAAAATGAAGAGGACCTGTACGGCGGGATTGAGCATCGCCAAACCGATGATGTTACCCAATGTCTGAAGCTAATCACACGACCCGGAACAGAGAAGGTAGTTCGTTACGCTTTTGAATATGCCCGTCGCTATAACCGCACCAAGGTGACCTGTTTTACAAAAGACAACATCATGAAGTTGACCGATGGACTGTTCCATCAGGTTTTCAACGAAGTTGCCGTCGAATACCCGGACATAGAATCAGAACATTGGATCGTTGACATTGGAGCCGCTAAATTGGCTGATACTCCGGAAGCATTCGACGTAATAGTGATGCCAAACCTTTATGGTGATATCTTGTCCGATATTGCCGCACAAATTGCAGGTTCGGTAGGTCTGGCGGGTAGTTTCAATATCGGCAGTGAAATTGCCATGTTCGAAGCGATACACGGTTCCGCACCTCGTCGAGCCGGACAGAACTTGGCCAATCCGTCAGGCTTATTACTTAGCTCCGTTCAAATGCTGGTTCACATCGGGCAGCCGGATGTAGCCACAAGAGTACATAACGCCTGGCTGCGCACGATTGAGGACGGTATCCATACCTATGATATCTATGACCCTTCAGTCTCTAAGGAAAAGGTCGGTACTTCTGAGTTTGCCGACGCAGTCATTGCCCGTTTGGGGGCTACTCCAACCAAATTAAAGGTTGTTGACTATCCGGCGCATTTCAAACCAATAACAGTCAAAGTCACCTCCCAGCCACCAACAAAAAAAGAACTGGTGGGAATGGATATCTTTGTTGACTGGCGCAAATCTGTCGAGGAGTTGGCAAAAATTCTTGAGGTAAACGCCGGGATGGATCTCAAGTTGGTAATGATAACCAATCGGGGACAAAAGGTTTATCCCGGTGGAGTTCCCGAAACCTTCTGTGTCGACCATTGGCGATGTCGCTTTCAAGCTGTGCAACCAGATAATCCCGTCACCTATACTCAAATCATTGAGCTACTTGGCCGGCTGGCCGGGGTCGGACTGGGATTCATTAAAACCGAAGGGCTGTTTACCTTTGACGGGCATAAGGGATTTTCACTTGGTCAGGGACAATAAGATAACCGACTGTCTCCCATGCCCCCGCCTATCTTAGCCGCCGCATCTCCCCCATCCGCCAAAGTAGCGGTAATCGGCGCCGGACAGTTGGCCCGCATGACCCATCAGGCTGCCGTTGATCTCGACATTGAGCTGGTGGTGCTCGCGAACTCACCTGATGATGCAGCCGTCAAAGGTGGTGCACCATACATAGTTGGATCACCAGCCAACCTTGACGACCTTAAAAAAGTAGCGGCGGGAAGCGATGTCATCACCTTTGACCATGAGCTTGTTCCGCCCGATCATCTCATAGCCTTACAACAGCAGGGATATCTGTTGCAGCCGGAACCTAGGGCATTGCATCTGGCGCAAAATAAACTTGATGCCCGACAATTACTCTCAAAGGCGGGATTTCCCGTACCACCGTTCGCACAAATATCATCTATCGCCGATATCACAAACTTTGCCGAACAGTACGGGTGGCCTGTCGTAATCAAAGCTCAGCACGGTGGCTACGATGGACGTGGCGTATACGTAATCAACAGTCACGGTCAGCTTAGCCGACTTTTTGAAAAAATATTCAAAAGAAGTCTTGGTGAAAGTTCTGATATAAAAGGGTGGATGGTTGAACAGTTTGTGGATATTGCGGCTGAGGTGTCTATTTTAACCGCTCGAACGGCCACATCAAAGGTTGCCGTATATCCTGCCGTACAAACTACGCAACAAGACGGTATATGCAATCACCTGGTCATGCCAGCTCCCCTACCCGCTTGGATTCTTAAAAAAGCCAAGCAGATGGGGAGATCAATCGCTGATGCCATAGGTGCTACCGGAATACTCGCCGTAGAGATGTTTCTCACCAGAGATAATGAACTGATCGTAAACGAGTTGGCCTCCCGTCCACACAACTCCGGTCACGCTACCATTGAAGGGTGCGCCACCTCACAGTTTCACCAGCATCTAAGAGCCATCCTTGATTGGCCGCTTGGTAGCACCGAAATGCGCGTACCGGCTGCGGCAACGGTCAACCTGATAGGAACTGAACTTGATTTCAATCCCAGTATCGGAGTGCCTCTTGCTTTGGCAATAGAAAATGTCGCTATCCATCTCTACGGCAAAACACCACGAAAAGGACGAAAACTTGGTCATGTGACAGCGGTTAGTAACAGCCCTTCTGACGCGCTGGAACTGGCACGTCGAGCCTGCGACTGCTTTTTTGTCTAGCGTTCGTTAAAAGACTGTTTAGCCGCCCCGCTCACCAATACTTGCAAATAATAACGAATAGCCTTAGCAACCTCTTCATAATCCTGTTACCATATTCTTTCATGAACCGAGTATTATCTGGAATACAACCGACGGGTGAGCTACATATAGGCAACTACTTAGGTGCAGTTAAAAACTGGATAGAAATGGTAAAAGCAAATGAAACCTTCTATACAATAGTCGACCTACACGCCCTAACCATACCGCAGGACCCTTACCAGTTGAGAACAAGGACTCTCGCTACCGCAGCTTCTTTGCTTGCATTAGGACTTGATCCTAAAAGATGTACCTTATTTATCCAAAGCCATGTTCCCGAACACACATCCTTGAGCTGGCTGTTAGAGTGCACAGCCAGCATGGGAGAGTTAAGTCGTATGATTCAGTTCAAAGAAAAGGGCGGGAAACGGGAATCGGTTAAAGTCGGACTGTTTACCTATCCTGTTCTGCAAGCAGCTGATATTTTGCTATATCAAGCCAATCAAGTACCCATAGGGGAGGACCAGCTCCAACACTTGGAACTGACAAGGGATATAGCTAAGAGGTTTAACCACCACTACTCTAAGGTATTTGTAGTTCCCGAGGCTGTGTTGCCGAAACATGCCACCCGCGTAATGGACCTGCAGTATCCAAACCAGAAAATGTCCAAATCGGGAAACTCCTCCTTGGGAACGGTATTCATACTGGATGAACCTTCTGTTATTGAACGTAAGATTAAAAAGGCGGTTACTGATGCCGGTTCAGAAGTAGTATATGATCCCAAGAAAAAACCGGGTGTCTCTAACCTCCTTGAACTGTTAGCTGCATCCCTGCCTTCGGGAAAAGCTCCAACGGAACTTGCCGGTGATTATCCAAGCTACTCAACCCTAAAAGCCGCTACCTCAGAAGCTTTAATAGAGTTACTGCGCCCGGTGAGACGCTCATATACTGAATTGATCTCAGATCAAAGTGAGTTGGAGGCTATTTTGAAAATGGGAGCGGTGAAGGCCCGGGGTGTAGCTTCCGCAACCTTGTCTGTAGCCCAACAAGCCATGGGACTCTCTGTTTGAAAGTATCGGCGAAGCAGATCTTTCTAAGACAAAAGCTAAACAGTCTTGCCCAGTCTTACGCAATGTGTGCCCAAATGCGCAGAGCTGGATTGAATATAGCATCAAGTGCACCGGGAAACATCAGAACGACTATCAGCACTACAGGCAGAAAAAACATACGCATCCGTAAATACTGTGGCCACCAAGAACTGGGCAGCATTCTTTCCAGTAGTGCGGAACCATCCAAGGGCGGTATTGGTATGATATTGAATACCGCAAGCAAAACATTTACAAAACCCAATAAGAACAGTAGTTGAACAATCAACGGCAACTGCCCGACTGATGTATATATAGATGTATATATAGGAGCAACTATTCGTAATCCAACTCCTGCCATAACAGCTATCGCCAGATTTACCAAAGGTCCGGATATAGATACAATCAGCCCGTGATTGCGCGGATTTCGCAGCTTGGACAGGTTTACGGGAACGGGCTTTGCCCAACCAAAAGCAACATGCACAGTCACCAACATCAGTATCGGAACTATTATCGTGCCGATCGGGTCAACATGTTTGATGGGATTCAGAGTGAGCCGCCCTGCTTTTTTCGCAGTATCATCGCCAAAAGCCAAGGCAACTACCCCATGGGTTACTTCATGTATAATAACAGAGGGGATAAGGACGATGAAAAAGAGAACCTCTATCATCCGGCCACCACTATCATCCAGCCACCACTATCATCCGGCCCACAGCACTCCTACGTGACTCAGAAACACGACACAGCGACAGAACAACTCTACCGGCACTTACGTGGCAGCGCAACAGTTTTCACTTAGTCGAAGCGCAGTTCATACAAAAACGAGCAGCAGGTTTTGCCTCAAGACGAGCTTGAGATATTGGATTTCCACATTTTTCACAAACTCCATAAGTTCCGTCAGCGAGTTTCAATAATGCTTTTTCAACAGCCTCTAAGCTGTCTTTCAATTCGCGAGCCAATCTTTCAGCCTCCCCGCGTTCAGCCGTTACTTGGCTTGAATCAGCAAAGTTGGTGTCATAGTCCAACTTGCCCGATTCGCCAAAACCAAGTTCTGCAAGCTCATGCAGGAGCTCTTTTTTTTCAGCTTCAAGCAAAGCGCGCCAATCTATATCAGTTACTTCCTCTGCCTCTTTCATTGAAAAGTAGTTTATACCAAAAATACGTACATTGCACGAAAAATTGTCCACAGCTCATCTCACGTATATGCTGAAATCTATAATTCAGCTATGTCCGTTGCTCTTCAAGTTCAAATCGTGCCGCTTGCTCGAGGATGGGCTGTCAAATAAACCTGTTTTAACTGATAACTACTAAGGCGCGTATATATCTGGGTAGTGGCTATTGATGCATGCCCTAATAACTCCTGAACTACCCTTATATCCGCTCCATGCTCCAACATATGAGTAGCACAGGAATGGCGCAAAACATGAGGGCTTAGTTTTGCTCCCAATCCAACTCTTGCGCCATAGCGTTTCAATATTCCCCAAACTCCTTGGCGGGACAACCGTTTCCCCCTGGCATTCAGGAATAGTGCTAAAACATCATCTCGTGTTGCATTTCGACGCCGGGCTTGGCTGGAAAGAATCTCTTGCCTTCCCCCCGGTCCCATCCAGGAGTTGAGAGCGGTTATCGCAAAGCTACCTAGAGGCACTAAGCGTTCCTTGGCGCCTTTGCCGTACACCTTTAAAAGCCCATCGTCCAAGTTGACATCCGAGAGAGATATACCGATCAACTCCGATATTCTTGCCCCTGTCCCATACAGTAGCTCTAAGATAGCCTTGTCACGCAGCACAAGCGGACCATCACCTGAAACTGACATCAACAAAGCTTTCACCTCCTCTTCAGAAAGTGCCTTCGGCAACGGCTGAGGCAACCGCCTTTGACGGAGCGTAAAGGTTGGATTAGAAGCATTCGGATACTCCTGTTCTATGAAACTGTAAAGCCCTTTTATAACAGAAAGTGACCTTGCGCAAGTAGCGGAAGTCTTGTTGGAAGCCTGCATATAGGTCAAATATCTTTCTATATCTGAAGCTTCTGCTTCAATCAGGCTTATTCCCTCATGTGAAATGAACTTCTCATAGGCACTTAAATCGCTCCTATAAGAGCAGAGCGTATTTTGTGACCTCCCACGTTCTATAGCTAACCATGTGAGGTACTCTTGGGACTGGCTACTTAAAGTTGCAACATATTTCATTGCTGTTCATTATATATAGCTATCCGTTGTATACCTTTTCGGCTACGATCAACAGTCCAATGATAGTTTTGGCATCCACTATATAACCTTGGCTGATCAGTTGAAGAGCCAAATCCAGTTTTACCGTCACCACCGTCGCTAACAGTTCTTCTTCACCTTCGGGTCTGGGTTCAACAGGTGTCAGTTCACGCGCCACAAAAAGATGTATTTTTTCATCACAAAAACCAGGAGAGGTGTAAAATTCCGCAATTTTTTCAAGATATCCTGCTTTTGTCCCCGTCTCCTCTTGTAGCTCTCTGTCTGCAAGCTCGGTTATGTCTTCACCTTCAATGTCCAGCTTTCCTGCCGGTATTTCCAGCAGTTGCCTTTTAACAGGAGAGCGGTATTGGCTGAAAAGCAGTACGGTATCTTGCGAGTCACCTGACAAAGGCACTATCGCTACAGCGCCGGTATGATGCACCACTTCTCGTTCCAGTATCGCTCCGTTTGGTGATTGCACTGTTTGGGTCGCCACTGAAACAATCGATCCTTGGTAATGGGATTTTTCACCTAAATGCCGCCAGGAGGAGGTATCTGTAGCGGCGAAATCCGATACACTCACTGTAAGACATCCACATCTATCAGTCTTCCCATACGTGCCTCAGCAACGGTTTTAGCAGCTAAGACAAAGCCCCTGAAAAGCGGGTGTGGTCTGTCCGGACGACTCTTAAACTCCGGATGAGCTTGTGTCCCAATCCAAAATGGATGCTCTCCCAACTCTATAAACTCAACCAGTCTGCCGTCAGGTGACTGCCCGGAACATATCAACCCGGCTTCTTCTAAGAGGTGGCGGTAACGCGGATTTAGTTCATAACGATGACGATGACGCTCAGACACAACCGTATTACCATACATATCGGCTACTTGTGAACCGGCAGTTAAGTGAGCAATATAGGAACCAAGCCTCATCGTACCGCCCATGTCGGTTACATCAACCTGAGTTTGCAGCAAATCAATAACCGGATAAGGGGTGGTTGGATCAACTTCAGCCGAATGCGCTCCGGCCATTTTGGCTACATTTCGCGCATAGTCGACTACCATGACATGCATACCAAGGCATAGACCCAGACAGGGCAACAGGTGTTGCCTCGCATAACCAACCGCCGCAATCTTTCCCTCCACCCCTCTTTCACCGAATCCACCAGGTACGACAATCCCATCCAGCTCATCAAACCTTGCCGACCCGAATAGATCCTGAACCTCCTCCGCTTGAATCCAGTCAATGTCAACTTTAGTTGAGCATTCGAAACCGGCATGCCGGAGTGCTTCAGCAACGGATAAATAAGCATCACACAAGTTGACATACTTACCCACCACCCCGATTTTCACCCTATGTTCAACGCTTTCTATACGTCGGTTGAGAAGGGTCCAGCCAGTAATGTCAGGGGGATGAGCCAGTGGATCATATCCGAGTACTTTACACACATAATCATCTAAACCTTCCTGATGAAGCAGCAGCGGGATCTCATAAATATTGTCGGCATCTATAGCCGAAACAACCGCTTGGATGGGCACATCGCAAAGAAGGGATATCTTGTTCTTGAGAGATTCGGGTATCGGCTTGTCACTCCTGCAAACTATTATGTCGGCCTGAACACCGGCTGTGCGCAACTCTGTAACAGAATGTTGAGTCGGTTTTGTCTTTTGCTCACCGGAAGGCGCCAGATAAGGAACCAGGGTTAAATGGATGTAGCATACCCTGTCTCTACCGATATCTCTGCGAAACTGTCTAAGGGCCTCCAAAAATGGAACTATTTCAATATCACCGACGGTACCGCCTATTTCTACAATAACAATATCCGTCGACTCATTCTCGAGAAGGCTTATCCTGCGTTTTATCTCATCGGTTATATGGGGAATTACCTGAACAGTCTTTCCGAGGTAGTCACCTCTGCGCTCTTTTGCTATAACAGTCTGATAAATTGAACCGGTGGTGGCATTTGAATCTTTGTAGAGGTTCTCATCGATAAAGCGTTCGTAATGCCCAAGATCTAAGTCGGTTTCCCCGCCATCCTCCGTAACAAATACCTCCCCGTGTTCAAACGGATTCATAGTACCGGGATCCACATTTAAATAGGGATCCAACTTGCACATCGTCACCTTGAAACCCCTGCATTTAAGCAGCCTTCCCAACGAAGAAGCCGTCAAACCTTTGCCCAGCGAGCTGGAGACACCACCGGTTACAAATATATACTTAGTAGGCATGATTTAGATGTGAAATAATAATATGCGACACTAATCAGATTAGACCATCTCCCATGCTATGTGGGGGATATATTAAAAAAAGTAACTGTTCACTCCCCCGACGTACCTAAATGGTTACATTCTACGATGACTGGATTACCTCATGGTTAAAGAAAAACGCAAGTACTACTGTTGATAACGTTACTATTGCTACTTGACTAGCGATAATAACGTATCTATAATAGCAATATGATTGATAGATACCTTGAAAGACAGCTTATTAAAACTCTGGATGATGGTCTAATAGCCATATTGTACGGTGCTCGCCAAGTCGGCAAGACAACACTGGCGACAAAGATACTATCTACAGCTGGTAACGGGTTATATCTGGACTGCGATGATCCGACTGTAGTTATACGATTGCGCAACCAATCGCTTGCCAGTCTTAAGGCATTGATAGGAAATGCTGATTTAATAGTAATAGATGAGGCTCAACGGGTAGAAAATATTGGCCTAACCGCTAAGTTAATCCATGATAATTTGCCTGAAAAGAAACTGTTGCTTACCGGTAGTTCGAGTTTAGATCTGGCAAATCAAATAAAGGAGCCATTAACTGGTAGATCCAGAGAGCTTCTACTTTACCCATTAGCTTTAACTGAACTTACAAACAGTATTATTGAGGCTGATGGTTATATGCAAAGACTATTAGTGTACGGTGGTTATCCCGGTCTTTGGGACATAAAAGAAGAAGAGGCAGCTCGTCAAGCTCGTGAGTTAGCCAATCGTTATTTATATCGTGACGCCTTTGCGCTTAACACTATCTATGATCAGACGGTTATAGATAACCTGCTAAGATTACTTGCTCACCAGGTTGGCAGTGAGGTGAGTTACAGTGAGTTAGCCAGTAGCCTTGAGATTAGTAAGGACACTGTCATGCGTTATGTTGATTTACTTGAGAAGGCCTTTATTGTTTTCCGTCTGCCCCAATTTCGCAAAAATCAACGAGTTCAAATTGGTAGGCTGCGGAAGATATACTTTTATGATTTAGGCATTAGAAATGCTCTTATAGATGACTTCAAAGCAGTTAAATTAAGAGGCGATGTTTCAGCTCTCTGGGAGAACTTTATAATAGCGGAGCGGCTAAAAAAGCATCAGAGAGACGAACAGTATGTTCGTAGCTATTACTGGCGATCACGTGACAGACAGGAAATAGATTTAATAGAGGAAGCTGCTACACAGTATCAAGCCTTCGAGTGTAAATGGAAGAAAGCTTCACGAGTCCCTGCCGGTTTTAAGAATCAATACCCAGATATACCATTTGTCGTAATCACCATAGACAACTATTGGGACTTTGTACATTCCTAACTTGGCTTTTGCGACATGTTCACCTTATAATTTAATTCTTTAAAGCCCCAAGTACTTCTCTGGATTGGAGGATTAAGGTTTCTGCCCGGTGACTCACAGCGTTAGGACTGAACCAAATTTAAAAACGGTATTTCTCACTCAACAGTTACAGTTTTTGCCAAATTGCGGGGCTTGTCAACATTATTGCCATGCTTTATGGCTAAAAAGTAAGCCAGCATTTGTAAGGGCACGATATCCAGTATCGGAGCAAGCAGGGGGTGCGTGGTTGGAACCCATAACACCGCATCAGCGCGCTCGGCCGTTTCGGTGTCCCCTTGATTTGCAACCAACACTACGCTTGCACCCCTGGCGCGAACTTCAGCTATATTAGCCATCAGCTTTTCCCACAAAAGTGTCCTGGTGGCTACACCAACTACCACCACTCCCGGTTCAATTAACGCTATAGGTCCATGTTTCAGCTCTCCGGCCGCATACCCTTGTGCCTGCAAATAAGCAATCTCCTTTAATTTCAAAGCCCCTTCCAAAGCGACAGGGTAACCGACATGACGCCCTATGAAAAAAAAGGTATTGGCTTGTCCAAACTGATCAGCCACCAACGACACTTCCGCTTCATGGGCCAGGGTCTGTTCCAACTTTAAAGGAAGCTTTGCCAAAGCTTTGAGCAGCTGTGAAATTTCCTGGCGATACAGTGTTCCCCGGAGTTCAGCCAAATAGAGAGCCAATATCTCCAGTGCTGTGATCTGGGCAAGATGGGTTTTAGTGGATGCAACTCCAATCTCCGGGCCTGCTCTTGTATACAATACGCCGTCCGCCTCTCTTGCCATTGAAGAATCTACGACATTCGTCACTACCAATACTTTTGCCTTTTGCCGTTTTGCCTCCCTAAGCGCCCGTAAAGTATCTATGGTCTCACCGGATTGGCTAACACCAACCACCAGGGTACGGCTGTCCATAATCGGATCCCGATACCGCAGCTCACTGGCTATATCAACCTCTGTTGTCAAGCGTACCCAGTGTTCAATGACATATTTGGCAACCATCCCGGCGTGAAAGCTGCTGCCGCAACCTACGATAAATACCTTTTCAATGCTGCGTAGTTCATCATCGGAAAATCTGGTTTCGTCCAAAGTCAAGGTTCCATTCGGTAAAAGACGCCCCATGAGGGTATCTCGCACCGCAGATGGCTGTTCGTGTATTTCTTTACACATAAAGTCATCCCAGCCTTGCCGCTGAGCAGCTTGTACATCCCAGTCAACATTCATCGGGGTTGGTTCGATCTCCGCCCCTTTGATATCTGTCAGCTTCAAAAAACCCGGCCTCAGTTGAACAACTTGATCGTCTTCCAACGCGAACAGCTCTCTCGTATAGCCTAAGAGAGCGGGTATATCAGATGCCACCAAGATTAAATCAGATGTTATCCCTACTATTAATGGAGAAATACGTCTTGCGGCAACAACCGTCCCTTCAGCTTTGCTCCAAACAATCGCCAAAGCAAAGGAGCCTTTCAACGCGGCAACTGTTTTCAAAACAGCCTTGTGTAAACGCTCCCCGTTATCACCCACATCGGCTGAACCGTCTTTGGCCAGTTCGGATTCGATCAGATGAGCAATAACCTCACTGTCTGTTTCGGATGTCAGTTCATGTCCATCTTTTTGCAGTTGTGCACCCAACTCAAAATAGTTTTCTATTATACCGTTATGTACTATGGCCACCTCGCCATTACAACTCATCAGAGGGTGCGCATTGGCCTCAATCGGACGTCCATGTGTTGCCCACCTCGTATGCCCTATACCGGCAACAATATCAGTGGGAGCATTACCAACAGATAGAACAAACTGTTCACATTTCTTAGCAAGCTCGTTTAAAGAACCCGTACCGGCGGCGGATTTAGCAATCCAAATCTTATCATCGGAAACTTCCTGCCCATCTGGGGCTTTCCCAGCCGAAGCTTTCCCAGCTGGAGCTTTCCCAGTCACTGCTTCAGGAGGGATTACAACCGCCACGCCGGCAGAGTCATATCCCCTATACTCTAAAGACTCTAAAGCACCTCTCAGTATATCCAAGACATCCGCCAAAGCTGCGGTACGCTTAGATACAGCTATAATTCCACACAAGCTAATAACCCATTTCTTCTGCGACTACCTTACGTAGCCGATCAAGCGCCGAGTTGACCAACTCATATTTTCGAGCCTGCACGGTAATTCTAACGACAGACTCAGTACCGCTGGCTCTCACTAAAACCTGCGTATCTTCACCGAGTTCCAACTTCAGCCTTTGTATCTCCTTTGCCACCTTAGATGTAGCAAAGGAGGGTAAACTCAACAAACCCTTGTCTGCAACCGGAATGTTATACGTTGACTGCGGAAATTTTGTCATGGCAGATGCAACAAGATCAACCATTGACACAGGTCGACCTAGAGTGGATTTACCCCCGCTTGACGACAATAGCACCCCCTTAGAGGATTGGGCAAGTATGCTGGCTAATAACAGACCGGTCAGTATGCCGTCACCGGTGGTTGCAAGACTCCGGAGTATAATATGCCCCGACTGCTCACCCCCCAAAACCAATCCTTTGGACTGCATCTCATCATATACATAGCGATCACCTACATCTGTTTGATAAACCGCCACCCCGCGCTTGGCCATTGCCTGCTTCAACCCCATATTACTCATTGATGTCACGACAATCCCATTGCCATCCAGTTCACCTTTGGCCAAAAGGTCGTCCACAAAAATAGCGATCATTTGATCCCCATCCACCACCTTGCCCGAGTTGTCGACGGCTAATACACGATCGGCATCGCCATCAAAGGCCAGACCCAAATCGGCATTGTGTTTCAACACTTGTTCACAAAGGTACTCTATATGGGTAGAACCGCATCCATCGTTGATGTTAAATCCATCAGGCGACGCCGCTACAGGTATGACATTACCACCCAGCAAACTGTATATTTCGGGTGCCACTTGGCTTGCAGATCCATTTGCACAATCCAATACAATGCACAACCCGGTCAACGGCTTGTGCGAAATATCTAATGGCGTGTTTGGTGATACCGGGGTACTGCGTTTTTGTATCAAATCAACCAAATGGTTGCGATATTCCAAAAGCCCAAGGGGGTCGCTTTCAAGCCAGCCGATTCGTCGCGGTCCAAAACCGATTTCACAATCGTTTAAAATCTTTGTTGCCTCATCAGCAATTTGGGATTGAATATGGTCGTCAAGCTTTACGCCTCCCGGCCCAAACACCTTGATCCCGTTATCATCAAAGGGGTTATGAGAAGCAGACACCATGACGGCAGCAAGGTTGCGTAAAGATGCCAACCATGCCAACCCGGGTGTGGGAATAATGCCAACATCCACTACAACAGCTCCTTCAGCTGCCAAACCAGCCGACAATGCGGACTGTAACAAAGAGCCACTGACACGCGTATCCCGACCGGCAAGATAACGGACACCACCCATAACTCTTACACAAGCCCTACCCAAAGCCATGACAACCTCAGGGGTCAGATCTTGGTTGGCAACTCCCCTGATTCCATCAGTGCCAAAGGTAATACGCACTATCTCTTAGAATACTGAGGAGCCTTACGGGCCTTCTTCAAGCCATACTTTTTGGCCTCTTTGACACGTGAGTCCCTAGTCAACAAACCGCTCCGTCGTAAAGATACCTTTAAATCAGGATTTATAAAGATTAATCCTCTGGCTATTCCGAGCCTCAGTGCACCTGCTTGGCCTGTTACCCCGCCACCTTCTATGTTCGCGTCAATATCATAAGCGGTTAGCGTATCGGTTACAACAAGGGGTTGTTTTATAAGCATTCTATGTGTCAGCGAAGGAAAATATTCTTCCAAGGGATGGTTATTGACGGTTACATTCCCCTCCCCCTGCCTAAGCCGCACCCTTGCAACCGCCTCTTTGCGACGGCCTGTGCTCTGTGCCAATGGAGTAGATGTTGACGGATCAGATGTTGACGGATCAGGCATTGGAAAACTCCGCCGTGGTTTCGCCCTCGCGGCGCAGGGGGGACAGTTGGGCTTGATGGGGATGTTCTTCTCCTGCATAAACCTTTAATTTTGTCAGCATCTTACTTCCAAGCTTTGTCCTGGGCAACATGCCTTTTACCGTAGAATATATGAGCTGTTCCGGTTTGTCTGCCTTCAAACGCGCATAACTAATGCTCTTTATTCCGCCGGGATATCCGCTATGGTGCCAAGACCGTTTTTTCTCAAGCTTATTAGCGGTCATAACTATCTTGGAGGCATTTACAACAATCACATAATCTCCTGTATCAACATGAGGAGCATATATGGGCTTGTGCTTGCCCATCAGAATACGCGCAACCTCAGTTGCCAAACGACCTAATACCTGACCATTGCCATCAATCAAGTGCCAAGTACGGTTTATATCTGCAGATTTTGGGGAAAAGGTTTTCAAGTTATCTCCTTAACAAGGTTTCAATCAGTCGGTTTTAACCGACAAGACCCATAATACTCATTATTATTCAACTATTCAAGGTGTTCTGCAAAATTCTCAAGTTGAGTTAAATTACGACATTCAAATACTTTCTCGCAGTAAGTTTCATACTCTCCTATTACCGAATCACCCGTCCTCCAGTATGCACGGGGTTCAGGATTTAACCACCAGAGATGTTTTGCTTTACTTTGAATTTCCTTTAGTACCCAAGCTTGAGGAGTATGATAGTTAGACCGCGCATCTCCAAGCACTAATACCGTTGTCTTAGGTGATATGTCCTTGCCCCAACGTTCTTGAAACACCGTAAAGGCATGCCCATAGTCAGAATGACCGTCAACCCATACTATGTCAGCTTTGGTATTGACCAGGCGTATTGCTTCTGCAACATCTGAAGCTTTCTCGAAAAACTCAGTCACCTCGTCAATACCATCAATAAATGCAAAAGCCCGTACTTTGGAAAACTGCGAGTTTAAAGCATAAACCAGCTGTAAGGTAAAACGGGCAAAAGAAGCCACCGATCCGGAAACATCAGCCAGAACGAATATCTCAGGTTTTGAAACACTGCGGTGATGAAATCTGGGAACAACTGGAGCCCCTCCGTAAGACATGGAATGACGTATAGTAGATCTAAAATCGAGCGGACCTGACTTTTTGCTGCGGCGCTTGCGGGCAAGGCGCGTGGCAATCTTACGTGCAACAACGGAAAGTATGCGCCTAAGTTGAGCCAGCTCTTGGGAGGTAGCATTCATAAAATCCAAATTTTCCGGAAGCGGTGTACGTTGGCTTGCAGCCAACGCTTGAGCACCTCTGTCCGCAACCAACCGTCGTGTTATCTCATCTTGAATCTCTTTTTTTAACTTCTCGATTTCGATGCGATAATCCTCTTGAAGTAGCTTTTTCTGAAGGGTGTTTGTATAAGATTTTGCTTCGCTAAAGCCGGTGTTCATAAGCTCGGCTAAAACTCCGTCCAGATTCAAGTTACGTAAAGTTCTATAAAAATAGTATACACCCGCTACCGGCCGACCAGTCTCCATGCCTGCATACATGTTGAGTGCATCGGATGCCAACCTGCGAATCAGACTGTCGTCTCCGCTCAATAAAGCCTCGAACAACATCTCCCCAAACTCTTCGGGGGAATAGCCAGTTCCTAAAGCACCGGAGTGCAAAGAACCTTGTTCGGTTGTTGCCAGTTGATCTGGAGCGGATAAACTTATATCAGATGATGAGGGCAGGGAAAACCAGATATCAAAAACTTTATCAAATACTGCCCTGTGAGCAGGTGACTTTACAACACACGCACCAAGCGTATACCTCAATCGTTGGCGATCGAAAAGTCCTATGCTCATGGTTGCCAAACCGACATCAATACTCTCAGTCAGCGAAATTGGCAATCCCCAGGCCCTTAGTTCAGACAAAAACCCACTTATGATCTCAAGCAGTTGCGAAACCTCCAGCCACTTCAGTTTGATCAACTTTCACAAGTCACCAACATCTGTTGTGTCCAACTTGTCCAGTTCCTTGACAACTTTGTCAATGTCACTCGCATACTTCAAGAGTATATGCAATGTATCTTTTGTACCTTCTAAATCAAGTGAACCTATGCCCAACAGCAGTAATGTACGCGCCCAGTCAAGAGTTTCGGAGATCGAGGGAAGTTTTTTCAGGTCGAAAGAGCGAATCAAACGAACCATCTTAGCTACTTGATTCGCCAAATAGTCATCAATGCCTTCCACCTTTTTACGCAATATCTCTCTTTCCCTTTCGAGGCTGGGGTAGTCCAAATATAAGTATAGGCAGCGACGTTTTAGGGCCTCGGATAATTCTCTGGTGGCATTGGATGTAAGCAGTGCAAAGGGTATTCTGTTTGCGCTTATAGTGCCCAGTTCGGGCACGGAAACCTGCCAGTCGGAAAGAGCTTCCAAAAACAGCGCTTCAGTTTCCATCTCCACTCTGTCCACCTCATCAATCAACAAGACAACAGGATCAGTTGCACTGATAGCATCAAGCAGCGGACGGGTAAGCAAAAAATCGGATGAGAATATATCCGCCTCCAGCTTACTCCAAGCCAGGCCTTCTTGAGAGGTCTCTTGGGCTTGAATACATAAAAGCTGCTTACGGTAGTTCCACTCATAAAGCGCTTTTGATTCATCCAAACCTTCATAACACTGTAAGCGTATAAGGCGTGAACTGCTAAAAGCGGCAACAGCCTTGGCTAATTCAGTTTTGCCGGTTCCGGCCGGTCCCTCTACCAGTATAGGTTTAGCCAGTTGACCGGCCAAATATACGACTGTGGCTATCTGTTCATCAGCCAGATAAGAGACCGATTCTAAGCCTTTCAATACTTGATCCACAGAATCGAAGGTGAAATGTGGAACAAGATTGGGCGGAACAACATTGTCAGTGAACTTGGGGTGTGAATCCAAAACAGAACTCAAGTACGTACCTGCCCTTGCCCGTGGACCACATACTTCAAACAGGTCAACTCTTCTAAACCCATCGGGCCCCTTGCATGCAGTTTTTGGGTACTTATACCTATCTCGGCACCTAAACCAAACTCTCCGCCGTCAACAAAACGGGTGGAGGCATTAACCAAAACAGCGGCGGCATCCACTTCACGACAAAACCGTTCAGCGGATACGAGGTCATTGGTTATTATCGCCTCTGAATGTCCCGTACCATATCGCGTTATGTGCTCAATGGCTTCATCTAAACCGTTCACCACCGCCACAGTCATCTTTAAGTCTAAAAACTCTGTCGCATAATCCTTTTCGGTTGCAAGGACAGCACCCGGCAAAATTGCACAAGTTTTAGCGTCACCAAGTAACTCAACCTGGGGAATGCGAGACACCAGTCTGGGAAGGAAATAGGTTGCAACGTCTTTATGGACCAAAAGCGTCTCAGCGGCATTGCACACGCTCGGTCTGGAAGTTTTGGCATTGTCCACAATTTCCAGAGCCATGTCTAAATCAGCTGAAGCATCCACATAGACATGACAGTTACCGTCTCCATCTATTATCAATGGGACCGTCGCCTCAGCGCGTACCATATTCACCAATCCTGCCCCACCGCGAGGAATCAGACAGTCAATGACACCTGAGAGCTGCACAAAATCCTTTACGGATTCTCTGGTAGGATCTTCAACAAGAATCAGCGCATCTTGAGGCAGTCGGGTTTCGCTAAGTGCCTGGCGCAGTATCCGAGCAATAACCTTATTGGAACCGAGTGCTGCGGATGATCCTCTCAACATCACGGCATTACCGGCTTTTAAACACAGTCCGGCGGCATCGGCAGTCACGTTGGGTCGGTTTTCGTATACGATGCCAATAACACCCAAAGGAACCCGTACTTTTGTAACTAGAAGTCCATTCGGTCTTTGCCAGCCTTTTGCTATCTCTCCAACCGGATCAGGAAGTTTTGCTACTTCACGAAGTCCCCCAGCCATGGATGCAATCCTGTTCTCATTTAGCATCAAGCGATCAAGAGATGTTCGCACAGCTCCGGCTGCCCCAGCGCGTTCAACATCCAATGCGTTCGCTTCCAATATCTCGTCACTTAGCGCTAATATGGCGTCGGCTGCGGTTGACAAGGCCTCATTCTTGGATAAAGTAGCCGCTTTCGCCATCTCTTGGGCGGCTTGTTTTGATCTTTTACCAAGTTGATCAAGTTGATTCGAACCGTTGTCATCCATACATACCAATTTAGCATACATCCGCTCTTACCAAACAGATGGCGTGTTCCTTAGATCAGAAGAACTAAGTTATCCCGGTGAACTACCTCCCCGACAAACCGTTTGGATCTTGATAATTCCTTAGACGAACAGGAGGTCAAACCTTTTGCAAAAACTCCTCCCGCCGAGTCTGCTATCTCAACGGCACCTCCCTCGGCAAACTCCCCTTTTATCTCAATAATACCGGCCGGCAACAGTGACGCTCCGGCATTTTTTACGGCATCAACAGCACCGTCATCAACCAACACAACCGCAGAGCTGTTGAATGCAAATGCTATCCGCAGTTTACGGGACCCTATACGTTTCGACATTGGAAATATGACAGTTCCGTTCTCGGGCTTTTCGGAGACGGCGTCAATCAATACTCCATCGCGCGACGCCGGAGCTATCACAACCTTAATGCCGGACCAGGCCGCCATTTTTGCCGCTTGAATCTTAGAAGCCATCCCACCGCTCCCAAAGGGGGTTCCCGGCCCGCCGACAGCTTCGGTCAAGGACTTATCTATCTGTATGACCTCCTCTATCAAAGTAGCTTGTTCGTTTATACGCGGGTCGGCGGTAAAAAGGCCGTCTATATCCGTAAGCAGTACCAATAAGTTTGCATCCAACAAGTTAGCCAGCAAAGCGGCAAGACGATCGTTGTCCCCAAAACGTATCTCTTCGTTTGAAACGGCATCATTTTCATTTACAATAGGAACAACGCCCAACTCAAATAAGCGCTGCAAAGATGCCCGAGCACAGGTGTATTGGCGGGAATAAACGAAGTCCAATGGAGCTATCAATACCTGCCCCACCGTCATACGGTGAAAATCGAATGCCCGAACCCATGACTGTATCAAACTACCCTGCCCCACTGCTGATATCGCTTGTAAGGTCTCAAGATTTTTAGCCCCATTTTGCCTTACGGCTTGGACTTGGTTGGGTGTCCAGCCTAAAGTCGCAAACCCGGCGGCTATTGCACCTGAGGTAACCAATGCTACATTGTGCCCGTATTGATGCAGTTGTGCCACTTCGCCGGCGATCTTGGATAGCATGGCATTGTCAAGCTTGGCTTTCTCATCCACTAATGAAGAGGTTCCTATCTTTACAACAATCTTCATTTATTCACTCTCTTTGAACTATCTATCCGGAACATAGGTAAACGTCAGTTTCCCGGCTTTAACCACATCCCCGTCTTTGACGCCTGCTGATGACAGCGCCTTTTCTACACCCAACTTTTTCAACTTTTGGAGAACCAGTTCAACAGCTTGCGGATCATCAAGATTACTCAGTCCAACCGCCCTTTCTACTTCAGCCCCATCCAACACAAACGAGCCATCCGGACTTGTTAACACAGACATAGCAGCCGGGACAGGGCGATGTAACACAAATGTGTTAGACTTTTTGGCAGTGCGAGCCTGTTTTACCAACAACGATAAACTGCGTAATAACGCATCCAAACCATACCCACTCACCGCAGAGATGTAGAGTTTCCGCTCATTGGCGGCTATCTGAAGAGATGACACCGTGACCAAGTCCGCTTTGGAGAAAACCGACAATCTGGGGCGTTTCAATAGGTCAGGGTGGTATAGACGCAACTCTTTCAGTAGTATATCCCGTTGCTCATCAACTCCCCGCCCACCCGGACAACTTAAGTCAAGCAGCAAAAGTAGTACTGAAGCACGTTCAATATGGCGTAAAAAGCGTTGCCCTAAACCCTTCCCCTTGGCGGCACCCTCTACCAACCCGGGGATATCGGCCATAACAAAGTCCGAAACACCGGCCTCGTGGCGCTCGGCGGTATCACTTTTCATATCCAAAATATCTTCCGGCACCTTCACTACCCCTAAGTTGGGCTGTAGAGTAGTGAAGGGATAGTCGGCAATTTTAGGTTTTGCGGCGGAAAGTTTGCTTATCAACGTACTTTTACCGGCATTGGGAAATCCGACCAAAGCTACATCGGCAAGCAGCTTTAACTCAAGATTTAGCCACTTTTCCTCACCGCGTTCACCTTGACCTGCAAATTTCGGAGCGCGTCTCGAAGCGCTTAAAAAGTATGCATTTCCCTTGCCCGGCCTACCTCCTTTGGCCCCAAGCCAACGGTAACCTTCCCGTCCCAGATCGCAAAGCACCTCGCCGCTAAGCGACTTTACTACTGTCCCTACCGGTACGGTAATGACCAAATCTCTGCCTAAAGCGCCGGACTTGCGCTTAGACGATCCGTTGCCCCCATTTTTAGCCTTGTTGTGAGGATGATCCTTGAACTTCAGCAATGTTGACAAAGAAGATGATGCAACAAGCCAAATGTTCCCACCTGCACCGCCGTCGCCTCCATCAGGGCCGCCTTTGGCAACATGAGGCTCTCGCCTAAATGAAACGGCTCCGTCCCCACCGTCACCCGCTTTTAGATGTATCTGAACTTGATCAATCAGTAACGATCTCAACCAACTTACGCCTTCTTTTAGTCGCAAACCTGACAAGTCCCGACTCTAATGCAAAAAGCGTATCATCTGACCCTTTGCCCACCCCGACACCGGGATAAAACTTTGTTCCCCGCTGTCGCACAATAATGGTACCGGCAGAAACTTGCGTTCCTGCAAACACCTTGACGCCTAAACGCTGCGCTGACGAATCACGACCGTTGCGAGTAGAACCGCCGCCTTTGGTTTTAGACATAACAAATAACCAACCTTTCCTTATCTAACCTTTTATGCCTTCGACTGAAAGAACCTCTATGGTATTGTAGTGTTGCCGATGGCCCCACCTGCGAGAGGAGTTGGTCTTGGACTTATAGGTAAACCCTCGAACTTTAGGACCTTTACTCTCACCTAAAACCTTGACCAAAACCGCTATATCCTCCAACTCTTCTGATGTAGTCAATACCTTATCGTTGTATCCAACCATGATAGGCTTAAAGTTTACTTGAGCGTCTTGTTCTACACCCAACAACTCTACGTCTAAACGGTCACCGGGTGCCACTTTATACTGTTTGCCCCCTGAAGTTATAACTGCAAAAATATCCATTTACCAATCTCCAATACTACCTAAGATAGGCAGTTAACTACGATCCAACAAGCAAATCATCATGACAAAATTATTCCTCGTCCTTGGCATGTTGGACAAATACCTGACAAGGTCTCTAAGAGTCCTTCCGAAACCCGTTTGCGTGTCATTTCAACTATACCAAGTTTTGATACATCCAGCACCTGGGTACGCGTTTTATCTCGTCCGAGTGCTTCTTTTAGTGCGCGAACAACATTAATCCTGTTGGCTTCTATCTCCATATCTATAAAGTCAATTACAATTATCCCCCCTATATCCCTAAGGCGCAGCTGGCGAGCTATCTCCTGTGCGGCTTCCAGGTTATTTTGATAAACAGTTTCCTCTAAATTGGAAGTTCCGACATTCTTTGATGTATTAACATCTATAACAGTCAGAGCTTCGGTCCCTTCTATAATCAAGGAACCACCCGAGGGAAGCCATACTTTGCGTTCCAATGCCTTGTTGAGCTGTTCCGTAACATGGTATCTGTCGAACAAGGAAAGTCTGGCTTCTTCTTCATCATAAAACTCCACCCTCTCGGACAGTTCTGGGGTAATGCTTTCAACATATGACTTTATCTGTTCAAAAGTTCCACGATCATCAACCAACACTCCACGATAGTCGGCATTAAACTCCTCTCTGAGCACTCTTAGTCCGATCTTTGGTTCTGTATACAAAAGCGCCGGAGCGTCAAGTTTATGAGACATGGACTCTATCTCTTCCCAGCACTTCAAAAGGCTGCTCAAATCCTCCTCAAGATCGGGAAAACCAGCCCCTTTGGCGGCAGTTCGTATTATAAGCCCATGAGCTTCTGGTTTGATCTTATCAGCCAAAGCGCGTAATCGTTTGCGCTCCCGATCGGGGAGCAGTTGTGATATCCCATATGCGGTAGTATTCGGGACTAAAACCAGAACTCGTCCCGGCAAAGAAACCTGCTGCGTTAAACGAGCACCCTTTGTCGCAATTGGATTTTTAATAACTTGACATATCAATGTCTGCTCCGGCTTTAGAACTTGTTCAATACGTGGACGTTCCTGTGGATTGCCAATTAAATCCTCCGGGTCATAACGGATATCACGCCAGTATAAAACAGCATTTTTTTGTGTTCCAATATCAACAAATGCGGCCTCCATCCCCGGCAATACATTCTTTACCACTCCAAGATATATATTGCCGTTGATCTGTGTATCGTCATTTTGATCCCTTGAAACATAATGCTCCAATAACATTCTGCCTTCCAATACGGCAATTTGGGTAGAATCGGGTTCGACATGTATGCACATCAAATAACGCCCCGTCGCTCGTTTCTTTTGCCCTCTTGCATCCCGGGCTTTCGCCCTTGGCGCCTTCCGTTTTTGATCTACAGCTTTTATACCGGCATTGTCACCGGCATTGTCTGAAGTTTGAACCGCTTGAACCTTAGGTTTACGTGACAATGCACCTTTTTTTCTATACCTTTTTACAGTTTTCTGTGTACTATTTTTTAAAGTACCAACTTCTGAACTGCCCTGGCTTGAACTGCCCTGGTCTGAACTGCCCTGGTCTGAACTGCCCTGGTCTGAACTGCCCAGTAAGCTTGACGACTGTTTGTCTAAAATAACTTCTCCCATGTAAATAATTCCTTCTCATGATCCTTTCGCATTCTCCATTTGACAACACGGCGCAGTCACAAACACTGCCCATCATGCCTATCCGTTGTAAACAGCATCTTAATAAGTCCAACTGTTTTCACGTAGTTGTTTTCAACCGACTATTTTCCAATAACCCGGCTATTTCGCAGTAACAATAGCTGTGAGAACTTGCAAAATCGAAAAACACATTCACGATAACAGTTATTCTATCACTTGGATAGTCGTTGTGCACCACTATTGATGTTTTCTAAATAGTTGACCAAAATGGAAAGTTATAGAACTATCAGCCTATTATAGGATTACAGCTTGGCCGGTGCAACTGGATGGTTCATTAAATACTCAAAAATGCTTCGCACCCCTGGTGCGGCACCTGTATCTCCATAACCTGCCTTGTCTATGACCATCACCACCACATACTGAGGATTAGGCAACGGCCCAAACCCCACAAAGAGCGAGTTCGGTTGTTGGCCCGGTGCCACGCTGGCGGTACCGGTCTTGCCGGCTATAGGGTATTTTGAGTAAGGATAGCTCAAGAAAGTATAGTACCCTGTTCCAAGTGGATTGGTTACTGCTCCTATAAATCCCTGTAACATGGCCGCATGATCGGCGGCGGAAAGCGATACATGTCCTGTGACCTTTGGTGCAATTTTTTTTACTAAGTGGCCGTTGGGGGAGAGTATGGCGTCTGCCACACGAGGTTGATATCTAGTTCCTCCGTTGGCAAAAGTTGAGTAAGCAACAGCAAGCTGTATCGGCGTGATGAGAGTTTCTCCCTGTCCAAATGCCAACTCCAGGTTGTCTCCTACATACCAACCGCTATAAGGAAAAAGCTGGGGATTAAACTTGTGTTGGCGTATACGTAAATTCGGAGAGTCTACCTGGCCTGTTGCCTCTCCCGGCAAGGGTATACCGGTTGGCACACCAAGGCCATAGGCATGAGCCTCTTGTTGTATAGGTTCGGTTCCATAAGTAGAACGATTTATCCAAAATCTATACCCGAGTGTATAAAAGAATACGTCATCTGAGGCGGATATAGCCGTATGCAGCGTAATGGGGCCGAGCCCGCCTTCACCGGGTGCGTTATGTAAGGTACAGTGGGGTCCGGTGCAGTTGGGAACTGTAAAAGTGCCCTTGTCAACGATTACGCTGCCGGGTGATATCAGCCCTTGTGCCAATGCCGCAGATGCCGTAGCCAGTTTGAACGTAGACCCGGGCGTATATGTCCCTGATATTGCCCTGTTTATAAGAGGTTCGTTGTTGGTTGAACTGATCAAGGCGTTATAGTTGGCTTGCGATATACCCCCTACCCACTCATTAGGATTGTAGGTCGGATATGAAGCCATCGCCAATATGGATCCGTTGTTGGGATTCATCACTACAGCAGCACCAGCAGGCGCCGGAAAGCCTTGTTTGTGCAAAGCGCTTATTCTGCTTGCCAAGGTGGAATCTACAAACTTTTGTAAGCCCAGCGACAAAGTAAGCTCCACAGTATCACCGGGTACGGCAGCTTTTTCATTTAAAGTTCCAACTACCTGCCCTTGTGCATTAACGGCATAACGAATTGACCCGGGGATGCCTCGCAGGTATTTTTGATATGCGGCTTCAACTCCGCTTTGGCCTATGATATCACCTTGCGTATAACCATCTTTCGCATACGCCGCCAACTGTGAGGAAGTAATTTGGCCGATATATCCGAGTAAGTGAGAGGCTGTCATCTCATTGGGATAAAAACGCTGGGTAATCAAGCTGACAGATACGCCGGGAAACGCCGACTGGTGCTCCTCTAAATATATAATCTGGGAAAGTGGGACCTGGCTGGCCAAAGGAACCGGTTGATAAACGTTATACTGCGGATCATGGAGTTTTTGCTCGATTTGAGACTGTGTCATACCCAACAAAGCCCCAAGAGCGCCGATCACAGCAGGATCTTGGCTGGCGGACAGTCTGGAAAGAGTTATCGTAGGTATAACCTGATTGGTAGCCATAATTTCCCCGCCCCGAGCGGTGATAACTCCCCTGGGTGGTGCTATAACAGCAGTTCTGACTTCATTGCTGACAGCTGCTTGCTGATATTTTGGGGTGTTAAGAACTTGTAAATACCACAGACGAGCCACTATAAGGATAAAGGCGCAAAAGGCAGCAAAACCCATTCCCTTCAGGCGTAATATTACCCTTGGTTTAGACGCGGCTGAAGGTGATTTCCGACGAAAGCTTAATTTACGATTTCGCATATGGTTTACTAACATCTGTTTCTAACACCATTATCCAATGTACTGGCTACACCCAATGCACCAATTCACCTAATGCGACTGCCCGGCCAGTAAACTTGTCTTTGAAAAACAGAACCAGTGTATCAGACGCGAAACCGGAACTGACATCACCCCCGACCCTAAAGCTACAATGCAAATAACAAATACAAACTGCGTATTGAACATATCGGGTTGCCCAATAATAAAAGCCAATACAACCCAAAGCAGCATTGCAAGAGGGCTGACCACAACCCCGACAAACATACTTCTCCACCAGGAAAAGTTGTTGGCGGAGCTCTTTATATGCCCTGACAAACTATAAGAGGTGGGAGAAACAGCAGAACCATGTGACAACGCTCCGACACCAAACCCGACAAGCGCATAGACCAGAGCGGTAAGGCCAAAAGGTGTATTCACAAATAAATCCGTAGATACCCCGGCGGCAAAACCGACTATGCTCCCATATTCAGGCCCCATCTCTAAGCCCGCCAAAGCAGCTAAAAGCACAAGTATATCTGGGTGAACACTGTGAAAAGCCAGCTGATTCAGTACGAGTTCCTGGAAAAGTACACATGTCACAACCAAGCCTAAAAGACGAACAAGCCTATCAGATCTCATAAAGCCACCTGATATAAACAGATCTGAACCGGCCAATCATGACGGAGGAAGCCACTCAAGAACATCCAGATACTCAAGATTTGACAGATCAGCCGTGGGTGCTATCTTGACCGTCTCTTGAAGGTCATTAGGCGCAGAGGAAAAGGAGATTACCTTGCCTACCGGGATATCGGGCGGGAATAGGGCATGTTGTAGTCCGCTCGTATACATGACTTCGCCCTTTTTTAACTTGGTACCCGGAAGGATGTATTGTACAAGAAGAGGATGTCCGAGCCCCAGCCCTGCGGTAACCCCAAGCAGCCCTTGGGTGCCAAAACGTACACCCACAGCGAAGCGCGGGTCCGTCAAGATCAGCACCGTGGAAGTATCCGAACCGGCTTCTATCACTCGTCCAACCAGCCCGCCACCATCTACTACCGGCATGCCTACACCAACTCCGCTGGAGCGTCCTTTGTCAAGTTCAACTGTGATCTCAAAGTTGGATGCAGGACCTGAGATAACTTCCGCTGTCACCTTTGGTAAGGAGGGGGCAAACGGCAACTTTTCAAGCTTGAAAAGTTGGGATAGTTGGAGCTTGTCGTTGGATGCTTGGAGGATAATACTGCGCAAATGGTTGTTTTCATCTTGCAGCTTTGCATTTTGCTTGCTCAAAGATCCATAATCTACCGCACCCGCAAAAAAGTTGCCCACAGGGCGTAATATATCCGATATGCCTCTTTGCCCTGGAGAGATAACGTTTGCTGCACCAGTTCTCAAATCTGCGATTATCTTACTTGCTTCACCTTTATAATTAAGAGTTATTAAGGTAACAGAAAATAAAATAAGTAAAGCGAGAGTATAGCGAGAACGATTTGTACGCCTGGGTCCAGCTAATGCCACGTTTCCCAACAACTTTAGGTGACGAACTAACGATCAGCCGAAGATATCAGCACTTGTCTCAAAGTCTCGAACTCCTCCAAACACTGACCGCTTCCCATCGCCACACAGTTCAAAGGATCCTTGGCCACTATTATAGGCATGCCGGTCTCCTCCTCCAAGCGAGCAGCCAACCCGTGCAGCAGTGCACCTCCACCAGCCAAAACTATACCTTGCTCTACTATATCGGCTGCCAATTCGGGAGGGGTCTTGTCCAGTGTACTCTTGACGGCATCAACTATAGCTTGAACCGGTTCCTCAATCGCCTTTCGAATTTCTTGGCTTGATGTTATAATCGTTTTTGGTAACCCGGTAAGCAGATCTCGTCCTCTTATCTCAGCCTGAAGTTCCTCCGCCATTGGGTGAGCAGAACCCAGAGTAATCTTAATCTCTTCTGCAGTGCGCTCGCCAAGCGCCAAACTGTGTTCTTTTTTAACATAAGCAATAATAGCTTCGTCCAGTTCATCACCACCTATACGTATTGACTTACTGGCCACTATGCCTCCTAAAGATATAACGGCTACTTCGGAAGTTCCACCCCCGATATCAACTATCATATTCCCCGTTGGTTCATAAACAGGTAGCCCTGCTCCTATTGCGGCTGCCATAGGTTCTTCGATTATATACGCAGGTCTACGAGCGCCAGCGGACTCTGCAGCTTCTTGGACAGCTCGCTGCTCCACTCCCGTTATACCGGACGGCACGCATATGACAATACGCGGCTTTGCAAAACGTCCCGGATGGACTTTATGAATAAAGTAACGAAGCATTTTTTCACAAATATCAAAATCTGCTATAACCCCATCTTTCAGTGGCCGTATAGCCTGGATATGACTGGGCGTTCTTCCTATCATACGCTTAGCTTCAGCACCTACCGCCAGGGCTTGACCGGTCTTGATATTTATAGCTACCACAGATGGTTCATTGAGCACCACACCACGGCTTCGTACATACACAAGGGTATTTGCTGTGCCAAGGTCTACGGCTACATCATGACCTAAAAAAGATAGACGACTTTTACTCATTGTTCTTATCCCATTTCCTTTTTTATATAGTTCTCATCACTCTTTATCATCGCTGCTTATCAAAGACAACATTATAACCCCTAATATATGTAAAGCGCAAGGCGGAGAAGCGAAAAACTAACTGGCCGGTTTTGTGAACTGTGGGAAAAACAGCTCTATCTCAGCTTGAGCGGCATCTTGCGAGTCAGAACCATGTATAAGGTTTTCGGTTACCTCTAAAGCAAGATCGCCTCGTATCGTTCCGGGTGCCGCTTCAGCAGGGTCGGTTGCTCCCATCATATTGCGCACTATTTTCCATGTTTCTCCCGGTCCTTCTAAAACCATAACAAAAGACGGAGAGCGCGTAATAAAGTCAACCAGCTCATCATAAAAAGTTTTTCCTTCATGTTCTTTATAGTGTCGCCTGGCTAAATCTTTATCGATCAACCTTAGCTCGCAAGCCACTATTTTCAATCCCTTATTTGTCAAACGACTTATTATCTCACCGGCTAAACCTCTTTCAACCGCATCAGGTTTTATAATAACCAGTGTCTTTTCCATCAACTTCTAAGCTCCTTTCGCGGACTATCCGCTAAAAGCCATACCGTGCGCCCGGATGGCTTCTGCTACCACATATAATGAACCGGTCACCACGACCATTGTTGCGGTTGCATCTACATTAGCACCACTCACTCCAACTTCATTACCGATTTCACACTTAGTATATGCCATGTTCAGTGCCGAACGAACGCTTGACGCTTGGGTTACTTTGGTAACTCCCACAGCTAACCCCGCTTGGACAATCCGTTCAGTCGGCATAGCACGTTCCGAGCGAGGTGCGCACGCTATAACTTCACATATCTTAGACGGTAATATCCCTGATGATACTATAAGTTGTTGAAGCATCTCAACGGGATCTCTGCCATTCAACATTCCGACCACTATGATAAAATTTTTGATTGTAAGAAACTCCTCGGCAACAGCCCGTCCCAGCATGGCCATACCGGCAGGATTATGCGCCCCATCAACAAGGCATAACGGTTTTTGGCTTATAACTTCCAATCGCCCTTTTATATTTAAACTTGAAAATGCCTGGCTGGCAAGTTCGGCAGTAAAGGAACTTTTAAAAAATGCTTCCGCGGCAGCTAAAGCAGATGCCCCATTGTCACCTTGATGTTCTCCATGCAAAGGAATATACAACTGGGGATAGGTACTCCAAGGGGTAAATATATCAACTACACGACCTTTATAAGCGGGTAAGTTGGACGAGCAACCGAATGTGGATCCGCTGTCATTCGCGCTTCTTTCCAAGATCATTTCCGCACCTACATCATTGGCATGTTCAATAAATATTTTTTTCAAAACATCGTCAGTCTCCCCAAGCACCACAGCGGAGTTTTGTTTGATGATGCCGGCCTTCTCTTTGGCCACATCTTGGAGGGTTGGACCTAAAATATCCAGGTGGTCTTTACTCACATTTGTTATGACACTGACTAATCCGTCTGTCACATTGGTGGCATCCCACCTACCCCCAATCCCGACTTCCACAACTGCTGCATCAACTGCCGTATCTGAAAACCAGTAAAACGCGGCTGCTGTGAGAAGTTCAAAGCGCGTTGGAGTAACGGAAATGGAAGACTCCAACTTCTTCAGAAATGAAAGTACCTGCTCCAGATCTTCATCGTTGATTGGCGAGCCATTATACGCAATCCTTTCATTAACCCGGTGTAAATTCGGACTTGTGTAGGTGCCTACATTTAACCCCTTTGCCATGAGCAACCGAGTAATCATTTCGGCAACCGACCCTTTACCATTAGTACCGGTAATATGGATTGTCGGATAACAGAGCTGGGGACTTCCCATATGCTCCATCAGCACCCTCATCCGTTCCAAAGTAGGCCGACCAAGCTTTGCGGGATGAGACTCAAGATTTACATGCCCATCCAACCAATCCATGAGCCGTCCTAATCTATTAGCCACTACAATCTATTAATCGCCCCGACAAGGTTTGTAAGCAAGGTTTGTGAACAAAGTTTGCAATGTTTTTATGAAGCAGCTTTCTTGGAACGCTCAGGCTTTTGTCGATTTTCAAGTCCAACCAGAGTGGGGGCCACCTTGTCCAAAACTACAGATGGATCAATAATACATTTTTTGACATCACTGCGACTTGGAAGATCATACATAACATCTAACAGTACTTCTTCTAAGATGGCTCGCAGTCCTCTGGCCCCGGTTCTTCGGAGCAAAGCCTGCTCTGCTATCACACTAAGCGCCTCTTTGGAAAACTCCAACTCTATGCCGTCAAGCTCAAAAACCTTGCTGTACTGCTTAACCAGAGAATTCTTCGGTTCTGCTAAAATGCGAACCAGGGCATCTTTGTCTAAACTTGAAACAGCCCCAACAACAGGAAGCCGTCCTATAAACTCAGGTATAAGACCAAACTTCAATAAGTCTTCAGGTAAAACTTGAGATAGTACTTCAGTCTCTTTGACATCCTTATCGAATTTCATGCTGCCTCTAAAGCCTATACCTTTCTTTCCTATCCTGCTTTCAACGATCTTATCAAGCCCATCAAATGCTCCTCCGCATATAAAAAGTATGTTGGTGGTATCTATTTGAATAAACTCTTGATGCGGATGCTTGCGCCCGCCTTGAGGCGGAACCGATGCAACGGTACCCTCCAATATCTTCAACAGTGCTTGTTGCACCCCCTCTCCTGAAACATCACGCGTAATTGAGGGATTATCACTTTTCCGTGCCACCTTATCTATCTCATCTATATAGATAATCCCCGTTTCCGCCCTTTTAACATCATAGTCAGCGGCCTGAATCAGTTTTAACAAGATGTTCTCAACATCTTCTCCGACATAACCGGCTTCAGTCAAGGCGGTAGCGTCTGCTATGGCAAACGGAACATTGAGCATCCTGGCAAGAGTTTGTGCAAGCAGTGTTTTGCCGCAGCCTGTCGGACCTAAAAGCAGTATATTGGATTTAGCCAGTTCCACATCACTTTCATGGGAAGAATGAACTTGTATCCTTTTGTAGTGGTTGTAAACAGCTACCGAAATGACCTTCTTCGCATAGTCCTGGCCCACAACATAGTCATTCAGGAAATCAAATATCCCTTTTGGCTTGGGCAGCTCTTCAAGTTGAAACTCACTTGGTTCGCAAAGTTCCTCTTCTATGATGTCGTTACATAAGTCTATACATTCATCGCATATGTAGACTCCCGGTCCAGCAATCAACTTACGAACCTGCTTTTGTGACTTACCACAAAAGCTGCATTTTACAAGCTCACTTCCTTCACCAAACTTTGCCATCGTGTTCTTCTTCTCCTTGCTGGTTCATGTTCCTACTACTATGCTACCTCAACATCTTGAGTTTCAACCTCTAATTCTGCTGTTTCGCGTGTTGAGATAACCTCATCTATAATACCGTAGTTCTTGGCATCATCAGCCGTCATAACAAAATCTCTATCGGTATCATGTTGTATTTTCTCTATAGACTGGGATGTGTCTTGGGCCAACATCTGATTGAGAAGATCCCGCATCCTCAATATCTCTTTTGCCTGGAGCTCTATGTCACTTGCCTGTCCGGATGCTCCCCCCCAAGGCTGATGCAGCAAAATCCTTGCATGGGGAAGGGCAAACCGCTTCCCCGACGCACCTGCGGCCAACAACACGGCGGCCGCTGAAGCTGCTTGACCTATACAGAAAGTGGAAGTATCAGGCTTAATAAACTTCATTGTGTCATAAATAGCAAACAAAGCCGTTATCTCCCCGCCTGGAGAGTTGATATACAGATGTATATCTTTGTCAAGAGCTTCGTGTTCCAAAAAAAGCATCTGTGCACAGACCAAGTTCGCTACGGCATCATCTATTGGAGTCCCCAAGAAAATTATACGTTCTTTCAAAAGCATTGAGTACAAATCATAAGCTCGCTCACCGCGGCTGGAAGACTCGACTACTGTAGGAACAAGGTAGTCATAGAACATACTCACTGTATTACCCATTATCCGGCTCTCCTTCTTGGTTTTCCTCTAACTGTTTACGCTCAATTACATTGCCGTTCTCATCAACTATATTAACATTATCAACAAGCCAAGACAAAGCTTTATTCTTACGCAACCCCCATTTTATTGCAATATCGCCTCCTTTGTGTTGTAACTCCGCAAAAAAAATTTTTTCATCAGTACCGTGCTCCCCTGCAAGCCTTTTTACCTCACTTACAATATCGTTTTCACCAATTTGAATGTCCTCAATTTCAGCAACAGCCCTTAGTGCCAAATCTGCTTTCACATCCCATAATGCCTCTTCGCTCAGTTTAGCCAACAGCTCTTCCTCGCTAAGGGAAGCACGGCTTAGCCAATCGGAAAGGGTGAGTCCGTTAGCACCGAGCTGGGTTTCAAGTACTGCTAACTTTTGCTTTAATTGAGCGTCAACCATCGAGGAAGGAATATCTTCATGTACCAGATCAACCAAGGCAGACAGGGTTAACCCCTTTATGGCAAATGCCGCAAACTCTTTCTTGCGTTTAGCGAGTGAACTTCGTATATCGTCTTTTAACTGATCTAAAGTTTCAAACTCTGATACATCAGCAACCCAGCTGTCGGTCACATCAGGTAAAACTTTAGTTTTTACCTCTTTCACTAAAACCTGAAAACTCACCTCTTTCTGGGCTTTCTCTTGTTGCGCTACCGCCGCCGGCCTCTCGGAGATGAAAGAGTTGAACTTATATATATCTCCAGGAGTGCAGTGGAGCAGGTTTTCGTCCAACTCCTTTGTTATTGATCCGCTGCCTAACTGGTAAACCAGATCGGAAGCCGTTAAATCTGTTTGCAGCTCTTTATGTATGTAGGCATTGATATCGATAGTAAGAAAATCGCCATTTACCCCCGGGCGGGTGGCGGTGACAAGTTGCCCGAACTGTTCACGTAGTTTGTCTATCTGTTCTTCGACATCTTTAGGCGAAACCTCCAAAGAAGGAACCGTAACGGCCAACCCTTGATATCCCGCCACAGATATCTTTGGACGTACCTCTACTACTGCATCAAATGCAACTATACCGGAGTCCATCCCCTGTTTAATCTCTATTTCAGGTGTAGAAACAGGATCCAAATCGGCCTGCCTGGCCGCCTGAACAAAAAAATCACTTAGGGATTCCTCTAACATCTTTTGTCTCAGAACTGTTTGGCCGCCAAGCTTGGCTTCGAGTATCTTATGGGGAACCTTCCCTCGCCTAAAACCGGGGACCTGTACTGTACGCGCTAATTTGATTAGGGTACCCGAAAGTGCCTGTTGCAGTTCGTTTTCATTTAGTTCAACGGCAAGCTTTACTCTGCTGCCTTCAAGTTCTTCCACAACGGTATTCATATTAAAAAGAAAGTTTAGCCGCAACCGGCTGTATGTTGTGCATACTCTGTAATATAGTTAATGTTAAATTGAAAAAATAACTATTCTTTATAACTTGTACTATGAAATTGAAATGCAATATGATTAAAACAAATAAACATACTTCCACTAAAGCTAATAGGTTATTTTACCGACATAAAGTAAAAGCCAGTACAAAATGATAGAAATTAGACATCGTACACACGGGGGAGGTAGTGCCCGCCAAGACTATTCTGGGGTCATAACAAAGGCTCTGGTGGGTTACACGCGCTCTAAAGGAGGAGACTCCGCTGTTGATTTACTGCTATCTGCCGCCGGTGAAAAACGTTCAGCCAGTGAGCTGGAAGATACGACAACTTGGAGCAGCTACGAGCAGGTCGGGAGTTTATTTGATGGTGCAATAGGAGTATTGAACGACTCGCAAGTTGGTATAGAGGTGGGAAAGTACTTTGTGGATCACCTCCAAGGGACCGACTTGGGCTATTTGATAAAAGCACTTGGCTCCCCCACGGAAGTAATGCGCAACATAGACAAAACTATTGCAAAGTTCTCCACCATCGTTCAAACTCAAGTAATAGAAGTCGGGGTCGCGCATGCCGTTATACGTTCTTATACAACTCAAGGAATACCGCGGCATCCCCAGTTATGCAACTTCACCAAAAGCATACTGTCTCAAATACCGGTTCTATTCGACATTGTTCCTGCAACTGTCACAGAATCAGAGTGTCAGGTAACCGGTGGGCGTTACTGTTTGTACTCTGTAGCTTGGGAAGCAAGCCAGTGGTCAGAGTTTGTTGAAGATAAGCAGAGTCTTTTCTCTATGGCCTGGCAAGAGGATAATTTAGAAGAAACCTCCGGAGAACTCAATATAAGCCCCGAGGAAAAAGTGCAACAGTTGACAGAGCAGATTGAGGTCATGGCCGATCGCTTACAAGGCGTGTATAGCACCGCGGCTGAACTGTTGAGCTCAGACGACTTGGACATAATGTTGCGTGCCATTACCGCTCAAGCGGCATATGCCGTCAACGCTCCAAAATACTTATTGGTGGTACAAACATCTGAATGGACGCAACCTAAGATACAACAGCAAGGCTTTAGCTCTGAAGAAGCCGAAACACTGGCAACTGAGCTGCTAACCGGAAATACAAACAATCAGAGTGGATCCCGTCTGATAGCTGACATAGCATCTTCACACCGTTCTTATGGAAAAATAGCCGCCATCTATCCTGAAGGTATGGAGTTTTTTTCTTCCGAACAAGAAGCTCTTACCTATTATGCCAACTACGCTGCTATCGCTTTGGATGTAATTACCACATTAGAAGAGGCACGCAAAAGAGATGCAACAGCCAGGGCACTACTGCAGTTCGGTAGTGCCTTGGCAAAAATAGGTACACGCCAAGAGGTCGTTCAACAGTTAGCCAACACAGTACCGACGGTATTGGGATGTCAGTCCACAGCAGTAATGTTGTGGAAACCTGAACTTAAAGCGCTACAAATAGTGGCTCGTTCAAACAATCTCGTTGACAATCAACTCACGTCAGTAAAAGCCTCCACCCAAGAAGTTGCTGTTACCCCGGAAAGTGAAACTGCCCAAGATGATATAACTCCGGAAGATTTAATTACTGAACAGGATAGCACACACTTTGAAGAGTTGGTCACCGAACATAGACTGCTTCCCTTAGAGGTGACAAACAGTGACGGTTGTATAAGCAAGATTTTAAGAGATCACAGCAATGGCCAACATAACGGGGACAACGGCGGCAGCGCTGAGACTGGCAGCGGTAAGACTGGCGGCGGTAATCTGGTGATAGCTCCTCTGGTTTCAAATGACAATCTGATTGGAGCGGTTTCCGCCCACTTCAAAGAAGATATATCCACAAGACTAAACCAAGATGCTGACCTGCTTGAACGTTTACAAGGACTGGCAGACCAAGCCGTAACCGCCTTGGTGAATGCTGAGCTGATGGAGCGTACCAGCCATATGGCCTGGCATGATGCGCTTACCGGATTGCCTAACAGAAGGCTGCTTGAAGACAGAATTATGCAAGCACTTATAAAACTGGAACGTGCAGACAGCTCTTTATGCTTATTCTTCGTTGATCTGGACCACTTCAAGCAGGTAAACGATACGTTGGGCCACCAAGCAGGTGATGATCTCATCATAGAAGTAGCAGATCGCTTAGTAAAGACACTGCGCCATCAAGACACCATAGCCAGAGTCGGAGGGGATGAGTTTGTCATTTTGCTATCGGAAATATCCGATAAGGACGCAATCCAAAATATTGCACAAAAGATTTTAGATGTCCTAAGTGCTCCTTATAAAATAGCGAATCAAGAAGTATTCATATCCGCCAGTATTGGAATAACAAGAGCTCCCGAAGACAGTACCGAATACGAAGAGCTGCTCCAACAGGCTGACAGCGCAATGTACGACTCCAAGGAATCCGGACGCAATACTTTTCACTTCTTCCAAGGGCAATCACCAGCACATAAGGAAAAGATAGGACTTGAGACGGATCTACACCATGCATTAGAAAATAACCAGATACATCTTGCATATCAACCAATAATAGAGTTGGATTCAAACGAAACCACCGCTGTTGAAGTACTGCTACGCTGGCATCACCCAAGCCTGGGTAGTTTGGAGGCGGAAGAGTTTATAAACATAGCAGAACAAACCGACCTGATAGTAGAACTGGACAACTGGATGCTCAAAGCTGTGTGCGCCCAACTTGGGCTGTGGACACAACAAGAGTTTGGGACGTTTAAAGTGAGTGTAAACATATCCTCCAGAGATTTGAACACACCGGGATTTATAGAAAAACTAAAATCTTTGCTAAAAAGCAGTAAGGCTGATCCCAAGCGATTGGAGTTGGAAATAACCGAAAGAGTCATAATCAATCCGTCTGATCCATCCGGAACAAACAGTAAAATTGATTCCACGCTAAACGATATAACCAAACTTGGGATTTCGCTCGCAATAGACGATTTCGGATTGGGAAACTCGGCACTGCACCGCCTTGACATGATACCTGCCAAGACGCTGAAGATAGATAAGTCATTTATCGATCAGGTATCACCTGAGGCTGTTGAAGCTCCATTGATTGAAGCCATTATATCCTTGAGCAAACACCTCAATCTATACTGCATTGTTGAAGGTGTAGAGCATCAATTTCAACATGAGTTACTGAAAAAATATAACTGTCCCGCTGCACAGGGTTTTTTCTACAGTTATCCGCTTTCATCGGAGGACTTCACTAATTTTGTGAAAACCGGAACCGTGAAAACCGAAGCCGGAAAAACCGAAACCGGAAAAACCACCCAGCCAAACGGTTAGTATAGTTTACATCTGCGTCAGCTATCGTTCGTGGGCTGGAAAACAGTTCCTTTTTTTCTGATCCCTGAAAAATATTTCAAAGTTGAGAACTGAAATCCAAATGTTTTTCCAACACCTGAGCAAGCAGGTCAAACTGGGCATCTCTGATGCTTTGGTAACACATGGCTCCAGAGATGAAACTCTTATTTCTAATTTTGGCAACTTCTTGGAGGAAAGCTCTCCGAAAGGAATCGGATTCAAAAATCCCGTGAACCGAGGTGCCGAATACCTGCTTGGACCCGTCTAACGCGCCGGCGACGCTTTTCATATCGTTATCCAAAATTATCCAAGGGGCGGCACTTGAACCAAGTGTAACCCTGCCATGATGGATCTCGTAACCATAAAGCTCTTGACCATTGAAAAGTATTTGATTTTCAATCTGGGGTTGCTCGGCAACTTTTGCGTGACCCTTTACTTGGCGTACCACTTTATCCTTTTCAAATACCGTATGGACATCTAATAAGCCAAGCCCATTCAACTCACCCATCTTAGACTCCACCTCATCAAAGATAACACTGCCTAACATCTGATAACCGGCGCATATGCCCAACACGACAGCACCCTTATCAACCATAGCCTGCCTTATGGCCTTATCTATACCTCTATCCTTCAACCAGTCCAAATCTAAGGCAGTTGACTTAGAGCCGGGTAACACTATCAAATCCGCGCCCAAGAGTTGGGTAGGGCTTGTTGCGATCTTCAAAGATACATAGGGTTCTATAGACAATGGATAAAAGTCTGTAAAATTGGCTATATGGGGAAAAGCCACTACAGCTATTTCCAGTATATCCCCTGATGTTTCCGCTCCCTTTGCACCTGCTGGCACTCCAACGAGCGCTGTCTCAGCATACCTTGACAGCTGCTCCAATCCCAAGGAGTCTTCCGCCTCCAACATCAGTCCTTCCAAATAAGGCAATACAGCAATTGTTGGTATTCCACATAAACGATACAGCTCGCTAAGCCCACTTTCTAAAAGAGCGAAATCCCCTCTGAATTTGTTGATGATAAAACCTTTCACCGTACTGCGCCATATCCCGGGAAGGAGGGAAACAGTGCCATACAAAGAAGCGAATACGCCCCCCTTGTCAATGTTTGCAACTATGACTGAAGGAATCCCGGCAACGTGGCAAATACGTAAATTAACTATATCGGTATCAAATAAGTTAATTTCAGCAACGCTGCCGGCCCCTTCACATATCACAACATCAAAACGGTTCATGAGCTCAGCCAGTGCCTCATTGGATGTTTTTAATAAACTATCTTTCAAACCCTGATAGGAGCTGACATTCATATCGCCTAGAGGTTTTCCCATCACTACCACTTGGCACGATGTGTGACTAACCGGCTTGAGCAACACCGGATTCATTAAGACTTGGGCTTCTGCGTTGGCGGCGAAAGCTTGAATAGCCTGAGCTCTGGCAATTTCATCACCATCAATGGTAGCAAAGGAGTTCAAAGCCATATTTTGAGCCTTAAAAGGGGCAACAGAAAAACCTTTTTGGGACAACATCCTGCACAGGCCAGTTACGACCATGCTCTTTCCAACATCGCTTCCAGTACCACCTACCATTAAAGCACCTTTATTCAGCAAACTTAAGCTTTGGGGAAGATCAAGGTTAGATTTCACTTCAAAATACCGACTGGGTTTCGGCACATACATCTTTTCGACCTTTTTAGCCAAGATCTCACCTGGAGACTATTGAAAGACAACATTGTTCAAGGCCTTTTCCAATAAAAGCAGATCGTTGGAGTTTGGAACAGCAATACGAACACAGCCGCTTAGTCCAAAATTGGTACAGTCTCTGACTAAAACCCCCAAAAGCGCCAGAGCATCGTACAGCGTGCGCCCGGTTGAGTGAGGCCCGGTTGAGTGAGGCCCGGTTGAGACAAGCACGAAGTTGGCATCAGAATCTTGCGGCTCCAAGCCGAATGTTTTGAGTAAATCGACAAGTTCGCGGCGCAGTAGTGCTATATCAGACGCACACTGCGGCAAATCAACTGCTTCCAACAACTCGGGCAGTACTGCTGCAGCTAAAGAGTTGAGCGACCACAAAGGTTGACGTTGTTCCAACTTTGTACACAAATCGTTGTCGGGAGTAATAATATAACCAATTCTCAGTCCCGGGCAAGCAAAAAGCTTGGTCAGGGAACCGACTACAATACTGCCGGAATCAGTATCTCCTCTTGTCCACTTCCCTGTGGCCATA
Source organism: Actinomycetota bacterium (assembly GCA_023379935.1). GTDB lineage: Bacteria > Actinomycetota > Acidimicrobiia > Acidimicrobiales > JAMCPD01 > JAMCPD01. Next base: position 77,128 of record JAMCPD010000011.1, on the reverse strand, counting down.
GGATAAAAGGCTTCATCCCACACATCCGCCTTTTCGGTGTCAATGGCCAACCTTCCGGTTGGGTTATGAGGATTAGACTTAAATAAAGGAGCCCCCCGGTAAAGCTTTGTCAAGTGCCTTTTGTAGAGAGAAAAATCCGGTTCATTCACCCAACCTGAACCAAGTTCAGCACAAACCAGCGCTATGGCTTCCGATCCTCCATTGGTCAACAATACCCTACCAGATTCAACACCTATAGCTTCCGCTAAGGCATCTCTTGCTTTGGTGGGGTTTGGATAGAAATAAATGGCATCAAGATGTCGTGCAACTATTTTTTTCACATCAACAGGCAGCGGGTTCATGCTTGCAGAGAGATCGAGCATATTTTCTATCCCCAGTTCGGTTGCCACATCAATACCGTTACCACCGTGTGCAGCGTCAATCATTATAGGTACTTATATATGCTCATTGACAACTGGTCGACGCTTTATGAGTGTCAAAACCGTTAGAAAGATCTTTCGCCTGAATCTGAATAAAACCATAGCTACAACAATACTCCTTACCTTGGTCAATAACTTAAGTGCTCTTGGTATATCCTCAACTTGGGCGCTGTTGTGATAACCTAACTTTGGCTGAGGTCTAACCACAACCCCATGGGATACATCATCCACGTAGTAGCGCTCATCCCCACCAACACTAACACCCAGGCCAACCGCAAAAGCGGCTTCTGAAATACCGGCATTTCGTGATGGATGCAACAGAGCCTGATCCTTCAAAGACCGCCAGATAGCTACTGTTGAAGCGGGGTGCACCATGCTCACGAATAAGGCAGTCAGCCTGGCGGGAATCCAGTTTGCCATATCATCCAACCGGGCGCTCGTAAAGCCGAACCTTTCATAAGCCGTATTATGATGACCAACCATGGCATCCATGGTATTTATGGCCCTATATCCAAGTATACCTGGTGCTCTTGCAACTACTCCCCAAAATGCAGGTGCCACGCAGGCATCTGTAGTATTCTCAGCAATCGACTCAACCACCGCCTTGGCCAGTTGATCGGCATCTAAGCTTTGCGTATCCCTTCCAACTAAAGCTTTCATTAAATCACGTGCTTGGTCAAGTTCACCCGCTTTCAACAGCCAATATACCTTTTCTGCTGTATCGGAAAGCTCCTTAGCCCCCATGGCTATCCACAAAGCCAGTCCCAAAGAGACCAACTCTCCCAATAGCGTTTCTGCCACCAACCCTATACCAATACACACCCCCGCCCCGAGAGCAGTATAAACAGATCCTCGTATTTTGGAATCTTTCCACATCTTTGCCTCAAGCCACTCCATTCCTCTACCAAAAACAGCCGTAGGATGTGGGAAAATACTCATACTTGAAATCAATTCGTCCATATTAATAACTAAACTACTCCACGCGGCTTGGTAGTTTCACAGTATCGATAAACTGGTTGGTATGAATATACCTTACCGCTACCGTTCTCGGAGAAAAAGCAGTAACCACCTCAAAAGTCATACCTTAATAGTTGACGGAATCACAGTTGAAGTAACACGCAAAAACATCAAGAACATCAACTTCACAGTTTACCCACCTGACGGCCATACTCATGTAACGGCCCCCCGACATATGAGTATGGAAGCTATATCTGCAGCAATTACGGAACGTTTGGCATGGATTAGACATCAACAAACAAAAGTCACATCTAAAATACAACCCCCCGAGTATCAGTATGTTTCAGGTGAAAATCACTACTTTCAAGGAAAGGCTTATCTGTTGAAAGTAGTAGAACGCCCCGGCACACCTAAGGTGGTTATCTCGGATTCAACAACCTTGTATCTTTTCATCAAACCGCAAAGCAGCCTTTTACAACGGGAAAAAGCTTTACACAACTGGTACCGCCACCAACTGCAAACGCTGCTTCCAATTTTGATAAACAAGTGGGAAACAATTTTGTCCGTCAAGGTACAAGAATGGCGAGTAAGAAAGATGAGAACTAAATGGGGATCATGCAACTTTAAGGCCGGAAGAATCTGGGTTAATTTGGAATTAATCAAAAAACCCTTACCCTGCCTTGAATACGTCGTAGTCCATGAGTTGGCACATCTCATCGAACAGAGTCATGGAAAAGGTTTCACGATGATAATGGACAACGTAATGCCGCAGTGGAAAACGATCAGTAAGCAGTTGGCAGAAGGTCAGTAAATACCGTTCACCACTTGCCGGCTCCAGCCAATCCAACCGCCACAATCAAGCCGATAGTTTCAGAAATAATGCCAGCGGCGCCGAGTACATCGCCGGTAAAGCCCCCCAACCGTTTTTGTGCTAACGCGACTACTCCAAGTGCTCCCACAAAAGATGAGACAATCAGTACCGGTATCCACCAAAGGTGAGCCAAGTTATCAACCCAGCCATACAGCATCAAAACAGTGATCAAAAGCCCTATCAGTGCCGCCAAAACGCAGTATAACCTTTTCGTTTTGTTGTTTTGACTTAAAAACGCACCGACTAAACCTCCTTCTTTTCTGGCATAAGTGAAAACAGAGATGAAGACTGCCATTGATGTCCTTGAAAGGCACCATAGCCCGCCAATCAGCCACACAGCTCGACCCAACCCACCCACCGGTGGAACCCACCCACCGAGGTGATTGCCGACAGATCCCAACGAGGCAAGAGCTGCCCACCGAAGTATCAGAAAAATACAGCCCACCCCAAGTGCAAACGCACCAATAGTTGGCTCATCCATTACCTCCAGCCTACGCTTTTGATCAAGTACACCCAACAGTCCATCGGCTGAATCAACAAGTCCGTCAAAATGCAACGCCCCGGTCAATAACAGGTCCGCCGCTACCGTAATGGAAGCCGCAACAAGAGGCGGCAGAACCGCATCACAACCCCAGAACACCAACCCAACCAGCATTCCAATTATCGCCCCAATAGGACCGAAGTACAATAAGGTTAAAGGAGACGGTGCGGTTGAGCTTTTCACGCCGATGGTTTTCACCTCCTGTGTTCTTACGGTACCCCTGTTAAATCTGAGAGGTGTGAAAAAATAAAGAGCTTGCTTAAACTCTCTCATAACTGTTCCAACCGCAGGACACGCTCGGCAACTACCAACAACACCTCAGTTGCAACCCTCGAAACAGTACAGTTCAACTGCCCAAGAGCATCACGAAACTTCCTGCCATCTTCGCTATACGGATGAACTGACATGCCAACCTCATCACTTACAACTACAGTTGGTGCTTCACGTTTAGATAAAGCCTCAGTCAGGCTATCGGCATCAAAGGCAAAATGATCTCTCCCCGCCAACCACACTCCTAAAGAATCAACAAGTATTGGTCCCTTGATATCGTAAAGCACCTCAGCTAAATCAGCACCCATAGAAAGTTCAACACTGTTCCACCAGGGCGGGCGGCGTTGTTTGTGAATCATAATACGCCGGAGCATATCATCATCAAATACTGTAGATCCAGATGCCGTATCAACAGTAGCTACATAAGTCGCCAAATGGTCAACAGATGCAAACTCTTCAACTATCTTTTCGGCCACGAGAGACTTCCCCGATCTGGCACCGCCTAAAACTAAAATTAGCGCTGCATTTGATCCGTCTTTGGCTGATTTTTCGTCTGGCGTAGTATGCATATCATCAATCGTTGTCCTAATATTGAAATTATGCAACCCGACAATCAATCCATATCACGTCGCTCTATAGTATTAATCAACACGGGCGACGGGAAAGGGAAGTCTTCGGCAGCGTTTGGCGTAATGGTGAGAGCATGGGCAAGGGGGTGGAAAGTGGGTGTAGTCCAGTTCGTAAAAAGTGGCAAGTGGAAGACCGGCGAACGCAAATTAGCTGAACAGTTACAGATTGAGTGGCATACTTTAGGGGATGGTTTTACATGGGAATCAAAAGACTTAGATAAAACTGCTGAGGTTGGTCGCCACGCTTGGGCAAAAGCAAAACAGATGCTGGAATCTGACAACTTCCAACTTTTAATCCTGGACGAACTGACCTATGCCATTAACTACAACTGGATTGACGTAGAAGAGGTAACAGCGGCTATAAAATCTCGAGGTAAAAATACCAATGTAATCATAACCGGACGTAATGCTTCAGATCAACTTATCTCCATAGCTGACACAGTTACCGAGATGTTGAATGTAAAGCATGCTTACGACCAAGGGGTAAAAGCCAGAAAAGGCATAGAATATTAGCTGTGTCACCCGCTCGAACTCTTCCTCCCCGTGTTCTAATAGCCGGCACTCATTCAGGGGTCGGCAAAACAACCGTATCAGTAGGGATTATGGCGGGATTGAAGGCCAAGGGAGTAAGGGTGGCCAACGCAAAGGTTGGTCCGGACTTTATAGATCCAACTTATCATTGCCTGGCAAGCGGAAAATATCCAAGAAATTTGGACTCATGGATGTGCGGTGCAGAGTATATACCCGCACTGGCAGAACATGCCGGAGAAGATGCCGACATTTTGGTAGTGGAAGGAGTTATGGGACTGTTTGACGGCGGGACCTCCACTTCGGATACACCTTCTGGTGCAACAGAGTTGGCACCTTCATCAACTGGGCAAACAGCCTGGCTGCTTGACTGCCCCGTAATCTTAGTTGTTGATGTATCATCATTGGCGCAATCAGTAGCCGCTTTGGTGAAAGGATACGTTGAGTTTTCCAACAAGGTAAGGGTTGCCGGAGTAATTTTCAACCGTGTCGGCTCCAAGGGGCATGAAAAGCTGCTTAGGGATGCCCTTATGCCTTTGGCTATACCGGTTTATGGTGCACTGACAAAAAATGATGCCTGGCTATGGGAAGATCGCCATTTGGGTTTAGTGCCTGCCGTCGAAAACAGCTCATTAATCAAAAATAGCATACGAGCATTGGGACAAGCCTGTAGTGCCTGCCTTGACTTGGAAGGGATCATGGCACTGGCAAAATCAGCCGGAAAGACTATCGACCATGACGGGATTGATGCGAGTTGTCTGCCTCCCACCCGTTTTGTAGCCAATACACAAATAGCCGTAGCGAAAGGTAAGGCTTTTAGTTTTATCTACCAAGATAATCTGGAACGCCTGGAAGAAGCCGGCGCTGAACTGGCTTTTTTCGATCCTCTAGTAGATGAACAGCTTCCAAAAGATATCAACGGGCTTTATATAGGCGGTGGATTTCCGGAGGTATTTGTGCGGGATTTAGCGGCCAACACAAGACTAATGTCTCAAGTACGACAAGTTGTCAATAGCGGGCTTCCAACATGGGCAGAGTGTGGAGGACTCTTGTGGTTGGCAAAATCTCTGGATAGACACGAACTTTGTGGTGTCATACCGGCAGAAGGGAAAATGTCTCAAAAACTCACGCTTGGTTACAAAACCGCCAGGCTTAATGTGAACACACCAATAGCAGACAAAGGCGAATACTTAAAAGGGCATGAGTTCCACTACTCAGTTCTGACTCCGCCCGGTGATGGGCTTTTGATATCGACCGGGGCGGGAAATGGCACACACTATGGTGGCTTCGCCTCACCTGAAATGCTTGCAAGCTATCTACATATACATCTTGGAACTGCCCCAACGATAGCTGAAAATTTCATCAGCAGTGCCTCCAAATCAACAACCTACCGGCCGACTGGGACCACTGAAGATCCATAAACTTGCGCTGGATACTGCTGAAGGACTAAAAATATCCAAATCATAAATACTAAAAAGTAGTTCTGATAAACTAATAGACAATGGCCGGAGAAGCAAATGAGATAAAAGCGGAGAAGAATACAGGAGGCAAAGGCACGGGAACTACACCAAAAAAACGGAGAGAGGGGATACCTTTTCGGGAGGTACAAAAGCTGCTTGGGCTACAACGCTGGGAGATGTTTCTTGCACTGGATACAGGTTTACTCTCAACACTACCGGACGGTTCATATAACACCGCCTCGGTTGAAATAGCCTTGTCCGATCCAACCTGGACAGATCGGTTAAAAGCTCAGCGATGGCTAAACGCAACCGAAGCTGCAAAACAGCTCGGTATTACAACAGAACGATTCCGCCGAGTAGTACAAACTACCGGTTTAAAACCGGTTGGCACCGAAAACTGGAAATACGGCAGAATTATCCGCTACTTTCGTTCATGCGATGTAGATAGTTTAATGTCTCTGGTGGCATTGGATGTAGCCGAAAGACATGTAGCGGCGGCGGAAAATCGAACAGCTTCTGCAAAAAAGGCTGCTGCCACCAGAGCACATAAACTGTTGTTGCAAAAAGAGGCACGAGATTTAATAGCACTAAGCGAGCCAACAGATGATACTCATCCGGTTACCGCATTAATCTGGTCATTTGCATTATCACTTAATCGATATGCAAATCGATATACAATCCCAAAACACCCTTTACTTCAGTTTATAAAAGACGGAAAAGTTAAAAAGGCAGCAGCTATAGTTGCCCAAGCGCGTTTCAAGCCAGACGAAATGATCCCTCTTTTTGACAAAGCTGAATCAATTATTCGAAATCGCCTATCTGAACTTTCCTCTGTAAATGAAACAGTCTATGCTATAAGACCTTGTCGTCTTGTTGATGTTGATAAGCATATGCTTTTGATTGCAAAAAGAGCTGCCGCAGTAGATATTGAACAATTGAAGTTTGATCCTCCAACCTGGTTCTCCGACCTACAGAATATGGCTAAAATAAGACAACAGCTGCACGATGCAGAACAAAAACGTGCGAAACAGGAAAGAGAAACCGAAAAATCAGTCAACAATATATTCAATAACTACTTGTCCGATGAAGCAGTAGCTGAGATATTCGGTCTTAGCATTGACACAGTTCGCCAACTGCGACTTACATCAAAGACAGGCGTGTATAAGAATGGGAAATGGGGACTTGACTACATAGATACCCTTGTCGGCAATAAACCTAAATGGATTACATCAGAAAAAAATGCACAATTTGAAGTTAATCGGAGACGGGAGAAAAAAAGGAGAATAAAAAAAACACGAGCACAAAAATACAGACAAAAACGGGAATAAACCTCGCCTCCCTATCAGTTTACTGTGCCTCAAACCCGTCCAACGCATACTGATATACCCTCCTATCAATCCTGGTCATATAGTTTACAATCTCTTCTTCTTCATCATTGAGCGGGGATAAATCAATCTTGTTGTTTTCAAATGATGGCTCATTTTTTATTAAACTTTCATAGTCATTGTCTTTTTTGAACTCATATCCGCTCGGAAGATCCAACTCCAATTTGTTAAACATGACCCTAACCGAATCCTCATATTTTTCTTGTATGCCAAAAGCAGTCATCTTGTTAAGATTGTTCTTCGCTATCTCAAATGCCATATCATCTTCGATTACAAGTTTTCCTTTGGCATCAACATAGTCCAAACCTATAAGACACTTGGTAATACAGTTATCACACTGTAGTTGCACATCAAAGTTGTCCGCTTTCAAGAAATCTGCAAGGTCGAGTTGTTTGGCAAAACGCGAACCATCATAAGCACATTTTGCAAAGTACTCTATTACCTCAATCTTCATGGATTTCCAGTAAACATAGTGTGACAAAAGCCTGGAAATAGGCTCCCTTAAAAAAGTAACCACCCGAAATTCACCCGGTATTTTTTTAAGCTGGTCGAAATAGATCAGGCCGATATACAACTTATACCTGTCCAAGAAAAACTCGTCGGGGGTGATACCGAAGGACCTGTAATCAACCGGGAACAACTCTTCTATGGAGTATAGTTGCAGTAAAAGAGTTCTAAATGCACTCCCCGCCGTCTTTGGTATGTGCAAGAATACCACCTTCGGCTTTGTGACGGATAACGGTTCTGCAGATGAAATACTTGAGGATCTCATAACCTTTATAAAATATCATATAATCTTGGTAGCATGAAAACTGCTCCTTGGCATACCAAAACCTCTCGGCAAATTCGAAGCCACAAGGTTCCCACTCATAAATGGCTGGTACCGCTGATTATCCTGATCGGATTTCCTTTTCTCGTTAACATCCTTTTAGTAGCCGGGGTGCTTACCTCCAACCCCCTGGTCTTGTTTGGTGGCCTTACTACTCATTTAGTGCCGGGTTTGCACGGCGGATCCCCTACGATCGACCCAAATGTCGGTTTTACGTCACAGGCTTTGGGATTTCTATCAGACAAAACATGGTTGAGTGGGCATATACCCTGGTGGAATCGGTATGAAGGAGTCGGCGCACCTCTTGCGGGCGAGATGCAATCGGCCGCTTTTTTTCCTATTACGTTTTTATTCCTTCTTCCCCATGGTGAACTGTGGGTACATATCATCTTGCAACTCATAGCGGGGATATCCACCTACTATCTGTTGCGCACTTTGGGCCTCTCCCGCACTGCAAGCCTATGTGGTGGCATGTTGTTTGAGGTAAACGGAACATTTTCATGGCTCGCCAATGCGGTAGATAACCCAATCCCATTTTTACCTCTTTTGCTTCTTGGCGTTGAACAGACCCGCAAAGCGCTATCGTGCAAGCGGCCGGATTCCGACTCGCTCAATGTTCGTCCACATGTCAAGTCACAAGCCGGGTGGGTGATCATTGCCATTGCACTGGCACTGTCAATTTATGCGGGTTTTCCCGAAGTTGCCTATATTGATCTTCTTTTTGTGGCTCTGTGGGTTATATGGCGCTTCACACAACTTCAATCATGTAAGCGAACCGGTTTCATTCTGAAACTACTTCTTGGAGGTGCCGTAGGGCTGCTCCTGTCAGCACCGGTTATTGTTGCGTTCTTGGGGTATCTCCCTTACTCCACCCTAGGGGGTATCGGCGGGGCAGTTGAAGGAGCGGGAAGTTCACTGTCAGGCTTAGGGTTGATGACACTTGTAATGCCATACGCCTTTGGGCCAATCTGGCACTACCCTTCCGCTCTGATTGACGGTCTGAAGATTGCCAAACAGTGGAGACATGTAGGGGGATACCTTAGCTGTGGTATCCTTTTGTTAAGCGTTTCCGCTCTTATCAACAAACCCAAGAAGGATCGGGGGTTGAGATTTTTGCTTGCCTTTTGGACCGCAATCTCTTTAATGAGAACTTTTGGGGTAACGGTCATTTCTGCATTGGTCAATCACATTCCATTAGTAGGCCTTAGCGCTTTTTACCGATACGCGTCCCCAACTTGGGAGCTGGCGACCATCATTCTTGCCAGTATGGCAGTCAACGACTTTGAAACCCATCACCGGAATAAGAATGCCATAACTCTTTTATCGGCAGCTTTAATTCTGCTTCTCAGCGGAGTTACCGTTACAGCTATAAATTTTACAGTCATAAAGTCTGTCTTCCATAGCCTTTCTGCGTGGATCATCTTTTCAATAGTCCTACTCATCGGAGTTGGGTTTGTCTCTGTTATCACAGCCGTAGCGGTCAGCCAACCGCGATACCAAGCACGTATAATGTTTGTCACTGTACTGTGCGAATCAAGCCTTTTTTTTCTCATCCCAACTGCTTATAACCCTAAGAGCGCAACAGTTGACACTCAAGCCGTCAATTTCTTACAGAAAAATCTTGGCCTTCGGCGATTTATCACGCTTGGGCCCATTAGCCCAAACTACGGAAGCTACTATAAGATATCATCCGTCAACTACAATGATGCCCCTGTCCCTCGAGTATGGTTCAACTATGTAAAACAGCACCTTGATCCTTATGTCTCAACCATCCCTACCTCCTTTTACGCTTACAACCAATCGGCTTTGACAAAAGAGGAGGACAGCTTGAAACACAACCTTGCCGCTTATGAAGCTGTCGGTGTTAAATACGTGGTAACATCATCCACAAATCCTATTACAGGAGTTGGCCCGCCCGTTTATCACGATGAGGTTATGGATATCTACAGCCTTCAAAAAAGCTCACCATACTTCTCAGCAAAAGGATGCACCGTAAGTAATATAAGCTATAATTTTGCTACAACATACTGTAAACACAACTCTTACCTGATAAGAAGAGAGCTGTTTATGGCCGGATGGCGAGCAACGCTAAACGGATCCAATGTTCATATCTCCTCGTATCATAGCGCTTTTGAAGAGATACCAATACCAAAAGGGCGGGCGTATACTGTCTATTCATACACCCCACCCCATATTGTAATTGGAATTGCAGCCTTTTATTTGGGTATCTTCATTCTGCTCATAGCTGGGTTGCTGTCTAAGTCCAGATATCCACTTCATCGGCCAAAACACAAAATGGTGGCGCATCACAACAACCGACAGCCCTTAGATTGACTACTGTTGCCATAGCCCGGCCGCGACCTTGGGAACAAACCTTTCTGCATCTAAATAGTGTCGCTCTGCCCAACTTCTAGCTTGGCGGCCCAGAACCAAAGCAAGATCTCTGTGATCTGCCAACTCCGATAGACAAGCCGTAAGCTGTTTCACACTGGCGAACCACAACCCTCCGTTGGCAGACTCGACATAGTGTTGCCCGATACTACCCTCCCTTGCCACAACGGGAGTTGCATACAACATAGACTCTATTACCTCTCTGCCGAAAACCGAAGAAGGGCGCAAATCAACCGTACAGAGAGCATGAGCCATTACTCTCCATAAGTCCATACGTGTAGCACGTTCAATACTGGTATGCAGCTTCCTACCTTTATATACAGCTATTTTATCTCCCTCTGCTATTGCCACAAACCGGTTCGGGAATTGAAGCCGTAAATAATCGGCCAAGATGTAACCGCGAGGGTCCAAAAAGTTTACAGGGTATTCAGCCAACACCAGTATATACCCCGGTTCCTCAAGGCCTGCCGGATAAGAGTCGAGAGCATTTTCATCAACCTCCAACGTCATTCCCACGTTGTGAATCAAGGGAGTTTCCCATGGCATGAAACGTCGATAAACAGCCTCATGTTCAAGTTGATTGACGGTAATTATGCTGGAAGCCGAGTGGAAAATATCATCATAAATGGGCAGGCTTTGCAGCGGATCTTCCCAAGATAAGGGCATTAAAACCAGCCGTCTTGAAGCTGATGAACGGCTATAATACTCTAAGTTGTTGCGTACACCTTTTTGGCGGTAACCGACTGCCAGCACCACATCCGGATTGTATTCATCCAAAAACTCACAAAGTTGCAAAGAATCACCACCCCCAAAATCACTCAACAACTCCAATACGACCGGAGGAAACGGTGGAGCCGGTCTCCATCCAAATCCATGCCCCAACCCGAAATATCTGGGAGTAGCACCCACCAACTCGCAAAGCATCGCTTCGGATAACGGCCGCGGGCGATCCGCCTCCAATCTGGTAACGGTAAAGGCGCCATCCTTCCATGTCCCACCACGATCATCTAAGTTAATCGGACCTCCATCAAGTAACACTACTCGAACATCTGCTTCAGTTCCTGCCGCCGCTGCAATGGTGCGGATCACAAAATTGACCTCATCCCGATTCCCCCATGCTCTCCCACTGCCAAAAAAAGTCTCCAATCTCTTTAGCGCATCGACTGATATACTATCCGGCACATCAGCTGGTTTAGGGGAGTTAACATCAAGAGGTTGATCCCAAGTCGTTGTAACCAACGCTACACGCTTAGACATGCTGTTCTTCTATCAAATCCAAAAGTTCCGTATAAGCGACATACAAAGCATCAATGGACTTGGATGAAGATTCAGCCAGTGTTGTAACACGCGAGTTGAGCGAATTGAATGCCCTCACAACATTGGCATGAAACTCCTGTTGTTCCTGGAGATAATCGTACATGGTTGTAAACAAGAAACGTTCAAAAACTGCTCTTATGAAACCCTTTAAGCTACGCGCCTTTTTCAAAGATGAACGGGGGGCTAAAAGTGGCGCAGTTGCCCAGTGGGTATTGAGATAATCGAAATAAACAGCATCGGTTGATGATATTAATTCTTCAGACGCTTGCAGTGGCTGCAGTATCCTTCTCCTTGACAGCTCCAACTTGCTGTTTATTTTTTCTATAAGCTCTCGTACTTTGATATCAGGCTTTTCCGCCATTGTTCCTCCTTTGGTTGTTTTAGGACACAGTTTGAAGACCTAAGACTAAAATGGGGGCTGAACCAGGGATCTCCAGCGATAATAAAATCCTTCCAGCGATTCCAAAACATCTTTATCTCAATCTGATCATTTTTTTTGCCGCGACTGTGCGATTCATGGTGTATCAACTCGGCCAACGGTGTATAAACCACCCAAAAACCGGCTTTTATGACTCTCAAACAAAAATCAATGTCATTGAAAGCAACGCCTATACTCTCATCAAAACCTTCCATCTTCTCAAAGACTTGGCGCCTAGTCATCAAACAAGCTCCCGTAACTGCCGCAGTGTTTCTAACATACTGTGCTAACGCCATATACCCCGGATCATCAGAAGATATTCCATGCATGAAATGAGCGGCAATCCCTGTTTCACCCAACCCTATGACTACGCCGGCATGTTGAGTTATACCGTCTGCAAACACCAGTTTGGCGCCGACTACTCCAACATCATGGCGTTGAACTTGTTCCACCATAGCATGTAACCATCCCGGGGAAACGGCTTCAATATCATTATTCAAGAACAGCAACAGCTCCCCTGAAGATGAATCTACAGCAAAGTTATTAATGGCAGACCAGTTGAACGGGTTGGGATAGTCTAAAACTTTGATGCGAGGAGCCGGGATGGAAGGTTTGTCGTAGGGCAGTACAGGTGAAAGGGTCAATTGGCGAATTAACGCCTTGGTCTCCAGCTCAACCGATCCATTATTGACTAATATAACTTCAAAACTGTCATACCCCGGTGATTTACTCAAAGATTCCAGACATCTCCACGTCATCTTAGCCTGATCTTTAAAGGGAATTATTATACTTACCAGAGGATTGCCACTTATCCGTCTGCGCACATAATGATAACCGGGGAAGCGGATTGAGGAGTCTATCCGGCAATCTTCACCTCTACGCTCCATCGCGTCGCTTAATACCTTTTCTTGAGCCTTGTAAGCCCATGGCTTAGCATCCGAAGAGGTAGCCGCAGAGCCCACACATGCTCGCCAGTGATAAAGAATTTGTGGAATATGAACTATCCGATCTGTTTTTTCCGAAGCTCTTATCATCAAATCCCAGTCTTGCGCACCGTCCACTTCGGAACGCAACCCCCCAAGCTCTCTTACCAACTCCCCCCGCATAACTGTGAAATGACAGGTGTAAGCACATGTAAGCAACAGATCCGGCGACCAGTCAGGCTTGAAAAAAGGTCCGAACAACTTGCCGGTTTCATCGATCTTGTCCTCATCTGAATAGACAATGTCAAGTTCTGGATACGTTTGGATGGCTTTAACCACGCTTGCCAAGGCATAGTCGGTGAGTTCGTCATCATGGTCCAAAAACGCGACAAAATCACCTTTCGCCATTGACAAAGCCGTATTGGTTGCGGCTGAAATCCCCATATTGCTCTGGTGTTTGGCCAGCTTTATGCGCTTATCTTTTTTGACAGCCTTTCTAAGCAGCTTATCGACCATAGGATCATTTGAGGCATCATCGCATATACAAAGCTCCCAGTTCGTATATGACTGACTTCTTACTGTATCGATACAGCGCCCCAAGAAATCAAGCGGCGGTTTATAAACCGGCAACAGTATGCTAAAGAGAGGATTTACGGCTATATCGGGCGGATTGTTATCGGCTAGGGAAGCTAAAACCTGCCTCACGTGTGTTGTTTGAAACCAATCTGCATAACCGCTCCAATCAGCTTGAGGAGTTAGTTTTGTACTGTGTCGATCAGGTAAAGCTTGATTACTTACAGAGTGGGCTAAATAATCGGCTAATAAAAGCTCTATCATAGCAACGGCATTCCCGAGAGAATCGGTTAAAAGCTGTTGTTCTTGCCGCAAAGTCACTTAACTGCCCATACCGATCTCAGCCTACGCAGTAACCCGCCAACCCATCTAAGAGGACCGGTTATCTTCCAAGAGCTGGAGTTGAGTATCTCTTGATACTGTCTCTTTTGATCATTCAAAGCTACACGCAAAGAATCAACCTCGGAAACGGTTGGCATCAAGCCGGTCGTAGGAAGTACAGTTGCAGACAACACAGTTGCACTGCCCACCGGGAGCAGCAGCGGATACATATCCAATTTGGTTAATGTCAATTCATGCATACGTTTATCAATTTTTGCACTGTTTGAGACGGTATCGGTGGATACTGGAGATGTTAATCTGCGTTGATGTATAGCAGTGATATACTCACACTCATACACACCGCAGATCAATACGGCCTTTATAAATACATCCCATCCTCCTCCTTTTTCAATACTGAATACTAAAGATTCATCAAACCGCAAATTTAAATCACAAAACAGCGTATAGGGAAACCCAACTGCAGCAAGTGGAACAGATCCCGGATTTGAAAGCTCCAAAATCAGGTCGAACGGCTTTAACCCGTTTGACCAATTCAACCCACTCATGGTTATGTAGGGAGCCTTAATGGCATCGGTATAGGGCGAGAAGGCCTGCACATCAGAGGGCTTTGATATGAACCGCTCGCATCCTTTTGTAAGAATAACCTTACCCGCCCCCGGGCCTGTTGCCTCTAAAAAACGTACTGCCCAGTCGGAACATAAAAGATCATATTCGCTTAAAAATGCCACATACCTGGACGTAACGGTTGCTAAGGCGCTGTTGTAAGCATTTTGGACAGAATCAGACGGAACGGTAAGTAGTTTTACACGATTCGCAAAGTGGCTGCCAAAACTGTCCAGTAAGAGTTTTATATCTTCTATAAGCTGGGCAGCAAAGGAGTTTGTCAGCAACAAGATGTCAAATTCACTATCAGAGATATCCTGTGCGGCTAAACACAAAAGCAACTCTGTCAAGTTGTCTAACTCGGGACCCTCAACATAGACCATCGCAGTGAGAAAAGGTTCCCTATCTGCAACATTTCTGTTTGGGGTATCGGTAAGGTTTATCCCGGTTGACAGATGGGCATACGCGCGAACAAACTGGTAGGTTGAACCAAAAACATCGCAACTGTTTCTAAACCACAAAAGGTATTCGCCTAAGGTGGTATCGGGATTTATTGCGGGATGATCTACGGGAAAATGTTGATCGGGAGTCGGCAAGGCTATGACATCGTCTCTTGCCACCTCCACCAAGGCTAGTTTCCTCATAAGCGAAGACAGTCGCCTATCTGTGAAGAAACTCAAATGGGTACGATCCAATAAACCTGTTGAAGTAATGTCCCACCTGCCGGAAAGCAGTTTGGCGCCCAGCTCAAAATTGGCGACATTTGGCATACTAACCACAAAAATAGGGTTACCGGCGTTGGTGGTCGCCAACCCAACAGTTTCGGATAAAGCCTTTAAAAAACCTTCAGGATTTACGAGGTGTTCTACAATATCCAACATCAATATTCCAGATACTCTTACTTGGTGCACAAGATCTGAGAGAAGGTCAGAAAGCCCGGCGGTATCGTCCAAATCAACTTGATGTGTTTCAAAACCGCGGCGTTTCAGATCTTCTAACGATTGGGTATCCAGGTCAAGTCCGATATATTGAAAACCAAGATCAGATGCGGGCTCCGCTATGGGTCCATAACCGCACCCTATATCAATAAGCAGTCCCGGGGGGGATGAAAGACGTCCGACCAACCGCAATGCTCTGTCATAAACGCTGTCTTTTGAAAACTCAAATCGATATTCATTGTGTTGAATGGGCACTGCTACTTCCTCTCAACTTCGGCTGTATTTCAAAACCTATGCGGACCATAGTTACCATCTACAAATTCAGCAACAGTATTTGCATTGGGTATCGGCAATGGCAGTTCACCCAAGTCCCGCTTTCTTATGAACTGTGCCGCTACCTTTTTTATACCGGCATCCGGATTGGCATTTATATCCGCCAAAGTCTGTTCTACTATGTCGGTGCGTCCCATCTTCCAAGCAAGCATTAGCCGTCCCGCAAGGCCTTGGCGAATCTCTACCGCCGTGGCCTTTGGTCCCTTATGCCAAGCGGGATGCTTGTCATGGAATATGACCGCTTTCGGCACATGGATGATTTTATATCCAGCCAAACGTACTCTCCACGAAAAATCAACATCATCACAGTGCAGGAAGAAGTTATCACTGTCAAATCCTTTGACTAAATCAAATGCCTCTCTTCGCACTGCCATAAATGTTCCTGTGGCCCAACTGGTTGTTCCATCCATAATGTCGAAATCTTTCGGATGCTCCAACGGTATCTGGCGCGCCTCAGCTATACCTACCGCTGGATCGTAAAAAGCCTCTAACAAATAGTTGAGCGACTTGGGTGCCGGATAAACATCGGGATTCATAATCACAATAGTTGAAGTAGCCTGAAGTTTGGCAAGCCGGTTATGTCCTCCACCGTGACCCAGATTGGAATCGAAAACTTCATAAACAACTCTATCGGCTCCTGATCGGATAAGGATGGCTTTTTGACTTTCCAAAGTATTATCGGACAACACCGGCAAAGCTGAGCAGTCACCAAAAAAAACCTGGACTGTTATTCCAGCATCGACAACATTTTGTATACAAACAGAAACAGCCCTGAGAAGCTTTTCTACAGATTCATAGGAGTTGTTGAATAAGACAACCTGTATGGCAACTGAATTAAGACTTGGACTGTTTCTCTGGTTGAAATCTATGTCTGTCGTCAACTGCATATCTCCTGATATATATCTACTATCTTATCCAGTTCCTGATCCACACTGAATATTTTTGTGGATTTGGCTCCTTCGCTCAACTTGTGCAACAACTTCGGGTCATCAAGCAAGGTTGTGATCGTCTTTATCAATCCACCCACATCACCGGGTGTAAATACCATCCCGTTCACATGATCTACGACCACATCAGTAGCCCAAAACATATTACTCGCCACAACCGGCAGTCCAAAAAGCAGATACTCTCTCGTCACCCGGTGAAAGGTTTCAAACAACGATACGGAAAGCCCGACATTCATCTTGGCCAATATTTCCGGCAGCTGGGTTGGTTCATATGCACCGTGATATATTACATTTTGGTTAGCTGTCATTAATACTCCCAATAATGACAGGTCACCGGGGGCAAAAATATGCAACCAATAATCTTTGCGATCTTTAAGGGCGGGATTCAAGAAGGCATCCTCGAGTAGTCCTATCCCTTTCCGGGGCTCTAAAAAACCCATAAAAACAAGATTGACCCTTTCATCGTTTGGACTATCAAGCTGTGGCAATTCTTTCGGCAACTCAACTTCTGGTTCCTCATGCAGCGCCGAGGCATTATTCTGATTTTTGATATAACTTATCCCATGGGGTACTACTTTAATGTTAACATGCTTGATTGGCAGGGCGGAACAGAAATAGTCATAAAATCCCTTAGTCGGAAATATGACAGAGTTATATACGTTATCAAACAGTCCAGCAGCCTGAGTTCGCTTGCGGAGTAAGGCATCAAAGGCATTATCGGCAATGTCGCTGGCTAACCTCAAACTGCGTTCATCTGAGGCAAGAGGCGGTTCAGACAGTGGAGGCGATTCTAATAGAATCTCACGATAGCGTTTTTTGCAACAGTTTGGTCCCGGGTTAGAGCATACCTCAGATATTTTTTCATCAAACGGAACTATAAAGGCACATATGTCTTCTGCCCCACAAACATGCCGCAAAATTTTTACCCCTTGTTCCTTGGCCACTTGAGGCCACTCAACCGGTAGATATACATTGTCTATTACGTGAAGTATATCAGGAGAAAACTGCTCCAATACAGAGACAAACAGTCCGTCTCTCTTTGACAGTATCTCCTGTTTAGTTGAGGCATCGCCTATTGACCAGTTCTCACCACGATGTTCCATTCCGAAAAAACTGGATGAAACATCTTCATCACCTCCTTCTGCAAGAGACAGAGGACCGAAGGGCAACGGCCAAAGCTTTGGAGCGATGGTAAACGGGACTTCGTAGCGTATGAATCCTTCTCCTGGGATAGACTGTATGGTAAACTTTTTCCAAGTGGGATCATCTAGCCTTGGGTAAACAACACCTACCCTAAACCCTCGATTTATCAGTCCTTTGGCATAAGTATGCGCAACTAATGGAACGCCTGAAAACTCATAAGGCGGCATTGAATGAGCCATGATCAAAACAGAAAGTGAAGAAGCAGAACCAGGCACGGTGAATAATTAATATATCACAGCGCTACTATAAGAAACTCAGCGACAAGAAGTACCACTAAAAAAGAGAGATCCAAGCCAACCCCGCCCAATTGAACTGGGGGCAGTATCTTCCGAACAGGCCTAAGCACAGGTTCAGTCAGGTCAAACAGTACTTTTGTCAATGGGAATAAGGGGGAATCCGGATGAACCGGAAACCAACTTAAAATCGCACGCCCAAACAGAACAATGACATAAACTTGCAGGAGCAGGCGTACGATGGACAAAAGGATCATAAGTTGACCTGCATCTACCCTTCATCATAGTTGTGTTCTGCCCCTTTATTGGTAAATCTGCTGTGCTCTTCTTCCGACACTACAGTTCCGGGAGGAGTAATCACAAATACATGATCCGTTACTTTTTTCATCGCACCTCCAAGAGCATAGGCAACTCCGCTGGAAAAATCTATTATCCGTCGTTCTAACGACACATCGACCACCTGAAGATTTACTATAACAGGCTGCCCGTTTTTTATACGATCACATAGTTCTTGGCTGTCAGCAAAACGGGATGGAATCATCAAATGTAGTTCCGGTATTTTTGAAGAACTACTCGTTGCTGAACGGGGGCGAGCATCTACATGAGGTCTTCCGGTCTCAGTTCTTCCGGTCTCAGTTCTTCCGGTCTCAGATCTTCCGGTCTCAGATCTGTTCGTATGGCTATCGTGATTATTCGGCAAGAGCTTTACAATCGGACTCTTGCCTCCCTTTTGGTCATACTCATCCTTTGAGTCATACTCATCCTCAATGTAATCACCTTGATCGTCACTGTCCCCATCGGGATAAGCATATGATCCGTTATAGTTGTCCTCAGAGTCATCAAAAAACTCTTCAGGTTCTTTCAGTCCCAGATAGACCATCGCACGCTCCACAAACGCAGATGCCACAGCAATCCTCCTTTACAACTCACCTACATAGCCTAAACTATTCAACTCAACCACTTCTTATTTCAACCGGTTTATATTTTAATATAAATTCTCGGGTATAAGTTTAATGTTATCAGTAATTACCAACAGTAGTAGTTCTTTCACCAAATAATCCCCTACCTACCCTAATCATAGTAGCCCCAACTTCTACAGCTTGTTCCAAATCATCGGTCATACCCATCGACAACTCTTTTAACCCAAGTTCACCAGCCAATTTTGCAACCTTTGAAAAAGAAAGTTTGATATCTCTCGCGGAAGTTTCTGATGAAGCAGTTGGGGCTACCACCATTAGCCCCAGAACTGACAGGCCCATTTTCTTTAAACTTTCAACCAGTTGCGGTACTTCAGAAAAGGCACAACCATTGCGAGGTGATGCAGAACCTTGAGGCACTTCAGATGAGAGAGCAACGCTATTTGGTTGAACCAAAACATCTGACCCCGGAGCAACCCCGGCGATCCACCTGCCTTCATCAATACGAGAAACACTATGCCACATCTTTACATAACGGCCCAGAGCTTTAACCTTATTACGCCTGATAATACCGATAAAATGCCAAGAAGGTGAACGGGGGTACTCCAAGGTGGCTTTTTGAAGCAACTCCTTAGCGTAGTTTTCACCAAAATCACTCAGCCCCGCTTCTAAAGCGGCGCTTACCACTTCAGCTCCCCATCCTTTTGTAACGGCAATCAACTTCACCTTATCGGGATCAACTCCGGTTTTCTGTATTCTAGAACGTATAACTTCCAACCTTTTTGATATCTCTTGTTTTGTTGCTTCTTCAGTCATGTACGCCACACCACAAAAGCTTGACGTTGTTTGTCCCCGCCAGCCCTATGAGAAAAATACTCACCCGAACAAGCTGTACAATGAAAAGACTGTGCCAACAGCTCAATATCCGCTCTACCAAGCGCAGTTTTTACTACTAACGGTAAATCCAAACCAACAGTACCCCAGCGAGTACTCACCAAGACCTCCTGTCCAAAAACAGCGACCATCCGGTTTATGTAAGGTGATCCGAACTCATAACACTCACTATGGATTGCCGGACCTAAAAAAGCAGCAATTTCTGAAGCACCCAGTTGTCTCATAACATCAGCTGTTTTTTGAATAATACCGGAAACCACACCTCGCCAACCTGCATGAACAGCTGCAAAAATACCTTCTTTGCTGCCAAGCCCCAAGGGGACGCAATCGGCAACCAATACGGACAGGCAGCTACCCGGGTCATCACTGACGAGGGCATCTCCTGTTTCACCCCGTGATTGAGCACTACTATTTACCAGGACAACATGGTTGCCGTGTACTTGATTCACCCAGTTCCAAGTTTTGTCAACAATATTCTTACGCCGCTTTTCAATACCGTCCGCGCCGGGTTGCATATCGCCATATATCCTAGTTGTCCAGACACATCTAATCGGTTTTATACCACTTTGGCATCTGTCAAACGTATATGTCCCAGACTTATATATCCCGGCTGAAGTTATCGTTTCTTGCAAGCTTAAAGCTCTTTCACTTCAAAAACGACGGTACGTCGAATTCATCATCACCCAAGTCCTCATCCTCCGTTAGGGTATCTGAATCCAAAGGGTTCTTAGCGTCCGAGGAAGACAGGCCGAGGTCGACATGTCGAACAGGTATCCTATGATCTTCCCAACGTTCGAAGCCGGTGGCAATAACCGTTACCTTTACCTGTTCTCCCATCGTCTCATCTATGGCAGTGCCTAAGATGATATTAACTTCTGGATGTGCGCCGGAGCGAATTATCTCAGCCGCTTCATTAACTTCAGTCATACCAAGATCTCTGCTTCCCGCAATATTGAGTAGTATTCCTCTGGCACCTTCTAAAGATGTCTCAAGCAACGGGCTGGTGATGGCAGCTCTGGCGGCATTGATTGCCCTTCCGTCTCCCGCAGCAGTTCCCACCCCCATAATTGCAGTGCCGGCATTGCTTAAGATAGTCCTTACATCCGCAAAGTCTAGGTTTATAACACCAGGCAGTGTAATAAGATCTGTTATGCCTTGCACTCCTTGGAGTAAAACCTCATCGGCAATTTTAAAAGCACCCATCATTGTCGTCTTATCATTACAAATAGAAAGCAGACGATCGTTGGGAATTATAATTAATGCATCTAACTTTTCCCTCAAATGCTGAACTCCTTGATCAGCTTGGATGGCACGTCTACGTCCCTCAAAAGAAAATGGTCTTGTAACAACTCCTATAGTCAAAATACCAAGCCCTTTGGCAACCTCCGCTATCACAGGGGCAGCCCCCGTACCGGTTCCGCCACCTTCACCGGCAGTAATAAAAACCAAATCAGCTCCTTTCAGAACATCTTCAATATCGTTTAAATGGTCATCCGCGGCTTGGCGACCGACTTCGGGATCGCTGCCAGCCCCCAACCCCTTGGTCAGCTGACGCCCTATATCCAGTTTTACATCAGCATCACTCATAAGCAGGGTCTGGGCATCAGTGTTTACCGCTATAAACTCCACCCCCTTTAGCCCCTCATCTATCATACGATCAACTGCATTAACCCCGCCACCACCTACACCAATTACCTTTATGACTGCCAAGTAGTTATTGGACAGATACTCGCGAGAAGATTCAGTACGAGCATTTAAATTTACAGGACCCGCTCCAGTAGTAGGTGCTCCAGTAGTAGGTACTCCAGTAGTGGATGCTGATCCAGAAGATCCCGAACTGCCGCCTGCACTTCTAAGTGGTCCTGATATGCCAAAGGATTCAAAAGGTATTCCCATAATTCAATATCTCCAACTCTAGTTGCTTACGCTAGAAACTACATTATAAATTACACAAGATAACACTGTCACCCCGTTTAATTTTTTTACACCAACTATCAATCGCTTAATCAATACACCCTAGAACAATGAAAATTGACGGTCAAACCACCAGTTAGGAGGGGTAGTTTACCTATTGTTAACCTACAGTTAAGCTACTTTTGTCCCTAATTTGTACTTGAATAACTATTTTTACTCAACCAGTTAATATACTATATAATTAATATGGAGTCATCTGCAAACTATGTTAACACCGCAAATGCAGTCTCAAACTACGCTTCGGACCAACTGGCTGCTCCGTCCATCCTCGTCCACAACCTTACAAAACGCTTCGGTACGGTACTGGCCGTAGACAGTTTAAGTTTTGAAGTATTTCCGGGGAAAATAACGGCATTTTTGGGCCCAAACGGTGCCGGTAAAACTACAACGTTGCGCATAGTACTTGGTCTTTCCAGCCCAACTTCCGGCAGTGTGAGCATATTGACAAAACCATATGAGCAAATACGTAATCCTTCTCATAAGATCGGCGCTGTTTTGGAAACCTCCAACTTTTATCCCGGACGTTCCGCTGAAAACCATCTAAAAGTATTGGCAATCTCTGCCGGAATACCTATAAAACGTATCTATGAAGTAGCGAATATTGTGGGACTGAGCCAAGCTATTAAAAGGCGAGTGGGAGGATTTTCACTCGGTATGCGACAGAGACTGAGCCTCGCCTGTGCACTTTTGGGCAACCCGTCAATCTTAATCCTAGACGAACCGGCTAACGGACTTGATCCGGAAGGTATACACTGGTTGCGGCAGTTTCTGCGTGACTTTGCCGGTGATAACAAAACGGTCTTTATCTCAAGTCATCTGCTTGCCGAGGTGGACATCTTGGCGGATGAGGCAATAATCATTGCCGCCGGTAAACTGGTTGGGAAAGGTCCAGTAAATGAGTTCACCAATACCTCAACATCAACAATACTGCTGAAGACTCCGCAACCTGAAAGGCTTATGCAAATGCTAGCAAGCCTGAAAATCAACTCTTGTTATGTTACAGATTTTCAAACACAAGACGCTGCTGTGGTCGCCTCCATAATTGTCAAAGACGCAACTCAAAAACAAGTCGGGGAAGCCATAGCCAAAAGCGAGATAGTCATCTACGAAATGACACCCCAGAAAGCTACCCTAGAAGATGTGTTCCTCCAGTTAACCGCAAACGGTAATGACACCACTGTAAATGGTGGCCACAATGAAAACTGAACTTAAAATCAACCAGACATCGGCTGAACAACCGGTAACCGAAGAGGTAAAAAATCGACCGGTTGCTATACGGCTGGTAGTTGCCGAGTTCACCAAGGTGAAAACTGCCCGAATGACATATGGACTACTGGTGGGCAGCATTGTAATTACGGCACTGGCCGCCACAGCCATACTCTACCACATGAACAAGGTTATAAGCGACAACAGTGTTTTGATTCACGGGATAAATCTTGGAAGTCCCACCGCCATGGACTTAATACTCTCATCAGCAACCGCCGGAGTAATATGTGTTTTAGCGCTTGGAATATTGGGTATGGCCGGTGAGTACAGGCACAATACCGCCGTTTCAACCTTTTTGATCACTCCTAAAAGGTCTCAGGTGGTAGTTGCAAAAATGGTCTGTTTTTTTGTCATGGGAGTGATATTCGGCATCATTGATCTGTTGATAGTGATATCCATGGCGTTGCCTTGGTTGCATGCTATGGCAGTCCGACCCAATATCTTCAACTCCAACGTAACTATAACACTTATATGCATTCCTCTTGCCACCGGGCTTTACGGAATGATAGCGGTAAGCTTAGGTAGTTTGATCCGCAACCAGGTGGCCGCTCTCATTGTAGCCTTGGCATGGACAATGATAGTTGAGAAGATGATTATTGTCTTTCTTCCCGAAATAGGCAGATGGCTTCCCGTGGCTTCTGTTACAGCACTAATTGGTTTGTCCAACTCCATACCCGGCATAACTTTACTGACAAGATGGCAGGGCGGAGTGGTATTTGCTCTCTATGGAGTCGTCTTTGCCATTATCGGAACTAAGGTAACCATAAAGAGAGATGTTTAGTCAAAAATATCCTTAACCGAGAAGGCTTTTGATCGACACTGATCAAAAAGTTTTCAGTCAGTCAAGTAAGCCGGCAAAGGACCTTTCCCCACGGCAAGGTCTTGCGGTACAGATAAGTCCACCCATCCCTCTCCCGCAAGGTTCAAATGCTCCAACAAAGTGGTAAGGTCATTAAACTTAGTTTTTAGGTCTGTGCCGGCACCAAGCCAAACAACGGTAGGTCCTTCCTTGAGGCTGAGCAGCACACCGCCTCCGGATGGTTTTATCCATTGTACATCGGAAATTAAGCTGTCGGGTACTGCCGAGGCAGCCAATAAGGCCTGAGTATACGACGCGGGCAGATAATCACCGGGGCTATAGTTTGGAAAGTCCACGCTCAGAGCTGTGCCGGTCGTATTGGCTGTAGAGTGAAGCAACCGCACAACATGCGAAAACGCAACTGGTTGGCGCATCAGCACCTTAGCAGAGTTTGAAACAAGCATCCAACCTGTTTGAGTATCAATCTGCACCACAGGTTGGGCTAATGTGATGAGTATTTTTACGGTATTCGGCCATACTTTTTCCACCACAGCATTTTTGATCCAAGGCAGCTTTTCCAACCTGGTTGATACTTCGGCAGAATTAATGTCGATCATAGGAAACCCGAGAACCAGCCCACTTTCAGCTTTTATCACCGCAGTTGAGACAGGGACCTCAGTTGAAACAGCGACAGATTTCGAGACAACCCGTATAACCCGGATATTCTTCAGTGACAGCATCGGAGAAAAGAGTAAAACCACCGCCATTAGGGCCATCACAAATAAAATAAGCAACGCAACGAGTAAGCGGTGTTTATGCCGCCTAGAGTGCCTTCTAACAGACATGCGTCGCCTTGCAATACGCGGATCAACTGTTTTCTTGGCGGTATTCAATTTAGTCTTAGTCAACAGTTCAATTTTAAACCATTAACACTGCCACCGCTCGGATACCCAAAACCGACGGTTTTGATTTCAAGCTCAAGTAATACTCCCAACCGCTTTTCCACCTCATTTCTTACATAATCAATCAAAGCTCTTACATCATCGGCGCTTCCTTTCGCATCTACTTGAAAAAAGTTGGCATGTTTAGGAGATACCCAAGCAGAACCTATCCTATGGCCTTTTAGACCGGCTTCTTGTATCAACCGGCCTGCAGAAGAAAAGGGTGGATTCTTGAACACCGAGCCGGCATTGTGACCACCGGGTTGATTTTCACGACGCCAGCGTACTATCTCGGCAATTTCACGTTGAGAAGCCCGAGAATCACCCGGTTCAAGTTGAAACTCACCCCACAAGACAACTTGATGCTCGGCAAGCGAAGAGTGACGATAAGAGTACCCCAATTGGGCTACGTCTAACACACCATCCTCACCCGTTGTCAAATCCCATACTCCCGCTTGTTTAATCCAATCCCTAATACAAGATCCATGCCCACCCGCATTCATATAGATAGCGCCTCCGACAGATCCCGGAACCCCTACCGCCCATTCCATGCCCGACAAGGAGTGCTTGGCTAAGTTGCGTCCAAGCACGGGTAACGGCAAGGCAGATCCCGCAAATACCTTATTGTCTGAAATATTGATACTGGAAAAACCAGATGACAGCGTTACAACCAACCCACAAAAACCTGAATCCGCGACTAACAGATTCGACCCCATGCCCAAAATCAGTAAAGGAAGATCCGCCCGAATGAAAACCTCATGAACTTTTTTTAAATCCTCCTCTGTCTCTATCTCATAAAACAACCACGCAGGACCGCCAACCCTATAAGTGGTAAGCGTTCCAAGGGGATGCATCCTTTGAACTTTAGGGCCCAACAGTTGAACAATGTTGTTAATCTGTGCCTCAAATTTACCCTTATCCAACTTAGCTCTATCCAACTGAGATCACTTGATCAGGCAACAAAGTAATGTCACCGGCTCCGAGCGTCAAGCACAAATCACCGGGCTTTAACTTGTGCTTAAGATATGCAATAAGTTCGTCGCGGGTGGGTAGCCAGGCCACATTATGCAAAGGATTAAATCCCAGCACGGCATCTAATATCAACTTTCCGCTAATATCAGTTTTAGCTTGTTCACCTGCAGAATATATATCGGTTAACACCAAAAGATCCGCATCTCGAAACGCATCTGCAAAATCACCCCGCAACCTCTCTGTGCGTGAATAACGATGCGGTTGAAACACGCATACAATCCTTTTCCAGTTCCCCAGCTTAGCTGTAGCAAGTGCGGCTGTGACCTCTGACGGAAGGTGAGCATAATCATCAATAAAAGTTATCCCTTGAAAAGATCCGCGAAATTCAAACCTGCGTGCAACACCTAAAAAACGCTGCAAACCCCGTTTTATTGCCTGAAAATCCACCCCCAACGCGATAGCGAGGCTAAGCGCACCAAGCGCATTACAGACATTATGCATTCCCGGCACGAAAAGCTCGAAGGACATCAACGACTTAGTGGAGGGTGATTTTTTCGGATTGGCATTGTCAACAACTTGGCTGTGACCTCTGCTATCAGTCATATTTGCAACTACAGAAAAAACCGATCCATTTATGCTGTTTTCGATTTCCACCGCCTGATAATCGCAGTCGGGAGTGAGACCATAGGTCAAGACATCGTTTCGCCCAAAAAATCCGCTAGAAAGCTTGCGGTCAGCGATTTCGGGGTCAACAGCTGTAATACCGATAACTTTAGTTCCAGACACTTTAGAGAAAAAGCTGTAAAATCCCTCCTTTAGGTGATCCGGCGAGTGCCAATAGTCAAGATGATCAGCTTCTATATTAGTAACCAGGCATGTGGTGGGATTCAACTTTAAAAAAGTTCCGTCACTTTCATCAGCCTCCACCACCAACCACTCTCCTGTGTCCCAAGAGGCGGCAGGTATAACGTCGCCTGTATCTTTCTGCACTTTTTGTTCTTCTTGATCACCTCTTTTAAGCTGGCCGCCTATGATATAAGAAGGATGCCATCCTGCCTCCAATAAAATGAGGGCAAGCATAAAGCTGGTTGTTGTTTTGCCATGTGTCCCTGCCACAGCAACTGTTTTTTTGAGAGCACAAATGGCTTTTAGAATATCAGCTCTGCACAAAACCGGTATACCTCTTGCCCGGGCTTGATCAACTTCCGGATTGTCACTGGGTATCGCAGTAGAAACTGCCAATACTTCGGCATCTGTCACATATGTCGGATCATGCCCCAAATATACCTTTATGCCAGCAGAGTTGAGCCGTTTTTCAACCCTATCGGAATACTTTAAATCACTCCCGCTTACTGTATGGCCCATAGAAGCCAGCACTACCGCAATAGCGCTCATTCCGGCCCCCCCTATTCCGACAATGTGAACTCGCTTTGATTTAGATAAATCAAGATCTGTGGACATACAACCTCTTAGATAACTGTTTTAGCAACTGTTTTGACACCATCTGTTGATGTTGCCTATATCATAATATCAATACTTTGCCGACTTAGCATCTATGTCGGAGAGGTACTTTGCCGGCTGATCAATATTGATTAGCCGCTCGTTCAACTAAATTCACAACTTTATTTGCAGCATCTTTTTGCCCCAACGAGGCAACAGATTGAGACATCTTTCTTAACCGATCTGGATGATTGAGCAGATCCATCAGCAGCTTGGCAAGATTTTTACCTGTACACAAACCGTCCTCCAGCACAATCGCACCCCCATGGTCTGCCAGAAAATAGGCATTATTGCTTTGATGTCCTCCGGGGGATGAAGGCAGTGGGACCAGTATACTTGGAACGCCACAAGCCATTATCTCTGCTATAAAAGAGGCTCCCGCTCTACCAATAATTAAATCACAAGACATCAACAACTCTGGCATGCGTTCTTCATATGGGACTGCTTTATAAAAAATAGCTGATCCAAAAGACTGAGACAACCCGGAAAACTGAGGCAGTAAGTCTTTAAAATACACCCAATCTCTTTGCCCCATGACATGATAAACAGCAAGGTTAGTCCTTTCGGCACAAAAACCAACCATGTCGAAAATCGCTTCATTGATCCGCCTTGCTCCAAGTGACCCCCCCAGCACTGCAACTACACTGCGATCCAAGGGCAAGCCCAACTCCAGTCTAGCCGCTTGTGTGGTTTGAGAAGAGCGAACACACGAGGTTATTGATTTGCGAAGTGGTGTCCCGGTGAGAACGGCTCTTGGCAGTGGGGTATCCGGGAAAGTCACCGCAGAGCATGTGGCAAAACGCGTTAAAATCTTGTTAGCCATCCCCGGTGTTGTATCAACATTCACGACTACCAGAGGAATGCGCCACAGCAATGCTGCCACCGAACCAGGTATACAGGCGTATCCACCTGTAGAAACAGCTACTTTCGGCTTGTTGCACCCAAGTGTAATAAACGCTCTAAGGGTAGAAACAGCTAAGACCAATCCTCGCAGCAGTTTAGAAAAAGCTGAACTTGTCACCAATCCGCGCCCAGCCGTCAAGATAACTCGAAAACCGGCTTTAGGCACAATCTCTGCTTCCATACCTCTTTTGACGCCCATGAATATAAGCGAAGATCGCGGGTGACCTGCCTCGACTAACGCTTCCGCTACGGCTATGGCAGGCATTACATGGCCGGCTGTGCCACCACCGGCTATAACAGCAAATACAGCTGTTCGGCCGGGTGTATCAGATTCACTTTTTGAGAACAAGTTTCTTCGCGCCAATTTGAGAGAGCACATTGAAAAGTATACCGCATCCGGCCATAATCATGACCAGTGAAGACCCGCCAAAAGATATAAACGGTAACGGAACACCTGTTACCGGCACTATCCCGATAACAGCCGATATATTCAAAAGCGCTTGAAGCGCTATCCACCATGTAATTCCCCACCCAAGAAGTGCACCAAAACGATCCGGAGCGCGTCTTGCTATCGCCAGCCCGATATAGGTGAATACAACAAATAAAGCTATGACCAGAAGAGCACCCATCAAGCCCCACTCTTGGCCTATCACAGCAAATATAAAGTCTGTATAAGAGTTTGGTAGCAGTCCCCATGTGGCAGTTGTAACACCGGAGCCGACGCCAAAGATATGCCCGGTACTTAAAGTAATCAAAGAGTGGAACATCTGATATCCACTGGCGGAGGTATTCTGCGCAGGATGGAGAAACGACAACAGTCTTGCTCTACGATAAGAAGCAGACATGGCGTAAACAAAAAGGAAGGTTATTGCCACAACAATCAAGGCTGCAATATGTTTAAGTTGGACTTGCGACATGAATAACAGCCCCATTACTATAGCCCCCATCAACAACGCAGTACCCATATCAGGTTCTATCAGAACAAGCATTATCATCACGCCCGAAACAAGCCCAATCGGCAACAGCACCTCTTGCAACGGACGTTTTGTATGAAAGCGCGATGCGATCAAGTCTGCACAAAAGATCACCAGTACAAACTTGGCAACTTCAGAAGGCTGAAGGGTTGCCGGACCAAATCCTATCCAACGCCTAGATCCGCCTTGAAACACCCCTATGCCGGGGACCAACACCAACACCAACCCCGCGGTGGTGAGCGCTACAAGAACAGATCTAAGTCGCTTTAAATGATGGTAATCAAAAAAAGCCAATGCGGTCATGGCGGAAACACCCAAGCAAATCCAGGCAATTTGGCGAAAAAACAGATGCCAGGGATTACCATAGAGAGATATGGAAGCTACAGAAGAGGCGGAAAGAACCATGACAAGGCCTATCCCTACCAAAGAAGTAACCACCACCAACAAAGTTATCTTTAGAGATTTGGTTTGGATCATCTGTCTCCTCCTATGATCGAATATACACAACGCTTAAACTCTTCACCCCTGGCTATATAAGAACTGTACCAATCGAAAGAGGAACAACCCGGTGACAGAAGCACTACATCAGATGAAGAAGCTAACGAACTGGCCAACTCAACAGCTTGAAGCATATTGTGGGCTTGTTCTATATGACAACATCCGTCAAAAACCCGTTGGATCTGGACAGACGCCTCCCCAATCCCAACAACTGCTTTTAGCTTACCGCTCTCCTTGCGCAAAACAGACAGATCAAGTCCCTTACTGCGTCCGCCTGCAATCAAGATAACTGATTTTGGCGGAAACTGTGCTAAAGCAGACAATACCGCAACAGGGGTAGTGGCCTTAGAGTCGTTGAAGTATCCAACACCCATGTGCTCTTTTACAAACTCCATTCTGTGCGGTAACCCTTTAAAGCTTTTCAGTACTTGGGCGCAACTTTTTCTGATCCCCACCATATCCCGTCGGATCACACTCGCACCACCTGCATCCCCGGTATTGAGAGCTCTGACAATTGAGTATGCACCGGCACACCCAGCCAAGCTGTTCAGGGATGTGGTTAGGCTATTTGCATAAAGTTCACTTTGTAAAAGTACCTTCTCCCCGGTATCGGAGATAACCCAGCCGTCTTTTATGCACCAATCCCCATCACGCAAACCGAAAGTCACAACATTCACCCCGGTGGCCTCTTTTGCCTCCATTACCTTTTGCATCACTACGGGATCGTCATATCCCGCTATTGCAGTATCATCAGAGTCTAAATTCGCCCAAATCTTGGATTTTGAACGTATATAGTCCTCCATGCTCGGATGCCAATCTAAGTGGTTGGGAGAAACATTTAACCATATGGCAACTTTTGGATGAAATGAAAAAGTGAAAGCAAGCTGAAACGAGGAGGCTTCCACCACAAAAACATCTGCCGACTTACCTGTTGATAAAGGAGCCGAATGGTGTACTGCTGAAATCAGTGGAATACCTATATTGCCGACAGCTTGTGCATTGATACCCGATGAGCATAGGATCTCCGTTAAAAGTGTACACACGGTAGTTTTACCGTTGGTTCCGGTAACCGCAACTATGGGAACATCACAAAATGCCCATGCCAACTCCAACTCACTTACAATATGCAGTTGTGATCTCAGTGAAAACACCGGGTGAGTCGGAGGAACACCCGGACTTAATACAACCAGGTCAACATCGTCCAGAAGCTTTTTCAACAAGCGGAAGTCAGGTGTTTCAACCATTTCTATGCCGAGTTCGGAACAGAAAGTTCTTAGCTTTGTAGGCAAAGAGTTGTCTGACGAACAGTCATCAACCGCTACGACATCTACATCGTTATCGATCAAAAAGTTGGATACTGCTTGACCGGAAACAGCCATTCCTATTACCATGACTCTATGCAAACTTTGAACCTTTAGCCGATTAAGTCCGAGTGTAAATGATTCTCGGGTCAGCTTAATTTTGTTAAGACTCATTTTGGAGGGCTCACAGACAAAAAATCGGCATAAAATACCGCCAACCCAAAAGCGGCACAGAGTCCGGCTAAAATCCAAAATCTAACTATCACAGTAGTTTCCTGCCACCCTGCCAACTCAAAGTGATGATGAAGCGGAGCCATTTTGAATACTCTTTTGTGAAACAGATGAAAGCTTACCACTTGGATGATAACCGACAACGTTACCACTACAAACAAACCTCCTATGATTAAAAGTAAAAGCTGCAAATTCAGTTCTATGCTTAAAGCTCCCAGTCCGGCACCGATGGCAAGAGATCCGGTATCACCCATAAACAGCTTTGCCGGTTTGGCATTCCACCACAAAAAACCTAAGCAAGCTCCGGCAAACGCTACCGACAAAACAGCCAGATCCAATGCGGATCTGACATTGTATATTGAAAAATGCCTAAACTGCCAGTAACCGATTATGGCCAGACAGGAAAAGGCGAAAGTGGCGGATCCTGAAGCCAGTCCGTCTAAGCCATCCGTAAGATTAACTGCATTAGCTGTAGCTATAATGATGACAGCTACCCATACAACCCATAAGGTGGATCCCAAATTTACACCGGGTGAACTCCAGCGGGTAAAAGAGAGGTAGGTGTCGGTTTTAGCCCAATGTAGGGCAAGCATACCAAAAGCCAAGGCAATCAAGACTTGACTCGTAAACTTTGCGCGTTTGTTCAAACCGAGATTGTGACGATGCCGCACTTTAAGCCAATCATCAATAAAACCAATCAAACCAAATCCACATACAACGGCAACGGCCAAGATACCGGCCTTGGTAAAATGCAATCCGGATCCCACATGTCCCATCACATAACCCAAGATCATACTGGCTACAATCGCCAATCCACCCATAGTTGGGGTACCTTCCTTGATAAAGTGGCTTTGGGGTCCAAGCTCCCTTATGTTTTGGCGTATATGACGATGGGATAGCCATCTAATCAACATTGGAGTACAAAAGGCAGCAACCAAAAGTGCCGCTCCGCCCGCTGCCATCAATCCAATCATGTCGAGGCTCCGGATCCCGTTAACTTCTCTACTGCCGACTTTACAACCTCGGTATCGCTGAAATCAATAAACTCATCGCCTATCTGCTGAGTAGTTTCGTGCCCCTTGCCTGCGACAAGCACTATATCGCCCGTCTTGGCCATTGAGCATACCTTATAAATTGCTTCAGCTCTGTCAACTATGCTCAGTACTTCGGACCCTGGGACTATGCCGCTTTCAATACTTTTGACAATTGCCTCAGGGTTTTCATAACGCGGGTTGTCGGAGGTTATAACCACCACATCGGCAAGCTCAGACGCAACTGCTCCCATTTCGGGTCGTTTTGTCGCATCCCGTGTTCCCCCGCAACCAAAAACCACCAGGACTCTTCCTCCTTTGGTTGTTTTTAAAACTTGTCGACAGGCATGAATAGCGGAACGCAAAGCATCTGGCGTATGGGCATAATCAACAACAACTGAAAACGGAGGACCATGGAAGACAAACTGAAACCGTCCCTCAACAGGGGGTGTTTTGGCAACTCCTTCTACAATTATGTCTTCATTTATTCCAAGTTCCAAGGCTGCATTGGCTGCAGCCAGTACATTGGATACGTTAAACATAGCTCCTGAATTAAAGGTAACTTTTCTGCCCCTCCATATAAAACTTATTCGCGAATCTAACACCTCCAACTCAGTAGCCTCTTTATTTGAAAAAGACCGTAATGGAATTTGTGACACTTCCATCAAGCGCTTACCCCACATATCATCCGTATTTACCACCCCACAGTCTGAAAGTTCTGTGCTAAACAACCTTGCTTTGGCCAAGAAGTAGGAGTCCATATCCTTATGATAGTCGAGATGATCGTGGCTCAAGTTGGTGAATACGGCCACATTGAACCTCATGCAGTCAACCCGATACTGCGCCAATCCGTGAGATGAGACTTCCATTGCAACTGCCGACTTACCCTGCTCATGCGCACGAATAAGCGCTTTACAAAGCAGCGGTGCTTCAGGCGTAGTTCTGCTTTGTCCCAATGTTCCTATAACAAGGCTTGGCCAACCATTTAAATCAAAGATAGACCCCAGTATATGAGTAACAGTTGTCTTCCCATTAGTCCCTGTTACACCGGCGGTTACAAACCCTAAATGCGGATTGGCAAAAAATATTCCGGCTGCTTTTGCCATTGATCGTCGTGCCCTACCGATTCCAACCACTATTTGAGGCAGTGAAAGATTTGGTAAGGGTTTTTCACACAAAAGCCCGAGCGCGCCTTTTGACTCCGCATCAAAGGCAAAATCGTGTCCATCTGCCTTCTCACCTGCTATACAACAAAATAAATCTCCCGGGGTTACAAGGCGCGAATCGAACGCGATGCCTTTTACCTCGACAGCTTTCAAATCACCCACGGATCGGAGGTGTCCCGGTTGGTTATCCGACGATTGGTTATCCAATTTTTGAAGTTCATTGAAAATCATCTCCAACTTCATCTTCTACTCCGCTCAGTGCGATGCCATAACCGAAACAGGTAGATTGGGCGTTGTGGGAATATAAGTTCCGGCAGGTATCGGCGGTGGCGGAATATTATACAGTTTTAGAGCATAACTCATAATTTTGGCAAAAACAGGGGCGGAAACAGAACCTCCGTATATGGGGGTTGGATGTTCAAACATCACAACAGCGGCTAACTGAGGCGCCTGGGCTGGAGCAAAACCCACAAACGTGGCGTCAAAGTTGCCGGGTTGATAACCGGGCTTGTTGGCCCAAGGCTGTTGAGATGTACCTGTTTTCCCACCCACCAAATAACCTGCTACTGCCGCCCCAACACCTGTCCCGTCAAACACAACATGCTCGAACATTTGCATAAGTTCAGTTGCAACGGTAGGCGACACCAGACGTCGGGAAGGAAGTGGGGAGAGACGATGCACATGACCGTTTGGGCCTATGATTGCTCTGACCAGACGGGGATGGACAAAAACACCGCCATTTGAAAGCGCGGCAAAGGCATCGACTACTTGCTGCACAGTAACCGCCTCATCCTGACCAATGGGCATAGAGCCGATTGCGGTAGGTGACCAGTTTGAAGGTGAGGGGAAAAAACCTGATGACTCTGAAGGAAAGTTCAATCCCGTAGGTTGCCCAAAACCATAAGCACTAAGCCACTGGGCTACCCTATCCTTACCCAACAGTTTAGCTATTGTAATCGTTCCTATGTTTGATGAGTGGGACAGTATATGAGTAGCGGTCATGTTCTCCGTGGGATGATACCAGGCATCTGAGAAGATTGATCCATCTATGTTCAGACTCCATGGGACGCGAAAAACGGTTGTCGGAGTGATCAGCCGGTTCATAAGGGCAGCGGAAAAGGTGGTAATTTTCATTACAGAACCCGGCTCATAAACAGTCTGCAATGCTAAGTTGGTTGGATCTACAACTGCTGTATTGTTGCCTCCAGCCTCCATGTTCACCATTGCCAAGATAGCTCCGGTGTGTACATTCATAACCACAGCTACCCCAGCCTTAGCCTTGGATAAAACCAGCTCTTGAGACACGTAGTCCTGTACAATATACTGTAAGGGTGTATCTATAGTAAGCATTATGGAGCTACCTGCCACTGCGGGGCGGATAATCTTATAACCACCAGGCAACTCCAGTCCATAAGGTGATTGTTGAACTTGTGCTTCACCGTTTTTTCCTGAAAGAACGTTATTGTACTGATACTCCAACCCGCTTATTCCCTGATTGTATATGTTGGTTGAACCGATAATGGCTAAATCAAGGTTGGAAGCAGGATATACCCTCTTTTGCTGCTCTTCAATAACAAGGCCATGTACAGCCCTTTGTTCAATAAGGGTTGTTATCTTGTTCACGACTGAAGCGGAAAGACCAAAAGCCAATGGAACAAATCCTGTCGGTTCGCTTAGCTTTGAGTCAAGGCTGGCAACCGTGCTACCCAAAATCGGAGCAAGAATGGCTGCTTGCATAGCGGGGTTATGTATTCTGTAGGGATCTGCTATCAGCTCAGGCTCAGGAACCGACATGGCAATTACCCCGCCGTTGCGCCCATATATACTTCCTCTGAGGGCAGGCAAACTAACTGTTTGAGATAAACCAGCTAACGAAGCGTAGTGGGAAGAGTCGACTCCTTGTATATAAGTAAGCCTTCCAATCGTAAATATAAATGTTACAGCCAGCATAAACCAGGTAAATATAAACCGTTTTGAAGCAAAAAAACTGCTGCGTGCCTTTTTACGAGCACTGCCTCGCAGAGTTCGTTTAGGTATACGCCCGGGAAAAGTACGAGCGGTCATTTTCCCTCCTTTATTCCAACTGTTGAACTCCCTATCGAATTGGTCATAAGATAAACCACGGAGTTGGGTATAACCATATGAAACTTACCTTGAGCATCAGCTATAATACGCGTTGGGGATTGAAGCTGTGATATTTGAAACTTCAAATTTTGATTAACTGATTGGAGTTTGGAAAGCTCCAGTCGCTTCTGATCTAAAGTCACCTGCTTTTCCGCCAGTATGGCATGAGACGCAACTACCATCAACAAACTCCCAACCAGCACCATAAATGACAAAGCAATAACGATACGTGTGTTTAAAAGTAGTTTAATCACCAGCCCATACCGCTTGCCATGCTGCTTGGGAGGCGGACCGACAACCCTAAGCGGCGGCTTAGCAGCCCCCACTTTAGGATTGGATGTCTTTGAGCTGACTGTCCGAGTCGGAACTGACTTGGGCTGTGCTGACCTCAACCTGAGATCACCTCCAATTTCTCAACAGCTCTCAACTTGGCTGATCTGGCTTTGCGGTTGTTCTCTATCTCAAAAGAGCTCGGGACCAAAGCCTTTTTAGTGAGTAAACTAACCTCACCAACAGCTCCACAAACGCAGGGTAAACCTGTGGGGCAACTGCAGTAACCTAAAACGGCATTCTTGAACTCCTGTTTGACAATGCGATCTTCACCTGAATGATAAGAAATAACTAGACATCTACCGCCTGGTATCAGTACATCGATGGCATCTTTCAACGCCATCGGTAATACTTTAAGCTCAGCATTAACCTCTATTCTTATAGCCTGGAATACCTTTCTTGCCGGGTGAGCTTTTCTTCTTCCCCGACCTACAACCGGAACCGCTATTGCTATAACCCTTGCCAGCTCAGCAGTGGTTGTGAGTGGTCGTGAAGCCACTATTGCCTTGGCAATTTTTCTCGCGAAACGCCTTTCGCCGCTTAGTGAAATTAAATCGGCAAGAATATTTTCGTCCGAAGCGTTCACTACATCCATGGCACTCTTTTGTTGTTTAGGGTTCATTCTCATATCCAAAGGGCCGTCAACGTGATATGAAAAACCGCGATCAGGAGAAGCCAGTTGAGCGGCACTTACCCCTAGATCAAACAAGATTCCACTAATTTTGGATAGATAGCCGAGATGGCCAAGTTCTTTGATCTTTGAAAAGTTGGACTCTAGAAGTTGAAACCGCCCCTCAAACCTGCTTAGTGTTTTCCTTGCGGCTAAAAGAGCATCCGGATCATGGTCCAGACCTAAAATGTTTATGTCATCTCGCGACTCAAGTATCGCAAGTGAGTGACCGCCACCGCCGACGGTTGCATCAACTACAGTCCCTCTCGGCACGGGATTCAAGAGAGATACCACCTCTTTAACCATAACTGGCTGGTGATATAAGTTGGCTGTCTCTGTTTTATCTGCTGTCATTCTTTTCTCTATTGTCACTATTTTCTAAATATTTCTCCGCCGGTTTTCTGGGGTCCTTAGCGCTATAACCTCCTTGGCAGTCTTCTTCAGCTCATCCGCTGCCCTTCGATCGTAAGGGAACCGGCTTTCTCGCCGGGGTGGAAAAGGAGGTTATGGGATGAGAGATACAGTTTCCACCAAAATCGAAGGGCAGCGCATGAGCCAAAAGCAAAGAGGCTTTAAAACCGGATAATGCCAAGGGTGCATGCGCATATATATTCCGGCAAGGACTTACTCCATAACACCCACCTTTTCAACCCATAAACTGGGATTCCACAGCTCTAAATGATCCACTATCCCAGACACCATAACCGAAACAGGACCATCCCCCAGCAACTTTGCACTCTTTCTGAGTTGAGAAGGGATATTAACCCTTCCATGCGTAGAATCAATATCCACCTCGTATATGGAAGAAGCACTCTTTCGTACATCATTGCGTTCGAGAGCACCGCCGCGTTCCAACTGCTCCCGCCAGCGATTCATCTGCAGATTAAACTCTTCTTCCGGCCATAACATTAAGCACCCTTCATCACACCCTTCATCTTTGTAAAACCCTAAAAATCCCTTACCGGGAAAGTGCACCCTGTACTTTGACGGCAAGATTAAGCGTCCCTTGGGGTCTATGGTGTGCTCATAACGGCCGAAAAATCTTGCTGCCATCAGAATCCGCCCTCCCCATATCCCACTACCTTTATCTGCCTATTCAGTTTATCTATGTATATTATACGCGCCACTTCAGACCACTTTACTCCATTTTGATACACAAGTCAACACTTTTATCATAATTTCTCCATTTTTTGGGATCTTTGCGATAAGTGACGAAAGTATTGGAAAGTTCACCAAAATAAATACTCTTGTAATCTTGTATGAAATTGTGCGGTTGTACGGACAAATGTTATGATGGAAATAATGAACCCTCTTGACTTCGTAATACTGATGTTCTTGATATCCATAGCTGCGGGCATACTCGGATCGCTTATAGGTCTTGGTGGCGGAGTAATAGTGGTTCCGGTACTTACCCTCGTGTTTCATGTAGATATTCGCTTAGCTATAGGCGCATCAATCGTATCAGTAATAGCAACCTCGTCCGGAGCTGCCGCTGCATATGTGAGAGAGCGTATGACAAACCTGCGCGCAGGTATGTTCTTAGAGATAGCTACTACCACGGGGGCTATCTCGGGGGCATTTCTGACAACCATACTACCTCCACAGGTGCTGTTTATTCTCTTTGGGCTGATACTTTGCTACTCCGGTGTTGCCATGTACATCAAACGTCATGAAGATCGTTTGCTGAGCGTATCCAATGATCGCATCGCCAACCGCCTCAAGCTTGGCGGTTCATACTATGACGAAGCAGAAGGACGAGAAATAACTTATAAAATAACAGGGACAAAACTCGGACTTGTCCTTATGTATCTTGCGGGAATGGTAAGTGCGCTATTGGGTATCGGGTCAGGTGCCTTAAAAGTACCCGCTATGGACTTAGCCATGCACCTTCCCATGAAGGTCTCAACCGCAACCAGTAACTTTATGATAGGAGTAACAGCAGCGGCCAGTGCCGGTGTATACTTCGCCAGGGGCCAGATTGATCCTATAATTGCAGCACCGGTGGCGATCGGAGTTCTTTGTGGGGCGACTGTAGGGTCCCTTATACTCGGCAAGATGAAAAGCAAAGTAATAAGAACCGTTTTTGTTGTCGTACTGCTGGTAATAGCGTTTGAAATGTTCCAAAGGGGGTTCGCATTTTGAGCAAACCCACTCCAAGCTGTTCAAAAGCCTTACCGGACAGTTATCTCCGCCAAATAGAAAAGGTCAGAAAGGTTGAACTGATCATCAGCTTGGTGCTGCGTATAGGGGTAGTACTGAGCATAATAGTTATTGCAGCCGGACTAACCGTATCTTTTATACATCACCCCGAATATTTATCACATTTCACATATCAAAACCTGACCAACGCCCACTACCCCTTCCCGGACACTTTTGCCGGAGTAATCCATTCACTCGCAAACCGACAAGGCAGGGGCATAATAGTTCTTGGGCTTACGTTGTTGATCTTAACCCCCGTCATGAGAGTGGCGGTTTCTGTATTTGCTTTTGTATACGAGAAAGATCCGGCAATGGTTGCAGTTACATCATTTGTGCTGATTGCGCTTGTAGGATCCTTCTTTTTGGGCAAGGCTGGAGGTTGAAGTTACGCGGTTGAACAGGTCAAGTCTGATCCCACTATGGGCACAGCTTGCGGCAGATTTGCAAGTTCGTATAGGAAAAGGGGAGTTCGAGGATAAGTTTCCAACAGAAGAAGATATCGTGCAAGAGTATGGGGTTAGCAGATACACCGTAAGGGAATCTATTCGCAAAATTGCCGAACAAGGACTGTTGCAACGCCACCAGGGACGCGGGACTTTTGTGGTACATCCGCGTTTAGAACAGCCCCTCGCGGGATTTTACAGCCTTGCATGCACCATATTGGATACAGGCGTAAAAGAACGAAGTGAAGTTCGCGTATTGGAGCTCCGTCAAGCAAACATAGCCGGCGAGCGCCTAGGCCTTGATCCAAACGATGAGTGCCTTTATATAGAACGGCTCCGATATGCCGGAAACGAACCGTTGGCACTGGACAAATCCTACCTGCCTGCAGATATGGCTGCTCCCTTATTGGAGATAGACCTTACATCCGGATCACTATATGATCACTTGGCAAAATATTGCGACACGATTATAACGGAAGGTTTAGAAAGAATTCGCCCGATTAATCCAACTCTTCGCGATAGAGACTTGTTGCATCTTCCCCAAAAGGAGGCTGCTTTTTCTCTTGAAAGAATCACCAAGAGCAGTACAAGAACGGTTGAATGGCGAAGTTCTATTGTTCGAGGTGATCGTTATCAATTTGTAGTGGAGTGGCCGACTGTATCTACGCGCGCCAAATGGCAGATACCTACCTGATTTATATGTTAATATTAAATATACTGACATGAAGAAGTTCAATATTAGAAACATACCAAACAGTTTATTCACCAAAACCACTGCCCAAGTCGTAACCATTATAACGGTTGCACTCCTTATCAGCAGTTGCACTATCTTTGGTACTCCTCCTGATATGGCTTCACCTTCTTCCACCGTTACCGTTTCCGTACAAGCTGATCAACCCGGGACACCAATCAACAAAAATTTGATTGGCGTAGATGGTCCAGGCCCATCAGGAGCGCTTAGTGCTATGAATACAATGGGACTGCGATGGGTTAGGACAGACGTTTCTTTCGACGGAAGCTACAACGGGCAACCTGACTACAACTGCACGACAGGTGTTTGGAACCCCGCTTCGCTTGACTCAAGGGTTCAAGCTATTAAGGCCGAAGGAGCGACACCTGAACTTATAGTTGACTACACTCCATCATGTTTGGCGCCGGCTACAACTGGGTTTGTTTACAATACTTCATATGAACCACCTGATATCGGTTCAAACAAGGCAAAGTGGGATGCGTTGGTTTATCAAATGGCTTTGCATGAAATAACCGCCGAAGGGGTAAGGGTATTTGAAATATGGAATGAACCAGACGGTATCTTCTTCCAAGGCGACCTAGCGGGATATTTACAGCTATACGCAGATACCAGTACCGTACTGGAGCAAGCAGCCAATAAAGCCGGCGTATCTATTGAGGTCGGCGGACCCGCTATCTCTTGGCTCAACCCTACATGGATGGATGCTTTTTTGTCATATGTGGCACAGAACAATCTCCCGCTTAACTTTTTCTCTTGGCATTTTTATGCAGATTTTCCGCTGTTTGGCCCATTTACTGTTCCAACCTTGTCGGCCGGAGAACAACCTTGGTGGTACAGCCCTTATTTGAGAGCACAAGTTTACGGTCAACAAGCACAACAAGTTGTTCAGGAACTAGCCAACTACCCGACACTGCACCCACTGCTGTGGATAGATGAGTGGAATGTCGACTCTGAATATGACCCTCGTCAAAGCGGTCCTTACGGCGCAGCTTTTGCGGCAGCCGTTTTAAACAGTGCCCAAACTTCAGGTATCGGACGCATGTGTTTTTTTGATGTTGCAGATGGAGGCGGAACAAGCCCCAACTGGGGACTGCTTTATTCAAACTTTCAACCAAAGCCCGTATATTTTGCGTTTGATTACTGGAATCAAATGGCAACCCGGCAAGTACCGATATCAATATATCCGTCTCAAGCAGGACAAGAATCGTACGGACAGGTTGGTGCCATTGCCTCCGCCGGGCCTATATCCACCGGATCAAGTTCTGGATCCCCTACCGGAAAGGTTACCATATACATGTACAACTTTAAACCCTGGTCCGCAAGCAACAACTACGGAACATCCGACCCCACTCCATACGACCACACTATAAATGTAAACATAAACAACCTGTCAAATAGTACATACTCATGGACCGAACAGATTGTAGATGCCAACAACCCCGGCGGGGGGGTAGTTGAACAGGGGACTATACAAGGTCCGTCAACGCAGTTCTCATTTACCTTGCCGGGCGAAGCTGTAGCTCTTCTTACATTGCAACAAAATTAAGAAGGTTGGTTGTCAGTAGCGAATGAACCTTTTAAATTTTTAAAACAATATTATTTACTTATATTGTTGCATCATTCTTCTGGAGAAGCTATAACTGATATATATGGTTAACCCTAAGCGAACTTTGAAGCGTGCAATCAAACGGAAGGAACTTGAGTTAAATCAGGTATCAGTTGTAACTCAAACCGAAGATGGGCCTATAGAAATAGGCGGTCTGAAGCTTTTATTCGACGCAAGCGGTATACGCATCGAAAAAAGTTCCGGCCAACCTGTTAGGTTTTTCGTATGGGACGAGGTAAAATCACTAACGCCGACGCCAACCCATATAGGGAAAAACGTACCCAAAAACCTCTCTTTGCCGATAGAACTTTCCACCCAAAATAAGTCTCACCACTTCCTGTGTACCGGATATCCACAAAAACAGTTAATAAGAACACTGTCTTTCTTTAAGAAACAGTTCTTGGCGGACTCCCCGCCCGGGTTCTTACTGCCACCGCCCGGCTCGCCGCTTGGGGCATCTGTTTCGCCATCATTTGAGTCGTCATCGTCCGTGAGCACAAGCCTTATGGAACTGGGCATACCGGCAGAACAAAGCATACCGGCAGAACAAAAGGGAGCGCACGAGGCCAAGCAGTCCAGTCCTTCACTGCTTTTGCTGTTACTCTTGGTTTTCATAGTAGTAGTAGTGTTTATAGTTTTAGTTATAACTAAGACGGTAGTCCTATAGGTGTAGTATGTGCACTAAAGATCTATTATGTATGCTGTGTTATTAACAATCATGGTTATTAACAATCATGTCAGGCCTAGTTTAATGATAAGGTATTGATAAGGTATTTTGATAATAACAACTACGGTTCATGAAGGTTTTAAGGTATTGTATATAAATCTCAATCCTGGAAGGAATAGCGAGGAATAAAAGGTGGCAGAACGCATAATAGGACTTGATATCGGTACAAGCGCAGTTCGTGCAGTTGAAATTGACGTCTCTGGGGGAAACAGGCCCATGCTTGTGGCTTTCGGACAAGTAGGATTGCCAACTCGTAGCCTACTAGATGGCGAAATAGTGGCCAGAACATCTGTTGAAAATGCAATAAAGCGCCTTTGGGCAGAAGGAGGCTTCTCCTCTAAAACTGTCGTGGTGGGAATAG
Source organism: Actinomycetota bacterium (assembly GCA_023379935.1). Classification (GTDB taxonomy): domain Bacteria; phylum Actinomycetota; class Acidimicrobiia; order Acidimicrobiales; family JAMCPD01; genus JAMCPD01. The sequence goes on along the minus strand of JAMCPD010000011.1, from coordinate 34,440 downwards.
GTGGGCTTAGAGCAATTACCCGAGAACTGGAAATGCCATACATCTCCACCTCCGAGTTACATGATGCAGTTCAGTTTCAAGCTGCAGATGTAATACCATTCCCACCGGACAAAACCTTGCTATCTGCCCAAGCAATAAGTGAGTTTACCGATCCTGATGGAAATCGGATGTTGAAAGTGCTGGTAGCAGCAGCGCATAGCGATTTAATTACTCCAATAGTGGACATTGTTCAAAGCGCCGGATTAAAACTGGTTGGGATAGATCTGATATCATCAGCTTTGATACGTGCTTTAGCCAACCCGAATCAACCCCAGACTGAAGCAATAATTTCTGTTGGAGCGGGGCTTACTGTGGTAGTAATACACCAACAAGGAATACTGCTCTTTGTGCGGACAATCAGCAAAGGGGGAAATACCTTTACTGATACTATAGCGTCATCATTGGATCTGCCTTCCGCTGATGCCGAAAATGTCAAAAGGCATCTTTTTGAAGAAAACCCTCAAGTCAATTTAGCCAGAACTGCCATCAAGGATACTCTGTCGGATTTAGGAAGCGATATACGCAGTTCAATCAACTATTTTACTTCAAAAAGTGAAAACCCACAGTTATCAAGAATCCTCATAACAGGTGGCGGATCTCATCTATACGGCTTAGTAAACACCATATCCGAACAGTTTGATATACCGGTTCAAATCACCTCACCTATGTCGAATCTGGACCTATCCAAAGTTCCCTTGACACCCGATCAGCTCGCCTTGATAGACCCTGTAATGACCACTCCGTTGGGACTTGCGCTGCCTGAACCAAATCCCAACATAAAAAAGTTTAATCTAATTCCTAAAGAAGTATTGATTAGGCAGAAAGACAAGCAAATACTAACACGGGTAATAGCTCTCGTCGTCATCATACTTGTAATACTACTTGGACTTAGTGGCTACAGGGAGTATCAGATAACAACTGCTCAGAGTAACGTCAACAGCCTCAACAATCAGGTTTCTACTTTGAATGCCCAAATAGCGCGATACTCAAAGGTTGTTCAGATAAAAGCAGAAATAAGCAGGTTGAGTGGAAACATACTCCCTATAGTAAACACTGAAATAAATTGGCCGTTGGTTATAAAGCAGGTTTCTGTTAATATGCCACCAGGCACCGTGCTAACCTCCTTCTCAGGGACCGCTGCTTCGCTGACCAGCGTCACCGCGAAACCTACTACGCCAACACCAAAAACCATACTGGGCACACTGTCTGTAAGCGCATCAATAGTCAACGTAAAAGGCTGTCCTAATTGGATCGATACTATGAGTAGCATTCTCATAAAGGGCAACCCATTGTTTACAAATGTCTCAGTCCCATCGTGTTCGACAACTTTTTCTTCTACATTGGATATAACAGGTGTGGCTAAGAGCCCCAGATTGACGAATTACGGATGAGTTATAGGAGATAAAGCATGGACCAGTACATAAATATTATCAAGAGAAAACCGATAGTTGGAATTTTAATATTAGGAATAATAGTAGTAGCTGCTATATGGTATCTGGTTATATTTACTAGCCAAAACAGTAAACTTTCTACATTAAATACAACTGAGTCCTCACTTACCACTAAAGTTAATGGACTTCAATCTACTTTAAGTATAGAAAAAGGAGAGACCCAACATATCACAACTTATGAAGCAACCCTTGCTAGGGATAGCGCAGCAATACCAACCCATGCATATATGGCATTCACCTATAAAGAGTTGGATGCCCTGGGAGCAAGGTTCGGTGTAACTTATGTCAACCAAAGTATTGCTACACCTACTCTAAGTGTCGGTAAACCATTTTCTACGATATCTGTAAATGTTACGGTTACAGGATCATACGTTGCCGTTCAATCATATATTAGGAGCATTTACGTTCAACCACGGCTGTTCGTTATCCAAAATATCTCATTGTCACCCAGCGGAAGCAGCGGATTAAAAAGCTCCGTAACGGCAACAATATCAATGGACGCATTTACGTATGCGAAACCGTCATTGGCAACCCCATAAAACAGCTATAAACCTTTGTTAAACACTGATTTCTTGATCAGGTTTTATTCCTAATTTACCATTCATTTGAAGACCGCAATCGTTCCTTGTTACCTGCCTTTTGCGTAGGCCTCTCATTGACCAAAGATACCCATGGCGATCTATTAGTCAGGTAGAGTTGTGTTTGTATAGTTCCAGAACTCATCTACAGCCGTTTTGAGCTCATAAAGCACGTACCGGCAGGCAACAGATTTGTAAACGGAAAACTGATAAAAAGGCGATGCATAGGTGACTAAGACCAATTAGATATTATGATTAAAAAAAGATGGAGTCGTCGCTGCTTAATATAAGAGGCTCAATCCACAACTTTTAGGTATGACTTAGGTTAAGCTACTTACTTCAGTTTAAAACCTTTTTTCGCACGTGTGAAAAAGTCTTGTGTAACCTTTGTGGGCGGCGGCGGTGGTGGTTCTTTTGCCTCATTCATCATCTGATTCTGTTCCATGTTGGAAGCCAAATCTTGAGAAAATTCCCATTCAAAATCTGAAGTATCACCATGATGAGGCGGCAGTGGAGGCGAGTTCGGGCTGGGAACAAAACCCGGAGGAGGAGGAGGTGGAGGAGGAGTAACAGGCGGTGGCAAACTAGGAGGTGGGGGCGGTGGCTGGAAACTGGATAAGGGTGGTGAGGGAGACGGCGGAGATCCTACTAGTTGTGTACCCAGTTCTTTGGCAATAAGCGCTTCTAATTCATCACTAGAAACGGGGGGGCCACCTGTTGTCAACCCATCTCCAACAGGCAGTTCATCCCCAAGCCCAAACTCCTTGGCAAGCAGAGCATCCACCTCTTGTTCAGAAAGTCCATAAGAGCGTACAACATCCTCAACTTTCGCCTCAGAAGGCGGCTTTGATGACTCCGGTTCCAAAGGCGACGGTGGCGGTGCAAGAACTGGCGGAACAAGAACTGGCGGAGCAGGTTCTGGTATAGGGGGAGAAACAGGTGAAGCGGAAAGCAGCTTAGCAGGTTCGTCCAGTGAACCGAGAGCAGATACGGAAGACTTTATTGCCTCGAGCCCCTCAGACATGATGCTTTGACTGCTTTCCAGGCGATCTAACCGCTGCAAAACTTCCTGCCAAAGTTCTGCAGTCGAAATAGCTAAAGAACGTATAAGTTCGCTTGGATTAGACGGCTCGGAAAAGGATGCTCCTGAAGTATTCACATCGGTGAGTTCTTCACCCTGCTGTTTACTGCCCGGCGCACCTTCGGCTGGTATGTACTCCTGCGATCCATACTCATGAGGTATATTATCTGGCATATTCGACATATTGATTTCTAACATACTATACAACCTTAGTATACATAATAAACTCAATACATTATTTTAGCGCAACTTAAAATATTAATCATGTTATTCGAGATATTAAATAACATAGATAACGCTTGGCAATGATCCATGAACAATGGTATTATTGAAAAGTAGATTATGCCAACTTACGAATATACCTGTAAATCTTGTAACCAACACATAGAGGTTGTCCAGTCTTTTAATGCAGATCCTCTGACTGTATGCCCTAACTGTGGCGGAAAACTACATAAAGTATTTGGTAATATAGGAGTCGTTTTCAAAGGTAGCGGCTTTTACAAAACCGACTCTCGCACTTCGGGTTCCGTCAAAACTGCAGATACCGTCAAAACTGCAGATACCGTCAAGTCTTCAGGCAATAGCACATCCTCTGGTGATGCTGCCACCGCAACTAAACCAGCATAACTACGCCAATTATAATAAGGCCCCAGTTTATAATGAGGCCCCAGTTTATAATGAGGTCCCAGTTTATAATGAGGCCAGGGTAACCGCACCTTTTTCTGCACCCTGAACCAACGTAGCATACTTGGCAAGCACCCCGGTTGAATACCTCGGGTGAGGTGCTTTCCATTGGCTTTTTCTACGCTCTAACTCAGACGGATCAACCGCTACATCCAAACGCTTTCCAGTCACATCTATCTCTATGATATCCCCGTCTTGGAGTAGGGCTATTGGTCCTCCATCTTTAGCTTCGGGAGCAACATGTCCTATGCACAATCCATGAGTACCCCCTGAAAAGCGGGCATCCGTAATCAGTGCACAGTCGGAACCTCTCCCTACCCCTGTCATTGCCCCCGTGATAGCCAACATCTCTTTCATCCCGGGTCCCCCTTTTGGTCCTTCATAGCGAATTACAACAACGTCACCAGAATTGATGGCTCCCGCCAAGACAGCTTCCAATGCCTGATCTTCACTATCAAATACCCTGGCTGGTCCTGTAAAGCTAGCCTGATCTTCATTCAGTCCTGCCACTTTTACGACAGAACCATTAGGTGCCAAAGAACCCTTCAATATTGCTATTCCCCCAGTAGCATGGATGGGAGAAGTAAGAGGATGTATGACTGTCCCATCAGGTTTTTTTGGAGACAACTTATCCAAGTTCTCGGCAACGCTCTTACCGCTTACAGTTATGCAGTTACCATCAATCAGACCGGCTTCTGCCAACTCGGCCATTACTACCGGCAGCCCACCCACAGCATCTATATCGCTAAAATGAAACCGTCCATGTGGCTTGGTGTCCGCCAAATGGGGCACCACCGCAGCTATTCTATTGAAATCATCCAGTTCCAACTCCACCCCCGCTTCATGCGCTATTGCAAGTAAGTGCAGCACCGCATTTGTAGAACCGCCCAAAGCCATCACAACAGCTATGGCATTGAGGAAAGCCTTTCTCGTCATTATCTGACGGGGGCGTATATCCAGCTTCAACAGGTTAACCACTGCTTCACCAGATTCATATGCAAAATTATCACGCCTTTTGTCCACAGCAGGCGCCGATGAACTACCCGGAAGCGACATACCCAAGGCTTCCGCCACACATGCCATGGTGTTAGCCGTAAACATTCCAGCACAAGATCCTTCGGTCGGGCAGGCATTTCGTTCAATCTCAGATAAAGTCTGTGCATTCATCAATCCAGCGGAATAAGACCCGACAGCTTCAAAAACACTGACAATGTCAACTGCTTGACCGGCTACCTTACCGGGTAAAATAGTTCCACCATACAAAAAAACCGATGGAAGGTTAATCCTGGCTGCCGCCATCAACATTCCGGGGAGCGACTTATCACAACCAGCTAAGGTAACCATTGCATCAAAACGCTCGGCCTGCATCATAATCTCAATAGAGTCTGCTATTACTTCTCTTGACGGCAAGGACGCCCTCATCCCTTCGTGTCCCATAGCTATACCGTCAGAAACAGCTATAGTGGTAAATTCAAAAGGGAAACCCCCTGCATCGGATACTCCTTGTTTGGCTCGTTTTGCCAAACGATCCAGCGGTAGATTGCACGGCGTTACTTCATTCCAAGAAGATGCTACGGCCACCTGGGGCTTATCCCAGTCATTATCGGTCATGCCGATTGCTCTTAGCATTGCCCTGGCCGGAGCCTTGGCAAAGCCTTCAGTTACATCCTTGCTATGTATTTTTACGTTGAGCGGCTTAGTTGCTTCCATTGTTTTTTATAACCTCTTCCAATGTTGATTGTAACGATATTTGCGGTTCCCAATCTGTGGTTAACTTTAGTTTGGTGGGATCTCCATATATTATAGGTATATCTACATTGCGTTGCAATTTGGGATCAGGTATCAAAGACAGTCTTATCCCTGAAATATCCATTAAATCAATCACTATCTGCTCAATTGAGACATCCTTGCCGGAACAAACATTATAAACATCGCCGGGCTTACCCTTCTGTCCAAGCATGCGATATGCCCTGACAACATCACGCACATCCGTAAAGTCACGCCTTGGGTAGAGGTTGCCAACCGACAAAGTGGTAATAGCATTATCGCGCGCATCTTTAATCCTTTGTGCCAACCCCGCTACAACAAAACTTACATCTTGGCCTGGGCCTATATGGTTGAACGGCCTCAGTCTTATAACCTCAACTCCTCGTCCAAGCCAAGCGGCGACCCCCAACATTTCAGATGCCGCTTTAGACGCTGCATAGGGAGTAACAGGAGCAAAAGGGGCTTCCTCTGTCAAAGGAAGGTTGCCGGCAGCCGGTACTCCATATACCTCAGAAGAGCTTACAAGCAGTACACGGGGAATATCCTTGAGCTTTCTTACAGCTTCTAAAAGGTTGTGAGTTCCCACTATATTGACCTGCATTACCCTGTCAGGTTCATCCCAGGAGTGTCCGACATGAGTGAAAGCAGCCAAATGATAGACAATCTCCGGTTTTGTCACTTCCAATGCTTGATAAAGTGCCTTGGCATCTGTTATATCTACCTGATCACCGCTTAGAACATTATCGGTCAAAACTTCATCTTGGCACTCTTTTAGGTGTGCAACAAGCCATTTACCCACAAACCCATTTGCACCGGTTACAAAAACACGCATTTATGCCAGGTTAGCTCAGTTTACGGTATATTTCCATATACCCTCTGGCACACGCATCCCAACTATGAGATTGCGCGATATCCAATCCGCGCTTTGTGCGCTCTGATAATAGCGGCTTATCTGAGGAATCGGCAACAACAGATTCTATGGCTTGGCTGAGCTGTTGAACATTGCCGGGGTCCACCAGAAGAGCTGCATCTAACCCAACCTCTTCCATAGCCGAGCCCCTCGTAGTAATTAATGGCGCACCACAACTAAGCGCCTCTAAGGCCGGCAGTCCAAAACCTTCAGCCAGTGATGGGTAAACAACGGCGGATGCCTTGCGAAGTAAGCTAACAACGGCTTCGTTTGGTATATAGCCAAGTCTTTTCACCCTGTCAGGCTCCGACAAACTGTTTAGTGCCCGTCGGAACTCCTCTTCCGCACTCCCCCATCCTTTAAGGCCGGCTATTACCAGGGTTAAATCTTTGAACTGTTTTTGGATCATTCCAAAAGCCTTTACCAGGGTCGGCACATCCTTTCGTGGTTCAACCATACCCACAAAAGCAATATATGGGGGCTTGACACCCAGTGTTTTAAGCTGAGCATCATCGTAGCCAAAAAAGGGTTCGATTGGGGTAAACCTTGATGTGTCAACTCCCAAGTGTACTACGTAAAGCCTGGACTCAAGTTTAGATTCAAGTCCGGACAACAGACGATCAAGACCATATGCCCTTCCATCCTGCTTGCTACACAATTTCAATAAACGGTCTGCAGTGTACTTAGAATCACATACTACCGCATCCGCTTTGTAAACAGCGCCATAGAGAGCGGCACGCAACAATAAGACTTTGGATGTCTGATACCACTGAGGATAATCAAAAAAGATCAGATCATGCACGGTCACCGCTATGGCAGATTTGGATAATAAAGGAACAGTGTAATGGGGACTATGGTGTACATCCGTATTCAAAGATTTAAGCAAACGCGGTAAGCCAACCTGTTCCCAACCCAAACGTAAAAGCCTTTTTTTGGGAGCAAGATAGTGCATATGCACACCGGCGGTACTCTCTTCGGCAGCGGTTGGCACATCTATCTGCCAATCTTGAGAATCGTTTTTACGCACCAAGAGGTCGATTGACAAATCCTGATATTTTGACAAAGCATGCGCCAACTCAATGACAAATCTTCCCACACCTGTCGGATTTAAAGGAACCGCTGTGGCATCTATGGAAATCCTCATTTACCCAGTCTCATTTACCCAGTATCATTTATCCGGTCTCATTCAATCATGCCTTTCCACAAATGTAAGTGGTGTTCAGCTGCTGCTTTCCAGGTAAGTCCTCTTACTCTTTCAGATCCCGCCTCTATCAGTTCATCTCGGAGATCCTGTTTGAGAACGACATCAATTAAACCCTGAGCTATTGAGCTTACATCCAGCGGATCAACCAATCGCGTACTCTGCCTACCTGTATGTTTAAGGGCCTGCCGCCGAGGAGCAACCACAGCAGCCGGAACCGGACTTGAAACTACCGGAGTCCCTGCTGCCATGGCTTCTGTTACAGGCAGACCAAATCCTTCAAGAAGTGGGACATACACCAGTAGTTTTGCAAGACTATACAGCCCTGACAGTATAACAGAAGATACTTCGCCGGCAAAGATTATATCTCCTTTGGGTTGTTTGGTTTGAATGATATTTCCCCAGCCGGCAGGACCCGCTACCAGCAACGGCAACCCGGCTCCTTCAAACCTTTCACAAGCCAACCTGTAAGCATCGAACAACCGTGGTAAATTTTTGCGCGGTTCTAATGTGCCTACTGCCAACAAAAATGAACTGTCCTCTTTTATGCCAAGTTGTTTTAGCAACTTTCTAGTACCGGCAATATCAGGCGTTCCTAAATGATCACAACCATGTTGTACAACCTCTATCCGATCTTGGCTAACACCAATTTTTATTAGTGCATCAGCAGTTTGTGAGGAGGGAACCATTAAGAGTTTGGACTGTTTCAACACCCGCTTAAGCGCAAGTTCGTGAAAACGGCGACCCGTATGAGAAAAGGTATCGGGTACTTCGCGCCATGCTAAGTCGTGTACCATAGTTGACAAAGCAGTCATACGCCTAATTTTACCCACAGCTATAGGAACATCCAAAGATGTGCCATGGGCTATATCAAAACCTTTGGGTATGCCAAACAAGCTTGCACCAACAAGATAACTTGCCACACGTCCAAGTGGGAGAGAGGTGACGAGGGGAAGCTCTGCTAACCCGGCGGACTTGGACTCCCCTTCGAATAACTTGGTCTTATTCGAACCAATCAGCACAGCAACTTCAAACCCATCATGTCCAAGTTCAGAAAAACCCTTGATTAAACCGTTTACATACGTGCCTATCCCTCCCCTTACGTTGCGTGCCAACTGTTGCGCATAAAGAACTATCTTCAACTGCTTCTCCTCGGACTGCTCTTTCTGTTTGGGAAACGTTCATCTATGGCACGCTCATACAGTGATACCAACCCTTGTGCACATTTATCCCATGTAAACTCTTTTACCCTTTCAAATCCGGCTTTTATGAACTGCTCACGGACTTTACCATCAGCCAAAAGTTTGGAGATAGCAATAGCGAGCGATTCCGGCTGTTGGGGTTCTACGATAACCCCCCCATCCCCTACAGTCTCCGGTAATGCCCCAGCATTAGTAGTAACCACGGGAACCCCCAATGACATAGCTTGAAGTGGGGGGAAGCCAAATCCTTCATATAAAGAAGGGTATGCAAGAATCAAGGCGCCTTTGAGCAGTTGATGGCGACGGTAATCGTCCACATAACCAAGCCTTACTACACGATCAGGATGTTGCATTTTAGCCAGCCCATCCACAAAATCTGAAACACCCCAACCATCTGCTCCCGCCAGAACCAAACATACCTCCGGATAATCTTTGAAAAGAATATCCATCGCTTTGAGTAAAGTGGGGAAATCCTTCCTTGGTTCTATGGTTCCAAGCCCAAGCACGTATGAACCGCAGCCCTTAGGGAGTGGGAGCGTTTCGGATAAAGCGGATGCGGGTAAGTTTGCATAATCATTGATCGGTACTCCATGATGAACCGCAACCACTCTTTCCGGATCCGCATCGAGCAGTTCAACAACCTCACGTGCTATAAACTCCGATGGAGTATGTATCCAAATCCCTTGTTTGTGATGTTTGGTTTGTTTGATGGCACGACGTAAAAAAGAGGGAAACTCTAAACTGGAAGGGGCACAGAGATGGGGAAACCTAACGGCGGTCAAATCATGAACCGTAACCACTCTCGCCGCATGACGGGTAGGAGGAACTATATAATTAGTTCCATGCACAACATCCACTTTACCGCATAACTGCTCAAAAGCTGGCCAAGAAAAGTGCTTCCATGCCATATGTAAAGGTCGGGCAGGCATTGGAGAATCTATTATATCAATGGCACCAACTCCTCCGGGCAGATTTCCTCGTAAGTTGCCTCGCTGCCTCCAAGAGACAGCGTACGCCCATAGCTGCAGAGTCTGCATTTTAGACAGGGAAGCCAAGGCACCAAAACAGAAATCCCCTACCCCCGTACGTTGGCCTAACAACGGAGTGGCATCCATTGCGATTGACATCGTTTGATTTGGCAAAAGCTCACGGGAAGCAGTTTTAATCATCCGATATTACCTGGTATCCTTGTCTCATGATGATTACTTGTTTGGCTGGAGGAACCGGAGCCGGGAAACTGCTGGCTGGGTTGGTTCATGTAACAGATCCTAAAGATATTACTGTAATCGTAAACGTGGGAGACGACTTTATGCTGCACGGTCTTTATATAAGCCCTGATTTAGACACAATTATGTACACATTAGCTAATGTAGCAAACTCTGAGACGGGTTGGGGAATAGCAGGTGAAACATGGGAGGTTACACAAGCGTTGGAGCAATACAGGGGGGAAACCTGGTTTAAACTGGGGGACAAAGACTTAGCGACACATTTATACAGAACCCAACGAATGACCGAAGGTGCCACTCTTTCTGTCATTACCGCAGAGTTGACCGGTTCGTGGGGAATACAGACACGCTTGCTGCCCATGAGTGACGATCCAGTCAGAACAATGATAACTCTTGACACTGGCGGTATGAATGATACCGCTAAAACCGAAGTTGCGTTTCAAGAGTATTTTGTGCGTCTAAAACATCAAGTGCCGATAGCGAAAGTACGTTTTTCGGGAGTGCACCAAGCCTCACCCGCACCCGGGGTTATAAAAGCACTTGTTCAATCAGATTTAATAGTTGTATGCCCGTCAAATCCGATAGTCTCTATAGGCCCAATCTTGGCAGTTGATAAAATTTCCGAAACCCTAATGCAACAACGGGAAAAAGTGGTGGCGATATCTCCAATTGTAAATGGGATGGCGTTAAAAGGGCCGGCAGATCGGATGATGAAGGAACTGGGACATGAACCATCCGCACTCGGGGTGGCTAAGCTCTATGCGGATTGGGTTAAGACTATGGTAGTGGACACATCTGATGTTGGGTTTGCTCCATTGATTGAATCACTTGGGATGAGTTGCATTGTGACACAAACAGTTATGAGTTCGCTTGATTTGGCGGTTGAATTAGGGAAGGCTTTGCTATCATGAACCGGAGGAACTCGAAACAAGAAGGGATCCACATACTCCCAGTTACCGACATCAAAGAGGTATTTGAAGGAGACTCCATAGCCGAGTTGATAGCGCAACACTTTGAACTGTTACCATACGATGTGGTGGTGGTTACCCAAAAAATCGTCTCAAAAGCCGATGGGAACATACAAGCAATCTCCGCAAACGATCCTGATGCATTTTACAAAGTAGTGGAGTCTGAATCGGTACGTATACTGCGAAAACGCATGGATAAAGATGGAAGGGGACTTATTATAAGCGAGACTAAATATGGGTTTGTATGTGCCAATGCCGGAGTAGACCGCTCAAATGTAGAAGACGGCTATGTCACGTTATTGCCGCCGGATCCTGACAAGGCCGCACGCAAGATAAGAGATCGCCTTCGAGCTATTACGTCTTTAGATGTGGGTGTCATAGTATCAGATACTTTTGGGCGGGCTTGGAGAAGAGGGCTGTGCGACGTGGCAATCGGTTGTGCGGGCATAGCCGCGGTAATGGACTTGCGGGGAAAGGAGGATTCGATGGGGCATGAGTTGAAAACAACCGAGGTGTGCATAGCAGATGAGCTTGCCTCTGCGGCAGAACTTGTTATGGGTAAGGCAGATAAAATTCCCGTGGTTGTCGTAAGAGGTGTGAACCCCGACTGGTTTAGAGAGTCGTCTGTTAAAAAAGAAATTATCCGCAAGTATTCAGACGACTTGTTTCGCTGACTTTATGACCTCTTCCACTCCGTCTTTCAACGAAGTCCACTGCTTCCAACCCAAGTGGACCAAAGCCCTAGTGGGATCCAAAGAGTTATCTCTGAGTTCACCTGCTTTAGGCGGCAGATGAATAGCCTCCAAGATAGGTGTTAAGCCACAAGCTTTTGCCATTATCTGGTATAGGTCATTAATAGACACCCTTATCCCGGTCCCTATATTCAACAACAGCCCTCCTCCTTGTTCCGATGCTCTTACAAAAGCGTCAACCACGTCATCTATGTAAACAAAATCACGTGTTTGCTCACCGTCTCCATATATAACACACTGCTGTTTTTTACAAAGCTTTTCGGCAAAAATAGCTACTACACCTGCTTCTCCGTGTGGATTCTGGCGCGGTCCATAAACATTGGCAAGAGCTAAGGCACAAAACTCTATTCCATAGATCTCTCTGTACAGCCTAAGATAGTCCAACCCCACCTTTTTGGAAACCCCATACGGTGACATTGGGGCAATGGGAGCAGACTCATCCAAAGGCAACTTTGATGAAGCAACTTCACCGTATAACGTACCTCCGCTGGCAGCATAAACTACCCTTTCCACCTTGGCAAGCCGTGCACCCTCAAGGATCCTCAATGTTCCCAAAATATTAACCTGCGCATCATAAACCGGATTGTCCAGTGAAGGTCTTACACTGGATTGAGCCGCCAGATGGAATATGACATCAGGCTTAATCTTTTTAATTAGCTCCTCTGATTGGGATAAGGTGATGTCTAAATTGTGAAAGCTCAGTGAACGCCTCCCAATTGTGCGGGCATCAGCCAAATTAGCAAGAGAGCCGGTGGACAAATCATCCACCACATCCACTTTCCACCCCTCTGCAAGTAAACGATCGACCAGAGAGGAACCTATGAATCCGGCTCCCCCCGTAACCACCGCCCTCACTTTGTTTCCTTGTTCATCTCAGCAAACCTCGCTGCAACCAAGTGATGTCCGGGCGGCACGAAAGCTCCACAACCGATTACCGAATTCTTTATTACCTTCGAACCGGCCCCTAAAACCGCATTAAAACCTATAATTGAGTTGTCCACTATACTGTCGTTGCCCACGATGACCCCGTCCAATACGACAGAGTTGGTTATCTCCGCTCTTTCGTTTACCATAACTGTTTTGCCTAAAACTGAATTATAAACTCTTGCCGACTTGGCTATCTGAGTTGTCTGGGCTTTTCTCCCCAGATCAGACATTGCCAGATCAGACATTGAATCAAGGTTTGCTTTTATATAAGTGGCTGGCGTGCCGGCATCTATCCAATAATCATCAGTTGCCAACGCATAAAGGGTCCCATCATTGGCCATAAGGGGAAATACCTCCTTTTCTATTGATACCCGTTTCCCGAGAGGTATATGTTCCAATACTTCGGGCTCGAGAACGTATGTGCCGGCATTGATCAAATTGCTTGGCGCTGAACCCTTCGGAGGTTTTTCTACAAAGTCAATCACCTTACCGGATTTTTGTACCGATTTTTGACCTTGATGGTTGGTTGGTTCGCTTCCGGTCGTCTCTTTTCTCCCTATCATGTCGCCCGCCTCAGAGAGTATCTCTAATTTCACTACACCAAAAGCGCTGGGATCTTCTACCGGTATTAAGTGTATAGTGGCTTTGGCATTCTGCTTATGATGAAACTCTACAAGCCTGGAAATATCAAAACTACTCAAAATATCGCCATTTACAACTACAAACGTATCTGTTATCCCAGCCTCTTTGGCGGCAAAAGATATAGCGCCGGCAGTATCCAAAGGCTCCGGCTCTAGCGCATAATATAGGTGAATCCCCGCACAGATACCCGTCGGATATGCCTTCAAAAAAGCGTCGGGCTTATAACCTAAAGACAGAGTTGCCTCCGTTACACCACAACTCGACAGATGGGTTAAGACCTTTTCTATCATGGGTATCCCACCAATAGGAAGCATCTGTTTGGGGACAGACAAGGTCAGAGGACGAAGACGCGTACCCTCCCCGCCTACCAAAACAACAGCTTTCATGCAGTAGGCGGTGAGCTTTTAAAACTACCGGAGTTAGTCGATGGCCCCAGATGAGTACTGCCGCCAGCACCGGAGGGTAGGCTGGGGGGAGGAACACCGGGGGGTAGGCTGACGGGGCTGTGGGGTAATTGAGTAGTCGGTGATTTAGGCTTCGTGTGAAGAGCATTCAACAAGGCACTTATGACACTTACGGGAGGCTTTGGTATATGAGCCCCTACCGGGAGAAAAGCCAGTGTTATCAACTGTCCATTTTTAAGAGGTAACGACCCCGGATTTCCGGTAACCAAGGTGCCACTGCTTGCAAGGCTGCTCCACTGCTCCACTTGTACAACCCCGGGTTTACCGTTGCCAGGCTTACTATTGTTGGTGGATTTACCGCCGCATTTATCACCATTTTTCCATAAGTATCCTCCCGGATAACGCAGTGTATCCGAAGTGAGCACCATATCAGGATACTCAGATACAAATGCCCCGAGTGTAGCATTTTTGCCTGTCTGGCTTGAAAGAAGCGGTTGTATATGAATAAGACCATCACCGTCTGTAGTAAATCCACGCGGAATTGAGCCTGCAGCAGACACGGTGGGGGGATTCGGCTGCAGTGATCCGCATATGTCAAAAACAAATCCGGCAGTCCAACTGTCTTTAGTCGTAGGCCCATTGGCATTAGCACTCTTACTGAGCTTGCTCGCCGGAGCCGGGTGTTGATACTGATAGCGACTGTAAGCAACCGTTGTTATACCTAATACCACGATAACAACCAAGGTAGCGTACCAACTAAACGGGGTATGACCCTTTGATGTACGTCCGCCTCCGGTTGCAGCCGCTTTAGCTACTATTTTGCCTATTTGGGATTTTGCCACAGTTTTTAATTTAGCAGAAAATTACGTAACGGTACATTCATAACAGTTGGTTTGTATTAATCCTTGTGAACACAGCTCGGCTCAAATTGATATGGCTAGGTTAATATTTTTTTTAGAAACTTGCCGGTGTAACTTTTTGGATTTTTCGCTATTGTTTCGGGATCTCCTTTCCCCACCACGTAGCCCCCCAGATGTCCCCCTTCAGGTCCTAAATCTATTACCCAGTCGGCAGTCTTGATTACATCCAGATTGTGCTCTATAACCAAAACTGTATTACCTTGATCAACCAAGCGGGAGAGGACACCGAGCAACTTAGAAACATCATCAAAGTGCAAACCTGTAGTCGGCTCATCCAAAATATAAAATGTATGTCCTGTCGCTCGCTTAGACAATTCGGATGCTAACTTCACCCTTTGGGCCTCACCGCCCGAAAGCGTAGGGGCAGGCTGCCCCAACTTCACATAACCCAACCCGACATCGACAATAGTCTGCAAGCATCTTACTATTGGCGGCTGGTTGGAAAAGAACCCCAGGGCTTTTTGACACGAAAGGTTCAACACCCCGGATATGTTGAGTCCCTTGAAGGTAATTTCAAGCGTATCCCGGTTATAGCGTGCACCGTTGCAACTCTCACAAGGAACATAAACATCGGGCAGGAAATTCATCTCGATCTTAATGTTACCTTCTCCGGCACAAGCCTCACAGCGACCTCCTCTTACATTAAAGGAAAACCTGCCCGGTCCATATCCGCGAATTTTAGCTTGAGTGGTGAGGCTGAACAGTTTGCGTATATGGTCAAATACACCCGTGTAGGTGGCTGGATTAGAGCGCGGAGTGCGCCCTATGGGAGATTGGTCTATGTCTATCACCTTGTCAATGAGATGTGCACCCGAAAGTGTTGTTCCTTCGGAAATTGAATCTGTCCCAGCCACAGTTGACCTGGAGCCGTAAATGAAATTTTTGGAGCCAACGCCATATACCTCATCCATCAACATGCGGTAAAGTACGTCATTGACAAGGGTGGACTTTCCGGAACCTGACACACCTGTTACAGCTATAAAGCATCCCAACGGAAACTCAACGGTGATGTTTTTCAAGTTGTGTTTACGCCCACCTCTAAGTACAAGCCAATCGCCTCCAGCCTTAGCACCGGGTTTTCCGGTCTTGGAGGCCGTTTTGATCTTACGCCTGGATTTTGGCACAGGGATGGAAAGTTTGCCGGTAAGGTAGCGTCCGGTTAGAGAATCCTTGCATTTAAGCAGTTCATCAAGGGTTCCGTTGCAAACAACTCGCCCTCCGTGCTCTCCGGCACCTTGACCCATATCCACTATCCAATCGGCACACCGTATAGTTTCGGCATCATGCTCAACCACAATAACCGTATTACCCAAAGACTTTAAGTGTTGCAAGGTGTTTATCAGCCGAATATTGTCCCTCTGGTGAAGTCCGATTGACGGTTCGTCCAATACATATAAAACTCCCGCTAAACCAGTTCCTATCTGGCTGGCTAAGCGAATACGTTGGGCTTCACCTCCTGCCAAGGTGGCGGAACGGCGACTTAAGCTAAGGTAGTCCAAACCAACGTCACATAAAAACTGCAACCTGGAGTTGATCTCTTTCAGCACCCTTGCTGCCACTATCTTGTCACGCTCGGATAGCTCGAGAGTTTTCATAACTTCAAAAGACTGCGATACAGGCATCTCACAAAGTTCGAAAATGTTCATACCGGCAATCCGGACAGCCAAAGCCCGCGAATTCAGCCTGGCACCCTTGCAAGAAGAGCAAGGGACCTCTCTCATATAACTTTCAATTCTCTGGCGGGAAAAGTCTGATTCAACATCCAACCGGCGGCGGGTCAGCCAAGGTATAACCCCTTCATACGGCAGATTCCAGGAACGCTGTCTCCCAAAACGATTGCGGTAGACTACATGTATTCTCTTCGATCCGCTCCCATATAGTAAAATATCTTTGAAAGAACTTTTCAACTTCCCAAAAGGAGTGGAGGTTGAAAAGCCGTAAGACTCAGCTACCCCGGCTACCAAGCGTGAAAAGTATTCGCTTGTACTGCTTCGCCAAGGGGCAATAGCCCCCTGGCTAATGCTTAACGACGGATCGGGAACCACCAGAGAGGGATCAACCTCATAGTTCGTTCCGAGCCCGTCGCAAGCTTCGCAAGCGCCGTAAGGTGAGTTGAATGAGAAACTTCTTGGGGCAAGCTCTGTAAAACTCGTCCCGCAGCTGTTACAGGACATATGTTGGCTAAACATAACCAGTTGGCCGGCTGCTACGGGTTGATCACCAAGCCGGATATCCGTCTTGGGTGTAGCGGCCTGCAACTCTCCTTGGACTATCCGTATGCCAAGTAAGCCGCCGGCCAGCTTCAAAGTAGTTTCAACTGAATCGCTGAGTCGTTTGTCTAAGCCTTCCTTTATCACCAACCGATCAACCACTACCTCTATGTTATGAAGTACATAGCGGGCGAGATGTTCGTGTTCTTGGGCCAAATACTGTGACAGTTCAATCAACTCACCATCTACATAAGCCCTGACAAAACCCTGTTTTGACAGGTCGGTAAGTAATCCTTCGTACACTCCCTTTCGTCCCGTAACGACAGGGGCAAGCAACTCAAACCGGGTCCCTTGGGGTAAGGACATGATTTGATCCACTATCTGCTGAGTGGTTTGTTGAGTAATTTTATTACCGCACTTTGGACAGTAAGGTGTTCCGACACGGGCATACAACAGTCTCAAGTAATCGTATACTTCGGTTATAGTTCCAACCGTAGAGCGGGGGTTATGAGAAGCTGACTTTTGATCTATAGATATAGCAGGTGAAAGTCCTTCGATAAAGTCAACATCAGGTTTGTCCATCTGTCCTAAAAACTGGCGGGCATATGCCGAAAGGGACTCTACATAGCGGCGTTGCCCTTCTGCATAGATGGTATCAAAGGCCAGTGAAGACTTGCCCGACCCGGAGATCCCGGTTATAACTATAAGCTGATCACGGGGAAGATCCAAGGAGATATCCTTTAAATTATGTTCTCTCGCTCCCCGAATAATAATATGACTTGTTACTCGATAACCTCCACGCCAGAAGAGTTACCACACCAACGACAACTCACCTCTTCAACTACAACAGAAAGCACTTCTACGTCCTCAATAGCCAGTTCACCAGCTAAGTTGTAGTGATGAAACTCCTTTGTGCGGCGAGTGACAACAACATCAAAACGGGTTATATTTCCGCACTTCGTACAACGGTACTGTGTATCGCTCATCACATACAGATCATAACCAGAAACTTGCAAAAAGTCTACTTATTTTAATATTGACAAACGAAATCATACTAAGTAAACTTGTCGATAAAGTTCTTAGGAAATATTAAGATACTAAGGAGTAGATAAGATACCAATTCAACATTAGGAGGTTGACAAGTGAAAAAAGTAAGCAGATCAATCAAACTGCCCGCAAAACGTATAGCGCTACGCATAGCAGCTTCTATGGCAGCGGTGGCATTGGTGTTAGGCCCTGTGGCTTTGGCGACAGCCCAAACCGCAAACGGCGCTACAGTTGCAGGAGCTACGGTAAACAACAACTGCTCCTTCAATGGCAGTCAGTCGCCGGCGTTTTTGACCGGGGTCGGACCGGGATCTAATATATCTGTAAGCTGTAGCGGTCTGCCGGCCGGCGCCACCCTTGCTGCTTCAACATCAAGCCCTCTTACAGGTGTTTTTAATCCGCCACTTAGCAGTTACTCGGGTACTACAGCCCTCAAAGCCGGTATTGCAGAAGCAGATGGCAACTCTCCTTACTTGGTCCTTAGCACCGCAAGCTCTTCGGGCACATGGTCACATACTCTACAAGTACCCAGCCCATTTGCAGCGGGATCAACGGCATTCAAAGTGCCCGGGGATCCGAATGCGGTATGCCCGCCGACGCAGGCTCAGGTAAATGCCGGACTGTTGGCTTGTGCCGTTGGAGTGTTGGAATCCTCAGGGAGCGCAACCAACGCGTCTAGCAGCAATTCAGGCCTGGCCGGAACTGCTTTGTTGGGCTACTCCAATAACCCCAAGCCACAACCTCCAACTCTTACGCTGTCACCGTCTACTCAGGCTGCCGGATCAGTTGTCAATATAAGTGATACTCCGGGAGCTAGCTCCTATTGGTGGGGGGATGCTTTAGATTCGGTGCCGAATTCCAGCACAGCACTCATACTTTTGGTAAACGGTCAGCCGGTTACGACTAACGCAACAGTCTCTCCCGCGTCTTACTCGTTTACTCTTTCCGCACTCACCGGAACACTGACACCACCAAAACTGTCAGGTCACTTTACCGTACCGACCACACTAAAGCCCGGACAATCAGTGACAGTGAGTCTGTATGAACAAAATGCAGAAGGTGCCGGATTAGGCGATACGGGCAACAGTACAGATCCGACTTACCCCGGTTATATCACCGCTAGTGCTACCTTGACGGTTGGTTCCGTCCCGGTTGCCGTTACCCCCGCCGGTCAAGTGGCAAGCTCAACAACTGCCACCACAGGAAAACCTTGGGCAAGTTGGATATGGTGGACCGTAGCCGGGTTGTTAATGGCAATAGGAGCGGCATTTGTGTTCTTGTCCGGTATATTGTCCGAGCGCAAGTCCAAAGCAGCAAAAATAACACCGTAATACATATGCCTCAATGTGGCTAAAACTAAGTTCCTTACCAAAAACAATAAGGCTGCGCCACTTGATGAGGCTACTTGGTATCGTAATATTCACTGTTGGGGGGCTAGGCATTGCCTACCCCCTATGGTGGGGTTATCGTTCCCAGATGGTTGGCGATGCGCTCATACACAAAGCCCAAGCCGCCATCGATAAATCCGGGAATCCACCGCCTAACGAAGAGTTGAACCAACCGCTACCCCAGGCGACCTTGACCACAACTCCTGCCACCGACTGCGCTTCGGGGGACCCTTCATCTGGCATTGGTCTACTTAAAATACCTGCTATCAGCTTAGTAGCTCCGGTGGAGCAGGGAACTACAGATTCTGTTCTATCAGTTGCCGTTGGACATGACCGAAGTTCTGCTTGGCCCGGAATTGGGACAACATCCGTACTGTCCGCACATGATGTATCGTGGTTTACAAACATAGACAACCTCCAGCCCGGTGATGCAGTTTACTATGAGACGCCGGGTTGTACATTTTCTTATGTAGTCACAGGCAGCCAAATAGTAAAAAAGGGATTTCATCTTGGATATATCACCGGTGGCGGCTTGATCCTCGATACCTGCTGGCCGACAAATGCTCTTTGGGTAACATCCAAGCGCTACTTTGTGATTGCACATTTTGTATCTTCATCCGCCCCCTCTCCCCAACTGCCGCAGTCCTGGTGGAACCATCCCAAAACCTACGATGTCCCTGCGCCTCAAGCACTTCGCAACATGGGATTAGGTTTGGCGCATAATTCAATCCCAATGGGAACACTTACTATAGGAGGACTCCCTGACACATTCATATCCCAAAGCCCTTTGCCGATAAACGCGCAACTTGGAGCGGTTGACCTATGGTCGGCAGTACTTGATACATTGAGAATGCAGAATCAATCCTGGTGGTCAAAGATTGCTCCAAACGTTCAAATGCCGGAAACTTTGTTGGGAACAAGGCTGGCGGACTACTATGGCAAAGTGAATGTAACCGTTTACGTAAACGGTGCTACAATTGTATTCGTTAAACTTAACGCAACAGTTGGCATCGTACCTGAAGATCAAACACCCCCAGCCGGTATCGACAGTACAAAAGCTAACGGAGGAAAAGCTCTCAATCCGCCAACTGATAACTCGGAGGTCAATAACCCATATGAGGTGCTTACCATGGTGGGATATATAACACCAAACAATCTCGTTGAACTTGTCGCCATACGAACACGGCCATATGTATAGAATCCATACAGCAAACAGTTTGGTACGACTTATCCTCCAGTGCTTAGACGGTTAAAGCAGTTAAGCTGTTGATGTTTTGGCAGACCGGCACCTTTGTTGGCTATATAGTAAGGTGTGCCGTTATTACAGTTTATCCAGGCACCTTTTTTACCGTCTTGCGCACTGATTGCGTTAGGGTTCCACCATATTGCCCTAAAGTCTGATGGAGGATCAAAAGAGTTTTTGCCAAAGCTCCATCCTCCCAAAGAGCCGTTCGGGATAGAGTTGGGCAACGAAAAGTAGCCCTGTTCAAAAGTCTGAGGCGTCAAATCAGGGCCAGCTGCTTGCAGGGCATCAAAGAAGAGTAGCAACGGCGGGTAGACAAAGCCATATTCCGGCGTTATACGTCCCTTGGGATCGGCCATTTTGAAAACTTGGTATGCCTCCTGGTCTTTTTCCGGCAGAGACTGGAGTCCCGCTGATATTGCATGTGCCCACTGTTTCTTTAAAGCCGGGAAGCGTCCGAAGGCATCACCATAGTCCATGGTAACCCATTCGGGATAGTATTGTTGAGAGTTTGCGGCTTGGGCAATCAACATTGGCGTAAAAGGATCACAGGCACAGAGTACTGTTGTGACACCGGCTTGCTTCATCTTGGCTATACCGTTTGCCAACATTGCGGGGGCGGAAGTAATATCAAAAGAGTAAGACACCACAACAGGAACGTTTATGCCGAGGTTGTGCAGTTCTGATACTGCTTGTTGTGCACAGAGCTGAATTTGAGGCGATTGTGGATAAAAGATACCGAATACCCTATTTTTGCTGCGCATAGCCGGTTCCCCGGCAAATATGGCCGGCATGCCGGCTAATGAACGGCTGATAAGGTCAACTGCCGCCTGGACCCCCTTGTTACAGTCTATAAACGGGGAGTATTCATAGGGGGCAAACTGTTCGAACCAGGATTGTGAGAGAGCTTGAGCGCCTATTGCTATAACATGATCTCCGGCCAGGGCCTGGATATACTCCTGTGTTGCTCCCAAGACCGAACTGTCCGCAAACGCTCCAAGACTGTAAGCAGTTTGTGCGTCCGCCTGAGCCTGAGCTTGCCCTTGGCCTAAGTCTTCTTGCAAGAAGTCTCCTTTCCCGCGGAATACTTTTAGCACTACATGACGGCCGTAAAGCTCGAAATCCTTGTTAAAAACCTTAATGTAGGCTTGCATAGTGCGGATAACACCTTTATTAGTCCCAACGACACCCGGAGCTATCATCGACTCCAACGATTTTTCTTCAGCGGTTGAGGCTATACGGTAGGTGAGGGTTATAGTTTTAGCAGTTACACCATGTGATGTCGCACCTCCGTTGTATCCGTGCCAAACCGGTTTGCAGCCTGGGGCATAATGAGACCATGGTACTTGGCGAATACCCGGTCCGCAGTGTACGCCACTTACAGTTACCCCGGCTCCATAAGTCGGAGTAGCCGGAGTAAAAGGGGTGTTGTTGGGCGTTATTGAGCTTGTCTTCTTGGAAAGTGACGGTACATACATGAGCACCACGATCACTACTATTATTGCCAATACCAACGAACGATAGCGGTTAACTACTTGGAGCAATGTATCTGATTTCACGGTTATTTAGTATAGCTCATATTTCAGTCGGTATAGTTTGCAATGTAAGTAGTTTTAACGGCCCTGGTTGCAACCGTTCTTGGCCGAGCAAAGTGTTAGGTTGGCTGGTATATATATTTAGCTGGAGTCAGAAGATGCTTTAGCAACAGAACCGACTGTGAGACCGGCAGCAACAGAAGGTGGCAAATCGGACTTTTTGGAACCCCAAGAGATATTCGCCGAGGTGCCCAAATCAAAAGCCAGCGTGTGATTGGTTAATTGCCCGAGAGTAATCCAGCTGGCAGGAAATGGAGTTTTGCCTAACCATGCGGCCTGTATGTATGGGCCCTGATGTGCCGCCAATATCTTGAAGTCGTACCCGGTTGGTACATCCACAACGATGCGAGAAAAAAGTGGGCTTGATACTACCAGGCCTGACACTCCGGGTATTTCAGGATACAAGCCCATTGCCGCCCATACATACCAAGAGCTCATTGCCCCCAAATCATCATTACCGGGAAGGCCTCCTGGGGCATTGAAATACTCTTTGGCCATAATACGATGAACAATCTGTTGAGTCATATAAGGCTTCCCGATAAAATTGTAAACCCACGGTGCCCCTATGTCAGGTTCGTTCCCTGCCCAGTAGTAAGGCATATATGGTCCTGCATTGAGGTGTTGAAAAAGTTTTCCGAGTCGCGTAAAAGCAACTCCTTCGCCCCCTATGGCATGTACTAAGCCGGCTAAATTGAACGGAACATCCCATTCATACTGATAAACATTCCCTTCTTGAAAGCCGCTTTGACCGCTGTGGCCAATTTCCAATAAAGACCCAAAACCCAATGATAAAGCTGAATATCGATGGAATACAGCTCCCTTTGGGAAGGAACCGTTTGCATCTCTCGGTTGGATATACTTAGTAGTCGAGTTTATTAGATTATGCCAATTTTGTGCCCGGGTGATAAAGTTTTTGTATACGCCGATACTACCAAGGTCTTTAGCAAAAAAAGCCAAACTGGCATCATCTATGGCATACTCTAAAGTTACAGAAGCTGAATCGTCGATCAAATATCCTCTGTAGCCTTGTGGGAAATTAGGTATCCAACCTTGTTTTTGATAGTAACTTAAACCGGGACGCTCGATATAGGGCACCCTTGGTGCGCTGAACATGCCAGTGGGTATTGCAGGCAACCCGGGGAAGGAAGGAGTGGATACGGTGGCACCTTTCAACATAAAACTCAACGCTGTATTCAACGGAAAATCTCTTGCTCCAAAAGCATAGGCATCAGCTATGATGGGAGATGCGGAATCACCACCCATTGCTCCCGTATAGGAGTTCAAGCTGGGCCATTTGGGCAACCATCCGCCTTGTGTTGCATCTTCAACTAGGGAATGCATCATATCCGATGCCTCATTGGGAACTATAAGTGCCAGCAGCGGCAGTTCATCCCGGTATATATCCCATCCTGAAAAGTTGGTATATTGAGTATAACCGGAAGCTTGTTCCACCTTAGCGGAAAAGCCATTTGGATTGACAAACCCCATATACGAACCGTTTACATCGCTAAAGGTGGTCGGGTCCAAAAGTGAATGGTATAAAGCTGTGTAAAAGGTAACCTGCTCATTATGGGTCCCACCGGCAATATCCACCCGCTTTAACAGGTTATCCCAGGTATTCCAGGCATCCCGGGCAACTTTTGAAAAACTCCAACCCGGGTCTTCAAATGTTAAATTAGACACCGCATCAGCCTCGCTAACATATGATATTCCAACCTTCATCTTTACTTGTCTGTCTTCGGTGGTATTGAAGGTTAAATATGCGCCGCAAGCCGGGGCGTTGACGCCGGTTGAGGTGGAATAAGCGACAATATGGTTTTGGTGCCAAGTCCCGAAGCTGCTAAACGGACGGTCAAAAACAGCAACAAAATAAAGAGTGTACGGGGTCATCAGCTTTCCCATAACCAAAGCTGTCGTGGAACCGACAATCTCACGACTACCAACTATAGAAACTTCACCTACGGAACCTTGTCCCAAAAGCCCTTCGGTGTCGCTCACCTTGAACAACAAGTTGGCGCGGGTAGTCTTTGGATAAACAAACACTCCTATGCCTGTTCTTTTAGTTACACTTAAGCGGACATCTATTCCATGTTGATCCGAACCCTTCTTGCAACCATAGCGATACTTGGCAATAAACTTGGACTCCAAGAACAACTTTTGCTCAAAACCAAGTGAGTTCAAAGCCGATGGTAACTTTGGTGTTGCACTGCAGCCAAGTTGGACTGAATAGTATCCGGGTTTAGCGGTTTCATGTCTCTGACTGAACGCCATCTCCGTAAACTGGGGATCACCGTCCAGCGCCCCGGTAGTAGGCAAAATCGGTATGTCACCTCCCATGGGAGCACCCGGACCTGAAACATGAGTTAAAGAAAAACCTAAAATGGATGAGTCTTTGTAGTAGTAACCGCCGCCATCGGGACGACTGGGAGTATCCGGACTCCACTGGATCATCCCAAACGGCATAGATGCACCGGGGAAGGTATCTATATGCTGAGTCCCGGGCGCAAAATAAGATCCCTTCGTGATATGGGTGGTTGATCCGGTTCCTATCAATGGATTGACCAGGTTGGCGGGATTTTTAACAAGAGCGGTATCTGAGCCAACGGTTGGTATAGTCAATGAGGGTGAAGCAAACTTTGTCGAAAGCCAACTAAGTAAAAAAACTGCCACCAACCCAACTAGTGCGCATATGACAACAACGCCAAGTACTCCGAGCCCAGGTATTTTTCTAGACATCTTCACATCAGTTCACCTTGGTGGCGGGATCGGATCACGACTAACTCTTACAACACATCAAAATGTTGTCGGGTGATAAGTGCCAAACTCTTCTCTCAGTACTTCGGATACCTCTCCTATGGTTGCCAGTCGAAAAAGAGCATTCTTCATCGGATACAACAGATTGCCGGATGTTCGTGCTGTTTCGCGCAGGTTTTCCAAAGCATCTTGAACTGCCGGCCCATCACGATGTTTCCGTAGTTGCTTCAACTGCTCTGACTGCAACTCGGCTGCCGACAAGTCCACCTGCGGTTGATTTGGATATTTAGATGGTTCCAAAGGCTCCTCACCTGAAAAGTTATTTTGACCCACAACTATTTTTTTACTATCTTCAATAGCTCTTGCGGTAGCATAAGCGGCTTGTTCAATTTCTCGCTGCATAAACCCTGTTTCAATGGCTACAACGGCCCCTCCCATCTCGTCGATGCGATTCAGGTAATCCCAGGCCGCAGCTTCAAGATCATCGGTTAGTTTTTCCACAAAATACGAACCTCCCAACGGATCAACTGTATCTACGACGCCAGACTCATAAGCAATTATTTGCTGAGTTCTAAGCGCTATACGCGCAGCGGTAGTAGTTGGGAGGCTGAGGGCTTCGTCAAAACCGTTGGTATGCAGACTTTGCGTGCCCCCCAAAACCGCCCCAAGCGCCTGAAGGGTCACTCGTGCGATATTGTTTTCCGGTTGTTGGGCAGTCAAAGTCGACCCGCCGGTTTGAGCATGAAAACGCAGCAGGCAAGAGCGTTGGTCCTTGGCCGCGAAACGCTCAACCATAATACGTGCCCACATACGTCTCGCCGCTCGAAACTTAGCCACCTCTTCAAAAAGGTTATTATGAGCATTGAAGAAAAAACTGAGCCTTGGTGCAAAAAAATCGACTTCAAGACCTGCTTCAACTGCTGCATTAACATACTCAATGGCATTGGCAAGGGTAAAAGCAAGCTCTTGAACTGCCGTTGATCCGGCTTCTCTGATGTGGTAACCGGAAATTGAGATTGTATTCCACATGGGCAGATGTTTTGCGCAGTAAGAGAACGTGTCGGTTACGAGACGCATAGACTGACGTGGTGGATAAATATATGTCCCCCGTGCTACATACTCTTTCAATATATCATTTTGAATAGTTCCACCAACACGAGTTAGATCCACTCCGTTCTCTTCAGCTACAATCTGATAAAGGAGAAGTAAAACAGCAGCGGTGGCGTTTATGGTCATAGAGGTGGTCACTTTGTCCATCGGTATTCCCTTCATCAAAGTTCGCATATCTTCGAGTGAATCAATAGCTACACCGACTTTACCAACCTCACCCAATGCTCTTTCATGATCAGAGTCATACCCCATCTGTGTGGGTAAATCAAAAGCGCATGAAAGCCCTGTTTGGCCGGCATCAAGTAGAAACTTAAAACGTTCATTGGTGGCTTTGGAAGTCCCAAATCCGGCATACTGGCGCATAGTCCACAACTTGCCCCTATACATATTAGGATATACACCTCTTGTATAAGGATATTCACCCGGTTGACCCAGTTTTTTCTCTGGACTCCAGCCATCAAGGCTGTTGCTATCGTAAACTGAACTTATAGTTATGCCTGAATCAGTAAACCTGGAAGATTCCATACCACAAGACTACAAAAAGGTCGGCGAATACACAACAAGGCGCCTCATACTGTTTATTTTAGGTCTGGTCGCATCCATCTTTTTGATTGTAGCAGTAGTAATGGCATTGTCACTACCCACTGCCTCCAATTCAAAAACACCACAATCCAACTCACTCCTTAACCAACCAATGATTGCTTTTAGTCTGCACAGCCTTCAAAACCCTTCAAGGGTAATCAAGCTGGCAAGCTTTACGGGACATCCCATAGTAATTAACTTCTTTGCATCCTGGTGTACGCCCTGTAGAGAAGAGCTCCCTCAGTTGGAACGAGCTTGGAAAAAATTCGGCTCACAAGTAACCTTTATCGGAATAGATGTAAAAGACTCCCCATCCAATGCAAAACAACTGTTGAAAACAAGCGGTGTTAAATACTTGGTAATGGTTGACCCACAGGCAAGCATAGCTTACAGAAAATATGGGTTTTGGGGACTCCCGGACACGGTGTTGGTCAACTCGAAAGGCTATATAAAAGATGTCATGGTTGGCAAACTGATTCCAATCCGGTTATATCAATGGTTGAGACATGAGACGCACAGTTGACGGCTCCTAACTTTGTCCCGGACACTCATTAGCCTCAACGGCCGGAGATTCCTTGCCCGAAGTTTCCTCTTTGGAGGCGGAAGCTTGTTGACGCAAGTAGTTCTCAATGTTCAGTATCCCGCTATTTGGCGGCGTCAAATTAAGTTTTGTCCCAAAATTGGAAAAATCCATAGTAAGCAACATTTCATTAGGTCCCCCCTTAGCCCTGCCTGTAACACTTTTAGGAGAAACATATAAAATTTGGTTAAACCGCAGTATGCGGTTTGAAGAATCCAGCCAGACAACTGTGGGAAAAGTTGAGGCCCCTACGGTCGCCAACTCAAACTTTTCCTCAGCAGAACCGGTAGTTCCTTTGAATTTGTTGAGGTTTGTCAATAAAGATAGTTTTTCAGCAGGGGTGCCGCTGATGGTTACATTGGCATCAGAGAGTATCTTAGCGACTGATGAGGACAGTTGTATAACATACCAGTATGGATTTAGTGCCCCTTCTTGATAAAACAGTTGAGGCGCACACTTTTGTAACAGGCTTAAATGAGATAAAGGAAACTCAATCCACTTTGTTCCTGACGGCAGGCCCGAGGGATTCGGAAAATTCCCCAGGTAATAAACTGATGGGGTAAATACCGCAGAATAACTCCGCGGCGTACCTGAACCGGTTTTACCCCCTGTTATGTCAGCATATCCTTGTTGGGTAGCAAAATCGAATATCCCACTGGCACTAACTGCAGTCACACTCTTTGGCTGTCCGCTAGCAGAGGAAAAATGTGCAAGCAAGGTTATGGTAAATCGGGCAGCACCGGCATCCTTCATGGCAGCTGAAACACTGTCCAATCGCGTCAGACTACTTACGCTAGCAGAACCGCATGCCTGTATAAGCATACCAAATGACAACAGTACTCCCAGAAATGTGATATGTCTCTTAGAACTAAATTTTCCCACAGAACAACTATATCACATGAACAGGCTCACGCGGTGCGACATGGGGCATGCACAGCTCGTCATACTCGGCTATCAGAATCTCACCCGCATCTGCTCCACAAGTCGGGCAGGTTGGGTCTCTATGAACTTTAAACGTTCTGAACGATTCCGTCAATGCATCATAGGCCACAAGACGTCCGACCAACGGATCGCCGAGATCCAACACTACCTTGATGGCTTCGAGAGCTTGAAGGGAGCCTATGATTCCACATAGCACACCTAAAACCCCAGCTTCCGCACATGATGGAGCCATATCGGGTGGTGGAGGTTCAGGCACCATGCAACGATAACATGGACCATCATAAGGCTTGAACACTGTAACTTGCCCTTCAAAACGGAAAATTGAACCATGCACAATAGGTATACCCTTTATCAACGAAGCATCGTTCAACAGGTACCTAGTCGGGAAGTTGTCGGTGCCGTCAACTATCACATCATAACCGTCTATTATTTCAAGTACATTATCCGCGCCCAAACGCACATCATAAGGAACAACCTTTACGTCCGGATTCATGGCCGAAATAGTCTTGGCGGCAGAAGACACTTTGGTCTCCCCCACCCTTTCCAAGTTATGCAGAATCTGACGTTGCAGATTGGAGGCATCCACTATGTCCATATCCACCACACCCAAAGTGCCAACACCTGCTGCAGCTAAATACATAGCTACCGGTGAACCGAGTCCGCCGGCTCCAAGTACCAAAACCTTAGACTCCAACAAACGTTCCTGCCCTTCTTCCCCGACTTCAGGAAGAAGCAGATGCCGGTGATAGCGGTTGCGCTGTTCTTCGTTCAATGTCTTTGGTGTGATCCAAACCCTGCCTTCGTCCTTCCACTTGTTGAAACCACCTGCCATTGAAAAAACCTCCGTATATCCAAGCTCCCCCAGTGCCTTTGCAGCCAAAGCCGATCGCACACCGGCGGCACAATAAACTACAATGGGCTTGGACTTGTTTGGCACCTTGCCCTCAATCTGTACCTCTAAAAAACCGCGTGATATATGTATAGAACCTGGGACTGTCCCCTGATCGTATTCATCCGACTCCCGTACATCTAAAAACAGCGCATCTGAAAGCATACCCTCAGACTGTTCAGTAGATATCTCTCTGATCTGTGATTTGGCAGCATTTAACATTTCTCGGAAAGTAGTCATAATAGAAAGTTTACCATGTTGATCAACTTTTGTATATTACACACCCGAAAAAATTTAAAATATTTTTTACTCCCTTTCTATAACCATCCGCGGGTAAATAAAACCTTACAGTGCTGAGGTCTCAAGCCGTTCCTTGCCGTGCTTACCAGCTGCCAAAATGAACAACCTCATCCAAGGGTCGCTTTTTTTCTGCCCGAAGTGGTGGCTTTTGCCCGGGCTGAGCAGGCCACCCGAGCGCTACGGCCCCTATCGGTTCATACCCGCTTGGTACACCAAGGTGTTTCAGCAGCTTTTCAGTGTTTTTGTGTATACGGAAAAAAAGTGCACCCAAAGACAACTCGGCAGCCTTTAACAACATAAGCATTGTTGCAAAAGAAGTATCCACTATCCAATAAGGTACATTCCAAGAAGAAGGGTGCTCGGAAGAGAACCGCTTGTCTGGCTCGGCATAACGCTTCAGATAGGCTTCGCGGGATGCTAAGGGCAGGACTATAACCGGGGCCTTGCTCAAGCCGACATAGCGAACAGTTTCTTTCCGCCAAGTTGCACTACTGGTTATCTCCCAAAACAGTTCGATCTCTTTTTGATCATCCAACACCACAAATGCCCAACCTTGAGAAAAACCTGCTGAGGGTGCCCCGGTTGCATACTCAAGTACCTCGCCCAACAGCTTCTTTGGTACGGGAGCATCAGAAAAACTACGTGTCATATGCATAGTTCTCAATAGCACCTATTCCGCTTGGGGCGATTCCCGACCCAATGACTGACAACTCAATGATTCCCGCCACCGTGCCATCATCCACAACAAATCCGACAAACGGTTTAAATAGACACCAACAAGCGAATCTGTGACATCTTCCGAACATAACCCAACCCAGGAGCGTTCCGCCCTTCTGACAACAGTGCGAGCAAAATCCAATACCGCCGAAACCCTGTTATCACCCGGCAAAACAAACTCCTGTGGCATCTGGAACGACTCCTCCAATATATCTATATATTTCTCCAGCTTATCAACCATACCCTGATCCACGAGTGAGGCTCCGGTTTTCAACTTATGACGATTTTCAGGTAAACAGGCCACCTCCGCCATAGCTGTCCACAAATCTTTTTCCAAATCAAGTAGTAGGTTTTCCACACCAACATCTCCAAGTATCCGAATTTCAAGCACCCCGCTTTCAAGCACAGGGTCAACCTTCGACAAAGCCAGCGCTACTCCCAAAACAGCTTGTGCTTCATCAATCTCTCCATTCAAGGCAACTCTCAAAGAATCCTTTTTCACTCTCCCCCCATATAACAAACCTGTAGTTCCATCGTCGCCTTTACGCGTATAAATTCGCATAGACTGTTAGTTTAATGCAAAATAACTCAGTAAAAAACTATCTACAGACTTTATCTGAAAAAGTAGTCATATTTGACGGCGCAATGGGAACCAACCTTCAGGAAATGGATCTATCCCCGGATGACTTCGGCGGCGAAGCGACACAAGGCTGCAATGAGATACTTGTGGAAACAAAGCCTCAAGTCGTAGCTGATATACACGATGCTTTCTTAAAAGCGGGGGTGGACGTCATAGAAACAAACAGTTTTGGTGCCAACAAGGTGGTGCTGGAAGAGTATCAGATAGCCGATAAGGACTACCAACTAAATCTCAAAGCTGCACAACTAGCTCGCGAGGTAGCCTCTTCATACTCAAATACCAATCATCTAAGATATGTGGCAGGATCAATAGGCCCCGGCACAAAGCTGCCAACCTTGGGGCAAATAAGCTTTTCTGAGTTACGTGACGCATATGAACTTCAAGCAACTGGCCTCCTAGAAGGTGGAGTTGACTTGCTCGTAATAGAAACCGTCTTTGATCTCTTGAGCGCCAAGGCAGCAATAGTGGGATGTCGTAGGGCTATGGCAACAACCAACCGTAAGGTCCCTCTTACGGCACAGGTGACCGTTGAGCTGACAGGACGCATGTTGTTAGGTACTGAAATAGCAGCGGCCCTCTACAGCTTGGATGCAATGGGGATAGACGTAATAGGGATGAACTGCGCTACAGGACCCGCTGAGATGCTTGAACCTCTTCGTTACCTATGCGAACATTCACGTCTACCCGTATCTTGCCTCCCAAACGCAGGGCTTCCCGAGTTACGTGATCAAAAGATGTACTATGGACTGACACCCAAAGAACTGGCAGACTATTTGTTCGATTTCGCTACAAAACTGGGGGTGTCCGTCATCGGAGGATGCTGCGGAACCCGTGTTGAACACCTAGCTCAAGTTGTTAAACAGTGTAGCGGGCTCGAACCGGCGAAGCGCAGTTTCAATTTTGAGCCCGGCGCAACTTCTCTTTACAACCATGTACCTTACAAGCAAGAAACCTCCTTTTTAGTTATCGGTGAAAGAGCAAATGCCAATGGATCAAAACGCTTTCGGGATGCCATGTTGGCGGGGGATTGGGAAAGCTGTACCGCAATAGCCAAGGATCAAGTCTCACAGGGCGCACATATGATAGATGTATGTGTGGACTATACGGGCGAAAACGGCGCTTCGAATATGAGCAAACTGCTCGACACCTTAGCTACCACTTCGAGTATGCCCTTTGTCATCGACTCAACCGAAGCTGATGTAGTTGAAACCGCACTGTCGAAACTTGCCGGAAAGTCTGTAATAAACTCAGTGAACTTGGAGGATGGCTATACCTCGGGTACACGAGCTGACAAGTTCTTCACTCTGGCAAAAGAGTATGGGGCATCGATAATATGTACCTGTATTGATGAAAAAGGACAAGCGAGAACCGCTGAAAGAAAGCTTGAGGTAGCACTAAAGATATACGACATTGCAACTGAAAAATACCACATGGACCCGGGTGATCTCATATTTGATCCCTTGGTTATGCCTATATCCACAGGTATGGAAGAAGGTCGTAAGGATGGCGAGGAAACCATAAATGCCATAAAACTAATCAAGGATGAACTAAAACAGTGCTATACCGCTTTAGGAGTATCAAACATCAGTTTTGGCCTTGTTCCAGCCAGCCGCCAAGTATTAAACTCCGTATTTTTACATGAATGCGTAACGGCAGGCTTGGATGGTGCTATTGTAAACGCCTCTCAAATACTCCCCATGTATAAGATAGACTCCGCCATAAAACAGATTTGCCTGGATCTTATATATGACAAACGCAGTCCCGGTTATGATCCACTTCAAAAGTTGCTGAGCGCATACGAAAGCTCCGATGCCTTGAACACCAAAAACAGCACAAAAAAACTTGAAGAGCTGAGCTTGGACGAGCGCTTAAAACAACGCATAGTGGATGGCAAAGCCACAGGACTTGAGGAGGATTTAAGTGAAGCTATACAAAAAGGTTATGATCCTTTGCAGATTATCAATACTATTCTGTTGGAAGGCATGAAAACAGTCGGCGAACTGTTTGGTGCAGGACAGATGCAACTGCCTTTTGTACTTAGCTCAGCAGAGGTAATGAAGGCGGCAGTAGCCTACCTGGAACCGCATATAGCCACAACAATCCAATCCGGCCCCGCTGGGGTTGTAAGCACCCATAAAGGCTCAATAGTGCTGGCAACAGTATCGGGTGACGTACACGACATAGGGAAAAACCTGGTTGACATAATACTGACCAACAACGGTTTCAAGGTACACAACCTCGGAATTAAAGTCCCAATATCGGAAATGCTTAGAGTTTTAAAAGAAACAGACGCTAATGTCATAGGAATGAGCGGGCTTTTGGTCAAGTCCACACTTGTGATGAGAGACAACCTTGAAGAGATGAATCGTCAAGGGGCATCAGATATACCGGTTATCCTTGGCGGTGCGGCACTTACCAGAACCTACGTTGAACGTGATTTAAGACAGCTCTACAAAGGTAAGCTGTTCTATGGACACGACGCCTTCGAAGGACTTGATGTTATGGAAAAGTTGTATGAACTTAAACGTCAGGGGTTATCCGATCCAGAGTTTGGTAAAAAACCGGGGGGGAGAAGCCTGCCTCCCAGAAAGTCTGCAAACAACAGCGATACAAACTTGTTCAACCGTCCATATGATCAGCGTTCAAGCGAAGTGGCAGTTGATAACGAGATATTTACACCACCCTTTGTGGGAACTAAAATAGCTAAAGGCATACCTTTGGATGATATAGCTTCGTATCTAAACCAGACTGCTCTTTTCAGGCATCAATGGGGTTTTAGACCGGAAAAGGGAGAAGCCGACAGCGAATTCAAACAACGAATACAACCGGTCCTGGCCGCACAACTGGACAAGGTAAAACAAAAGGGCATCCTTGTGCCACAAGTCGTGTGGGGTTACTTCCCGGTCAACGGGGAAGGTAACGACTTGATTATTTGGACAGATGAATCAAGAAGTAAAGAACAGATGCGCTTTGAGTTTCCGCGGCAGAATAAACCGCCTTGGTTGTGTATAGCAGACTTTTTTCGTCCTCTGCTATCGGCTACTGCACAGATAGAAAAGGACTGGGCTAGTTTCAGCGTAGTAAGTATGGGCAGTATCGTATCTGAAACAACCGCAACGTTGTTCAGGGAGAATAAGTATCAAGACTATCTGCTGTTACATGGTCTTGGGGTGGAAATGACAGAAGCTCTGGCAGAATACTGGCACTTTCGTATACGTACAGAATGGGGTTTTGCCGATGAAGATGCCCCGAGCCTAACCGGGTTGTTTAAACAGCAGTACAGAGGTGGTCGTTATTCTTGGGGATATCCCGCCTGCCCCAACTTAGAGGACAATGCAAAAGTAGTTGAACTTACCAAAGCTAATCGTATAGGAGTAAGCATATCAGACCAGTTCCAGCTTGTTCCTGAACAAACCACAACGGCCATAATATGTCATCACCCGCAAGCTAAGTACTTCGTTGCCTGATCACAATGGGCGAACCATGCTTTGAACATGCATCCTTTCTAATTCCCGTCTTCCGCAAATAGGTATGGATTTTTGGCTCCACTTTAGGTTTCTTTGGCACATTCTAGGATTTCCGAGAATTCTTTGGTGTAAAGAGGATCTATAAGGTGTGACTTTCGTTTATTTCCAATTACGGCTGAGTTGGTGTGGTTGATTACTTTTAACGCTTGATAGAAGGTTATCTC